>CAZLOS010000140.1:0-13130 GCA_964561215.1 uncultured Solibacteraceae bacterium | reverse complement strand
GTGTCGTCAAGCTTCACCTGATTCGGTGCTACTCCCCCTCATCACAATTTTAGGCAACCACACCCATGCGGTCAACAACTGCCTCGGTGGGCGAGAGGAGAACGGAAGCTTCGCTCTCCCCCCCCACCTCGGCCTAAGTCTCACAGGTATTGCGCCGGGAACTTCCAGGGGCGGCGATATACGGGGCGCGCCAGTTTCGCGGCCTGCTTGTCGCCGACGATCTTCTCGGTCTTGGGATCGAAATGCACGGAGCGCCCCAGTTTGTACGAAAGGTTGGCCAGTGTCAGCGCCAGGTCGATTTTGTAGTGGTAGTTCACGCTGCAACTGGGCTCTTTCCGCGACTTGACCGAATCCAGCCACTCGCGCTCGTGTCCCGGCGAAGGCGGGATAGTTTGCGGCGGCGGCGCCGGGTCCTTGAAGAATTCGCCTTCGGGAACAATTTCGTGCTTGCCATAGTCGGTGAAGAGCGTGCCGTTGACCGCGTGGAAGTAGATGCCCAGGCGCCGCGCCGGTTTGCCTCGGCCGAAATCGAAGGCGAAGCTGTTGGCGCAGTTCATGCTCCAGGTCATAGTTACGTTCGGGTAGCGCCAGGTCACTTCCTGGGTGTCGGGCGCATCGCCGTCGTCCTTGATGACGTAACGCCCGCCGGTGCAGCTCGTCTCGGTGGGCACGCCGAGGTTGAGCGCCCACACCGGCAAGTCGACGATGTGCGGCGCCATGCCCGGGGTCCAGCCGCCGGTGTAGTCGAAGAACGAGCAGTGGTTGTAGCTGTTCGAGTACAGCAGCGCATTGAACGGGCGAGCCGGGCCGGGGCCCAGCCACATATCCCAATCCAGTCCTGCCGGAGGCCCCTCTTGCGGCGCGTGGCCGATGCCGTTGACGCCCTGGTTCATGACGTTGAACGTGCGAACCACGCTCACCGGTCCCAGCTTGCCCGACTGGATCCATTCGACGACGCGGCGATAGTTCGCGGTGGCGTGAATCTGCGTGCCGATCTGGCTGATGCGCTTGTGCCGGTTCACCGCGTTGCGCACCGCCAGCGATTCGGCGGGGTGCAGGCTCATGGGCTTCTGCAGGTAGATGTCCTTGCCGGCCTTCACGGCTTCGATGGCCATCAGGGCGTGCCAATGTGGCGGCGAGGCGATGATCACGGCATCCACGTCGGTGCGCGCCAGCAATTCGCGAAAGTCGCGGTGGCCTTTGGCTGTGGCCTTGTGCAGTTGGAGAGCCTTCTCGCGGCGTTCCGCGGAAACGTCGCAGATGGCGGTCACGGCGACGTCGGGGTGCTTGGCGCAATTGGCCAGGTTGCTGCGCCCCATGCCGTTCACGCCGATGATCCCAAGGCTGATGCGATCGCTCGGCGCCGGCTGCCCCGCCCTGCCGAGCGCGGAAGCCGGAACGATGGTGGGGACGGCAATCGCCGCGGAGACGGTGGCCTGGAGCATCCGGCGGCGGGTGACATCGGTATCAATTAGCATTCTCTAATTACCTCTTAGACATGAAACCACAAAGCGGGCCGGCAGGTGTGGGAAGTGTCGTAGACTTGCGCTGATCGATCTTCCATAACCGCTTTGTGGCCTGCTACCTGGACGCGCCGGGCGTCTGCCTCGCGTTCTCCACTGACGGCGTCGATGGGGTGGAGCATCAACGCAACCCGATTGAACCCCGGCACAGCGACACGCATCACTCGATTGTCTGGGATCCCGCGCGCAAGATCTGGCTGGTCCATCTGCGCGTGCCCGTGAATGCGGGAGGGAACAACCGCCGCATCGCGCTCATGCAGAGCGCGGACCTGGACTCCTGGAGCCGGGCGGAATCCGTGCTCGTGCCGGACGAATTCGCAGCGCCAGGCTTTACTTATTCCGCTTCGTCTGAGCGCCCGCCGCCTCGCGCCAGTAGCCGAAGGTCTCCGCGGTGATGCCAGGGCGAGGCTCCTCTTTGTACAACTTCTCGAGCGCCGCGAAGAAGGCCGCCGCTTGAGCCTCCAGCCCCACCAGCCGCAGGCACTTGAGGATACGCGTGATGCGGAGGTGGTTGTGGTTCATGGGGTAGAGCCACTCGCTGGCCCGTTCGGTGAAGTTCGGAGCGCGTCGAATCTCGCACTCCATATCCGGTGCCATCTCAAACCCATAAAACCGCAGCATCCGCTCGAAGGAAGCCGTCACGGCACGGCGCAAATCGTCCGAACGGCGGAACTCCCGAATGGCTGGCCGGTCCAGAAGCGGAGCCCGCGGATTGAAGGCGCTGGGCTCGGTAAGGGGGAACAGCCACTGTATGTAATCGTGGACGTCTTCGAGCGTGTCATCCGGCCACGCCAGGATCTCCCGCAGCAGGCGTCCCCGGTCGTCGCGGCCACGACCCGAGTAAAACTCCAACAATCGTTCGCCACCGCTCATATGACCTGTTCGCCGGCCTCCAGCAGGCCGTCCGAAGCGAGGCCGCCGATTGCGAGATCCACGATCCGGTTGGGCTCGCGCGGTGCCGCCAGGCTCACTTTCAGGTAGTTGCCCGTGAGCGCGGAGCCAAGCTCGTTCAGCGTGACGGCGGAGAGCGTCCGCCCCACCATACCGCGCCGGAACTCCAGGTTCTTCGCCGCGGCCACCTCTCGCAAAACCCGGTTCCGATGCTTGCGCACCGCCATGGGCACCTGTTGCGTCATCCCGGCCGCAGGCGTCCCGGGGCGCGCCGAGTAAGTGAAGACGTGAAGGTAAGTGAACGGAAGACTCTCGATGAAACTCCGGCTCTCTTCGAACTCGGCCTCGCTCTCGCCGGGGAATCCCACCATCACGTCGGCCCCGATGGCGGCGTCGGGCATGAGCGTGCGTGCCAGACGTACACGCTCTTCATAGTGGCGCGGCCGGTAGCGGCGCCGCATGCGACGCAACACGCTGTCCGATCCGGACTGCAGCGGAATATGCACGTGAGGCGCCATGCGAGTCGAGAACGCCATCAGATCGAGCAGATCGCCGGACCAGTCCATGGGTTCCACTGAACTAAGCCGCAGCCGTCGAACGTCCGTCTCGTCGAGCAAGCGCCGCAGCAGATCGACCAGACGGGAGCGGCCCCCATGTTCCCTGCCCCACCGGCCCAGGTTGATGCCGCTCAAAACCACCTCGGCGTGGGCCGGCGCCAGCCTGCGCACTTCTTCGACGACCCAGTCGGCCTCGGCGCTCCGGCTGCGCCCGCGCACGCTGGGAATGACGCAGAAGGTGCAGCGGTTGCCGCAGCCGTCCTGAATCTTCAGGTTGGGACGCGTGCGGTCGCCCGAAGCGTCGTCCACCGGCGCGGCCATGAATTGCTGCTCGGCGGCAATATCGCCCACCTGGATGAGGCCGTGACAGTTCCCTGTCTGGACCAATTGCGGAATTCTGTGCTTGTGGGTATTGCCCACCACCCACTTCACGCCCGGGAAGCCGATGAGTTCCTCGGGCCGGCGTTGCGCGTAACAGCCGGTCACCAGAATGGACGCTTCGGGATTGCGGCGATGGACGCGGTTTAAGGCATGCCGCAGATCTTCGTCGGCCGCGGCGGTCACCGTGCAGCTATTCAGAACCACGATGTCGGCGGATTCGACATCCGGAGCGGCTACCAACCCTTCGACGCCCAGAGCGCGCTCGATGGCGGCGCCGTCGGCCTGCGTGGCCCGGCAACCGAAGTTCTGGATGTAATAGCGGCGCTCCACTATCCCATAATAAGGTGGGGAGTACGGGTTTTTCCCAATGATGCCGCGGACGGCTCCTCCCGATTTGAAAGTAAGGGCCGGAAGGAGTCCTTCACTTTGAGTTCAGGCCGCGTTCTGTCGCAGGATGAAATCGACAGCGTATTCCGCAACCTGAAAGACAGCAATCAGGACGACGATCCCGCCAAGAAGGCGCGACCGTACGATTTCCAGCGGCCGGACCGCATCGCCAAGGACCAACTGCGCGCCATCCATTTACTGCACGAGAATTTCGCGCGCAGCCTGGCATCGAGTCTGTCGGCATATCTGCGTGCCTACGTCATGGTGAACCTGGTCTCGGTGGAGCAACTCTCCTACCAGGAGTTCTCGCAGGGCCTCCCCACGCCGACCTGCCTGGTCACCCTGGGCATGCGTCCGTTCGACGGTAACGCGGTGCTGGAATTGAATCCCTCGCTGGTGTTTCCGATTCTCGAGATGCTGTTGGGAGGGTCGGGCAAGGCCAACGTAAAGCTGAATCGCGAGATCACCGAGATCGAGCAGAACATTCTTGACGGCTTTTTCCGGCTCATCCTGCACGACCTGAGAACGTCCTGGCACGGCGTCACCAACATCGACTTCAGCATTGAAGCCCACGAGACGGAACCACAGATGCTGCAAGTGCTGGCTCCGAACGAAGCTATTGTGGCCATCAGCATCGAGGTGCGCATCGGGGAGAATTCGGGTTTGATGAACATCGGCATGCCGAGCATCATCATCAAAATGCTGCGGCAGAAATTCGACCAGCAGTGGTCGATGCGCAAGACCCAATCCACCGAGGACGAGCAGGAGCGGATGTTCCGCCTGATCCGTCCAGCGAGTCTGCACATCGATGCCCGCCTGGAGGGCCCCACCCTGAGCGTGGAAGATATGCTGCGGCTGGAATGCGGCGACGTGCTGACATTCGACTTCCCCGTGGATCATCCGCTGGACCTGAGAATCAACAACTGCCTGAAGTTCCGCGGCTATGTGGTGAACACCGGGCGGAAGAGGGCGTTCAGCATTCACGAGCCATTCGTGGCTCATGACTAGCTTGAGATGGCGCGTTGCCCGATGCTGTAATGATTCGAGTGGAGCGACACACGCCAGATGCAGTTTCCCACATACCGGGGCGTGCCCCAATGCACGATAGAGGATTATGAGCAAAGCTTTGCGGGGCGTCACCGCGTGCAGGATACGGTTTCTTACTGGGCCCAACGGAAGCCGCAATCGGTGGCCATCATCGATGCCGGCACTCGCGCGGAGCTAACCTGGGCGGAGTTCGACCGGGCCACCACCGCGATGGCTATGAAGCTCGTCGAAATGGGCCTTCGCAAGGGCGACTACGTGGCCACGAGCCTGCCCATGCTGATCGAGCACATTCTGCTGGCGTACGCCTGTTTCAAGATCGGCGTCATCCACGCTCCGCTCGATTTGCGCTTGCAACCGGCCGAGGTGCTGCGCTCGCTCTCACTACTCAGTCCGCGGGTTTACGCTCACCTGGGCCGCACACCGGCGACGGATTTCCGCGAACTTGCCCGAGCCGTGAAGCAGCACTGTCCCTCGATCGAGCATTTCGTGCAATTCTCTCCTCCGGAAGAGACCATGAAGGGCGCCGTCAACGCCTACGCGCTGGCGGCCCAGGCCCGCGAAATGCGGCCCGGCGGACAGCTCGCCGCGGCCTACCGCGAGGCGTGCGCCGGCGTCACCGAACACGACGGCGCGCAGGTCATATTCACCACCGGCTCGACGGGCATGCCGAAGGCCGCCCTGCTCAGCCACCGCAATATCACCAGCCAGAACATGAGCCTCGGCGCGGCGGGCGAGTTCACCGAATCCACCATCATGCTGAACAACCTGCCGCCTTCGCACGTGGGCGGGCAGTCGGAAATCCTGATGACAACGCTGTTCTGCGGCGGCACGTCGATCATCCTGCGCATCTTCGATCCAGCCAAATCGCTCAAGGCCGTCCAGGACTACAAGGTGGACAAGCTGGGGCAGATCCCCACAATGTACAACCTCGAATGGCGGCTGGCCGGCTACCGCGACTACGACCTATCCAGCATCGATATCGCCGTCTACGGTGGCCAGCAGGTCTCGCGCGCGTTTCTCGAAAAGCTGGCGGCCATGGCGCCGCGTTTCGGCACCGGGCTCGGCCTGACCGAGGCGGCGGGCTTCTGCACGTACACGCGCATGAGCGACAACCTGGATGAGATCGAGGGATCGCTCGGATACGCCACGCCCGCCTATCCGGTTTCCATCCGCGAGCCGATGACGGAATCCGGCGCCGCCGGGCGGGAATTGCCGCCGGGGACGGAGGGCCATGTTTGCTTCCGGGGGCCGCAAACCTTCCTCGGCTATGTCCACGATCCCGAAGCCACCTCGCGCGCGGTTTCGACGGACGGCTACCTGTACACCGGCGACATCGGCTCGATGGGGGATCGCGGCCTGCGGCTTTCGGGCCGCGCCCATTGGATGATCAAGCCGGCCGGCTACCGGGTCTTTCCGGAGCAGGTGGAAAAACACTTCTGCGCCCTGGCAGACAAGGTGGCGTCTTGCGGCGTAGTGGGAGCCGGGCACGCCGTGTTTTCGGAGGCGATTGTCGCGTTCATCGAAAAGAAGGCCGGCTCCTCTTTGGACATGCGCGACCTGCGGAGGCACGCCCGTGGACTGCCGGGGTACATGCGTCCCCTGCATTACGTGCTGATCGAGCCGGGGCAGTTGCCGCTCAACCGCGTGGCCAAGACGGACTACGTCCTTCTGTCGGAAAAAGCGAAGCAGGAGGTGGCCCGTTTGCGCGCCGCGCGCAAGTGGGACCGTTAGCGCGCTTCCTGTCCGTTCCTTCTCGCGGCGTCGCGATTGAAGTAGAACAGGTAGCCCGCCAGCACCAGGCCGGCCGCGACGAACATGATGACCGAAACCCCCGCGAATAACCCGCCCAGTCCGAACCCGCTCTTCAGGAAGCCGGCAACGAGCACGCCGATGCCGCCAGCCAGGCAGTTGGCGGTATTCATGAGCGCCAGCGCCGTCGAGCGGAGCCGCGGCTGGAGCAGGTCGCAGGTCACCGTGGGTTCTGTAATCGAGCCGAGCGCGCGCAGCAGCGCGAAGCCCGCGATGAAGACGCTCACCAGCGCGTAGGCTGGATGTCCCAGGAAACCCAGTAACAGAGGCGCGGCTCCGAAATAGCACACGGCGCCGTAGAGCAGCCGCCGCCGGGACACATTCCGCGACACGCGGTCGGAAAGCCAGCCTCCCGCGATCGCCCCTACAGTCGCCGTCATCTGCAGCATGAACGTCCCCGAAAAGCCCGCCGCCGTGAGACTCAGGTTGAACGTTTCTTTGTAGTAAAGCGGGAGCCAGTTGAAGAAGATCCAGGTGCCGATCGAGATCAGCATGCCGGAACCGACCAGCAGGCGCCAGGTGACAATGCCGGAAAGCGTGCGCAGATCCGGTCCGATTGTGCTCCACGCCGGCCGCGCACTCTCGTTGCCGGCGGCCTCACGCGGACGGTCGCGCAGGACGACCAGTCCGAGCGCCGCGAGTAGCAAGCCCGCCGCGCCCAGGACATAGAAGCTCGGACGCCATCCCAGGTGGTCGCCCAGATAACCCGCGAGCGTGCCGCCGGCGATCAGGCCGAAATTCAATCCGGCCAGGTGCAGGCCCAGGGCCGTGGCCCGGGTGTCGGTATCGTGGTGATCGGCCATCAACGCCAGCGCGGCCGGCAGATACGCACACTCGGTCACGCCAAGCATGACCCGCGTCACCAGTAGTTCCGTCGCGCTGTGCGCGAACCCGGTCCAGATGGTGACCAGGCTCCAGGCCGTCAGGCTCAGCACGACCAGGCGGCTGCGCGAGAAGCGGTCCGCCAGGACGCCCGCGAACGGCGAGCAGGCCGCGTAGCTCCACAGGAAGAAGGAGCCCAGCGCGGCCAGCGCCACGTCGGACATCCCCAACTCGGAGCCCAGCAGAGGGAAGACGGCCGAGATGGCCGTCCGGTCTGCGTAGTTGACCATCGCCACCACGCAGAGGAACACTACCAGTTTCCACTTGTATCGCGGCGACAACTCCCCCGCGCGGCTCATGGGTTCACTTTGATACGGCTGAATTCTTCGAAGGCTTTCTGGAAGCCGGCCATCAGCATTCCATGGTCGCTTCCGGCTGTAACCATGCGAGCGCCGCGATCCAGCATCTTCTGCGCGGCTTCGGGCGAGCCCGACGTGGTGCCCCACCACTTGCCGTGCTTGCGCGCGGCCTCGTCCACGCGCCGGAAAGCCTCCTGCATCTTCGGATGGTCGAACTGGAAGGGGACGCCCAGGCTCACGCTCAGGTCCGCCGGGCCGACAAACAGCAGGTCAAAGCCAGGCACGGCGGCAATTTCGTCGACCACGTTGAGCGCCTCCGCATCTTCGATCTGCAGCGCCAGGAACACTTCCTCGTTGCCCTGCTTCAGGTGATCGAGCGGAGAGGCCACGCCGTGATCCGCATCCGCGCCGACGCCGTCGAAGCCTCGCCTGCCCACCGGCGGGAACCGCACCCAGTCCACCCACTGCCGAGCCTCCGCCACGCTGCGGCAGTGCGGCACCATGATGCCGTTGGCGCCGAACTCGAGCGCCCGCATCGGCGCGTCGTAGCCGCTCTTGCGGATCCGCACCATCAGGTCCATGCCCGTGGCGCGGCAGGCCAGCGAGATCGGATCGATCGAATCGTAACCCCAGGCGCGATGCTCCAGATCCAGCCAGATGAGGTCGAAGCCCACGCGGCCGAGAAACTCGATGAGCCACGGCTCCTTCACACGGCCGATCCCCACCGTCAAAACGTAGCCGCCCTCGCGCAATTTCTTAAGGACCCTGCTGTTGGTCATGAAGCTATGGAGTTTAGCTCATTTCACGACCTTTTCGCTTGCGGCGCCGCGCGAACAGCAGGCCGCTCCAGACCTCATCCACAGCGCAGATCTTGTAATCCACGAAGCCGGCTGTCAGTCCGAAAGCGCGAACGGCCGTTTGTGAAAGATCGCTGTTCGCCCGGGACGTCTTCTTCGGCCAAAGGATCCACACGGCACCCCCGTCGCTCAGACTCCGCACTGCCGGATCGAACCGCGTCTCCAGTTCGCGCCGCGTCCTGACGAACAGCAGCACCAAGTCTGCAACCGATTCCGCGCGCGTGGTGAAGCGCAGGTGCTCGGGCAAGCGCCCCACGCGTTCCGCGAAGCCCGCCGGTGCCCCGAGTAGCGCTACCGTTGAGCCGGCACGCATGCCCAGTTTCCTGGCCAGCGGCACACTCGCGTACTCGGCCATCGCGCGGGGCACCACCGGCGCGGCGGGCGGATTCTTCAGAACCTTGACGACGGCCTCTCCGATGTTCTCCCAGGACGAAAAAACGGCATCGGGTAGAATCTCGCGCGTCTTGCCCACCTTCTCCGGCTGCCCGCCCACAAAGAGCAATGGAATTTGCCGCGTGGCTTTGAGGCCTCGTAGGGCAACTGCCACCGCGCGGCCTTGAGACGGCAGACGCTCAAGGTCGATCACGAAGGCGTCCGGCAATTCCGCCGTCATGGCTTTGACGCCCGCCATGCCGCCTGGCGCCGCGTGCCGGGTGTCGAACCCGAGCGCGCGAAGCCGTGCGGCGCGTTCCTCCGCTTCGGACGCGTTCCAGTGAATCAGAAGCAGACTAGCGTTGCTCATGATTTCCTCCCTACCTGAACAGATTATATCCGGGTGGTATTCTATTACGCGGGAGCTTCCAGGAGGTGTCAGCATGCAGATCTCCAGGCGTGACTTCTTCGCTGCCGCGGCAGTTGCCGCGCAGTTGGACGCCAAGACGGGCATGCCCATGCGCGTTTTGGGAAAGACCGGCGTGCGCGTCAGCGCCCTGGCCTTCGGATGCGGCAGCCGCTTTGTCGGCTACAGGACCGACGAGGACGCCGTCGCGGCCCTGAACCGGGCCCTCGACCAGGGCGTCACTTACGTGGACACTTCAGCGTCCTACGGCGACGGCGTCAGCGAGACACGCGTCGGCATGGTCATGAAGACGCGGCGCAAGGAAGTGTTTCTGGCGACGAAGGTGCCGCCCCGCGGGGCCGACCAGGCCATGCGCTCCATCGAAGCCAGCCTCAAGCGCCTGCGGACGGATCACGTCGACCTGCTGCACATCCACGGGCTGGGAGACGAGAAGGACCTCGCCGCCGCCGAAGAAGGCGTCCTCAAGGTGCTTTACAGGATGCGGGATCAGAAGGTGACGCGCTTCATCGGCATCACCTGCCACGCCTACCCGGCCGTGCTCAGGACCGCGCTCGAACGCCACGACTTCGACGCCACGCAGATGGCCCTGAACGCCGCGCGCATCGGCGCAGCGCGGCTGCGCCCGCGGGAGGAAGCGCTCGATCCGCTCGCGCGCGGCTTCGAGAACGTCGCCCTGCCGGTAGCCCTGCGCAAGAAGATGGGCGTCATCGCGATGAAAGTCTTCGCCCAGGATAAGCTGGCGTCGAAAGCGCCTGCCGGGAAACTGGTCCAGTACTCGCTTTCTCTGCCCGTCACGGCCATCGTGATCGGCATGCCCAAGCTGGAGCACATCGACGAAAACATCCGCTTGGTGAAGACCCTGAAGAAGATGCCGCCCCAGGAGATGCGCAGCCTCTCGCAGAAACTCATCGCGACGGAGAAAGCGTCGCTCGACCGCTACTTCGCCCATCACGCGGACGCCTGAAGATTCCGGATACATCCCGGGGGATTATGAATCGCGCGCTTCTACTGCTTGCCGTGGTCCTCGTCCTCGACGCCCGGCCTCTTCCCCGCGTTACGATCCGCACCACCGCATCGGCTCCCGAATGGGCCCAATGGCAACGGCGGTTGCTAGACGGATACTGGCCCTCGGCGCAGGAATTCGTCAAACGTTACACGCGCCCGGACGGCACGCTCATCTTTCGCAAGAACTGGCCCGGCATGGACGGCTCCGACGACGGCTACGAATCCTGGTACAACTTTCCGCTCTACTACGCGCTGGGCGGAGACGCCCGCATGGATCCACTCTCCCGCCACCTCTGGAACAAGGTTACGGAACTGTTCACCCGCTACGGCACGGTCCACGACGAGTTCGATTCTTACTACGACTGGATGCATCACGGCGAGAGCTACGTCAACTTCTACTTCTTCGGTCTCGCCAACCCCTACGAGCCGGAGATGCGCCGCCGGGCCCTGAAATTCGCGGCGCTGTACATGAGCGGCCCCAACTGGGATCCCGTCCACAAGCGCATCGCCTCGCCTGTCACCGGCTCGAAAGGCCCGCGGTTCGAGAATACGGCCGAGGACTGGGTGACCCATCGCCCGGTGCTCGCCAACTATCCCCTGCCCTACGACGACATCCCCGGCGTCACTAATTCCAGGGCTTGGGTCGACGACAAGCTCTTCCCGAATATTCTCGCGGCGCTGAACAAACGCATGATGCGCGCCGACGTGCCGCTCAATCTCGCGGCCACCTCGATGATCGCCAACGCTTACATGTATACGGGCGACCCGAAGTACAGGCGTTGGATCGAAGAATACGTCGAGGCCTGGATGAAGCGCGTCGAGGCGAACGGTGGCGTGATTCCGGACAACATCGGACCCCACGGCAGGATCGGCGAAACCATGGACGGGAAGTGGTACGGCGGCTACTACGGCTGGCGCTGGCCCCACGGTTTGTTCAACCAGCTTGAAGCCACCATGATCGGCGGTTCGAATGCATTCCTGGTGACCGCCAATCCCAAGTACCTCGAACTGCCCCGTTCGCAGCAGGTGTTCATGCTGGGCAAGAGCAAAGTGGAGAACGGCCGCCGCCTGGTTGCCAACCGCCACAACGAGAAGGGCTGGTACGACTGGCGCCCCGCCGTGCCGCAATACCCGGTCAACCTCTGGTACATGAGCTTCGACAACGCGGACTGGGAGCGCCTGCTCCGCCTGGTGGACTTCGATGCGCTCGCGAAGAAGCCTTACGCCAAGTCCAAGGGCGATGACAAGAACGAATTTCCCTGGATCCGGTTCCTGTGCGGCGAGAATCCGGGTTGGCCGGTGGAGATCCTGCGCGCGAACTGGGCCGAGAGCCAGCGCCGGCTGAGCCTCGTTCGCAGCGACCGGACCGATCCGGAGGACATGGACGTACATCACTGGCAGGACCGCAATCCGCTGGTGCTCGAAGGGCTCGTGCAGCAAATGCTGGGCGGCCCCAACCACATCTATCACGGCGGCCTGTTGCACGTTCGTCTGCGCTACTTCGATGCCGAAAAGCGCCGCGCCGGGATTCCGGAGGACGTGGCGGCCCTGGTCGACAGAATCAGCGTGGACAGCGTGCGCGTGACGCTTGTAAACACCAGTCCAGCGCGCCGCCACGAGGTGATCCTGCAGGCCGGAGCGTTTGGAGAGCACCAATTCCAGAGCGCGGAAATCGACGGGAAGCTTGTCCGCTTCACAGGTAAGCATCTGCGTGTTGAGCTTCTCCCTGGCGCCGTAGGGACGCTCACGTTGCGGATGAAGCGCTACCAATACGCGCCGGCTTACGAATTCCCGCCCTTCTAGGCTGCGGTCCAGTCGGATGGGTTGAAGGTCAGCAAGCGTCGCTGGCGGTAGGCCATCACCGCCATCGTGATGCCGACCTGGGCGTAGGCGCCGGTAACGACATCGATGTGCGGCTGCTGGCGGCTGCGCACGCATTCCAGCCAGTTCACGAGGTGCGCGTCCTCCGGCGTGGGGTCGACCGGCACCACGATGTCAGAATCCCCGAAGCGCGACTTGTACTGATTGGTGATGACCTGACGTTCGGGAATTACGTGCACCGCGCCCTCCTGCCGGTCGATGACGATGGTGCCTTCGCGGCCGCGGAACGACGCCGGCGTGGAGAACGAGTTGGCCATCGAACCCGTCAACACGACGGAGAATCCTTGCGGATATTCGGCCATCATGTGGAAGGTGTCGGGCACCTCGCGGTCGGGGAATGCGTAGATGCCACCCGAGGCGGTGACCGTGGCGGGCAACTGCGGCTTGCCCCACATCATGTTGAACGGCGCCAGCGTGTGGTAGAACAGGTCGGTGGCGATGCCCCCCGAGTAATCCCACCACTTGCGAAAATTGAAATAGCGGTCCGGCTCCCAATCGCGCTGCGGCGCGGGGCCCAGGAAGCGCTGCCAGTCGATGTGATTGTCGCCTTCGGCACTGGGTCCCGTACCGGGCCAGATCTTCCAGTTCCACTCGCCCTTGATGGAATTGCGGTGAGCCGAGCCCTGGCACATGATGAGTTCGCCAATAGCGCCTTTAGCCACGAGTTCCTTGACTTTGAGATTCAGGTTCGACGATCCGCCGCCTGAACCCACCTGCAGGATGCGCCTGGTGCGCTGGCCCGTCTCCATCATGCGCCGTGCCTCGTCCAGCGTGTGGCACATGGGCTTTTCGACGTAGACGTCCTTGCCGGC
>CAZLOS010000139.1:0-13205 GCA_964561215.1 uncultured Solibacteraceae bacterium | reverse complement strand
ATGAAGGCAACGCGCTGTTTTACGCCAAGACGCGAGAGGCCGTGGGCTTCGAGGATGTCATCCGGCATTACGCGGAAGTCGGCGTGGGTTACTGGTGCACGCATGACAGCGACGTGATCCCCACCGGGTTGCTGGGCAAGGACGGTCAGTGGGAGATCGTCGAGAAGATCAAGAAGACGCTCGCGGCCAACGGCCTGGAGTGCTCCATGGTCACCACCGAGACGTTCTGGCACGCCGTGTGGGCCGGCAGCCCCGCGGCCGAAGCGCCGGAAACGCGCGAGTATGCCAAGTTCCGCGTGAGAAACATGGTGAAGGTGGGGCACGAACTCGGCGCACGTTACGCCGTCTATTGGCCCGGCAACCTGGGCTACTACGTCCAGGGCGCCATCGACGAGACGCAGACGCTGAAGTGGTACGCCGACGCGCTCAACGCGGCCTGCGAGATCGACATCGAAATCGCCGCCAAGCGCAAGCGTCCCACGCTCAAGCACTGCATGGAGGCCAAGCCATTCGAGCCCCAGGCCGAGATCCTGCTGCCGACTTCCGACGCCATGCTGGCGTTCATCGGCTCCGGCGTGTTGACGCATCCCGAGATGGTGGGTCTGAACCCCGAATACCTGCACGAGCTGATGTGGGGCGGAGCGCCGCGCGCGGCCCTGGCCAGGGCGCTGCTGGCGGGCAAGCTGTGGCACTTCGACATCAACGACGGCTACCGGTTGAAGCACGACGTGGACATCGCCGTGGGCCTCGTGAATCCGCTCGACTGGCTCAACGTACTGGTGCTGCTGCGCAGCCACGGCTACAACGGGCCGTTCAATCTTGACTTCAAGCCGCCGCGCACCACCAGCAACTTCGGCGTGTGGAAGATCAGCTTCCCCACCGCCGTGGACCGCTTCATCACGCTGTGGGAGATGGCCGGCGAGGTAATCTCTGATCCGATCATCAAGGAAGCCACCGACGCCATGAAAGCTGGCGGAGGAGCGAAGGATCCGACCGACGCGGAGCAGGTGGTTGCCGCCAACCGCGAACTGCTGAGTCTGCACGAACTGGTGGCGCACCGCATCTTCCAGATCCTGGTGGGCCAGAGCCGCGGCCGAGCGTACGCAGGCTAAGATGTCATGAACTGGTGGAAGCTTCCAGGCGACATCGTCATCCGGGGCAAAAATTCCACCATCTACATCCCGCTCACCACCTGTTTGGTGGTGAGCGTGGTGTTGACGTTGGCGGTGAACGTTATCTTGCGGTTCTTCAGGAAGTAACTTCGACTGCGTTCTATGGATAGATTCCGCGCAGCCTGGTAGCCTCCACAACACGCCGGATAGCCAGGATGTTGGCGGCCGTACGCATGCTCACCCTGCGATCGAGCTTGATTTCCAGCACTTCCGCGAAGGCCTTGCACATCACTTTCTCCAGGCGGCTGTTGACCTCCTGCAGTTCCCACATCAGGTGCTGCTCGTTTTGAACCCACTCGAAGTACGAAACGGTGACGCCGCCCGCGTTGCACAGAATGTCGGGGATCACGAACACACCTTTTTCGTCCAGGATGGCATCCGCTTCCGGAGTCAGCGGCCCGTTGGCAGCCTCCGCCACGATACGCGCCTTGATCGAGCCGGCATTACCGCCGTGGATCATATTCTCCAACGCCGCCGGAACCAGGATGTCGCAAGGCAGAGCGAGCATCTCGTCCTGGGTGATCGTTTCCGATCCCGGGAAACCAACCACACTCCCCGTCCGCTCCTTGTGCAGCATGAGCTTGGGGATGTGCAGGCCGTCGGAGTTGTAGATGGCTCCGCGCGAATCGCTGACCGCCACAACATCGCTCTGCGCGCCATCCAGCAGGTGAGCTGTTACCGAACCGGCGTTGCCGAAACCCTGGACCACTACCTTGGCTTCCTTGAGCGACATCCTCAGGTGGGTGGCGGCGCATTCGATGGTGTTGAAGACACCCCGGCCTGTGGCCTCGTTGCGGCCCAGCGATCCCCCTAAGCCGATCGGTTTACCGGTGACTACGCCCGTTACCAGGTAGCCCCGCGTCATGCTGTAGGTGTCCATGATCCAGGCCATGATCTGGGAGTTGGTGTAGACGTCGGGAGCGGGAATGTCTTGTCCCGGCCCAATGATGGGGAGGATGGCATGCGTGTAGCGGCGCGTCAGGCGTTCAATCTCACCGATGGACATATCCTTGGGGTTGCATGTGACGCCGCCCTTGCCGCCGCCGTATGGAATGTTCACTACGGCGCACTTCCAGGTCATCCATGTGGATAGCGCTTTCACCTCGTCCAAAGTGACCTGAGGATGGTAACGGATGCCTCCTTTCGCGGGGCCGCGCGAGGTGTTGTGTTGTACGCGGTAGCCTGTGAAACAACGGACGTGCCCATTGTCCATCCGGATGGGCAGGCTGACAATCAGCACGCGCTCAGGCTCGCGGATCTGCGCCCGGACGTCTTCATCCAAGCCAAGAACGTCCGCGGCGGCCTTGAAATTCTGTAACGCCTGTTGATAGGGGTTACACGTCTGTATGTTTGCGGTGACTTCCACCCTCGCTCTCCTTCTGTGGGTATTGTATGGGCAAAGCTGAACAACCAGGAAATGAGTTTCTGATTATGACTGCGCGAAGACCCTTCGCGCAACTCCGCCCGGCGGAAATAGTTGCTACCTAGCTGAGGCCATACTCCTTCAGCCGGTACTGAAGCGTCCGCAAACTGATTCCCAACTCCCGCGCCGCGTGCGTCCGGTTCCCGCCGTGCCTTTTCAGCGCGTCCTCGATAGCCCGCCGCTCCAGATCCCGCATGCTCAGTGGCCCGGCGGATGCCACTTGTCCGGCTCTGGTCTGTCCGCCAAACGGAAAGTGTTCCGGAAGAACCGCCCCGTCCGCCAGAATGGCCGCCCGCTCGATGGCATTCTCCAACTCCCGAACATTACCCGGCCAGGGATGCGCGCGCAACACATACCGTGCCTCGTCGCTCAACCGCAGTTGTGGCTTGTCGAACCTTTGCGCCGCGCGGCTCAGAAACAACTCGGCCAGCGCCTCGATGTCCGCCGCTCTCTCCCTTAATGGCGGGATCTCAATGGGGAAAGTGCTGAGCCGGAAATACAGATCCGAGCGAAACCGTCCTTCCTGGACCGCCCGCGAGAGATCCCGATTGGTCGCCGCGATGACTCGCACGTCCACTTCCACGGGTTTGCTGCCACCCACGCGCTCGAACTTCCGCTCCTGCAGCACGCGCAGCAGTTTCGCCTGCAACGCTGCATCCAGGTCCCCAATCTCGTCCAGGAACAGGGTGCCTCCGTCGGCTCTCTCGAACACTCCGGTTTGCCGGTCCACGGCCCCGGTGAACGCACCCCGCTCATGTCCGAACAGCGTGCTTTCGATGAGAGTGGGCGCTAAAGCCGCGCAGTTCACCGCCACGAAAGGTTTTGAAGCCCGGCGGCTGTTTTCGTGCAAGCAGCGCGCGATCACTTCCTTTCCTACGCCGCTCTCACCCAACAGCAACACCGTCGCAGGTGTTGGGGCCACCTTTCGCAGCAGTTCCAAAATGTGCAGCATGCGCTGGTCGCGCGCCACCATGTCGCCGCACATGCCAGTGGCTGGCGTGGGAATCTCCGGCTGTGCCTGCGAAGGCTCCGGTTTCTGGGTGTTGAGCGCGAGCGCCCGGCGCACGAGCCTGCGTAGCTCATCGGGACCCCGCAGCGGCTTTTCCAGGTAATCCAACGCTCCGCGCTTCATTGCATCCACCGCTGTGGACACTGTCCCAAAGCCGGTGATCAGGACAAATGGCGTATTCGGGGCATTCTCGCGGAACCACTTCTGGATATCCAAACCGTCGCCATCGGGGAGTTTTAAGTCTGAAATTACGAGAGAGTAGGTCTTGGTCCCGCAAAGCCGCCGGGCGTCGCCGACATTTGCCGCCGTCTCCACTGGAAGGCCTTCGCCGCCCAGTATCGCTTCCAGCAATTGACGAAAGCCGGGGTCGTCGTCCACCACCAGAATGGGTTTCACTTCTTCGCGTTCCATCGGATCTCCGCGCATGTGCCCGACATCGGGGCATCGCTCAGTACCACTTTCGCACCAAGCGCTTGCGTCAGATTGTGGACGATCGCCAGCCCCAGCCCCGTGCCCTGCGCTTTTGTCGTCACGAATGGCTGAAAGAGCTTCCGCCGTACATCCGCGGGCAAGCCGGGGCCGTTATCGGTCACACGAATGCAACCCGGCCAAGCCTCCACGCGGACTTCGGTGCCCGCCTCCACGGCGTTGCGTAACAGGTTCACGAGCGCCTGCTCCAACATATCCGGGTCGGTCCTCATCCGGAAATCCGCGCTGCCGAAATGCGCACCCGGCGCGTACGGCCGCAAGCGCGCCTCCATTTCGCGCCAACCGATTTCGCGGAACTTCGGCTGAGGCAACCGCGCGTAGGAGAGCAAGTCCCTCATCAACTGCTCCAACCTGCCGACCTGTTCGAGCGAGGTGTCCAGCCAGCTTCGCGTGTCGGACGTGCACCGCTCCCGCGCCAACTGGAGGAAGCCTTTCAAGGCCCCCAGGGGATTTCGGACTTCGTGCGCCAAGACGGCCGACATCTGCCCCAGTTCGGCAAGCCGCGCCAACCGCGCCTGTTTCTCCCTGGCCCACACCGCGTACCCCATCAATAGACTCATCGCGGCTACCATGGCCATGGACAGGTATAGATTCCGGCGCGGCCTGGCCGTGAGAAAGTCGGCCCCCTCCGGATCCATATCCAGGCGCGCCACGCGTGTGCCATTGCCGGCATGATAGGGTATCCAGGCGCGGAACCCCTGCCGGCCATCCTCCTTGAGCCGGAACAGCTCTCGCCCTTCCAGCAATGGCCGGATCGAAGGTTCCACTTCAGCATCCTCCGAACCGAACGTCCGTAAGTCTAATAGCGCGGGTTCCTGCTCCAGGATCTGCTCTTCCGGAAACTGCTCCAACTGCGCCGCGACCTCCGCTGCTTTGCTCCGCAGGAAGGCTCCGCGCGCCTGTTCCAGTTCCCGCAGCATCACCACGGCGTTGAAAAGCAGAATGAGCGGCAGGGCCAGCAGCAGGCCGGCCACACCGCGCCAGATCATTCTGGGGGGGATCGCAAACATTATGTGCGGCGCCACGTTGGTTCCGGCAGCAACCGGCATCTCATCTCGGCTCTGGGATCGAGCGTCCGCCTCGCCAGCGTCCTCCCATCCAGAGCGGCCAACCATTCTCGTCTCTCAGTTTTAGCACCTTTTTCGACGCCGGGAGTTCCACTCGGATTGCCACTACGCCGTCACTAGCCTTGTAGCCCTTGGCTTCCAGGGCTTCGCCCGCCTTCGGCAGAAAATTCTCCTGCATCAGGTAGCGCATCGATCCCAGATAGAGTTTCACCGTCCCGTTCGCCGTGTTGACTTCCAGGTACGGCATCCCCTGCCCTCTCGCGATCTGCACTTTGGCGATGGTCCCTCGCACCTCCACCACGGGGTTGTTGGCAACGGGCGGCTTCCCGTCATCGCCACCCCATAGCGCCGGCGAGACCAGCAGAGCAACCAGGAGAAAGTTCCTCATTGTGTTTCTTTCCAGATACAGCTTACGTCTTCCCCGGCGGATGTGTTTGCGCCGCCGCCATCTTCCATTACACTTTTGTCGCCACTAATACCCAAAACCAATTCTCTTCGTTTCCAACGCGATCCGCGGTGTTACCACGCAGGACGTGCACCCTGGCCATGCAATTCCTGCGCATTAGAGAATCGCAACTGAATCCCATGACGACCGGCCGGCATTGATGTAGGATGAAGACCTCATGAGGACAAGAATCGTTTTCCTCGTCACGTTGATCGCCTGGTCCTGCCTGGGAGCGGCGGGCGGCGCCGTATTCAATGTCCTGGAGTTCGGAGCGAAGGGCGACGGCCTCACCAACGACGCCGCGGCGATCCAAAAGGCCGTCGATGCCTGCTCCAGGGCCGGCGGCGGTGTGGTGCTGCTGCCCGCGGGAAACTTTCTTTCCGGCACCATCGTGCTTGCGAGCAACATGACGCTGCGCATTTCTCCTGGTGCGACGCTGTGGGGCAGCCGGCGCATGGAGGACTACGCGCCGCCGCACCTGATCTACGCGAAGAATGTCGAGAACCTGGCCATAGACGGCGGAGGACGCATCAACGGCAACGGCGACGCTTTCTGGCGGGATCGATCCGGCCACCCGTACTTTCTGGGACTCCGGCCCCGGCCGTCGCCGATGATCGAAATCGTGGAGAGCCGCGAAATCCGCATTCAGGATCTCAGCATCCGCAATACACCAGGCTGGGGAATCCACCCGCTGCGCTCGGACGGGGTGGTTATCCGCTCGGTTTCTCTGATCAGTCACCTGCGCGGGCCGAACACCGACGGCATCGACGTGGATTCGAGCCGCAACGCCCGCATTTCGGACTGCTATATCGAAGGCGGGGACGACGCGATCGTCATCAAGACCGTGGCCCGGACCGGCGCGCCGATGCTGCCTTCGGAAAACATCACTGTGACCAACTGCGTGATGACCAGCACGTCGAATTGCTTCAAGCTAGGCACCGAGAGCACGGCAGGCTTCAGGAACATCGCCATCACCAATTGCGTGATGTTCAAGCTGCCGGGTGCCTTCCGAGCCCCGATTTCCGGCGTCGCCATCGAGTCCGTGGACGGAGGCACGCTGGACGGCCTGGTGGCGTCGAACCTCACCATGCGCGATGTCGGAACGCCCATTTTCATCCGTTTGGGCAACCGCGGGCGTGGCATGGCGGAACCGCGTCCCGGAATCCTGCAAAACGTGTCCATCTCCAACGTGGTGGCCACCGGGGCCCTCATCACCAGTTCCATTACCGGCTTGCCGAGCCACCCGGTGCGACGCGTCAACCTGGACAACATCAGTGTCTCCATGAAGGGCGGAGAACGTATGGCCGGAAGTCTCGATGTGCCGGAACTGCCGGAAAAGTACCCCGAAGCATGGATGTTCGGAGTTCTCCCCGCCTACGGATTCTACGCGCGCCACGTAGAAGGCCTCACCATGCGGAATGTGCAAAGCCATTGGGAGGAGGCGGATGCGCGCCCCGCCATGGTCTTCGACGACGTCAGCGAGTTGTACCTCGATGCTTTTCAGACCGACGTCGCCGCCGGCGATGCGCCCCTCATCCGCCTGCACAACGCGAACGGAGCTTTCGTGCGCGGCGCCAAGCCGCCTGGCGGCGCGAAACTGCTTGTGCACGTGACCGGGGAGCGAAGCCGCGAGATTCGAGTCGGCGAAGGGTTCCCACGTGACGCCAAGCCGGTGTCGGCCGGAGCCGAGGTTCCAGCTTCGGCGATTATCCGTTGAAATCCATGGGGGCGGTGTTCACCTGACGATGCTCTCAATGGTAGTATGAAGGCTCGCCCGATTCGGCCCCCGGGCAGCGAGAAGCGACGTAACCTTGCCGATTGAGCAAGGCTTATACGAATTCCGCTTCGGACTATCCTCGGGAGCCTTTCGAAGAATCTTCATCGCAGTTTACAGGCGTGAGGACGGAATTTGCTTCAGGAGGTCGTGATGAGCCTTCGATCCGCCATCAGCCGTGGCTCGCGTGCCGCGTGCGCCGTGGTGTTGTTTTTCCTGCTCTTTGTGCCTATGCCGGCGTTCGGCCAGCAGACCTACGTAGGCCGCTGGGACGTATTCGCAGGCTATGCATTTCTTAACAGCCCGAAAGTGAGCCTTTTCGACCAAGGCGTACAGCTACAGTTCGGCATGCGGCGGACAGCCTGGTATTCGCTGGGCCTTGATTACAGCAACACCAAGGGTAATCTGACGCTCGCGCCGGACCTGTTGCCGGATGAGTCCCGGGAAAGGGTCGCCGCGCAATTGAGCCTGCTCGCGGGAGCCGGTAAGATCCCGTCGAACTATAGCCTGTCCGTCCCGGTGGATTCGAGGACGCAGACTTTCGCCGTCGGCCCTCAGATCGCCTACCGCCGGTGGAAGGCCATCACCCTGTTTATTCGCCCCTCCATGGGAGCTATTTATGAACGCGCGTACCCGCGGCCAAACGACGCGATCGCGAAGGCGATCGTGGCCCAGTTGGCGCCTTCCGGAACCAAGCGCGACTGGACGGGCTTTTACGGGTTCGGCGGCGGCACGGATTTCAACCTCACCAAGCACTTCGCGCTCCGCACGCAGGCTGACCTGGCTTGGGACCACCTTTTCAACGATGTTCTTAAGGAAGGTCGTTGGTCGGTTCGATTCTCCATCGGCCCGGCCATTCAGTGGGGCCGCAACGTCGTCAAGTGAGGCCGCTTCATTGAAACAGGCCGGCCTCCGGCCCGCAGGGCGATGGTTCGGCAGCCTTAGCGGCTGCAGCGCCGCCACCACAGCAGCGCGGCAGATCCGACTGCGGCCAAAACGAGGGTGCCCGGTTCCGGCATCTCCTCTCCGGCTTCATCAGCGAACTGAACCTCCGCCATAGTGAGGCAACTCCCGCAGGAACCACCCCCGTGGTTCGAATTGATGTCGAACCTGAGGTAACGCGTATCCTGCCATCCCAGGCCGGCCTGACGCAACTGGTGCAACTCGGCGAAACCCTGCATGCGTGGTCCCTGGAGATCGCCGCCATGTGGCGCTTTACCCGCAATAACGGCATCACCGAAGGTTTCCACACAAAGATGGAGGTCCTGCAACGGCAAGCTTACGGCTTCCGCAATTTCAACAACTACCGGTTGAGGGTTAAGATTATGTGTTTGTGAACTCAGTCCCGGGCGGAACCTGCCCCCATTAATGGCGTAGAGCCCATCGCGGACTACCCCCGTCCTCTTCGTGGCAGCCAACACGGAGCGGACGACCGCTTCTTGCAGGGAGCCGGCGTAAGCGTACTTGCCAGTCATCGTCAATTGTTTTTTCAGGATGAGCGCGGCACGGGCGTGAATCCACTTGAGGGGTGGCGCGCCCGGAGGGACTCGAACCCCCGGCCTACTGGTTCGAAGCCAGCCGCTCTATCCAGCTGAGCTACGGGCGCGCGTTGCTACTATTATACAGTTGATGTCTTCGTCGCACAGGGAAACGGAAATCAAGTTGCGAGTCGAGGCCCGACGGGCGCGAAGCCTGCTTCGCCGCCGCGGATTCCGCATTAGCCGGCCCCGCGTGTTCGAGTCGAACATCGTTTACGATACTCCGGACCACGCACTGCGCCGCCGGGGATGCCTGCTGCGGTTGCGTCGCGCCGGCGCGCGCATCACTCTTACGTTCAAGGGACCGGCCACCAGCCTCAAACACAAGAGCCGCGAAGAGCTGGAAAGCCGCGTGCCCGGTTTCGAGTTATTCGACCGCATTATCCAGGCAATTGGATTTGAGCCGGCTTTTCGGTACGAGAAATTCCGAACAGAGTACTCGCTTAGTCGAGGTACTGGAACTGTAACGCTTGACGTAACTCCTATCGGCGACTTCCTCGAAGTGGAAGGCAAACCGGAGTGGATCGACCGCATAGCAACGATGCTCGGCTTCCGAGAGAGCGACTACATCACGGCCAGCTATGCTTCGCTTTATGTGGAGCACTGCCGCACCAGTGGCGGGCCGGCCACGGAGATGGCGTTTCCCGCCGCGGCGTGTGACTGATTCCTCCGCCGTACTATCACTATCTTGAGGTTGGGTACTGGAACTGCAGAGAATAATCACCTTAGTACCCTTAAATTGGCTTGCAGCATGATCGCGTCAATGTTATTCTCGCGTTGAGATCAAAAATAAACATGATGCGGAGCAAAGTGTGGTGAGCCCAGCATTCGACTTGGAGGAAGGTACTCGCGAATGATTTCCAGCATCTTCATACTCGTCTTCTCCGCCGTTCTGTTCGTCTACTGGTTTCGTTATACATGCGTGTTGATGCTGCGGTCGAAGAGCCCGCGGGATTACGCAGCACGGGTGGTGGAAGCAAACCAGTTGAGCTACCCGTCCGTCGAATTGCGTTTGACCGAGGAGGGCTGGGACAAGGAAATGGGGCAGTTGTTGTTCTCGCTGAAGCGCGACTACCGCCTACTGTCCTACCTGCTGCAACATGGGGCGGACATCAATGTGGGCGGTTCCACCCTGGAGCAGAGAATGCTCATGATCGACTTCAAGATCATGCAGGTGTGGTGCACGGCCAGCCGTTGCTTCTCCCCGGTATTGTCCCGGGCGGCCCTGCAAGAAATGGCCCAAGTACTTGACAATTTTGCCAACGCCATGGGAGAGCGAGTAGCGAGCACGGCGGATTAACCTGACCGGGGGGCGCTCTGCTACCAGCGTCCTCCGGTTGTTTCCGAACCTCCTTCCCTTGGAAGTTTTCCCTCCTTCGAGATTCCCTCTCCTTTGAAGATTGGGCTGCATGCCGGTTACACTGTGTGCCAGTTATGAAAACTGGCATTACCCTTCTCCTGCTCATGACGGGCGTGATCGCAATCGCGGGCGACTACGAAGTGGCGGCCTACTACTTTCCCAACTACCATCCGGATGCAAAGAACCAGCGCCGTTACGGGAAGGGTTGGACCGAGTGGGAGTTGCTGGAAACCGCGCGCCCACGCTTCCCCTCGCACCGGCAGCCCAAGGTTCCCGCCTGGAGCTACTCGGATGAATCCCGGCCCGAGGTGATGGAACGGAAGATCGCCGCCGCAGCCTCCCATGGCATCACGTGTTTTCTTTACGACTGGTATTGGCATGATTCCGGACCGTTTCTCGATCGGGGCCTGGAGAAAGGTTTTCTGAAGGCCACCAATCGCAACCGCATCAAGTTCGCGCTGATGTGGGCGAATCACGATTGGGTGGAATTGTTCCGGGCCAAGGCCGACGGGACGCGGCCGCTGCACTACCCTGGTGCGGTGTCTCGTAAGACGTTCCGAAAACTGACGGACCATGCCATCCGGACGTACTTCACCCAGCCAAATTACTGGCGCATCGACGGCAAGCCCTATTTCTCCATTTACGAGTTGACGACCTTCGTAAAGGGCATGGGCGGTATGGCACACGCGCGCGCAGCGCTGCAGGAGTTCCGCGAGCGAGTCCGCCAGGCGGGCTTACCCGGCTTGCATCTGAACGCAGTCGACTGGGGCGTGAATTCCAAGGGTCTTGCCAAAGATTGCGACGAGATGATCGCGGCGCTCGGCATCGACAGCGTAACGAGCTACTGTTGGATCCACAATGTTCCGCTGAGGGACTTTCCCACCACGAGCTACTCGGCATGGCGCGAGGAGTCCACCGGCAAATGGGATGAGGTCAAGGCTCGCTTCGGCGTCCCTTACTTCCCCAACGTCAGCATGGGCTGGGATTCCAGCCCCCGCACTGAGCAGGACGTGGACTACCGGCCGCTCGGCTATCCTTACACCGCTGTAGCGGTGGATAACACGCCGGCCGAGTTCCGCAAGGCCCTGGAAGCGGCGAAGGCGTTCCTGAACCGTACGCCCTCGGCCCGCAGGATCTTGACCATCAACGCCTGGAACGAGTGGACCGAAGGCAGCTACCTGGAGCCGGACACCGTGGAAGGCATGGGGTACCTGGAAGCCATCCACGCGGTCTTCGGCGCGAAGAAGTAGGGGCAGGCATGCAGCGCCTCGAAAAGTGAGAAACTGACAGAGCATGAGAATACCGATCTACCAGGTGGACGCGTTCACGCGCGAACCATTCAGCGGCAACCCGGCGGCAGTCTGCCCGCTGGAAACCTGGCCGGACGACGAGACGCTCGCGTCGATCGCCGAGGAGAACAACCTGTCGGAGACCGCCTTCTTCGTGCGGCGCGGGGAACGCTTCGACCTGCGATGGTTCACGCCTGAAGTCGAAGTCGATCTGTGCGGCCACGCCACGCTCGCCAGCGCACGTGTGATCTTCGACTTCGTGCACCCGCATCTGGCCGAAGCGCGCTTCGACACCAGGAGCGGCGAGCTTGTGGTGCGGCGTGAAGGCGAAATGCTGGCCATGGACTTCCCTTCCCGGCCGCCGGAACGGGTCCAGCCGCACGAAAACCTGATCCCGGCCCTCGGCGTCCAGCCGGAAGCGGTGCTGGCTTCGCGCGACTATCTGGTGGTGTTTCGCAACGAGGGTGACGTCAAGAAACTCCGCCCCGACATGGCCCAACTGGCTGCCGTGGACCGGTTTGCGGTCATCGTGACGGCGCCAGGCCGCGACGCGGACTTCGTCTCGCGCTTCTTCGCGCCGGGCGCGGGCATCAACGAGGATCCGGTCACCGGCTCGGCCCACTGCACACTGATCCCGTATTGGTCACGGCGTCTTGGCAAGAAACGCCTGTTCGCGAGGCAGGTCTCTGCCCGAGGCGGCGAATTGTGGTGTGAGGACATGGGCAAGCGGGTAAAGATCGCCGGTCACACGGCCGTGTTTCTTCGAGGAGAGATCTCCTTGTGAGGCACCGCTGCTTGCTCGCGTGGGCGGCGCTCACTTGCGCGTTGTACGCCCCGGACCAGCCGCTGGCCCGTTTCGCCGTCCTAGCCGACGTCCAGTACGCCGACAAGGACACGGTTGGCGCCCGCGATTACCGCGCTTCCATGAACAACCTGGCACGCGCCGTCGACGACATCAACCACCGGCAACTCGACTTCGCGATTCAGCTCGGAGACTTGATCGACGAAGGCGCCGCCAACCTGGACCCGATTCTCGACGCCTACGATCGCATTACGGCGAAGAAGCGCCACGTCATCGGTAATCACGACGCGGCGGCCACCGACCGCCAGGAACTGCTCAAGCGTCTTAGCCTGACCAATAGCTTTTATGAATTTGCGGAGGCCGGCTGGAGGTTCATCGTGCTGGACTCCACTGACCTCAGTGTGGCCGGTGGGTGGCCCGAACAGAGCGAGCATTTCACGCTTGCCGTGAAGATGCTGGATGAACTGAAAACCGCCAAAGCCCCCAACGCGCAAGAATGGAACGGCGGCGTGGGCGAGAGGCAGATGAAGTGGCTCACGGCGGCGCTGCTGCGCGCCAAGCAGAAGAAGGAGCGCGTCATCGTGTTCTGCCACCAGCCGATTCTTGCATCGGCATCCACCTCCGAGCACCTGATGTGGAACCACCTCGCCGTGCGCCAGACGCTGGAAGCCTCCGGCTTGGTGGCAGCCTACTTCTGCGGGCACGATCACAGCGGGGGCTACGCTATTTCGCGGAGAATACACCACGTCACCATGCCCGGCATAGTGGAAACGGCTGACCCCACCTTAGGGGCTGTTAAACAATAATCTGTACAATATCATCGAAGCACGAGATCAG
>CAZLOS010000138.1:0-13252 GCA_964561215.1 uncultured Solibacteraceae bacterium | reverse complement strand
CCCGCAACCTGTTGTTTCTATTGACCCGTGACAAAACCCCATGCTGATCGTGAGGCGAAGATACACCAAAGCGCCTGCCACGTTGAATCCCGACGCGCAACTCGGGAGGCAACTCCCTTGACACAGGGGCGTTTTTGTACTATTGTTGATCTACAATTGGGCTATTTCCAGAGGGGGGGATGAATGAGAATCTCCGTGCGAGCGCAGTACGCATTGTTGGCCGTGTTCGAGTTGGCATCGAACGTTTCGGGCCAACCGGTCAAGATTGCTGAAATTTCCCGGCGGCAGCGTATCCCGCAAAAGTTCCTGGAACTGATCCTGGCGTCCTTGCGCCAAGCGGGTTTTGTCGCGAGCCGGCGGGGTGCCGAGGGAGGTTACCTGCTGGCGCAACCGGCGGAAACGCTGGCCGTGGGCGAGGTGTTGCGCGCGCTGGATGCCGAGAAACGCGCCAGTTCACGCCGCCAAAGCGACGATGAGAATCCCTTGTCCGATCTCTGGCGGCGCACGGACGCCGCCGTTTCGGCGGTGCTCGACAAGGCGACGTTCGCGGAATTGGTCCGGGCGTGGAACGACAAGCAGTCCCGCATCGAACCGAACTGGGACATCTGAGCGGTGCTTGTTAAGGAGGCCCTTTCGTGATTTACGCAGACAACTCATTGAGCATCGGCCACACGCCGCTCGTCCGGCTGAACCGGATGACCAAGGGCGCGCACGGCACGGTGGTCGCCAAGATCGAAGGCCGCAATCCGGCCTACTCGGTGAAGTGCCGCATCGGGGCTTCCATGATCTGGGACGCGGAAGAGCGCGGTTTGCTCAAGCCGGGTTGCGAGATCGTAGAACCTACCAGCGGGAACACGGGCATTGCGCTAGCCTTCGTGGCTGCTTCGCGCGGTTATGGGATCACGCTCACCATGCCCGAAACCATGTCCATCGAGCGCCGCAAGATCCTCAAGGCGATGGGGGCGAAGCTGGTGCTCACCGACGGCGCGAAGGGCATGCGGGGCGCAATTTCCCGCGCCGAGGAGATCGTCTCCGGCGCGCCGGACCACTACTACATGCCGCAGCAGTTCACCAATCCGGCCAACCCGGCGATTCACGAAAAAACCACCGGTCCGGAAATCTGGGCCGATAGCGAAGGCGCCGTGGACGCGGTGGTGGCGGGCGTGGGTACAGGCGGCACGCTCACCGGGATCGCACGTTTTCTCAAGAAGCAGGGGAAGCCGATCCTGTCGGTGGCCGTCGAGCCGGCGACCTGTGCGGTCATCACGCAAACGCTGCACAAGTTGCCGCTGCGGCCCGGGCCGCACAAGATCCAGGGCCTGGGTCCCGGCTTCATCCCGGAGACATTGGATCTGTCCGTGGTGGACCGCGTCGAAACCGTTACCAACGAGGAAGCCGTGGAAGCCGCGCGGAGGCTTACCGCCGAAGAAGGCATCCTGTCGGGCATCTCTTGCGGCGCGGCCGTGACGGCGGCCTTGCGGCTGGCGTTCGATCCCGAATTCACTGGCAAGACGATCGTGGCCATTCTGCCGGACTCGGGCGAGCGCTACCTTTCGACGGTGCTGTTCGACGGCCTGTTCAACGATTAGCGCCGTTCACTTCTCGCGCGAGATGGGGGCGTAAGTGCCGCCGGTGGCGCGCAGATAGTCATCCGGCGCGAGCAAGACCTGCAGTCCCCGCACGCCGGCGGAGACCGAGATCACGTCGAAGATCTGCGCGATTTCATCCACCAGGACCGGATACTCTTTCTTGCATGACAGCGCCGTGACGCCTCCCCGGATGTAGCCGGTGAGAGGTTGCACATCCTTGAGCGGGACCGTATCGATCTTGCGGTTCCCGCTGGCTCGCGCCAGTGCTTTCAGATCCAGCGTGTAGCTGCCCGGGATCACCGCCAGACATACGCCGTTGGTATCCCCGCGCGTGACCAGAGTTTTGAACGTCTGTTCCGCGGATAGCCCGATCTTGGCGGCGACGGACTCGGCGGACAGGTCGTCAGGGTCGATCTCGTACTCGCGGAGTTCGAAGTGGATCTTCAACGTTTCCAGCAGGCGGACAGCGTTGGTTTTGGAGGACATTTCAGAACGCCTCGCTCGCGTGGTAGCTGCTGCGCACCAGAGGGCCGGCCTCCACATGGCGAAAAGCCATCTCGATTCCCGCATCTCGCAGGCGGCTAAAATCCTCCTTGGGCACGTATCGGAGAATGGGCAGGTGCTTCGGGGACGGGCGCAGGTACTGCCCCAGCGTCAGGATGTCCACCTCGTGCGCGCGCAGATCCCGCATGGCGTCCAGGACTTCCGGCTCGGTTTCGCCGAGTCCCAGCATCATGCCGCTCTTGGTGGGGATGCCGGGCGCGCTGCGCTTCGCATAAAGAAGCATATCGAGCGAGCGTTCGAATCGCGCGCCCAAACGTACCTGCCGGTACAGTCGCGGCACGGTTTCGATGTTATGGTTCAGAACGTCGGGGCGCGCGGCAAGCACCGTATCCATGGCCGCGTGCGAGCCCTGGAAATCCGGTATCAGGATCTCGACTTTGCAGTCCGGCGTGCGCCCGCGAATGGCCGCGATGGTGAGCGCGAACAACTCGGCGCCGCCGTCCTTGCGGTCGTCGCGGTTGACGCTGGTGATCACGGCGTAGCGCAGGCCCAGCGCCTCGACCGCCTCGGCGACACGGTTCGGCTCGTCGTAGTCCACCGCGAGCGGAGCCCCTTTGCCTACGGCACAGAAGCCGCACCGCCGGGTACAGACGTTGCCCAGGATCATGAACGTCGCGGTCCGATGGTTCCAGCACTCGCCCACATTCGGGCATGCCGCACTCTCGCACACGGTATGCAGGCGCAGCCGCTCGACCAGCGATTTCAGATCACGGTAGTTGGCGCCCGCCGGAGCCGGCGCGCGCAACCAGTCGGGACGCTTCGGCGCGACAGGGGTGATCGATACCAGCACTCATTTCATTCTATCGCCGCGGGCCATTGCGTCCGCGAGCCGCTGCTCGAGAACCGAATCGGGCCGCAAATTCTCCCATTGCAGATCCACGCCGGCGGCCATCTCCAGCGCCTTGCGCGGGATCAGCCCGATCAGTTCGCTTCCCGCCACGCCCGCGCCGTAGCGGGCGGCTTCGCGTTTCACGGCCTCGAATACGACATGGATGGGCGTAGTCTCGAAATCGGTGAGGTTCATGGAGACCTGCGCGAGATTCCGTGAGGCGAGCATTACGCCCATGGCCTTAACGCATGGGAATCCGCCCGAGGAAGCCCGGATGCCGCGGGCGATGCGCCTGGCGATCCCGACATCCGCCGTCGTGAGGTTGATGTTGTAAGCGATTAGAAACTTCCTGGCGCCCACGACGGTCGCGCCGGCCGTGGGATGCAGTTCGGCGTCTCCCACATCCGGACGGCGTTCGGGGTCCGTGCGAACTACCTCGCGCAAGCCTTCGAATTGGCCGCGGCGAATGTTCTCCAGCCGCTCGCGGCCGCTGCGCCGCGCGGCCGCCTCGTAGAAGTAGACCGGCACGTGAAAACGCCGCCAGATCTCTTCTCCGGCTCGCCAGGCGAGCCGCACGCACTCCTCCATGGTGACGCCCTCGATGGGTACGAACGGCATGACATCGGCCGCGCCGATTCGAGGGTGCGCGCCACGGTGCTTCGTGAGATCGATCAACTCGACAGCCTTGGCCACCCCGGCGAGCGCACCTTCCAGCACCGCTTCGGGCGTGCCCGCGAAGGTGATCACGCTGCGATTGTGGTCGGAGTCGGTCTCACGATCGAGCAGGATCGCGCCTGGAACGGATCCTATAGCGCCGGCGATCGCCTCCACGACCGCGACATTGCAGCCCTCGGAAAAGTTCGGTACGCACTCTATGATTGGTCCGTCCATTTAATACCCGCTCTTTGATAAACGATCTCTCCGCGCTTCACCACGGTGTGAACGAGGTTCACGCCGAAATGATACGGGATTTCACGATAGTCCGGAACATCATAAATCACCAGGTCCGCCTGCTTGCCAGGTTCGAGCGAACCGGTCCGGTCTTCCAGGCCCACGGCGTGCGCGGCGTTAATGGTCGCCGCAGTGAGCGCTTCGGCCGGCGTCATGCGCATGCGGGCGCAGGCGAGCGATAGGACCATCGGCATGCTCAGCGTGGGGCTGGTACCAGGATTGAAGCCCGTGGCCAGGGCCACGGCCGCGCCCCGATCCAGCAACGCACGGGCCGGCGGATAGCGATCCAGGCCGAGATGCAGGACCGCCCCGGGGATGAGCGTGGCAATGGTTCCCGACTGCGCCAGAAGATCGATGTCGGCCGCATCGGCGAACACCAGATGATCCGCGCTGGCCGCACCGAGTTCGACGGCCAGGCGAGCCCCGCCGCAGTTCGAGAACTGTTCGGCGTGAATGCGCAAGCCAAAGCCGAGCGACTTGGCCGCTTCCAGGTAGCGCCGGGCCTGCCGCGCGTTGAACGCTGCACCGTCGCAGGCAACGTCCACAAACCGGGCGAGTTTGCGGCGGCGGATGAGCGGCAGCATGAGGGCGCGCATCCATTCGATGTAATCGTCGGGACGCCCGGCGTACTCGGGCGGTACGGTGTGCGCACCGAGATAGGTGGAAACGATGTCCAGCGGGCGAGCGTCCAGGGTGGCGGCCACTCGCAACGATTTCAGTTCCCCCGTTTCGTCCAGCCCATAGCCGCTCTTTGCCTCGATGGAGGTCGTACCGTGGCGCAGCATGATTCCGATGGCATGCCTCGCGCGCTTTTCGAGGTGTTTGCTGGAAAGCTCACGCACGGGGCGGACACTGGACAGTACCCCGCCGCCGGCTTCGGAGACCTGGCGATAATCCGCGCCCGCGATGCGTGTTTCATAGTCGGCCAGGCGCGATGCCCCGCCAACCAAGTGCGTGTGACAATCCACAAAGCCGGGAAGGACTACCCGGCCGGTAGCGTCGATCTCCATGGCGGATCGGGCTTCCGCAAGGTTTTCGATCCGGCGGGTGGACCCGGCGCAGGCGACTACGCCATTTGAGACCAGGATCGACCCATCCTGAATCAAGCCTAGGTCCCGGGCGTCCGTGCCTCGCCGCGCCCCCCGGGGGCCGTGCAAAGTGACGAGTTGCCGCGCGCCGCGTACCAGGATTCTCTTCATTCGTGAACGCCCATCGATCCCAGGCGCTGAAACTCGCCGGGCGCATCCATGCAAGGTAGCTACTGACGAAAGACCACAAGCTCTTCGACCGAGATGTCGGCGCCGCTCGAGCCCGGATAGGGTTCACCCTTCACGACCAGACGCACGGTATGCTCGCCGGACCTCAACCCGAAGACGTGCCAGACGGCCTCGCCACCCTTGTTGTGCGACTCGTCGGGGTAGACGTCCACGGTGCGGTCCAGCTTCCCATCCAGGTAGACGTCCGCCTTTCCTCCGCTGACCAGATACGCACCCGTCACGATGGCGCCCGTGCCGTTGAAGCGGATGGATGCCTCGGCGCCCTTGTCCGAGGCAACGCGGTCCTGCTTCTGGACGCGCCATGCACCGGTGAATTGCCAGCGCGCGTCGTTGTGCGAAACGCGTTCAACCGGGCAACCGTAATCGTTCCAGACCTCCAGCCTCGGCTCGGCGGGCGCCTGCGTCTTCACGAGAATTGTCTCGCCCTGGACGCGGCCGCCCTCGCGCTTGATCAGGGCCAGGGCGCGCGCCTCGGTGCTGGCGACGATCGAGTGGAATGAGAAGTCCGTGTACGAAAACTTCTTGTCGGCGATCGCGGCGATGCCGCCTTTCCATTCATCCGGAATGCGGCCGTAGCCGAGCATCACCCCAAGGACTCCGCCCGCGCTGGCCGGGTTGCAGTCCGAATCCTGGCCGGCTCGCGTCGTAATGTCGATGGTCTTTCCGAAGTCGCGCCCGCCATAGAGCAACCCCAGCGCGATGTAGGCCCCGTTCAACTTTGCGTCGATGTTGTATGGCTTCAGGGCGCCGGACGGACACGGCTCGCACTTGTCGTATTTGTCCTCGATCAACTGCCAGACCTTCTTCCAATCCGTGGGATTCTGCTTGGACCAGGCGAGCAGATCCGCGATCAGCAGCCCGTAAGGGCTTCGAGCAGGAATGGAAGCCAGACCCGCTTCAACCACCTTACGCGGATCACTTTCGAAAAACGCAGCCGCATACATCCCGGAGACAAACATACCGCCGTACAGGCCATCGCCATAATTCATTACGCGGCCCGCGCGGTCCGCGATGCGGTTGGCAGCGCGGGGCATGCCGGGCGCCATCAAACCGATGAAATCCGCCTCAATCTGGAAGTCGATATCGTTGGCGTGCGCGTTGTATTTGGGCGTGCCGGAGAGCGAGCCGGGAACGCCGCGCTTGAGTGCGCGGCGGGCGGCGAGATTTGCGTGCCACAGGCTATACCTGGCGTCCCGGAACATAGCGCCGAAATCATCCGAGGTTGCGTCGAGCCCCTTGTCGTCGAGCACCTTGGCGAAGGTCATGTCCACGTATAGATCGTCCTGTCCAAGCGCGTTGCTAACGCGGCCCGGCGTCCATTTAGGCAGTTCGCCTTCCAGGATCTTCGCGTTGGAGCGGAACTCGGTGGGGGCGCCGTAGCTGACCCCGATCATCTGCCCTGCCCAACCGCCTTCGATCTTGTCGCGCAGCACTTCGCGCGGAATCCTGCGAAGGGCGTCCTTGCCGGCTGCCGCAGCGGGCAGAGAGAGCAGTGCGCAGACACTAAGGGCGATAGCGCCTCGAATCATAACCACCTCCTGGAAGATCTTATTAAACCTTGGGCAATGTTTCCATTGAGCGGGCGACTTCCTCGCTGGGATACTCGTAATCGCTCAGTTTTCCGGTCATGTAAGCGTCGTAAGAAGCCAGATCGAAATGGCCGTGGCCGCTCAGGTTGAACAGGATCACGCGCGGCTTGCCTTCTTCCTTCGCCGCGAGCGCTTCGTCGATGGCGGCGCGGATGGCATGCGAGGATTCGGGCGCCGGCAGGATACCTTCGGTCTGTGCAAACTGCAACGCCGCTTCGAACACGGGCAACTGCATGACGGAGCGCGCTTCCGCCCAACCGTACTTGAGCAGGTGGCTCATCAACGGCGAAGCACCGTGATAGCGCAGGCCACCGGCGTGGATGCCGGGCGGCACGAAATCGTGGCCCAGCGTGTACATCTTCATCATCGGTGTGAGCTTGGCGATGTCGCCGAAATCGTACGCGTAGACGCCTTTGGTCAGCGTGGGGCAAGCCGCGGGTTCAACCGCCATGCAACGCACCTTGGAACCCTTCTCGATTTTGTCCATGAGGTAGGGGACCGCGAGTCCGGCATAGTTGGTGCCGCCGCCGAAGCACCCGATTACCACGTCGGGCTCCTCGCCCGCCAGCGCCATCTGCTGCTTCGCTTCGAGCCCGATTACCGTCTGGTGGAGGCACACATGATTGAGCACGCTTCCCAGCGAGTAATTCGTGTCTCCGTGCAGGGCGGCGTCCTCAACGGCTTCGCTGATGGCGATGCCGAGGCTGCCGGGGCTGTCCGGATGTTCGGCCAGGACGCGGCGGCCGCTCTCGGTGAGATTGCTGGGGCTGGCAAAGACTTCCGCACCCCAGGCGTTCATCATCATGCGCCGGTACGGCTTCTGCTCGTAGCTGACCTTCACCATGTAGACGGTGCATTCCATACCGAACATGCGGCAGGAAAGCGCCAGCGCACTGCCCCATTGGCCCGCACCGGTCTCAGTAGAAAGGCGCTTGATGCCGGCCTGCTTGTTGTAGTAAGCCTGTGCGACCGCCGTATTGGGCTTATGGCTGCCTGCCGGGCTGGTGCCCTCGTACTTGTAATAGATGTGCGCCGGCGTGTCGAGCGCCTTCTCGAGGCGGCGGGCGCGGCATAGCGGCGTGGGCCGCCACAGCTTGTAAATGTCGAGCACTTCGCCGGGGATGTCGATCTCAGGTTGCGGAGAAAACTCCTGCTCGATGAGGGACATCGGGAAAATAGGAGCCAGATCCGCCGCCTGAAGCGGCTTGTGCGTCTGTGGATGCACCGGCAACTCCAAGGGCTCCTTGAGATGCGGGATGATGTTGACCCACGCGCTCGGGATCTGCTTCTCACTCAAAAGAAACTTCGATTGTTCAGACACAGGCACCGCCTCGATTGAATATGAAACCTACCATTCTAAAACAAACCGGGCGCCGGTCTACTTCATGCTTCCCGCAGCCCTATACATGGCCAGGATGTTGTCGATAGGGGTGTCGGGCTGGAAGTTGTGCGAGGGCGCCAGGATCAGCCCGCCGCGGGCGCCGATGGTTTCGATGCGGTCGCGCACCACGCGCGCGACCTCTTCGGGCGTTGCGAACGGCATCAACCGCTGCGTGCTGATGGTGCCGTGCAGGCAGAGATCTTTGCCGAACTGGGCCGCCAGTTCGTTCGGGACCATGCCCGCCGCTTCGGGCTGGATCGTATCGTAAATGTCCAAACCGGCATCCACGAAATCCGGCCAGATGGGCCGTGTGGAGCCGCAGGAGTGCAGCATGAGCTTGGCGCCGTGCTTGTGGGAGAGGTCCGCGAACGCGCGCAGCTTGCCCTTGAACAGCTTCCGCCATTTGTCGGGCCTCAGCAGCATGCCGCGCTGGGTGCCGTAGTCGTCTCCGATCCAGACGATGTCGATGCGATCCTGGCAGGCTTCCAGCGCGCGGCGGGTCTGCTCCATGTGGAACTCGAAACGCTTCTCGATCACGCCGAGCCCGACGGGATTCTCGGTAGCCAGGTCGAAGATGGTCTGTTCGAATCCACGTCCGAACGCCGTGCCGTTGATCAGGTCCATGTTGCCCGGCCAGCCGTAGACGATGGCGCAGTCGCCCAGTTGCCTGCACTGTTCGGGGAGTTCGTCGTAAGCGAACCACGCGGGATCCGGCCAGGGGTAATTGGCCAGATCCTCCAGCGTCTCGAACCTGGCGTACGGCAGGTAGCAGCTCTCCAGGTACGTGCCCACCTGATTGCTGACGGGCTTATAGATGACGCCCCAGTAGTTCTGCAGGCGGCCGTCGTCGAAAACGGGCAAGGCGGGGCCGGTGTAGCGCAGTCGCAGCGTCCGAATGTCCACGCCGAGCCGCGAGACGATGTCCCAATCGTAGTCCACCATGTAGCCGGGGGCGGCTTTCGGAGGTTCGGGCAGGTTCAGGTGACGCCGCAGCCGTTCATCAATCTCGGGTGTACCCAGGTAGTTCACAGGGACGCGGTCCGGCGCCTTGTGATCCACCGCCGTTCGCACTCGTTCGCGAGGAGTCATCGTAGTGATCACCGCAGGAGAGTATAACCTACCGGACCCGGGCGAAGCCGGTGTGCTTTGATTTGAAAAGTGCTTGACGAATCAGCCTGCCCGGACGCAGAATGAAGCCATGGCGGACACGGGTTCCGGGCAGCACGGCTCGTTGATGGGAATGCACGACCACGCCATGGCCGATCTCCGGTACATCCGCGGCGCCATGGAGCGCGCCGGCGCGTTTACCGCCGTGCCGGGACGGGGCGGCGTGGCGATGGGCGCCACGGCAGTGATCGCCGCCGCGATCGCCTCACGGCAGACGGCGCCCGAGCGGTGGCTGGCCGTCTGGCTTCTGGAGGCCGCCGTGGCCGCCGCGATCGGCGGCGTCACCATGGCGAGCAAGGCGCGGCGCGAGGAATCGCAGATCTGGGCGGGTCCGGGCAGAAAGTTCGCCTCGGCATTCCTGCCCGCCCTGATGACGGGCGCGCTGTTGACGGCGGGGCTGTGGCGAGCCGGGGAGCCGGCTCTATTGCCCGCCGTGTGGCTTCTGCTTTACGGAACCGCGGTGGTGGCGGGCGGCGCGTTTTCAGTCCGGATCGTGCCGGCTCTCGGCGCGTGCCTCTGGGGCTTCGGAGTGGCCGCGTTGATCGCTCCGCAGTGGGGAGACGCGTGGCTCGCGGCCGGCTTCGGAGGGGCGCACTTAGTGTTCGGTTACTTCATCGCACGGAGGCATGGTGGCTAAACCTTCCCTATCGCGCAAGCAGGAACAGGAGGAGGCGCCCTCCACCGGGGACGGCCTCACGATGATCCAAGGCAAAGAAATGGATGCCCACCCCGAGGACTTCGACCGCGTGATCCACGAGCGCACCCGCCTGGGAATCGTGAGCGCGCTGGCGGCGAATCCGTCGCTGACCTTCAGCGAGTTGAAGAAGGCGCTCAACTCTTCGGACGGCAACCTGAGCGTGCATGCCAGGAAACTGGAGGAAGCAGGCTACATCGCGTCCACCAAGTCTTTCGCGGGCCGCGTGCCGAGGACGACCTATCGTCTCACGGCTTCGGGGCGGCGAGCGCTCCACAAGTACCTGGACCACATGGAGGCGCTGATCCGCGCCATGCGCGAGCGGTAGCGTTTCCGTTGCAACTTCCCTCAACATCCCGCCCGCGGGTGCGGTACATTACGGATGGTATGGACCGCCGCAATTTCCTGAGAACAACGGCTGCGACAGTTTTGGCCGCGCCAACTCTTTCCGCCTTGGACAGAAACGCCATCATTGAGATGCGTTACGTCCGCATGCGCAACAGCGCCGACAACCAGGTGCATCGTAATGCCGAATTCACCGGCAATCACCTGCTGCCGGCCCTCCAGCGGGCGGGCATCGGACCAATGGGCTTTTTCATGTCCATGATCGGCCCCGACAGTCCCTTCTTGCTGGCTGTTTTCAGTTACCCCTCGTTAAGCGCCATGGAAGTCGCCTACGACAAACTCCGTGCCGATCGTGAGTACCAGAAAGAGCTGGCGGCTTTCAATTCACTCCCCGGCCAGAACTTCGTGCGCATGGAAGGCGTCCTGCTGCACGCTTTCGATTCCATCCCGAACATCGAGGTTCCAAAGCAGGACGGCAACCGTCCACCGCGCATCTTCGAGCTACGGACCTACGAATCCCACAACAGCAAGACGCTACGCCGAAAAATAAAGATGTTCAATGATAGCGAGATCGCCATCTTCCGCCGTTGTGGGATACAGCCTGTGTTTTTCGGTGAAACGCTTATTGGCCGGAATATGCCGAACCTGACCTACATGGTCGCCTTCGACGACCTGGCCGCGCGTGAAAAGGCATGGCGCACATTCGGTAGCGACCCGGAGTGGAAGAAACTGCGCGGGATGCCGGGATACACCGACGCGGAGATCGTCTCCAACGTCAGTAACGTGATCCTGCGGCCCATGCGATTCTCGCCCATTCGCTAACCACATGCCACTGTCCGCCATCCCACTGCCAGAGACGTTCACTTCGCTGGGGGAGGCGCTGCTGATCGGATTGCTGATCGGAGCGCAGCGCGAGGCCCATTCCGATGAGCCGCAACCCGGCGTCCGCGACTTCGTCCTGGTGGCTCTCACCGGAGGCGTGTGTGGCGTTTTGGGACAAGCCTGGTTGACAGCTTCCGCACTGATCTCGATCGCACTGTTGCTGGCAGTCTTCCACTATCAGGCGAAAGTGCGCACGGGAATCACAACGGAAATGGCCGCGGTGGCGGCGTTCGCGCTGGGCTGCCTGACGGCGACGCCGGGCCTGAAGTGGGGCGCGCCGCTCTCGATCGGCGCCACCATCGTCGTGGTCGCGTTTCTCGAAGCCAAGGCATGGTTGCACAAGCTGGTGCGCGAGATTATCACCGAGCGCGAGTTCAATGACACGCTGATCTTCCTGGCCGTGGTAATGGTCATCTATCCGGTACTGCCCGAAGGACAGTTCGGGCCCTACGGATTCATCGAGCCGCGCAAGATCTGGTTGTTTGTGATCCTGGTGAGTTCGATCTCCTACGTCGGGTATTTTCTCGAGAAGTTCCTGGGCACCAGCAAGAGCCTGAAATTCACCAGCATCATGGGCGGGTTGGCATCCACGACGGCCGCGACGGCCGCGTTTGCGCACAACGTGGCCGACGAGCCGTCGAAGACCGTGCTCTATTCCCGGGCGACAGTGGTCGCCAACGCGATCCAGTTTCCCCGTGTCCTCGCGCTGCTCTACGTGGTGAATCCGGCGTTGGCGGCGACGAGCGTCGCGCCCCTGGCGGTGATGACTGTCGCGGGACTGGCCGCCGGGCTCCTGATAGGACGCACCGCAGTACAGGAGCCGGCGACCGGCACCTTACGCATTGGCAACCCCTTCCGGCTATGGCCGGCGCTGAAGTTCGGAGCCATTTTCACCGCGATTCTATTCGCGACCAAGGCCGCCGCGGTCGAGATGGGCGCGGGAGCGGTTTATTGGACCAGCGCAATCGGCGGATCTCTGGATGCGGATTCGGTAGCGGTGTCGGTGGCGGACCTGGTGTCGGGAGGCAAGGCCCCCATCGCCGTGGCATTCGCGGCCGTGATGATCGCGCTGGCCATGAACGCTGTTTTGAAGACCGGGATCGCATTCTTCACGGGCGGCGCCCGCTTCGGCTGGAGGGTGGCAGCCGGTTTCGCCATCATGTTCGGCGCGGGCCTCGCGGCCGTGGTGGTGACCGGTGCCGTTTGACCAGCCCCGCCGGCATAGGCTATCCTGAGCATTAAGAACACTTTCGAAGGATTGGATTTCAGCTAGATGGCCAATACATTCTCCGCAATGAAGCGGGCCCGCCAGGAAGAGCGCCGCGCAGATGTGAACCGGATGCGCAAGAGCCGCCTCCGCCACCAGATGCGGGCTTTCCGCCGCTTGCTCGAGCAGAAGGACGCCAAGGGCGCCGAAAACGAGATTCCGAAGACTTTCTCCATGATCGATCGCGCCGCCAAGTGGGGCATCATCAAGAAAAACACCGCAGCCCGTTACAAGAGCCGCTTGACTCTGCGGTTGAAGACCCTCGCCGCCGCGTAATCGAGTTTCTCAGCACCTCCTTTCTCTCCGGCCGCGGTCCCGCATATGATCGAGAGTATGCGGACCACAGCCGGATTTCTTTTGTTGCTCACCTCGCTTTCCCTCGCCCAGGCGCCGGATAAAGTCACGGACGCCGTGAACGAAGTGGCCCAATGGGAGCAGGTCGGCCAGCAGCCCTACGAAATGACCTGGACGGCGCGTGCCGAGAACCCGGCCACGCTCGTGGACTTTGAAGACCTCGCGGGCTGGAAACTCGAGTGCTACGGCGGGGCCAGCGGCGGATTCCGGCGCAGCCGCGAACAGCAGATGTGGGGCGAGCACACCGCCAAATTCCTGGTTTGGGGAAAGAGCCCGGAAAGCCGTGTGGTGGCGCGTCCGCCCAAACCCATCCCGATTCCGGGTGCGTTCGACTCGGTGGAGATGTGGGGCTACGGTAACCGC
>CAZLOS010000137.1:0-13304 GCA_964561215.1 uncultured Solibacteraceae bacterium | reverse complement strand
GCCGGTACTCGGCGTTGACGGCGCGCTCGTCGGCGTCGCAAAGGGACGAATGATCATGACGCCCTCGGTCGCCCGGCGCTACGCGGAAGGCAAGATTGCGGAGATCAGTGACGGGGCCGACGGCATGATCAAGAGCTTGAACATGGAGCGCCTCTTCAGCCTTCAGCCCGACCTGATCATGCTCTATGGGACCGGCAACCCCACGTACGACTTTCATGAGCAGTTGCACGCGGCAGGCTTGCCCTTCGCCATTAACGCGGAGTACATGGAAGCAACGCCGCTCGGCGCGGCGGAATGGGTTAAGTACATCGCAGCCTTCTTCGATAAGGATGTCGAGGCCGAGCGCATCTTCGACGGGATCGCCGCACGCTACGAAAGGCAGGCCGCCCTCGCACGTGCCGCAAACACTCATCCGACGGTATTCACGGGGATGGATTATCGTGGCGCCTGGTACATGCCAGGCGGCGACAGCTACCGCGCCCGCTTCTTTGCCGATGCCGGAGCCAGCTATCTCTGGAGCGATGATCACACCCAGGGCAGCGTTCCACTCACCATGGAAGCCGTCATGGCACGAGCGCGCCAAGCTGACTTCTGGGTGGATGTCGGAACGGCCCGTTCGCTCACGCAGTTGGCTGGACTGGATGATCGATACCGGCTGGTGCGCGCCTTCCAGACAAAGAACGTCTTCAACAACGACGCGAAGATGGGGCCTGGCGGCGGGAACGACTTCTGGGAATCGGGGATGGCCAATCCGGATCAGGTGCTCGCAGATCTCATCAGCATCTTCCACCCGGAACTCCTGCCCGGACACATCCGGACGTGGTACCGCCAACTACCGGAGAAGATCGCGCCATGACATCCCGCCCTCTGAAGTGGTCTGTGCTCCTGATTGCGCTGGCGGTCTTTTTCATTCTGGAGTTGTCGCTTGGGTCGGTGACGATACCTTTCCGCAGCGTGCTGTCCATCCTCTGCGGCGGATCTGATGGCGGTGAGGCGTGGCACAACATCATTCTCCTGTTCCGGCTACCGCGTGCGATTACAGCAATGCTCGCCGGTGCGGCGCTGGGCGTGGCCGGTTTGATGATGCAGACCCTGTTCCGCAACCCTTTGGCGGAGCCCTACATCCTGGGTGTAAGCTCCGGAGCCAGCCTGGGTGTGGCGCTGGTAGTGATGGTGACCGAAGGGCTCGGATGGGATGTGCTTCTCGAACGTGCCGGAATCATGGGCTCGACCGCACTGGTGGCGGCGGCAACGCTCGGCTCGATCGCTGTTCTCAGTGTCGTACTGAGCTTTGCCCGGCGCGTAGAGAGCAATACAACTCTGCTGATCGTCGGGCTGATGTTCGGTTATCTGGCCAGCGCGCTCGTAAATATCCTGATGCAGTTTTCTGTCGAGCACCAGATGCAACGTTACGTGACTTGGACTTTTGGATCGTTCGCCAGTGTGACGTGGAACCAGATGAGCCTGTTCGTCACAGCGCTCTTAATGGGCCTGCTTTTGGCATTCCTGCTGGTGAAGCCGCTGAACGCATTTCTTCTCGGTGATGGTTACGCGCGCAGCATGGGCGTGAATGTGAGACGTGTGCGGTTCTGGATCATCGCGAGCGCGGCAATCCTCGCCGGGGCTGTGACCGCGTACTGTGGCCCGATCGCGTTTCTGGGTATTGCGATACCGCATCTGTGCCGGCTGCTCTGGAAGACATCTGACCATCGAACCCTTTTACCTGCGACTGTCCTAATGGGCGCCGCCCTTGCGCTCTTCGCCGACCGTGTCGCTCAGGTGCCCGGCAGCCAGGTAGCGCTTCCCCTGAACTCGGTGACGTCCCTGATCGGCGCTCCGGTTGTGGTTGCGGTCATACTGAAGCGCAGGCATGCCATGGAGGCGGGCGCATGAAAACACCGCTTCTGGAGTTGCGCTCCCTTTCCATTGGGTATGCCGAACGCAAGCGGGCACCGCATATCGTGGCTGGCCCCCTCGATGCGGCTCTGCGGCCGGGTGAATTCGTCTGTCTGCTCGGACCCAATGGCGCGGGCAAGTCAACATTACTCCATACGCTGACCGGGATTCGCGCTCCTCTCTCCGGGTCCGTTCTGTTTGAAACGCGCGCTCTCACCAGCTTCGCTCCGCTTGAACTGGCCCAGCGCATGAGCATCGTGCTGACCGAGCGCGTCGCCGTTGGCATGATGCCGGTACACAGTCTGGTGGCGCTGGGCCGCCATCCTTACACCGACTGGGCCGGGCGGCTCGCGCCTGGCGACCGTGAGGCGGTTGCGCGAGCCATCAAGACGATTGGGATCGCGCCTCTCGCAGAGCGGCCATTCCGCGAACTGAGTGACGGAGAAAAGCAGAAGGTCATGATCGCACGCGCCCTGGCGCAGGAGCCGCGCGTCGTGATTCTTGACGAACCGACGGCCTTCCTCGATCTTCCCCGCCGCGTCGAGTTGATGCATCTGCTGGGGCGACTGGCCCATACCGGCGACCGCGCAGTGTTGATGTCCACCCACGAACTGGATCTGGCACTACGCTGTGCGGATCGCCTATGGCTTCTGCCTCCAGGCGGGCCGCTCGTGGAGGGCACACCGGAGGACCTAGTGCTGCGAGGCGCGTTCTCTTCGGCGTTCACGACGGACGTGGTCGAATTCGATATCACCTCCGGAGCCTTTCGGACAGTCTCGGAATACCGCGACAGTGTGGCGCTGGACGGCAATGGAGTCGAGTGTGTCTGGACTCGTCATGCATTGGAACGCGCAGGCTACCGTGTGGTCGCAAGGGGACAGGCAAAGCTTTCGGTTGAAGTCGGCCGCAACGGAGATGGCACACATTGGAGTGTGTCCGGCGAGTCCCTCAGGCGTTGTTCGTCAATCGAAACCGTGCTGGAGACAGTTGCCACCGAGTCTAGAAGATCACAATGAGTAAAGTCACTTCTCTCGACATTGCCCTGCTCCACCTGAAGATCGTTCCGGGGGCTGCGGGACAGAATCGCGGCACGCTCGCCGCGCTGGCTCAACAGGCCGCTTGCGAAGGCGCGGACGTCATCGTTGCGCCGGAGTTGGCTGTGTCCGGCTACGTGACGGACTCCCGTGAAAAGGTGCGCCCGTATGTAGAGCCGCTTCACGGTCCGACCTGCGACGTCCTCTCTCCAATTGCGCGGCGGCACGCCGTCTACATCTGCACGGGGTTCGCCGAAGAAGAACCCAGCACCGGCGTCTTCTACAACAGTGCGTTCGCCATCGCACCTACGGGCGAAGTCGTTGGCCATCATCGCAAGACATTAAGTGAACGGCGTTGGGCTTCGCCGGGAGCCGTCACCGCAGAGAGCCGTTTTGACACTCCGTGGGGACGGTTCGGACTCCTGATCTGTGCGGACAGCTATTGCGGTCTTCTGCCGCGGACACACGCACTTGAAGGCGCCGACCTGCTCCTCGTGCTCGCCAATTGGCCCGACTGCGGACTCGACCCGCGCGAACTCTGGCGGGCGCGCGCGCTCGAAAACGGCGTACCCCTGGTTGCCTGCAACCGGACCGGCGCCGAACCCACGCTGGATTTCAGCCCCGCCCACTCCTACGCGGTGTCTGGAGATGGTACGAAACTAGCTGACTTCGTATCGCCCAAGTCAGCCATCTGCCACGTCAAAATTCCGCTACATAACGGACGTCTGGAGATGGAGCGCAGGCGCTCGCTGCTCGCCGAACGCGATCCCGGCGAATACGGAGCCTTGTCCCTCAACGTAAACGGACTGGCGAATTTCTCCGGCATGTGGGGACTGCCAGAAGCGGGCGTGCTGAATGTCCAATGTACCGTCAATTGCGCCCTAAGCTCGGCGGTGCTCGAAGCCAGAGGCGGTGAGCGCGCCGCCGTTGCGGTTGGTGGCGATACCAGGGAGCCGGAACTGCGGCTTCGCGATCAGGTGTTGAGGCTGGCGCCGGACCGTTCGGTCGTAATGGCAGACCTCGGCCCGGCTCGCATCGCGCTACTCGACGCGAAACGACTCCGCCACCCCGAGATGAGTACCGCGCTATCAAAGCAAGGCTGCGACATTGCCATCGCGGCGACGCCAGAGAACTTGAGTAGCGAGGACCGGCTTGTACTGGGAGTAAAGAGCCTTGATCGTATGGCGGTCGTAACTCTGGCCGCCAATGGCGTCACAATTTGCACTCCCCCTACCGGTCACGAGCGATGGGCCGAGACCATTCTGGAGGGCCATGGCGAGTGCCATTGCGAAATCGACACAGCGGCTCTCCGCCGGAAACATTTTGAGGACCGCATCGATCTGCGGGTGTTGCTTCAGAAATGACTCCTCAACCGGTTCGCTACCTCGTGCTCTGGCTGACGACGCAGTGCAATCTGCATTGCTCCTACTGCTATCGCCCACCGGAAGCGCCTTCGCGGATGTCCCCTGGAGTTGCCCGTGCCGCGTTGGAGCTTGCAGCCTCTTCTGGGCAGCCGTTTCACGTTCAACTGGCCGGGGGCGAACCGACATTGGAGCCGGAGTTGATCGAGTACATCGGCTCGCTGATTCGCGAGAAGAGGTTGCCAGCCAGCGTCGCCGTACAGACAAACGGCACACGGATAGACGCACGGCTGATCGCGGCTTGCTTGCAGCACCAGATCGAGATCGGCATCAGCCTCGACGGGCCACCGGACATGCAACAGCGCGCGCGGGGGATGGCTCGCGAAACCTACCAGGGGCTTGCGCTGCTGGACGCCTCCGCCGTCCCTACGCGAGTCACCGCTGTCCTCTCTTCGGAGAGCTTGGCAAGCGCACCGGCGCTCGCCATGTGCCTCGCGTCGTTTTCGAATATCCGGGGATTCGGCTTCGATCCGCTGGTTCTGAAAGGCGCGGCCCGAGGGCGCGCGGACCTGCTGCCCGCCTGCGCTGACACTTGTGACGCGGCGCACCGAATCTGCGAAACGTTGGCGCTCGTCAACCGTCGCCGCAGGCAGCCACTCGTCTGGCGGGAATTCGAGGCAGTCAAGAAGGCGCGCAGCATCGGCCAATGCAGTACGCATTATTGCCATGCGGCGCGGGGCGAGAGCATGGCCGTCCATCCGAGCGGAGCCGTATTCCCGTGCTCACAGGTTGCGGGTGAACCGGAGTTCGCCGCAGGCACGCTTGACGCGGTGGATTGGAACCGGCTCGCCATGACCTTCCGCGACGTACGCATCGTGTGCCGGGATGCCGATTGCCGCCTCGCCGGCCGTTGCCCCGGCGACTGCCCATCACGCATTCACTTTCAAAATCCGGCCATGACTCCGGTCATGTGCGACCTCTACCGCGGCATCGCGGATTACCTCGCCGAGGAGGCTTTGTGAACACTTTCAAGATCTGCTATTTCAGCGCCACCTCATTGGAACTCCCTTCGTTGAGCCAAGGCATTACGCTACTGCGTGAAGCCGGCGAACCGATTGCGGTCGTGGCACGCACACAAACCCAACTGTTCGACAAGGCCCGTGTGGCAGCGTTCGTGGATCAGGCCGCGTCGTCGGATGCGATCATCCTGACGCTTCACGGCGGCAAGGCCTCCTGCCCGGCGTTCGACGCTCTGCTTGCACGGCGCGACGAACTTCGCCAACAAGGCGCGCCTGTTCCTTATCTGCATATTCAGCCAACCGGCGGTGACGAGGACGCACTGCGCCTCGCCGAGGAGCACTCTGACGGGATCGAGAGCGGCAACTGGCAGCGGCTGTTTCCATATTTGAATCACGGCGGAGCCGAAAACTGCCGCAACGGTCTTCTGCTACTCAGTGCCTTTGTTCGGGGTATCGCCGCCGGGATTCCGGCTCCGGCAGCCATTCCAATCGAAGGAATCTACCATCCCAATACCGGCGTCGTGGCGGACGTCGATGCCTATGCGCGGGAACACATCGACTTTGCGCGGCCCACCGTAGGTATCACTTTCTATCAGGGCTATTGGGCGAACGGAAATGTCGCACATATCGATGCGCTCATTCGTGAGATCGAAGCCCGCGGCGCCAACGCGTTGGCCGTGTTCAGCCTGCGGCTGAAGGACAAGGCTCTGGGCAATCGTGGATTCGATGAGGTTGTGGGTTCCTACTTTAGGTTCCGCATCGACGTGCTCATCAACGTGATGCCTATGTCGATGACCTTAACGAGCCCCGAGTATCGCACCATCTTCCCCAATCTCAACGTCCCGGTGCTGCAGGCGATGACGTCGTGGGTGCCATACCAGGCGTGGAAAGACAGCCTGCAGGGTGTCTCGGCCATGGAGGTCGTCTATCACGCCGCGCAACCGGAGTTCGACGGCAACCTGATCACCACGCTGGTCGCAACGCGCGAGGAAGACCAGGTGGACCCGATCACGGGCGCTTTGATGTCGCATTTTGTGCCGGTCCCCGATCGTGTCAACGCGGTTATCGCCTGCGCTATGAAATGGGCGCGGCTACGGCGCGTGCCGAACGCGGAGAAACGCGTCGCGATTGTGTTCCATCACTATCCGCCGCGCAACGACCGCATCGGCTGCGCAGCGGGTCTCGACAGCTTCGCCAGTGTGAAGCTTCTCCTTGAACGAATGTCCGGTGACGGGTACGAGATCGCGAAGCAATACCAGACGGGGGACGAACTGGCCAACGAGATGCTCAGCCGCATGACCAGCGACCGACGCTGGCTCACTCCGGACCAGCTCGCGGCACGCGCGGAAGCCTCGGCCGAACGCGCAGTCTATCTACCCTGGCACGAGGCACTACCGGAACCGGTGCGCGAAAAGATGACAGCCGACTGGGGCCCCATGCCCGGCGACCTGTTCACCCACAACGACGTGCTCTACTTCGCCGGCTTGCGCAACGGGAACGTGTTCCTGACCATTCAGCCGCCGCGGGGATACCTCGAAAAAGTGGATGCGATCTACCATGATCTGTACCTCTCACCTCCACATCAGTACTTGGCACAGTACCGCTGGTTGCGCGACGTGTTCCGGGCCGATGCGGTGATCCACGTAGGAAAACACGGGAGTCTGGAGTGGCTACCGGGAAAGGCCTTGGGGTTGAGTGAAGCGTGTTACCCCGATCTGTCCATCATGGATTTCCCGAACATCTATCCCTACATCATCAACGACCCCAGCGAAGGCACGCAGGCCAAGCGGCGTTCTTACTGCTGCATCATTGACCACCTGACGCCCGCCTTCACCAACGCCGACCTCTACGAAGATCTCACCGGCGTCGAGCGCGCTGTTGCTGACTATACGGAGGCCGCACGCCAGGACCCCGGCAAGCTTCCAGTGATGGCGGGCCTGCTCTGGGATGCCGTCAAGAAAGCGGACCTCGATCAGGATCTGAAGGTAACCGAAGCCGACGTCGTGAAGGACACCGACGCTTTCCTGAAGCGCCTGCACGACTACCTCTCTGAGTTGGCCGACACGATGATCAGCGACGGCCTGCACATCATGGGGGTTGCTCCTGAAGACGAGCGGCTGGTTTGCTTCCTCACGCAACTCACGCGGCTTCCGAATGGCGAGATCCCTTCGCTGCGAGAAGAAGTCCTGCTGGCCATGGGCTTCCGCTATGAAGAGGCCGTCGAGCATCGCGGCGACGCACTTCCGCACTATGCCGGGCAGACCGGCGGCCAGTTGATCGCCACCGCGCAGAAACGCTCCGAAACGCTGGTCCGAGCACTCGCAGCGCGTGAGTTTGACGCGACGGCGATTCCGGAAATCGTCACCCAGGAATTCGGCGATCCTCAACCCCGCGTTGAGATTCCCCTGCGCTACATCGCCACAACCCTGCTGCCGAACATCCGCCGAGTAGGCGATGAGATTCAGGCGACAATGCGCGCTCTCTCGGGCGGGTTCGTCGAGCCCGGCCCCTCGGGCGCGCCGTCCCGCGGCCAGGCGGATATCCTGCCCACCGGCAAGAACTTCTACTCGGTGGACCCGCGCATGATTCCCAGCCGTGCAGCCTGGGAGGTGGGCAAATCGCTCGGCGACGCTCTGCTGGAGCGCTACCGGCAAGAAGAGAATGACTTCCCGAAGAGCCTGGGCATCATTGTCTGGGGTGGGCCTACGATGCGTTCGCGGGGCGATGATATCGCTGAGATCCTCTACCTGTTGGGTGTGCGCCCGCGCTGGCTCGCCAACGGCGTTGTAGATGGGTTGGAAATTGTCCCCACTGCTGAACTCGGGCGCCCGCGCATTGATGTCGTACCGCGCATCTCCGGCTTTTTCCGGGATTCCTTCCCGAACCTTGTCACGCTGATCGATGACGCCGTCGCGATGGTCGCGGCGCTTCAGGAGCCACCGGATACAAACTTCGTCCGCCAGCATGTCTTTGCCGATCTAGACGAGTATCGACGTAACGGTATGAGCGAAGACGATGCCTGGCGGGCGGCTACGCTGCGGGTCTTCGGGTGTCCGCCGGGAACGTACGGCGCCGGTGTCGCGGAACTGATCGAGTCCAAGGCATGGCAGACAAGAAAGGACCTCGGCGACAACTATATCCGCTATTCGGCTCATGCTTACGGAAAAGGAATGTATGGCGACCAGCGTCCGGAGGCGTTCCGCCGCTTGCTCTCGCGCGTCGATGTCACCGTTAAAAACGAAGACTCGCGCGAGTACGACATGCTTTCGTGCACGGACTTCTATAACTACTATGGCGGCCTGATCGCCGCAGTTGAGACTGTGCGCGGCAAGATGCCGGTGGCGCTGGCCGGCGACACATCGGACCCGCGCCGTGTGAAACTTCGTTCGACCGCGGAAGAAGCGAAGCACATCCTCCGCTCTCGCCTGCTCAATCCGAAATGGCTGGAAGGGCTGAAACGTCATGGCTACAAGGGTGCGGGCGATATCTCGAAGGTGATGGACATCCTCATCGGCTGGGATGCGACAGCCGACGTCATGGAGGATTGGATGTACGAGCGCGTGGCCCAGAAGTATGCGCTCGACCCGGAGATGCAGCAGTGGCTGAAGTCGGTAAATCCATACGCGCTCCAGAACATCCTTGACAAGCTGCTCGAAACCATTCAGCGAGGCATGTGGAACACGTCGGATGAGATGAAGCAGAAGCTCCAGGACGCCTATTTATCGGTTGAAGGCGACATCGAGGAGGCTGTCGAGGTTTCGCACGTATGAGTCAGGAAACCTTCCCGTTCGTTGCACTGCTGGGACAGGAGCGCATGAAGCTCGCGCTGCTACTTAATGCCATTGACCCGCAAATCGGCGGTGTGTTGATCCGCGGGGAAAAGGGCACCGGCAAATCCACAGCCGCCCGTGCATTGAGCGAACTGCTGCCTCCTGTTGAGACGAATGTGGGCTGCCGGTGGGGATGCGACCCGGCCCGTCCTGAGGAATGGTGCGAACATTGCCGCGCGGCTACGCGTCCGGCGCGAGCCCGGCGGCACACCGCGTTTGCGACACTGCCGCTGAACGCCACGGAGGAGATGGTCCTCGGCGGTCTCGACTTCAGCCAGACCGTTCAGACCGGCACGCGCTCGTTGCAGCCCGGCTTGCTGGCGCGCGTGCACCGGGGAGTGCTCTACATCGACGAAGTGAACCTGCTCGACGACCATCTGGTGGACGTGATTCTCGACGCGGCGGCATCGGGAAAGAACGTACTGGAGCGCGAGGGACTGTCGTTTCAGCATGCGTGCCGCTTCACTTTGATTGGCACGATGAACCCGGAAGAAGGCTCGCTTCGGCCACAACTTCTCGACCGTTTCGGCCTCTGCGTGGAGGTGAAGGCGGAGCCTGATCCGGCGCTTCGTGTGGAACTGGTGGAGCAACGCGAACGCTATGAACGCAACCCACGCCAGTTCCACGAGCAGTACGCCGGGGAGTCGGCAGCACATGCCGCCCGCATTGGAACGGCACGGTCATTGCTCCCGCAAGCACGAATCCCGGAGTCGGTCCGCGATTACATCGCCGATCTCACTTTGAGCCAGAACGTCGCCGGACATCGCGCTGACCTGGTCATCGCTCGCGCGGCCTGTGCGTACGCCGCATGGCATGGCCGGACAACCGTCAAGATACAGGACATTGTTCAGGTGGCGGAGTTTGCACTGCTGCATCGGCGCCGGGACAGCATGCCTCCGCCGCCACCGCCCCCGCCGCCACCGGCCGAGAGCCAGACGCCCGATAACCCGCCTCCGCAGACGCCGCAGCAGCCAAGCACCGCGCCCCCGCAAGAATCATCGCCGGATAGCAGCGAGCAAGGGGAGTCCGGCGGTGGCTCGGAGCCGCCCGACCAGGCATTCGACATTGGGGAGGTCTTCAAGGTGCGGAGCCTCGCTCCACAGGAAGACCGTTTGGTCCGGCGCGGCTCGGGCCGCCGTACACGCACGCGAACGAGCGAGCGGCAGGGGCGCTATGTTCGCAGCCATGTTTCGGACGCCTGCACAGATCTGGCGCTCGACGCTACACTACGCGCCGCTGCGCCGTATCAGAAGGTACGGCAACGCGAGGCCGGTTCGCCGCTCATCATTCGCAAGCAGGACTGGCGCGAGAAGGTGCGCGAGAAGCGAATCGGAACTTTCATCCTGTTCGTGCTTGATCTGAGCGGATCGATGGGCGCTCGCAAGCGGATGGTGGCGTCAAAGGGTGCCATCATGTCACTGCTACTCGATGCGTATCAGAAGCGCGATCGCGTGGCCATGGTAGCGTTCCGGCGCCGCGAAGCATCCGTCGCTTTGCCGGTGACGTCCTCGATCGAGGTCGCGGGCAAGCTGCTCCGGGACCTGCCGACTGGAGGCCGCACGCCACTGGCCGCCGGCCTGGCGAAGGCGCGCGATATCCTGCTTCCGCAATTGCACCGGGATCCGAATCTCCGGCCGATCGCGATTGTGCTCACTGACGGCAAGGCAAATGTCGCGCTCGGGGACGGGCACCCGCTGGAAGAGGCATTGCAGATCGCACGGCGGCTCGCCATCGACACCAGGATTCATTGGACCGTGGTGGACACCGAAGATCCGCTGGGCGTCCGGTTTGAACTGGCACGGAAGCTCGCACATGCGCTTGGAGCGGAGTGCTTCAGCATCGACGATCTCGAAAGCCGGGATCTGCTCCAGATCGTCAAGGAACAGAGACTATGAACGAACGAACAACCTACCCGTTTGCAGCCATTACCGGGCAGGAACGGATGAAGCTCGCACTGATTCTGAACATCATTAATCCGTCCATCTCCGGGGTGTTGATTCGCGGAGAAAAAGGAACCGCGAAATCCACGGCGGTGCGAGGGCTCGCGGAATTGCTGCCTGCACTCGATGTGATTGAGAAGTGTCCGTTCCGGTTGCCAGCGGTCGAGCCGGACGGTGTTTGCTCAGCCTGCACTGAGAGCGAGAATTGCCGGCCCGACGAGATCACCAGCCGCCGCATGGCGGTTATCGAGCTTCCGGTGGGGGCTACTGAGGACCGGGTTGTGGGCACTCTGGATTTGGAATTCGCGCTGAAACATGGCGCGAAACACTTCGAGCCGGGCCTGCTCGCCGCCGCGCACCGGGGCATCTTGTACGTCGATGAGGTCAATCTGCTCGATGATCATGTCGTGGATGTGCTGCTTGACTCGGCCGCCATGGCGGTGAACACGGTAGAGCGTGAAGGCATCTCGTTCAGCCATCCGGCGCACTTCACGCTGGTTGGAACAATGAACCCGGAGGAAGGTGAACTCCGTCCCCAGTTGCTTGACCGCTTTGGCCTGTGTGTCACCGTGGAAGGCGCTCGTGAACCGGAGCAGCGCGTGGAGATCATAGAGCGCCGCGCGCAGTTTGAGCGCGACCCTCGCGGCTTCGCCGCCCAGTGGGAAGAGCACTCGCGTACGATTTCCGCGACGATTGCCCGTGCAATGGATCTCTATCCGAAGGTCGGCGTGGATCGCGCGCTGTTATTCGACATCGCCAACCTGTGTATCCAGGTTGGTGTGGACGGGCACCGCGGCGACATCGTGATGCTCAAGACCGCCAAGACGCTCGCTGCATACCACGGTCGTGAACAGGTGCTGCGAGAAGACGTTCAAGAAGCCGCTGCATTGGCATTGCCGCATCGTGTCCGGCGCCAGCCCATGCAGGACATTGCCAGCGACGTGGACCTGCTGCGGAGCGCCATCGAAGGAGTCTTAAGATGATCGTGTCACGTGAGCAGATGGCGGCTTCAGATCAATTCGTGATCACCCGCGCGGGACGGTTCGTCATTGCAGAATTGCGGCTGCCTCACCAGGTGCTGAGCACATCGTTGCGCAACGGCGGACAGCAGAGCGGAATCCGTTACCTTGTCAATCACCAGAGCGGTGAACCCGCCAAGCATCAGGAACGGCACGACTACATGGTCGGGATGGGCCTGGCGGCCTACCACGACGTCGTGTGCAAGGAACTGGAACTCGATCCTACGACCGTTGCGCTGATGGGCACGGCCGCAAATATGAACAACGTCGCCATTGTACGCAGAAGTTATCAGGAGTTGTCGGTCACAGCGGCGGTCACCGGCGGAGTGGAGAGCAACGCCACTTGCTCCGGCGATCCGGCCGCTTGGCAGGAATCGGCCACCGGATGGGCGAAACGGCCGGAATACAGCGGAACCATCAATACGATTCTGTTGATCGGCCATCCCGTGACTGACGGTGCTCTGGCGCGCGCTGTCATCACCATGGCTGAGGCCAAGAGTGCTGCACTGAACCGCCTTGCGGTCCGTAGCCGCCAGTCGCAGGATTGGGCGACGGGCACCGGCACCGACCAGTTCTGCGTTGCCGCTCCAGTAACGGATGCCAAACCGCTCACCTCCACCAGCACGCATGTTGTCCTCGGGGAGTTGATCGGCTCGGCTGTTCGAGACGCGACGTTGGAAACGCTGCGCTGGCAAAACGGTCTTGAACCCAGCTATACCAGATCGCTCTTTCATGCTCTGTCTTCGTACGGAATTCAGGAAGAGACAATCTGGAGCCAACTGGCGCCCGCGATGTCCGAGCGAGGTCTGGAACTACTCAAAGCCAATGCCAAGGCGGTCTTCTGCGATCCGTCCATTGCGGCTGCGGCATACGCCATCGCCGCCGTTCTGGATCGGGGCCGCTATGGGACGCTCTCGGTGAATACGACGCGTGCAGCCCTGAGTGCACACGCCGCCACATTAGCTACAGAACTGTCTGTGCGGCCGGAGTTGTGGCCCGCGTTCCATGCGGAATTGGCTGGGCTCACGTCCGCTGAGCCCGCGCAGGTGATCGTGCGGGCGATCTGCCTCGGGTGGTCGGCGAAATGGGCTCAGAAATGCGAGAAACCCGCCTCGTGCGAGTGTTAAAATAGAATCTCCTTAGGTGCCCAACAGGGCTTAATAGGGAAGTCCGGTGCAATGCCGGCGCGGTCCCGCCACTGTGAG
>CAZLOS010000136.1:0-13379 GCA_964561215.1 uncultured Solibacteraceae bacterium | reverse complement strand
TGCCGCACCGCGAACTCAGCGACCTGTTGGAAGAAGGATCGGACGAGCGCGCCTGAAGCCGCCGGAGGGTACTCTGCCATGCACTGGACTGAAAGCTATCGGGCCAAGATCAAGACCGCCGACGAGGCGCTCGCGGTAGTCAAGTCGAACGACCGCGTCTACATCCATCAGGGGTCGAACGAGCCGGAAGAATTGGTCCGGGCGCTCACAGCGCGCGGGAGCGAACTGCGCGACGTCGAGATCATCCACATGATGACCACCGGCAACGCCGATTACGCCAAGCCCGAGTTCGAAGGCCACTTCCGCCACAACGCCTTCTTCATCGGCGGCAACGTGCGCCAGGCCGTGCAGCAGGGCCGCGCCGACCTCATCCCCATCTTCCTCTACGAGGTGGAGGACCTGTTCACCAGCGGGGCCATGCCCATCGACGTGGCCCTCATCCAGTGCACGCCGCCGGACGACTACGGTTTCATGAGCCTGGGCACGGGCATCGACGTCTCACTCACCGCCGCCAAGTGCGCGCGCCACCTGATTGTCCAGGTGAACGACCAATCGCCGCGCACCTTGGGCGACGCGTTCCTGCACGTGAGCAAGGCAGACTCCATCGTGGAAGCCTCGCGCCCGCTGCCCGAATTCAAGAAGAGCGAAGTCACCGCCATCCATCGGACCATCGCCCGCCACGTCGCCAACCTCATCCCCGACGAAGCCACTCTGCAGACGGGCGTCGGCGGCACTCCGGACGCCGTGCTCGAGCAACTGGTGGATCACAAGGACCTGGGCATCCACACGGAGATGTTCTCGGACGGCGTCATCGACCTGATCGAGAAAGGCGTCATCAACAACGAGAAGAAGACCATCCATCCGCACAAGGTGATCAGCGGATTCGTCCTGGGAACCAAGCGCCTGTTCGATTTCATACACAACAATCCGATTTTTGAGTTCCATCCGAATTCGTACACCAACGATCCGTTCATCATCGCCCAGAACCGCCGCATGGTGGCCATCAACGCGGCCATCGAAGTGGACCTGACCGGGCAGGTGTGCGCCGATTCGGTGGGATCGGTTCCCTACTCCGGCATAGGCGGCCAGGTGGATTTTATCCGCGGCGCGGCGCGAAGCAAGGGTGGCGTCCCCATCATCACCCTGCCCGCCACCGCGAAGAACGACACCATCAGCCGCATCACGCCGACGCTCAAACCCGGGGCCGGCGTGGTGACCTCGCGCGGCGACGTCCACTACGTGGTGACTGAATTCGGGGCCGCTTACCTGCACGGCAAGAATCTGCGCCAACGAGCCGAGGCGCTCATCCAGATCGCGCATCCGAAGTTCCGGGAAGAACTGCTGGCCGCCGCGCGGGAGCTGGGGTACCTGGGGAAGAAGTGAGACCGCGCATCACGGCTTTCGCGCTGTTCTTCCTCACGCTGCTCGCTTACTCGAATTCCTTCCAGGCCGGGTTCGTTCTCGACAACAAACCGCTCATTCTCAATGACCCGCGGGTTCATGCGGTCACTACGGAGAACCTCCACCGGATTCTGGACCGCAGCTATTGGTGGCCTATCGGCGAGGCGGGCATCTATCGCCCGTTCACCAAGCTGACGTACCTGTTCAACTACGCCGTGCTGGAGAACCAGGATCGGCCCGCCGGTTATCACGTTGTGAACTTCCTGCTGCATTTCGGCAATGTGCTGCTGGTATATCTGCTCGGGCTGCGGTTGATGCGGGATTGGCGCCTGGCTGTGGCGCTGGCCGGGTTGTGGGCGGTCCATCCAGTGCCCACCGAATCGGTGACAAACATCGTGGGGCGCGCGGACCTGCTGGCGGGTGGGGCAGTTGTGGGCGGGCTGCTTCTGTACTTGAAAGTGGCTGAATCCCGGGGCGTCCGCCGGCTGGCGTGGCTGGCGGCCCTCGCCGCCACAGCGCTGGTGGGCATGTTCTCGAAGGAAAGCGCCGCAGTATTGCTGGGGATTGTCGTGCTCTACGGACTGAGCTGGTGGAGGGAGCGGCGCAACGCAAGGGCGCTTGTGTTGGGCTGTGTCGTCATTGCGCTGCCGTTTCTGGCGATGTGGATTCAGCGTTCTGCGGTGCTGGCGGCGGCTGGGCATTACGAGTTCCCGTTTACGGATAATCCGATCGTCGGAGCGGATTTCCTCACAGGGCGGCTCACGGCCGCCAGCGTGATGGTAAGAAGCCTCGGGTTGATCGCGTGGCCCGCACGGCTTTCGAGCGACTATTCTTACCGGCAGATCCCGTTGGCCACCGGCACGCCTGGGGATTGGATCGCATGGCTCGTGCTCGCCGCGGCTGCAACAGCAGTGGCGATACTTTTCCGCCGCAACAGGACGGTCTTCTTCTTCGCATGTTTCGCCTTCGTCACCTACCTGCCGGCGAGCAATCTGCTGTTCCCCGCCGGCACCATCATGGCGGAGCGGTTCCTGTACCTGCCGTCGATTGGGGTGGTCGGCTGCGTGGTCCTGGCGGGCCATGCGGTGGCCCGCCGCCATGATGCGCTGCGTTGGGCCGCCGTAGCGGTGGGCGTAGCAGCCGTGTGTCTCGCGGCACGCACGTGGGTACGAAACCAGGACTGGAGGGACGAACTCAGCATCGCGAGGTCGGCCGCCAGCGCTTCGCCCGACAGCTACAAATCCCATAAGGCCCTCGCCCTGGCCCTGTACGAGTCGGATGCAGCCCATTCTCAACTCGACGCCGCCATCGCGGAAATCGAAAAGAGCGTGGCGATCCTTGATCCCCTTTCGGATGAAGTGAACAACGCCGACACCTACATGGTCGCCGGAGGTTTCCTCGTGCAAAAGGGCGACCGGCTGCAGCGCGGAACCTCATCCACCGCGGCAGAAGCAAGCTATCGCCGGGCGCTCGCGGTATTGAAGCGCGGCGATCGAATCGTGCGAACCACCAATCGCCTGGAAGAGGTGGTGGGCCCGCCGGCACGCTTCGCCCCGCTGTACCGTCTCCTGGCTGCCGCCCACCTGCGTCTGAACGAGAACGAGCAGTCGCTCGAGAGCGCGCTATATGCCCGCGAACTGGCACCGGGCGACGCCGAATCGTACAAACAGTTGGCCTTCTCCTATTGGGGCGTCCACGATTCCGAACGGGCGGCGATCACGCTTATGGAAGGAACCATGCTCACGTCGGACCCGTCGCTCAAGGACGCGGTGATCGACCTGTACCGTGGCGGACTCGACACCGACGGCTGCGCGATCATGAATCGCGCCGGCGTGCTGTCGCTCAACCCGATCTGCCCCACGGTGCGCCGGCATCTGTGCGCAGCCGCGGCCAACGCCATCCAGCGACACATACGGACCGGCCACTCGGATTTGGCCGAGAATCTGAAGCTGACGGCCACCGGTCAGTTCGGCTGCGATACACTTCCGATGAGCGGGAGATCCCAGTAAAGGATCGATTCGATCACGTGGCGCTCTACACTCCTCCTAATGCCCCTGCCTCTCGCTGCCGGGACGCTGAAGATCGAGATTCGCCAGTCCGAGGTGTAGCTAGTGAGAGACGGTCAGGCGAAGCGACTCACCCACGATGGAAAGACGAAGGACGACGCCGCGCTGTCGCCTTCCCGTGACCGCATCGCTTACGTGGGCATACATGACTTCCAGGAAGGACTCCACTGGTCGCCCGACTCCCGGCGTATCGCCTTGATCGACTGCACGTACGACTGGACGCCCAACCACCCCGCGACGCTCGTCGCCAGCGACGGAAGAGAATCTGGCCGGCGCTGTTCGCTGGCGGTGGTTGACAGATCCTGAGCCTGCCAGGACCTCGAAGGCGGAACCCGGCGACCGGCGCGCCTTATTCGAACACCTTCTCGACGTCGATGATGCTCACGTTTTCAGGCTTCAGGCCGATCTTCCACGCCGAGACCGTCTTATCCTCTTCGAGCAACTCCGTTGGTTTCGGCGAGTTGTAAGTCATTGGCGACGGCGCCTCCTCCAGGATCCGGCCCTTGAGCGAGGCGCAGTTCCTGGCTACCGCCACGACGGTGAAGTTGCCGCCTCCCAGGTGTTTCCTGATGGCGCGATTAACATCCTCTCGCGTCAGCTTCCGCAGCCCCGCCTCGAGGTAAGAGACGTACTCCGGAATCCGGTAGAAGCGGCTGTCGATGGCGTAGCCCAGTTCGGCGCTCTTGGTCTTGGTGAGGAGCTTGGCGTACTTCATCACGAAATTGCGCGTGCGCTCGAAACTCTCCTGATCCATCCCCTCGCGCACCAGCTTGTCGAATTCGTAGAGCGCCAACCGCAGTGCGAAGTGCGCCGTAGCCGGGTCCACGGGGCGGATCCAGACTTGAAAGATCTGCTGGGAGCGCGCCAGGTTCGGGTCGGGCTCGAACTGGAACATGCCGCGCGGGAAGTATTCGATGTAAGCGTAGTCGCCGTAGTTGAGGCCGCGCACCTGGCGCATCCGCTCGTAGAGCCGCCCACCGCTCATGCGGTGCTGGCCGAGGTAGGATTGCGCCACCAGCAGCGCCGGGTAGTCCGGGTGGCCGCGCTTCACATCGATCGGAAAGCCCAGCGAATAGGCCACCGCCCGCGTGTCCTTCTCGATCATCACCATGCGCGGGGCTTCGCTGCGCTCGGGCGCGGCCAGTTCCAGAACCGGGGGCGCGGAGTTCGGGAGCTTCGCGAAATCCGCCTGCATGCGGACCAGGAAGTTGCGCGGATAACCGCCGGCGACGCCGAGGACCAGGTTCTTCTGCGTGAATCGGGTGAAGTAGAAGCGCTTCAAGTCCTCGACGGTCATGCTCTTGAGCGCCGCCACGGCACCCGCATTGTTGTGCCCGTATGGGTGGCCGGCGTATATTTCGTTATACAGGACCTCTTTACCCAGTTCTTCGTCGTTGTTGCCCCGCAGGCTCACGCGCAGGTAGTTGACCGCGTCGTCGCGCAATCGCTCGAAATCGTCCCGCCTCCAGCCGGGATCGAGCAGCATGTCTCGGAAAATCTTGTAGAACGCCTCCAGGTTATCGACGTGCGTGGTGGCGCTGAACACCACCATCTGCTTGTCCACCTGCGCACCCACGGAGACGGCCATGGGAAACATGGCGTCCAGGATCTGCTGGTAGGTCATGGTGCGCGTCCCGCCGCGCGCCAGCATGGCGGCGGTCAGCGAGGCGGCGCCGGGCTTATCGGCTGGGTCGGAGGCCGAACCGGTCAGAAAGACCACCCGGATGGTCACCAGCGGCGACGCGCCGGGCAGCGCGACGGTCGAGATGCCGGAGGCGGCGTGGAGTGTCGTGATCATGACGATGGCGGCGAACAGTAGACGGAGTTTCACTTGGCGCCTCCCGAAGTCAGCGTGACAATGGTGCGGCCCTGGTCCACCAGGTACTTGCGCGCGGCGTTGCGGATGTCGTCCGGCGTGACGCGCGCGTACAGATCGTAAAGACGATTGATGGTTTCCGGGGTGCGCCGCAAAGAACAGTAGCGTGCCGCCACGGCCGCGACGGCTTCGCTCGAATTGAGCGACAACGCGAACCGGTAGCGCAGATGGCGCTTCACGGCTTCCAACTTCTCCGCCGCCACTTTGTTTTCGCGAAACGCGTTGACCGTGGCGAGGATTTCATCCCGGACGGCATCCATCTCGGCAGGGTTCTTCAGCCGGGCTTCGATGCGGAACAGGTAGGGATCGACGTGATCCGGATTCCCCGCCCCGAACGCATCCACTTTCTGCTCCTTGATGACCAGCTTCTGATAAAGGTCCGAGGTCTCCGAGAAGCCGATGTAGGCCAGCAGGTCCAGGGCGGCGCTGTCGATCTCTGTGTCGGTATAGGCCGGAGCGCGGTAGGCGACGTTGATCCATGGCATCGTCCGCGTGGGCCAGCCGACTTGATTCGCGCGCGGCCCGCCGGAAGGCGGCGGCTCTGTTGGTATAACCGGCCGGTAGTCGCCGCGCTGCCACTTGCCCCAGTACTTTTCCACCGTGGCGCGCGAGCGTTCCTTCGTAATGTCGCCCGCCACCACGATGACGGTGTACTCGGGCCGGTAGAACCGCTTGTAGAACAGCCGGCTGTACGCGTACTGGTTGGGCATGTCCTCGATGTCCTTGAGGAAACCCATGGCGGTGTGCTTGTAGGTGTGCTTGTCGAAGGCCGTGTCGCGCAGCACCTCGTTGAGCTTCACGGGCGGCGAAGCGCTGTTCTTGTTGTACTCGCCGAGCACCGCCAGCGTTTCGGTGCGGAAGGCCGCCTCGGTGTAGTCGAGATTCTGGAAGCGGTCGGCCTCCATCATGACGATGGCGTCGAAGTCGTCCTTGCTGAAGGTGGTGTGGTAGACGGTGAGGTCGTCGCTCGTGTATGCATTCGAAGCAGCCCCGGCCTGTTTCAGGACATCTTCGTAGCGCGCCGGTGGAAACTGCTTCGTACCGCGGAACATCATGTGCTCGAACAGGTGCGCGAAGCCGCTCTTTCCGGGTTCGACTTCGTTGCGCGAACCGGCCTGGACCACGATGTACAGCGCCACTACATTTGGATACTCGGTGGGAATGGTCACCAACCGCAGGCCGTTGGGAAAGTCATGAAGATCGTAGTCCAATGGGAACGCCTTGGCCGCGCGGGGCGGCGGCGCCCCATTGGCCATGAGGGCACAAGCCAGTAGAAGCAGGAGGCAAGCCATACAGAAACATCTTAGCGGGAACGGCGCCGGACGGGCGCACAGGGGCATGGACAGGAACGAACTCTACTCCGGTTTCGGTTTCGGGATCCGAAAGCCCAGCCGGGCAGGCTTTGCGGGTGGCTGCACCTTCATGACCTTGCAGACCAGTTGGACGGACTCGGCCGTGGTCACGACTCGCGTGGTGTGCCTCGACTCGTCCACGCCGGCCAGCACCATCACCGGCCAGGATGGCACGATGATCTCGAACACCCGAACCGTCTCCGGCCCGGAGCGGAACAGGACCACCAGTTCCTCGTCTTCCTTACAGGCCCGCTGCATCGCCTGGATCTCTCCCAGCATCACGGCGCCCACGCTCTCGGCTTGAGCCGGACTGGACGGTTTGGGCGTAACCTGATCGACCAGCGCCTGCTGCGCCAACTGCTTCGCGATATCACCGAGTGCCATCTGCTTGATGGTAGCAGGACTGGACGGACGCGCTTTGCCTGTAGACTGGAGTCATGTCCGCCGTTCTCGCGGAATACCAAGGCAAACTTAGGCGATTTGAAAAAGGCATGGATCGGCTGCAGACGAAGCAGGTTGTGTCTGCGCTGGTGCTGATCGCATCGCTCGTGCTGATGGCCGTTTCCGGATACATGGCTCTCGCCAGGCATACTGTGCCGCTCTGGTATCCGCCGCTCGCCGTTCCGGTCGCATGGTTTGCCACAAGGAACTATGCGCGGCAGGGAGACGAGCGGCTGCGGCTCTTCCGCAAGTCGCTACGCGATTGGCTGGATGCCTGGGCGGAATTTGAGGCGCTGACCGCCCTGGCGTGGTACGCAAGCGAGCACCCCGATGATCCGTTTCCGAAACTTGAACCGAATGAGAGAGTCTACGAGGCGCGCGGGCTCGCACATCCGTTGCTAGCGGAGAGCACTACGATCCGCAAAGACGTGCACCTCTCGCAGGGCGGCACATACTTCTATGTGATCAGCGGCTCGAACATGTCCGGCAAGAGCACGCTGCTCCGTGCTATTGGCCTGAATGCAGTGTTGGCGTTCGCCGGCGCGCCGGTGCGCGCATTTCGATCCTCGATTCCGTCCAGGACGGCAAATCGAAATTCCTCGCCGAGGTCGAACGGCTCCGCGAGATTCTGCGTTTGTCCGCGGAGCAGCCGCCCGTACTGTTCCTGATCGACGAGATCTTCAGCGGAACCAACTCTCGCGACCGCAGAATAGCGGCTGAGTCCGTGTTTCGCACTCTTTCGAAAGCAGGAGCGCTGGGAGCGGTCTCGACACACGATCTGGCACTCACGGAGATCGCCGAACTCGACGGTTTACACGGCGCCAACATACACATGGGCTCGCGCAATGGAACGGACGCTTTGGACTTCGACTATCTCGTCAAGCCGGGCGTAACACAGGAAGCCAACGCACTGGCCATCGCGCGGCTGGCGGGCGTACCCATCTGAAACTCCAGAGGTTGTTAGAATGGCCTTGGTGCCCACCCTGAGCTTCCGCGAGGCGCGGCAATGCGTGATCGAGCGCGTATTGAGTGCGCGGCGCACTCCGACCGTTGAGACGGTAGAGCTCGAAGACGCCGCCGGGCGGGTGCTGGCTTCACAGGTCGCCGCCGACCGCGACTATCCTCCTCTAGCGCGCTCCATGCGCGATGGCTTTGCCGTGCGAACCGCGGATCTTCCGGGCACGCTCGACATCATCGGCGAAGTGAGGGCTGGAACGATCTTCACAGGTTGCGTCGGCGCGGGCGAGGCCGTCGAAATCATGACGGGCGCGCCGGTCCCCGAGGGCGCCGACACGGTCGTGATGGTCGAGTACACCCGGCGCGAGGGCGGGCGCGTTCACATCGGGGAGCCTTCCCCGGCCGGCCAGTTCATCAATCCCCGAGCCCACGAGGCCCGCCAAGGCGGCGTGCTCATCGAGGCCGGTACTCGCCTGGGCTACGCCGAAATCGCCATGGCGGCCGCCGCCGGTCACGCCCAACTGGATGTCTACACCCGGCCGCGCGTCGCCATTCTCCCGACCGGCGACGAGATCGTTCCGGTTGACGCCTCGCCGCTTCCTTTCCAGGTGCGCAACTCGAACGCCTACTCGCTCGCCGTTCAGGTACGCCGAGCGGGCGGCGAGCCGGAAATCCTGCCGGTCGCGCGCGACACGCATGAAGCGACTCGCGAGGCGCTCGTACCCGGCCTGCAGGCTGACCTTTTGCTAGTCAGCGGCGGCGTTTCTGCCGGTAAGTACGACGTGTTGGAGCCGGTGCTGGCCGCCCTCGGCGCGGAGTTCTTCTTCGACCGCGTTTTGGTCCAGCCGGGGCGCCCACTGGTTTTTGGCCGTGCACGGGGGACTTTCTTTTTCGGACTCCCAGGCAACCCGACTTCCACCATGGCGACGTTCGAGCTGTTCGCGCGCGCCGCCGTCGAATTGTTGGGCGGGCAGCGGGAAGCGCCGCTCGCCTTCACCCAGGCCCCGCTCGCCGCGGTTTTCCGGCACAGACCGGGCCTCACGCGCTTCCTTCCGGCGCGTCTCGGTGAAGACGGGCGCCTGACGCCGCTCGGCTGGAAAGGTTCGAGCGACGTGCCTGCCATGGTGCGCGCCAACGCATTCCTGGTGGCCGATGCCGCGCGCGAGATGTGGCGGGAAGGCGAACTGATCGAGGTGCTGCTCAAATGAAAAAGACCTTGTCGCACTACGGCCAGGCGGGAGAGGTGCGGATGGTGGACGTCAGCGAGAAACCGGATACGACGCGCACGGCGCGGGCGCGGGCCTTCGTCACCATGCGTCCTTCCGTGCTGCGCCAGCTCGCCGGGAATCCCAAGGGCAATCCGCTCGAAATCGCGCGCATCGCCGGCATCTCCGCCGCCAAACGCACCTCGGACCTGATCCCGCTCTGCCACCCGCTGCTTTTGTCGCACGTCGACGTAGAGGCTGTCGTGCGCGCGCGCGGCATCGAAATCACCACCAGCGTGAGTTCCACCGGCCCCACCGGCGTCGAGATGGAGGCCATCACGGCCGCGGCCGTCGCCGCGCTCACCGTGTACGACATGACCAAGGCGCTCGACAAAGGCATTGAAATCCGCGAGATCGTCTTGCTCGAAAAGACTGGCGGCGAAAGCGGCAGCTACCGCCGGGCAACCCAGGGGAGAAGAAAATGATCCGTGCCGCGGTGCTTACGATCAGCGATTCCTCTTTTGCCGGGCAGCGCGCCGACGCAAGCGGCCCGGCGGTGAAGAGCCGGCTCGAACAACTCGGCTGGGAAGTGGCCATCACGGAGACCCTGCCCGACGAACAGGACCAGATTTCCGCGCGACTGCGGACGCTGGCTGCCTTCGGCGAAATCCAGGTCGTTTTTACCACTGGCGGCACCGGCATCGCCGCGCGCGATGTGACGCCGGAGGCCACGCGCGAGGTGCTGGACCGGGAAATTCCGGGCCTGGCGGAACGCATGCGCGCCGCAGGCTGCCGGAAGACGCCCATGGCCGCGCTCAGCCGCGCCGTGGCCGGGATCGCCGGCAAGTCTCTTATTGTCAATCTGCCGGGGTCGCCCCGCGCTGCCGTCGAATCATTAGATGCTATCGTGGAATTAGTTCCCCACATGTTGGAACTCCTGGCGGGGAAAACCAGCCACGGCTAAGGCGGGAAACGCCGGGCCGGGTCACGGCGTCCACTTTATTGAGAGCCATGAAGCCATTCTTCTGGATATTGTTCGCCGGCACGATGCTGCTGGCGCAGGAAACCCAGCCCACCACTCCGTTCAAAACCACCGTGAACGTCGTGGTGGCACCGACCGTCGTCACCGACAGCGGCGGCAACTTCATCAACGGCCTGCAGCCGCAGGAGTTCCGGCTTTACGACAACGAATCGCTCCAGAACATCAAAGTTGAGGTGAGCTACATCCCCATCTCATTGGTGGTGGCGATTCAGGCGAACGCCGGGGCCGAGCCCGTGCTGGACAAGATCAAAACCATCGGGCCGCTCATCGAAGGCTTGATCGCCGGCGAACAGGGCGAGGTGGCCGTGCTGGCCTTCGACCACCGCCTCCGCGTGATGCAGGACTTCACCAACGACGGCAAGAAGGTCACCGACGCGATCAAGAAGATCAACGCCGGGAGCACCACCAGCCGCGTTGTCGACGCCATAGGGGAGAGCGTGCGCATGCTGCGGCGCCGTCCGGCGGACCGGCGGCGTGTGATCCTGCTCATCGCCGAGACGCGCGACGGGGGTAGCGAAGGACATGTGCGCGAGGTGATGACCGAGGCGCAGATCAACAACATTCAGGCCTACACCGTGAACATCAACCGCATGGTGACCACCTTGCTGGGCAGGCCGCAGCCGCCGCGGCCCGACGCCATCCCGACCGCCGCCCGAACGCTGCCGCCGGGGGCCGCGGTTACTCCGACCACCGTGGCGGCTTTTGGCGGAGCCGGCATGTACGGCAACTACATCCCGATGTTCGTGGAGATCTTCAAGCAGGTGAAGGGCATCTTTGTGGCCAATCCGGCGGAAGTCCTCACCAGCTACACGGGAGGCAGGGAGTACTCCTTCAGCTCGAGACGGGGCTTAGAGGATGCCCTGGCAAAGATCGGCGGCGAACTGCACGCCCAGTACATCATCAGCTACAGTCCGAACAACAAGTTGGAAGGCGGCTTCCACAACATCCACGTGGTGGTCACGAGCAACCCGAAGGCCAAGGTGAGGACGCGGCCGGGTTACTGGATGGCCGCCGTCCCCGATTAAGAGCTTCAGCCGGCCCGGATCCTAGCTTCGCCTGCCCGCGCGGCGCCATACCCCCAGCCCGAGCATCAATCCGCCGCTCACCATCAGCAACCACGAGCCGGGTTCAGGCACGCCGGAACCGGTCGTATCAGGCACCGCGACGTAAAAGCTGGCGTTGCGGCAGATCTCTAAGTCGATCAGGCCCCAATTGTAGGCATAGTTCCAGGCGCCGGTACTGGAATCCCTGCCGTCTTTGGCATAGAAATCACCCCACATCGGCGCCCGCAGGGAATCGAAGCCGATCGTGCTGACCCCATCCGGAAGGCTGTCAAACTTGACGCCCGTGATCGAGGTCCCGATGGGGAAACCTGGCTGTCCCGGGCCGCTGCCAAACGTACCGAAACTCAATTGCGGCGTGCCGGCTACGTTATAAGCGGTGTTGTACACGCACTGGTTGGTAGCTGTGCAGTTATCGCTCAGATCGAGAATCACATGGCTCAAGGCCTTTCCCGACAGCCCCCCGAAGGTGTATTCGTAATGGTACACGCCCGCATCGAGGGTAACACTCCAACCAATAGAAAAATCGTCCCAGGCTCCGTTGCCTACCAGACCATCCCATGGCGCCGACCGGGTACCGCTCCACTGGGACTGGTCCACATGAGTCCCATAAACCAATGGGGTCGCCGTGCATGTGGACACCAGCAAGAGCGATAGGGCAATCATCGTCGGGCAATGCTTGGACATAGTCAAACGCTTTCTCCTCCGTATACAACCTAAGCGGTGGCCCTGTATGAAGCCATGGCTTGCTGGTACCGGAACCAGCTCAATGAGTCCTAGGAAAAAGGTAGTAGAAGCGTTCTAGTACGATGCGTTGCGCGGTGGGCGCGGTCCCGTCGCGGGGCGAATCCATCGCGGTAACGAAGGTTCGCCACCAGGTTGCGTACCAGTTTCTCGATGCGGTCTCGCGCCGCGCGGTGGGAGGCCAACGGCTCGCCCGCGGGGTCGGCCACTTGCCACTCCAGCAAGGTGCCCGCGCCGGCGAAGGTCATGGACCGGCCGGTCATGTTTACAACCAGGTCGAAAGCCGACAAGTCATAGCCCGAAACGAGGCGCGGCGCGCGTTTCCTGATGGGGATGTTCTTCTCCGCCATGGCGCGGCGGCTGAGGCTGGAAATCCCCCGGGATGGGAGAATGCCGGCGCTGCGGGCAACCAGGATGTCCCCGCCGAAGGAGCGGGCGAAAGCTTCCGCCATGGGGCTGCGGCAGGAGTTTCCCAGGCACACGAAGAGGACGCGGCGACGGCCTCTCCGGCGCCGCCAGACTTCGAGCAAGCGCAAGATTCCCAAGGGAATAAGTGGGCTCGCGCGCCTGGAATTCTCCCGCCGGATCGCGGCTAGGATTCGGTGCGGAAGTGCAGCGCGGCGCAGCTTACCATGCTCTCCCCGTCGATATTCCACTGCTGGTAAGCGGCCACGGCGGCCCGCGCCCGCGGCACGGCTTTCAGGAAGAGGTAGAGAGAACTCGCTCCGCACCACTTGAGGTCATCGCGCGGCTCCGCGAGCTGACGCCAGAACCCGGCGGCGTCGCCGGCGCAGATGCGGTCCAGGCGGGCACGGTCCAGGGCTTCGACCCGCCTCGCCGGCTCTTCCGCCGCCTGGATGGCGAATTCGTCGCCGTAGCGGGGCCCCACGTGCGCCAGGTCGATGCCCAGCACCCAGAACAGGTGTTCCGACTCGCGCCCGGCCAATCCGGCCAGCGCCTCGAACACTCGTTTCACCTCGGGGACATCCTCGGGCACCCCGTCCTTGGCCAGTCCGCGGGAGAAGGGGCCCACCAGGATCGGAAGGATGCGGACGCCGGCTCCGAACAAATGCTGGAGAAAGAGAACCTGGAACTCGATGGAATGCTCCGTACTGTGGCAATAGTCTTCCAGTTCCGCGCCTGAGCCGCAATCCGCCGCCAGACGCTCGACCAATCCGGCTTCGGTGGCCGCAGTTCCCAAGGGCGTAACGAAGGGCTTCCGCGTAAGCCCTAA
>CAZLOS010000135.1:0-13439 GCA_964561215.1 uncultured Solibacteraceae bacterium | reverse complement strand
GGCGCTAATGGGCCAGCAAAGCGGGTCGCGAGGCGGCACTTCGACGCCCACCACCCCCACCACGCCAACCACCCCCACCACGCCAACGACACCGACTACGCCCACCGTTCCAACCAGTCCCACCACACCCCAGAACCCTCAGTGGCCCTCGACCCCTTCGCGGCAACCTGACTCGAACACCATGGGGGGCTACGAGCGCCCGATCTATGTTTCCGGCAAAGTAGTCCTGCAGGATGGGACTCCGCCGCCGGAGTCGTTGGTGATCGAACTGGTATGTTCAGGTTCGCCACGGCCCCAGGGTTACACGGACTCCAAAGGCCGATTCAGCTTCCAACTGGGGGCCAATCAGGGCATGATTGCCGATGCCAGTACCGGAGGCGGTGGGCCTTTTGGCTCGAGCGGCATGGGAGGTGGATCATGGGGTAGGACTGGTTCCACGGGCGGCAGCGGCATAACTGAACGCGCCTTGACGGGTTGCGAACTACGTGCCGTACTGGCCGGCTATCACTCTGAACCGGTTTCGCTGGCCGGCCGCCGCGTCATGGACAACCCGGACGTCGGCACCATCATCCTACGCCGCCTCAGCAACGCCGAGGGTTCCACTATCAGCATGACCAGCCTGATGGCGCCCAAGGACGCCAAGAAAGCCTACGAAAAGGGCCGGGAAGCTTCTAAGAAGAAGAAGTGGGACGATGCCCGAACCCAGCTCCAGAAGTCCGTCGACCTGTACCCTGAGTATGCAGCGGCGTGGTATGAACTGGGCGTCGTGCACGAGCAGACCAGGAATCCGGCCGAGGCGCGCAAGGCATACGAGAAGTCGTTGGCGGCCGATGGCAAGTACGTAAATCCGTATATGCGCCTGGCGGCTATGGCGGCCTCCGAGCGCAAGTGGCAGGACGTGGCCGACACCACTGAGCGGGTCCTGAAACTCAACCCTGTGGATTTTCCCAACGCTTACTTCATCAACGCCGTCGCCAATTACAATCTCCAAAGGAGCGATGCCGCCGAGAAAAGCGCTCGCGAAACCATCAAGTTGGACACCCAGCATCGCATCCCTCGGGCGAACCATCTGCTGGGAATCCTCCTGGCCGACAAACAGGACCTCACCGGTGCCCGCGAGCAGATGTCGAACTATCTGAAGTTCGCTCCTAATGCGCCCGACGCAGACACCGTGAAGCAGGGCCTGGCTAAGATCGACCAGGCGATCGCGGCGCAAAACCCGGCATCTGCCGCGCCCCGGCCTTGACGCGTTACGGGACCCATTGTTCCTGGCGCCAGGCCATGTCCCAGAACATGTACTCGTAGCGCGCGCCGAGCGTGAAGAGTTCCACTGCCCGGGCCCGCGACTGCGGCGACATGGTGCGCGCCTCCTCGTTCATCATGGCCAGGACCTGCGCGACAGCCTTGCCGTACGCCGGGTCGGAATACTGCTCGATCCACCTGCGGTAGTCCGGATCGCTCGACCCGCGCTTCCGCAGCTCCTTGCCGGCCTCCCAGTAGATCCAGTAACAGGGCAGCATGGCCGCCAGCGCTTCGCCGAACGGGCGTTGGTGCACTGCGGCGAGCAAATGATCTGCGTAGGCCCTGTTGCTAGGCGCCATCACCGCAGCGCGCATCTCCTTGTCGGTTACGCCATGGGAACGCAGGATGCTTTCATGTAGCCGCCGTTCGGTGCGCAGTGCGTCCACCGCGTGCGTCTCCAGCGTGACTGCCCACTCTTCCCGGGGCGCCTTCGCGGCCAGGATGTTCAGCGCTTGGGAATACGCGCGCAGGTACTTGGCGTCTTGCAGCAGGTAGAAGCGGAACCGCTCCCGCGGGAGCGTTCCGTCGCCGAGGCCCTTCAGGAACGGGTGCTCCAGCGTGCGCGCGTAAATCCCGGCCGCGGAGGACCACAATTCCTTGGTGAAACCGCCCTCAGCCAGACACGGCCAGGCCAGTAAAACCAGCAACAGGATTCTCAACACGCACCTCCTTGGCTCGCTCGAAGACCCCGGCGAACATTCTTTCGGTGAGCCGTCCCGTGAGCGTGTTCTGCTGGCTGGGGTGGTAAGAGCTCAGTAGAAGCGGCTGACCTTCCCCGGTACTGTAAAGACAATTGTGGGCGAACTTGAAGCCGGCGCGGCTCGAAATAAGCCCGCGGCCGGCGAGCATCTCCAGATACGCGTCGAAAGCGATACGCCCCAGGGCAATCACCACTCTCAGGTTCGGCAGCAGGTCGAATTCGCGTTCCAGGTACGGGAGGCAGGCGGTGATTTCTTCCCTCGACGGCTTGTTGCCGGGCGGCGCGCAATGGACCGCGGCCGTGATGTAAGCGCCGTGCAGCACCATGCCGTCGTCGCGCGACGCGCTTTCGGCCTGCGAAGCGAAACCCGCGGCGTGCAGCACGGGATAGAGGAAGTCGCCCGAGCCGTCGCCCGTGAACATGCGGCCCGTGCGGTTAGAGCCGTGAGCGCCCGGGGCAAGCCCCACAATGAGCAGCCAGGCTTCCGGATCGCCGAAAGAAGGTACGGGTTTGCCCCAATAGTCCCAATCCTGGTAGGCGCGGCGTTTCACCTTCGCCACGCTGCGGCAATGGGCGATCAGGCGCGGGCAGCGCTCACAGCGGATGATCTGGCGTTCGAGTAATTGCAGTTTTGTCGGCATGTCCCGGCGGGTCTTGACCACTAGAGTATCATTGCCATGACGAGGTGATTCCATGAGGATTCTGATGGTGTTCGCCGCCCTCGTGCTGCCCTGCATGGCCGGCGGCGCGTTCATCGCGCGGGACGGGAAAGCCGAGGCTGTGATCGTATCCGCGGAACCGGACCAGTTCGCCGCCACGGAACTGCGGCGCTACGTGGAAAGCATCGCCGGCGTTCGTCTGCAGATCGTCGCGCCGGACGCTTTGCGGAGCGGGATGCTCAACATCGTGGTGGGAGGCCCGCTCGCGCGCAAGCTGGCGCCGCTCGACGGCCTCAAGCAGGACGGCTTCGTGCTGTGGCGCGCGAAGACCGGCGCGTACGACGTGCTCGTGGCCGCGGGCAACGACGACGCGGCGACGCTTTACGCAGTTTACGACCTCATCGAACGCTTCGGCGCCACTTTCCTCATCACCAGGGACATCCTGCCCGAACCCGTCCGCGACCTGCGTGCGCCCGACGTCCAACTAAAAGTCGAGACCCCGTTTCCGCGCCGGGGCCTGCTCATCTCGAACATTTACCCCAACCGCGGCATCTGGCATCTGAGCGAAGTGAAAGCGTTTCTCGACCAGATGGCGAAGATGAAGATGAACTACTTGCAGTTCTTCTGGTTCGAGCACGAGCCGTGGATCGATTTCGCCTATCGCGGCGAGCACAAGCTCCTGGGCGACGCCACCGCGAAGGAAACCGGCTACATGAGCTGGCGCTACCACTACGGCTCGCAGCTCACCAAGGACATCGAGGTGGGCCGCGAGCATTTCCGCGGGCGCGAGCGCATGGCGCCGGCCGAATTCCAACACGTCGAAACGCCGGAGCAGGCCTTCCGCGTGGCGGGGGATTTCCTGCGCGAGATCATCCGCTACGCACGCACGCGCCACATCAAGGTCTGGCTGTGCATCGATCCCACGACGCTCCAGGGCAACCACGCCCGTTTCGCGCGCCGCGCGACGAACCTCCAACTGCCCTTCCACCCCATCCTCGGCACGCATATGTGCCCGGCGGATCCGGTGCTCCACGAGATCAACGCCGAACGCGTCAAAGCGCTGGCCGAAACCTACCCCGAAGCCGAGGGCTACATCCTGTATCTTCCCGAGATGTACCCGGACTGCCCGGATCCCGGGGACCAGGGCCTTTTCGAGCGGGAGCGGGCGCGCTTCGACGGCGTGCTGAAGTTGTGGGATCCGTATAAGGGCTACGAACGCAAACCGGGAATTGTGCGCGACTCGAACATCGGCTCGGTACACATCGCGCTTAAGGCCCTGGAGGCCCGCGACCGCGTGGCGCCTCGCGCCCGCATCGCCATAGGCGGCATCGGCCGCGGCTATCTGCTGCCGTTCATCGACAAGATGTTCCCGAAGGACGTGCCGTTCACCGACATGGAATCGCGCGCCATCTGGACCCCGGCCGGCGTGCCCATGGAGTACTTCGGCGGGATGGGCGCGCGCGAACGCACGCTCGTCCCGCGCATGGATGACGACAGCGCCATGTTCGGCATGCAGTTCAACGTCAATCTGTATTACAAGGACCGCATGCTGGAAGGTTCGCTCGAAAACGGCGTCGCCGGGTTCGCGGGCCAGCTCAACCGCGCGCGCGGCACCGAGCAGAACACTCTCTACCTGGCCGCCGGCGCATGGCGCCCGCACCTCACCCCCAAGGAGTTTTACTCGGAATACGCCGCCCGCCTGTTCGGCGAGCGCGCACAGAAGAATGTCGAAACGGCCTTCGCCACGCTGGAAGAGAACGAAGAGTACCTCGGCTGGACCGGCGCGGGCAATTTCGGTTGCTGCGGTGTGATTCCCGAGGTGTCGCACGCTTATGGCTTCTACCGCCAAGCCAACCACTTCGACGGACCCGGGAACTGGGACGGCTTCCGCAAGTCGAGCGCGAAGCGCATCGAGCAGTTTGAGCATGCCGCGGGATTGCTGGACCGCGCCGCCCGCGAGTTGCGCTCGGCCGGGCCGCTGGCCGCCCCGCGCGGCAAGGCGGAGTTGGCGTACCTGATCAACAAGACGGAGTCCTACGCGATGCTGCTGCGCACGCTGGTCGCCGCCCGCCGCGCCTATCTGGCATTCGACGACGCTTTCCGGGACCGCAAGCGGAGTGGCGAGGCCGGGTTCGTCCGCCGCCTGGACGCCTCCATGGAGATGGTGCGCGAAGCGCGCCGCTTAGGCCGCCGCACCACGGAGAAATTCGCGGAGATCATCGACCACCCGTCCGACCTCGGCACGCTTTACCGCGCCAACCTGTTTCTGGTGACCGGTCTGGAACTCGCGGAAAAGACTTTTGAGAACGTGTGGAACTTCCATCACGGCAGGGACTACACGCAGCCCGTTGCATGGACCCGGATCTATCACCCCTACCCGGCGTTCGCGCCGCCTTGGTAGCCGGGCCTCAGTGGAAGCTGGGGCGCCGCTTCCCGCGGGAAATCAATTCGTGGATGACCGCGGATGCGATCGCCACAAAGATGATGAGCGCCGCCAGCCCCAGAGCGACATTGGTGAGATTCAGAAGCGTGGTGTCTTCCATACACACCGCCAGCAAGCCCATCGCCTTCTCCTTGCTCGATCGGCTTCAAGTGCTGTGATCAGTGTATTGCGGCTGCCGCCGTTGGGCAAGGACTATTCTTGTCGGTGTCGAAGAGTGCGCGGCCGCCCTGCCTACCAGAGGTACTTGTCTATGACAACGGGAGGCCCGCAGTTGCCTCGAATGACTTTGGTCTTTATTACGATCTGGACGTTTCTGCGTTCCCAACCAGCCGGGGCTGTCGCCGCAAACGCTTCCATGTACGATGGCTCGCTGAGGAACTCCCCGGCCGCCTGCGTGCCATAGCCGGTCAAGCCGCCCGCCAGCACGGCCAGCCGCCCCGTTGTAGGATCCTGTACACGGGTAATCAGGGCGTAATCCTCCGTCAGTTGCAGATAGGGTTTTGAATAATCCACGGAACACTTGCGATCTGAAGGGCGTTCGCGATCGACGACGGAGAAGATGGGATCCTCCCGTCGAAACTGGTAACGGGCTGCACCCGCCAGACGCATGCTCCACTCGTTGTTGAACGCTCCCACCAACACGACCGGACCGTTGCGCAGATCTGCCAGCGTCGTCGAACTCTCCCCGCGTATCTGGTATTCCACGCCTTTGCTCTGCATCACACCCGCGATACGGGCCAGCGTGCTGGCGTCCGGCAGCCCCACATTCTGGCTACCCAGGTAATAGAGCATCAGCAGCGGCACAGGGGAGTCCGGCACGCGCTTCCCGCCGAAACTGGCAACGTCCGGGTTGAGGCGGTCCCGCGACTCCATTCCGCAGGCGAAAAACTGCCGCTGCCCTACGCATAGCAATACAGGTTTGGGTGAACCCAGCGCGGGCGCCCAGAAACGGTCAAGGGCGCCATGCCCGGACCGTGCAAACCAGAACCAGGAGGATGCTGCCAACAGGGCGATGGCTGCACCCCCCGCAATCGTCCACGACGTTCGAGTCCACCTCAGCCCCGGCTGTGAGCGGGAAATCATCGGGAGCGGCCGATGGAATTCGGGAACATACGATCCCGGACGAAGTTCGATCCGGATTTCTTGTTCCCGACCCGGCTCATGGTAATACTGTGCGATGCGCTTACGAAGTTCACCGGCCGTGATCCGGACCACCGGATCCGCATTCGTGTCGTAGTCGGGATCACGGCCGAAGACATCCACGCCGATCGTGCGTTCCTTGAGAGTGTCACCCTTCCCCGCCAGGGCCTGCTCGACGATGTGACGCAGCATCCCCGGGCATCGCTTTCCGGATTTGAACACTGGATGGCAGAGCATCCGCTCCAGTTGCTGTTGCACTCGGTCCATGCTCAAACCATCTGCTGGCAGGCGTTCTCGCGACGATGGCAGCAACATACTCACCCATCACCTCCCCGCATACTTCTTTTAATAATTATACAACATCATTAACGTTATGGCAAACGTCACGGGCCCGAAGGGCGGGCGTATGATACGTGACCGGAATTGTTATGCAGGCTGCTTGCAGCTCCCCTCACTTAAATGATTCCACAAGCACTTACACGCCATGGCACGAACACTACCGCATTGAACCTTGCCAACCGCTTCGCCCTGCGGCAGGCTTGGGGATATTTGTGGGTGTGGTCGTCTCGTTGACCATTTACTAGTGTCGCAATATGGGTGGGTTCTAAGGCATGAGGTACACGGGGAGCGCGTTTCCCGGCGGCAGCGCGGGTGAGCGCCGGCTCGCCTGTCGTCGCCATTGCGCGGCGCATTCGGATGCGACCACCTCACAAACGTCCTACCAGCAATACATCACGTCCCTGATCTCCTTTGCCGATGGCACCCGCCATCTTCTGGACGAACCGGACGGAATGGCTGGTAGTAGTTCGCCATGCAAAAGGAGTCACTCCTTGCTTACAAGGATTCGAACCATCGAGAGGAGGTTTTCTTCATGTTTTCAAGACTGAGGGTCCCGCTGGGGACCTTGCTGTTGTTGTGCTTAGCCACATTCGGCTGGGCACAAACCGGAACTGGTAGCATTCAGGGAACGGTGAAGGATTCGAGTGGGGCCGTCATTCCGGCCGCGAAAGTCACCGTCGTTCACCTTGCCACCAACCGCGTATTCACGAATGAGACGACAGGTGTGGGTTTCTACCTGTTTCCATCTATCCAAATCGGCGCCTACACTGTAACCGTCAAGGCGCCTGGAATGAACGCATGGGAAGGCAAAGTGAACCTGATGGCGGGCCAGATTGCCAGCATCGACGTGTCGCTGCAGCCGGCCACGGCGGAAACCAAAGTGACCGTCGCCGGCGACGTGACGCCGTTGGTCACCACCACCAGTGCCACCGTGGCCACGGTGTTGGAACGCCAGCGCATCGAGCAGTTGCCCGTCAACGGCCGCACGATCCAGACGTTGATTTACATGACCGTGCCCGGTACGGAATCCGGCTCGGTCCCCAAGGTCTACGGCCTTAAGTATGCCTCCGAATTTGTGCAGGACGGCGCGGTCCTTTCGAACCGCGAATATGAAGGAGCGCCCAACCGTATGCCGGGGCTGGATACCATCGGCGAATTCCGCGCCGAAACGAGCGTCTCATCCGCCAAGATGAACCGGCCGGGAACCTTCATTATGACGACGCGCTCGGGCTCCAACGAAATACACGGAGCGCTGTTTGAAACGGCCCGCAACAGCGGAATCGGCGTTGCCCGCGCACGGCAGGACTACTACACCAACCCGCCGCACCTGGCCCGCAATGAGTTCGGCGCTTCCGTAGGCGCCCCGGTCTTTCTGCCGAAGCTTTACAACGGTAAGAACCGCACCTTCTTCTTCTTCTCCTATGAAGGTTTCCAACTGCGCCAGGAGAGCACGCGTAGTATCTCCCTGCCCACGGCTGCCATGCGTCAGGGCGATTTCAGCGGTCTCACGGACGGATCCGGCCGCAGCTACACGATTTACGATCCCTGGAGCACCGGCTCGGATTGGTCTCGCGTGCCGTACGTGAACAACCAGATCCCCACCACCAGGCAGAGCCCATTGGCGAAGTATCTCTACGGCATCACACCGATGCCCAACCGGCCGGACAACCCGCTGATCGCCAGCAACTGGTATGGAACCGGTTTTGTGCGCACCAAGCAGCACACCGAGACCGCGCGCTTCGATCACCGGCTTACCGACAAGGATCAGCTCACCTTCCGCTATACGCACAGCCCGTCCAGCGGCCAACGTACCAGCAACCCCTGGGGCGGTTCGCCCACGACTTTGGACGGCCGGGCCAACGCCTACATCGACGAAGGGCAGAACGACAATGGAGCGGCGAACTGGACTCACACCTTCTCGCCGACGTTCTTCAGCGAAACGTTGGTTACGGTTTCCCGCGACTACCGCGGCCAACTGCCTTACACCCACGGTGAGGAAATCGCCAGCACGTTGGGCCTGTCCAATCCGTTCAACGGCATCGGCTTCCCGCGCATGCAATACACTTTCAGCGGTAGCGGCGGCATGTCGTACGACAGTTCCATCAATCCGACCTTGAACTATGCCTGGATCACCAACGTCGACCAGAACTTCACCAAGATCTACGGGCGCCACGAATTCCAATTCGGCTTCCGTCTGCGGCTGGAGAAACTGGACACGTTGGAGGACCAGCAGGAAACCCAGGGCGGCGTCAACTTCAACAGTAACGCGACGGGACTCTACGATCCCAAATCGGGTACGGCATACAGCCCTGTCGCTTACACCGGTTTCATCGCTGCCAACACCTACCTGGGCTTGGGATCGTATTGGGCCCGGTTCAATCCCTCCTGGATCCGGCTGCGTAACAACGAGAAGTCCTTGTACTTCCAGGACAACTTCAAGGTGAACTCGCACTTGAGCCTGTTCATGGGGGTGCGTTACGAATACAACAGTCCGGTCAACGAAACCAACCACGGCTTGATCGGGTTCGATGACAAATCGAAATCCGTCGTACTGGGCACATCGCTCGACGAGCTCGCCAAGATGGGTAATGTGCTGCCGTCGATCGCCGCGGCGTATCAGAACCTGGGGTTGAAGTACATCAGCGCCGATCAGGCCGGCCTGCCCAGTTCCTTGATCCACTCGAATTACTACGACTTCGGACCGCGGGCGGGTTTCGCATACCGGTTTGGATCCTCCAACCGCCCGACCGTGCTTCGCGGCGGCTATAGCATCTTCGCTTATCCGGAATCCCTGCGCTTGTTCCAGGGCCTCACGGCCATGACCGTCCCGTCCCTGGGCGTCATCCAGAACAACCCGAACCTGGCTGAGCAGAGCCCCGACGGGCTGGCGAACTACATGCTGCGATCGGCCCCCACGATCGTGGCCGGCCAGAACAGCAAGAATGCCCTCGACGTGAACAAAGTCACCGGCATCACTCGCGGCAGCGGCTCGTCCTACTATATGGACCCCGACCAGCCTACCGCCAGGGCGCACCAATGGAATTTGACCCTGGAGCGCGAGTTGATGACCGACACCGTGGTGAAGGCCGGCTGGATCGGTACGCACGGCGCCCGCATGGCGCAGTGGAACTCGTATAACGACAACCCGCCGACCTACGTCTACTACGCGACGACCAAGAATCCGGCTCCCACGGGGCAGTACGCCAGCGTGGTGAATCGTCCGTTCGAGAATACTGTACTTGGGACCATCCAGCGGTATCAGAAGACCGGCTGGTCCAACGACAACAGCTTCCAGTTCGAGTTCGAGCATCGTTACTCGAAAGGCTGGGCGGCCCAGGCGTACTACGTGATGAGTAATGCAATGCGCGTCGCCGGCGACGGCTGGCGCGACGATACTCTCACCGGCACCAATCAGTTCATGCCCGGGATCGTCCCGGCGGATGACAACGCCCGCAACCGGCTCCTGTACTACCGCCGCGATACTTCGATCCCCAAGCACCGCGTGAACTGGAACTTCCTGGTCGACCTGCCCATCGGCAAGGGGAAGATGATCGGCCGCGATTCGGGCCGTCTCCTCAACGCCCTGATCGGCGGCTGGCAAGTGGCCGGCTACGGTTCGCTTATCAGCCGGTACTTCCAATTGCCCACCAGCTACTGGGGTGCCCAGAGCGACGTCCAGGTCTACGGAAAGAAATACCCGATTCAGGATTGCCGTAGCGGCGTCTGCTATGACGGCTGGCTGTATTGGAATGGCTACATTCCCGCAAACCAGATCAACAGTTACGGGTCCAATGGTAAGCCTAACGGCGTCATGGGAGTTCCTAGCGACTACACGCCCGTCCAGAAATACATCAATCCACGGCCGGCGAACGGAGGCAGTTCCAGCGACCCGTTGTACAACTACTATGAGACCAACACGGTTTGGATCACGCTCAACAACGGTGTGAACCAGCCGGTGGCTTACAACAACGGTTTGCATCCGTTGCGCAACCAGTTCGTGCTTGGACCGATGCGCTGGAACATGTCGGCCTCAGCCTTCAAGACCGTCGCATTGACCGAGAAAGTGGCACTGCGCGTGAACGTTGACTTCCTGGACAACGTCTTCAATATGCCCGGTACTACGCTTCCCGGCAGCGATGGAATCATCACCAACCGGAACTCGGACAACTCACCGCGCACCTTGCAGTTGACGATGCGCTTGAGCTGGTAATCAAAGTCGCCTCATTGGGCTGTTTTCGGCCCGAGCCGGCCACCGCAAGGTGGCCGGCCTTTTTTGTCCGGCGGAATTCCTTTTCCCGGTCATCACCGGGCTGCGGCTGGGCGCCCGTTGATTTCGACGATCTTGTAAATCCGCAGTTCCGGGACCGTGAACTCGACCGCGTCCCCCTTCTGCGCAAACTTGAGATCCTGGGGCGGCGCGCCGTCCGGATCGATGAGGCGGATGTTGCGCACTCCCCGCGCCGGAATCCTCACGGGAATATCGCGCGCGGGCCGCGGCGACAGGTTCCAATCCTCCCCGGCGTCCAGCGGCATCTGGCAGTCGTAATTCACCAGGTGCGCCACCGTACTCTCAGCTTGCGGCGAGACGCGGCGATAGGCTGCGACACGCACCGCTTCAAAGCCAGGGTCGGTGATCGCCGCGAGCGGCCGCTTGATACTCGCCTCCATGAGCGCCTGAAGATCGCGCTTCACTCGGCTGGGAGGCAGCGGGCATTCCCCCTCAAGTACAGCTTTCAGTGTCGCGCATATCTCACTGATTTCATTGGCATCATCTTCTCTCATCAGATAGACGGCAAAGCGTGGGTAGGGTATCAGCTCATCCAGGCCGGCGTAACCCGCGTTGGCACCGGCGGACGTGGTACGCAACACGCCTGCGTCGGTGTAACGTCCCGAGTCGCCGGCGTCGATCCACACCCCTCCTCTCGCCCGGTACTCGCGCAGCGCGGTCAGAGCGGCACCTGACATGTACTTTAACGATGGGGTGATAACCGCTTGATAACGGGGCCGTTTTGCCCTCGTTAATTGGGTCGGAGTGATGAAGTCGAAGAGTATGTGCCGCTCGGACAGGTAGTCCACCAGACGATAGGCCGCCTGCAGGTTCGAGCGGTTCAGCCAGAGGAGTTGGTCGTAGTCGAAAACCACGGCGACTTCGGCCAGGCTGTCGTAGCTGTTCCATAGGTCGCGGTGCTGGTCGAAGAACTGGCGGTACTTGCGCCGGCTTTCGGGAGCCTTGTAGCCGCCCTGGATCAATGCTCCACCCCCACCGGCGCCAACCTCGGCCATGGAGAGTTCGATCCCCACGGGATCTTGCGCCTTATAGAGGAGCATGCCGGCGCGGAACCCGGCGGCGAAGGCCAGCTTGTGCTGCAGGATGTTGTGGATCAGGTAGCCGCCGAGGACATGTCCGGGGCGCTGCATTTCTTCCACCAGGAACAAGTCCGTGGCTCGCGCCCAGGCGAACGGGTTCATGCCTTCGCGCACCCGTTTTTGCACACCGTCCGCATGAGCTAATGGCCCTAAGTTGGGGACGGCGAAGAACTTCGGATTCGTCTTACGTCCCTCGGCCGCGACGGCAGCCAGCAGCCCGGCGCTCGCGTCAGCCCAGAAGGCCTGCGTGTCTACCCACAGTGCGCCGTCGCCCTGAACTCCCAGCGAGATGCGTTCCACCTCGGCCACGCCGAAACGGCGAAGTCGTTCCGCAGGCTGATACTTCTTCGCCAGATAGGCGCGGAATAAACGCTGGCAGTGCGGGCAGTAGTCGTGCAGTGTCATGACATCCACGAAGATGCCGTCGTAGCCGCAGCGAGCGGCGTTGGCCGTCGCTGCCAGCAGGTGGGCGCGCCACTCGGGGTTGTTCGTGCACATCGAGTAGACCCTGAAGGGGTAGAAGCCCTCCTCGGCGTGGCTGCGCCGGATGCCTTGAAACGGGTAGTGCTTCCTGGCCAGCAGGATATCCGCGCCGGGCTTCGGCGGATAACCGAATTCGGTGTAGCGGTCCCAGTGGTCGAAGAACTCGAAGAAACCCGTGCGCTTCACGTGGTCCCCGAAAGCCAGCTCGTTGCAGATGTACGGGATCACCAGCTTCACCCCGGCCTTGTGCAGACTGGCGGTGTACTGCCGCAGATCCGCGATCTTCGCCCGCACCTCCTCCGCAGTGAGCAGTTTGAACAGGTTGGCCTTCACTCCGGCGTACTCGCGCTTGGTGCCGAAGGTGGAGGAGAACGGCAGGTCCTCTCCCACATGAAGCATGTCGGGCGGGGCCTCGGCGATCATCTTCAGGTACTTCTCGCTGCCGACATGTCCCGAGCCGTATTCGATGTTGTATGTGAACGGAACAGTGGTCTTCCACTCGCCCGCAGGGCAGGCGGATACCATCAGGGCGAACAGGACCGCACGTTTCATGGCGGCACCTCCCGAGGGCGCTCAGCGGATGTCTATGGTGTGGCGGCCGGGCCCGGTGAATTGGGCCTTGCGCTCACCGGAATCGGTCGAAAGTTTTACATCAACTTCCATCTTTGGGATATTGATTTCAAGCCGCTTATTCTTTTCCCACGAAACCTCTATCAAGCCCTGCGGCGTGGGCACGGCTCCGCGCGCGAAATCGAGGTCCGCCCATTTCGGCTCGATCAGGGTCTTCGTGAATCCAGGCGCCGCGGGCTTCACGCCGAGCACTTCCTGGGAGAGAATCAGCGCCCCGCCTCCAACCCAGCTATGGCAGCAGGTTCCATCGGGACCGGTGCCGGGAGCACTGCGGTCGTCGAAGACCTCCCAGAAGGTGGTGGCTCCTCGGCGCACCTGCTCACCCCACCAGGCCCGGATCTCGTCGAGCACGGCGGTGAGCGGGCGGCCCGCCGCC
>CAZLOS010000134.1:0-13640 GCA_964561215.1 uncultured Solibacteraceae bacterium | reverse complement strand
CTTCCGATGTGCCCGCCGCAGCGCAAGCCTTTCGGTGACTCGGGCAACTCCCCACTTAGCCTGTCTCGCCTGTTTCCGGACGTTTTTACGTCGCCGCCGACGTCGGCAGATTCCTCCGCATCCTTTTCTACGTCCGCCCCGGAATCCGGAACGGTTTAAACAACCGTTTCCACGCGGCGCGGCCTGAACCTATGGTTTGGCCACTTCGTGCGGTTCCGATGGCCTGCGGCGTGCCCAACGACTTCCGCTAGAGCTCGGAAGTTGGCCCGTGGCGTATTTGCCATCCGCTGCGCCGCGCTGCACAGCGAATCACGACACGGCCCCGTGTGCTAGATTGCACTTCATGACGAGAAAGTGCATTTTGCTTTTGGCGGCTTTGTCGGCAGCCGTTCCGGCTCCCGCGCAGATCTTTCGCTTCACTCGCGAAGATCTGGTAAGGTACACCGCCGGCAACCCGTACGAGCGCTTCCCGGATGGGCGGCCCAAGGTACCCGACGACCTGCTGGAGAAATTACGCGCCCTGTCGATGGAAGACGTCTGGCCCGTCCTGCGCGCGGCGGGTTTCAATAATCAATACGAAGGCGGGTGGCGGCTCCTGCAGCCTGGCAAGAAACTGGTGGGACGCGCCGTTACCGCGCAGTACATACCGTCGCGGCCCGACGTGAACGATGTCGTCGCCAAGGAGGGCACGGCGGCCGGGCGCCACGGTGGGCAGAACCAGTGGGTCATCGACACGCTTCAGAAGGGCGATGTCCTGGTGGCCGACATATTTGGAAAAGTCGTAAACGGTACCATTATCGGCGACAACCTTGCCACAGCCATCTATGTGGCCACCGGCGCCGGTTTCGTGATCGACGGCGGGATTCGCGATCTCGAAGGCATCCACCCCATCGGCATGGCAGGCTACTATCGCGGCGAGGATCCGACCGCCTTTACCGACTTGATGTGCACCGGTATCAACATTCCCGTCCGCATCGGCGAGGCCACGGTGATGCCCGGCGACATCGTGCTGGGTGACCGCGAAGGTGTCTACTTCATTCCGCCCGCGCTCGCGCAGAAGATCGTCGACCGCGCCGTCGAAACGCGCATACACGATGACTGGACCCAGATGAAGCTGCGCACGGGCAAGTACAAATCCAGCGACATCTACTCCACGCCCCACGAACCCGAACTGAAGCGCGAGTACGAAGAGTACCGCAAGAAGCGCCTTGGAAAATAGCTCTACCGGGTCTCGGTGAGACCCGGTATCAGCGCGTCGAGGGCCTGGTGGATCTCCTCGACAAAAATGAACTCCATATCGCGGCGCACGTCTTCAGGGATGTCGCGCAGGTCCTTGTTGTTCGGCTTGGGCAACACGATGCGCGATATCCCCGCGCGCCGCGCCGCCAAGACCTTTTCCTTCACCCCGCCAACCGGCAGCACCAGGCCCGTCAGGGTGATCTCGCCCGTCATCGCGGTGTCCGAGCGGACAGGCTTGCCGGTGTAAAGCGAAGTCAGCGCCGCGGCCATGGCCACGCCAGCCGAGGGGCCGTCTTTAGGTACCGCCCCGGCCGGAACGTGTATGTGCACGCCGGCTTTCTGGAACGTGGCGGCGTCCAGCCCGAAATCCGCCGCATGCGCGCGCACGTAGCTTTGCGCCGCTTTCGCGGATTCCTGCATTACGTCGCCCAACTGGCCGGTGAGCGTGAGCCCTTGCCCATCGGGCAGCAGAATGGATTCGATGTAGAGCACCTCGCCGCCGGCTTCGGTCCAGGCCATCCCGGTCGCCACACCGGGTTGCAGTTCCCGGCGCGCCTGCTCGGGAAAGAAACGCTCCGGTCCCAACAGGTCTGCAAGGTCCCCGGCTTTCACCTCCACCGGTTCCATTTGCCCGGTGGCGCGGCGCAAGGCCACTTTGCGCGCCACACCTCCGATGGCGCGCTCGATCTGCCGCAGCCCCGCTTCTCGCGTATAGCCTGAGATGATGCCGGCCAGCCCCTCGTCAGTGAAGCGGCAATCCTCGTCCGTGAGACCGGTCTCTTTGAGCTGGCGGGGAATCAGGTACTTCCGCGCGATGATCATCTTCTCCTCGCGGCTGTAACCGGCCAGCCGCAGCATTTCCATGCGGTCCAGCAGGGGACGCGGGATCGAGTCCAGCGTATTCGCCGTGGTGATGAAGAACACCTTGCTCAAATCGAAGGCCAGGTCCAGGTAATTATCCCGGAATGTCTTGTTCTGCTCGGGATCCAGGATCTCCAGCAGCGCCGCCGCCGGATCGCCACGAAAGTCGTGGCCCAATTTGTCCACTTCGTCCAGCATCAGCACCGGGTTGTTGGATCCAGACCGGCGCACGGCCTGCAACACGCGGCCCGGCATGGCCCCGATATAGGTACGCCGGTGGCCGCGCAGCTCGGCTTCGTCGTGCATGCCGCCCAGGCTCATGCGCTCGAACTTGCGCCCCATGGCGCGGGCGATGGATTGTCCCAACGATGTCTTGCCCACTCCCGGCGGGCCGACGAAGCACAAGATGGGCGCTTTGGCGCCGGGATTGAGCTTCAGCACCGCCAGGTGCTCGAGAATGCGCTCTTTTACTTCCTTTAAGTCGTAGTGGTCGTCGTCCAAGATGCCGCGCGCGCGGGCGATGTCCAACTCGCCTTCCACGCTGGTCTGCCACGGCAATTCGCACATGAATTCCAGGTACGTGCGGATCACGTGATAGTCCGGCGCCGCCGACGGCAGCCGCTCCAGCCGGTTCAACTCCCGCTTGGCTTCCGTCTTGGCTTCTTCGGGCAAGCCGGCCTTTTCAAGCTGTTCACGAAGCAGGTCGATTTCGGCCTGTTCCGGGCTGCGCTCGCCCAGTTCCTGCTGGATGGCGCGCATCTGCTGCCGCAGGAAGTACTCCCGCTGCTCTTTGCCCAGTTCGTTCTGCACGTCGCCGGCAATCTTGCTGCGCAGCTCGAGCACCTGCACTTCGTAGCGCAAGTAGGTGTGCATCAGGCGCAACGCGTCGGCGCGAGTCTGCGCTTCCAACAGCGATTGCTCCTTGGCCAAATCCAGGCTCAACAGCGACGCCAGGAAATACACCAGCTTTATCGGATCTTCCGACCCGGCGAGCATCCGGCTGATCTCCTGGCTCGCCTGCGGCTGCGCGATCGTGATTGCCTGCGAGGCAAGCTGCAGAACTTCCCGCTGCAGGGCCTCTACCTCCGGGCCCATATCCTCGGGCATCGGCATGGATTGCACGCGCGCCCGCAGATACGGCTCGGTCTCGATGATGCCCAGAACGCTCACGCGCTCCAGGCCCACCACCAGGACCTCCAGCGCATGTTCGGTGCGGTTCACCTTGCGGATGGCAGCCCTGGTGCCCACCGCGTAAAGATCACCCTGCTTTGGCACGTCCGCGTTTGGATCGCGCTGCGCCACCACCAGGATTTCCTTTTCCTCGGTTCCCAGCGCGGCTTCCACCGCGGCCACCGAATTGGGCCTGCCCACCGCCAGCGGCATGGGCAGGAAGGGAAACAGCGCGCTGTTCTTGAGAGGTAATGCGGGCAGCGTGTTGATGGGTTTCTTTTCAGCCATGTTGCGTCTCTTTCCCGCGCGGCATTGCTGCCGAGAATTGTAATTCATCCCGGCCCGCCGCGTGGTCCACCTCGACCGTCTGACCGTCTCTCAGCTCGCCGGCCAGAATCTTGCGCGCCAGCGGCGTTTCCACTTCTCTTTGGATAGCCCGCTTCAGAGGCCGCGCGCCGAAGGCGGGATCGTAACCCGTCTTGACCAGAAATTCGCGGGCCGCCTCGCTCAACTCGAGCGCGATGTGACGTTCCGCAAGCCGCGCCCGCAAAGCTTCCAGTTGGATGTCGACAATCTTCTTCAGCTGGTCCTCGCCGAGCGAATGGAACTGAATGATCTCATCCACGCGGTTGAGAAATTCCGGCCGGAAGTGCGCGCGCAGGCTTTCCCGCGGATCGCCGTCCACCGGAATGTTGGACGTCATGATGAGAATCGTGTTCTTGAAGTCCACCGTGCGGCCCTGGCCGTCAGTCAGTCGTCCGTCGTCCAGAATCTGCAGCATCACATTAAAGACGTCGTGATGCGCCTTTTCGATTTCATCGAACAGCACCACCGAGTACGGCCGCCTCCGGACGGCTTCGGTAAGCTGCCCGCCTTCCTCGTAACCTACATATCCCGGCGGCGCGCCAATCAGCCGCGCCACGGTGTGCTTCTCCTGGTACTCCGACATATCGATGCGGATCATGGCCCGCTCGTCGTCGAACAGGAACTGCGCCAGCGCACGCGCAAGCTCGGTCTTGCCCACGCCCGTGGGGCCCAGGAAAATGAAGCTGCCGATGGGCCGCCGCGGATCCTTCAATCCCGACCGCGCCCTCAGCACCGCCTGCGCCACCGCGCCGACGGCTTCGTCCTGCCCCACAACCCTACGGTGCAGCACATCTTCCAGGTGCAGCAGCTTTTGCACTTCGCCTTCGAGCAGCCGCGCGACAGGTACACCCGTCCACCGGCTCACCACCTCGGCGATGTCTTCCTCGTCCACCTCTTCCTTGATCAGGCGGCTACCCTTGCTCGCCGCGATGGCATCCGTCTTGGCTTTGAAGTCGCGTTCGAGCGAGGCGAGCTTGCCGTATTTCAGCTCCGCCACCCGGTTCAGGTCGTAGCTGCGCTCGGCCTTCTCGATTTCCTGCTTGGTCTGCTCGATTTCAGCGCGCAGTTTGCGTACTTCGCCCACGCTCGCCTTCTCCGCCTGCCAGCGCGCTTGTATGCCCGCCGTCGCTGCTTTGATCTCGGCGAGTTCCTTCTCCAGCCGCACCAGCCGCTCGCGCGAGGCGTCGTCGGTTTCTTTCTTCAATGCCGCACGCTCGATTTCGAGCTGCATCACGCGGCGCGTGGCTTCGTCGAGTTCCGCCGGCATCGAGTCGATCTCGGTGCGCAGCTTGGCCGCGGCTTCGTCCACCAGGTCGATAGCCTTGTCCGGCAGGAACCGGTCCGTGATGTAACGGTTCGATAGCGTCGCCGCTGCCACCAGCGCGGCGTCCTTGATGCGCACGCCGTGGTGCACTTCGTAGCGTTCCTTGAGGCCGCGCAGGATCGAGATGGTGTCCTCAACCGACGGCTGATCCACCATCACCGGTTGGAATCGCCGCTCCAGGGCGGCATCCTTCTCGATGTGTTTGCGGTATTCGTCCAGCGTCGTGGCGCCGATGCAGTGCAGTTCGCCCCGCGCCAGCATGGGCTTCAGCAGGTTGCCGGCGTCCATGGCTCCTTCGGCCTTGCCCGCGCCCACCACCGTGTGAAGCTCGTCTATAAAGAGGATGATGTCGCCCTCGGACGATTGCACCTCTTTCAGGACGGCCTTCAGGCGCTCCTCGAATTCGCCGCGGAACTTTGCGCCTGCAATCAACGAACCCATGTCCAGCACCACCACGCGGCGGTGCTTCAGGCCCTCGGGCACGTCGCCGCGCACGATGCGCTGCGCCAGGCCCTCCACAATGGCCGTCTTGCCCACGCCGGGCTCGCCGATCAGCACCGGGTTGTTCTTGGTGCGGCGCGAAAGCACCTGGATCACGCGGCGGATTTCCTCGTCACGGCCGATCACCGGGTCCAGCTTGCCCTGGGACGCCAGGGCGGTCAGATCGCGCCCGTAGCGTTCGAGGGCCTGGTAAGTCGTCTCGGGAGTGGGGGTGGTAACGCGCTGGTTCCCGCGCACATCGGCCAGTGCCTGCATCAGCTTTTCACGCGTGAGGCCGGCTTCCTTGAGGATGCGTCCGGTCGCGCCGCCGTCCTCGGTCGCCGCGAGCAGGATGTGCTCGACGGAGACGTAGTCGTCCTTCAGACGCTTGGCATCGTCCTCGGCGCCGGTCAGCAGGCGCTGCAAACGGCCGGTGATGTAGATCTGGTCCGGCGGAGTCCCGGCGCCAGTGCTCACCTTGGGCAGCGAATTGAGCGTCTCCGTGAGCCGGCGGTGCACCAGTTCAGGTTTGACTTGCGCCTTGATGAGCAGGGCGGGAACCAAGCCGCCGTCCTGCTCGATGAGGGCGGTCATCAGATGTTCGACGTCAATCTGCTGGTGGGATAGCCGTACGGCGAGCGATTGAGCCTCGCGGAGGGCTTCCTGCGACTTCTCGGTAAAACGGTTGAGGTCCATAATCTCTGTTCTTTAGTCTAGCACTATCAAATATCATAAGTCGATAGTTGTTAGATTTCAAGACCGGCACCGCTACCGGGTTGCCCACTGAAGCCTTCTTTATCGCTCCAGCTTCTCAAGTAAATCCAATGGAATGTTTGCCTTAACATGAATCACACGCTCCTGCTGCCCTACCGTCACGGAATCGTACAAACGCAGTAACTCGCGCTTTCCGTCCGGCGTCGACAGGCGCCCCATCCCGATCAACCCCTTGATGGCGTCGTGTGTCCTCTTGGCGTCCTGGGGTGTGGAAGTGTCAATCTTTGCCGTAAGATCCGCGCTCTCACGCAGGTCCGCCCAAGCTGTCACTCCCTGAATCGAACCGAACACCTGCGGCGGGATGCCCAGGCTGCCGGTTTGCGATGTGGGAAGGTTGATCTTGTCGAACAGCCCCGTGGCGACTACCCACACCTGGCTGGTGGCCGGGACAGTCGCAACGCGGTCGAGCAGCGTTTTCGGTGGCGCCGGGCCGCGCTCGCGACGGTCGAGCGTTGCGCGCAACGCGGCAGCCGGGCCAGCCACAGCCGTTGAGTCATTAAGGAACACGACTGCGGCCGTTTCGGTGCCGGTGAGAGTGTAGCCCTTGTAGGTGAAGCGCCGGGCGCCGGCCTGCGCGAGCGCCGGTTCCAATCCGGACGGCGAGAACTTCCCGCGCGCCATGGCCACCGCGCTCTTGCCGTCGCTGGCCACGAGTAACTCCCGGAGATCCTTGCGCGGGTCGAGCCCGGTGCGCCTGGCGAACTCGTCCAGTGGAGGCTGTGGTCGCGCCGCCACCCAGCGCCGGTAGAACTCGGTTGAGCGCAGCGCGTCGGCTTTCACGCCCACCAGCATCACGGTGTCGGGTGAAATCAGACTGCTCAACGCCGGATCGATCGTGATGGTCTGGGAAGCGCGCCGCGCGCACCCGGAGAACGCCAGGAGCGCCGCCGCAACAAGAGCGGTTTTTCGCATCAGAAATCCTTTTTCGAGAAAATGTACAGCGAAAGCGACAAGACCGCAAGGGCGAACAACCCGCTGGTGGCGATCGGCATCAGCGAGTCCACGCGGTCCCCGCGCACCAGGTTCAGCGTAATGCGCCCCACATCGAACACCTTGGGCAGCGTTTCATAAAGCGCGCGCCAAAGCCAGCGCGACCACTCCGAGCTGAGCAGTTTTTCGGCGATCGTGTGCTGGGCCAGGATGGGACTCATGAGGCCCAGGCCGATGGTGACCATGGTGCTCACCGCGGCGCTCTCGAACAGGACGCCCGTCAGCACTACCACCGAGAGCAACACGGCGAAGATGAAGACCGTGGTGGCGATCGCGTAGAGGAATCCGGGCGACCACACGCCCGTCTTCCAGCCGAAAATCAGCCACACACCGGCGATCAGGTAGGCCACGTTCAGTCCCACCACGGCGAGGTTGCCCAGGTAGCGCCCCAGCAGGATCTGCCAGCGGCGAACCGGCTTCGAGAGCAGCAACTCGATGCGCCCGGGTTCGAGTACGGTAGGCACCAGGCCGGAACTGGCGAAGACGGCCAGCGCCATGCCCCACGTGTAGAGGAACGTCGCGATGCCGCCGTGTACCTGGCGCACCAGGCGGCTCACGTCGGTCATTTTCCGGTTGGTCTGGCCGAACAGCGTCACCGTGGCCATGGCGCCTTCCACCACGTCGATCTTCATGAGGAACAGGAAGAACAGGATCAGGGCCGTCGAGAGGCCGAACAGCGCCCAGAAGATCTTACGCGCCATGGCCTCGCGGAAGGTGTCGGAGATGAGCGCGCAGCCGGCGATCAGGTCGTGTTTATGCATCGACGGTCCTCACGAAGACGTCTTCCAGTGTGTTGGATGCGACGGTCAGGCTTTCGATGGTGCATTGCTCGGCGCGAAGCAGGTCGATGGCCGCGTTGGCCAGCTCACGCGTCGAGAAGAGGAACTCCGCCGAGCCGTTCTGCGCCGCCACGCGCGTGGCCTTGGCACGCAGCGCTTCAATCAGGCGTTCGCCTGCCCCCTTCGCGACGAGCTTGTACCCGCTGCCGGCGGTGAGATCCTTCACAAACCCGGTGAGCGCGACCTTACCCTTGTGGAGGATGGCGACCTCGTGGCAGTACAACTCCACTTCCACCAGCAAGTGCGAGTTGATGAAGATAGTTGTGCCCTTCTGCTCCAACTCGCGCAGGATTTCGCGTATCTGGCGCCGCCCGATGGGATCCACGCCGTCCGTTGGTTCGTCGAGCAGCAACAGGGCAGGGGAGTGCATCATCGCCTGGGCCAGTCCCAACCGCTGCAGCATGCCCTTCGAGTACTTGCCGATGCGCACGCCGCCCCACTTATCCAGGCCCACCAGTTCGAGCAGTTCGGGGATGCGCTTGCGGCGCGGCTCGCGCTCCATACCGCTCAAAGCGGCGTAGAAATCGAGCATTCCCGCGCCCGTGAAATAGGTGGGGAAGCGGTGGTTCTCGGGCAGGTAGCCGGCCGGCCGCCGGGCCTCGGCCAGGCGCGCGTCGTGGCCGAACAAACGCGCCCCGCCGGCGCTTGGGTGTACGGCCGAGAGCAGCAGCTTCACAAATGTGGTCTTGCCCGCGCCGTTTGGCCCGAGCAGGCCGTAAGTGGTTCCGCGCGGAACCTGGAGTGTGATGCCGTCCACGGCCCGCACCTCGCGGCGCCTCCACCGCGAGCGGAAGATCTTGGTCAGCCCCTGCGTTTCGATGGCGTAGTCGCCGTTCATATGTCCCAACACTTGGACAACGCACTCGGTCCCGCGCCTGTTCCCTGAGTTTTCTAGCCCGGCCGGGAATCGATCCAGCCGCCGCCCAATACGAGGTTGCCCTGATAGAATACCGCCGCCTGTCCCGGCGTGACGGCTCGCTGCGGTTCGTCGAAGACCACCTCGACTCTGGCGCCACCGTCGATCGCTGCGACGGTGGCTGCGGCGGCTACGTGCTTGTTGCGAATTTTCACTTCGGCGCACAGTGGCTCGCCGGGAGCTTCAATCGAAAGCCAGTTCACCTTCGACGCCGTCAGTCGCTTGCACAACAGCTCCTCGTCCGGTCCGACAATCACGCGTTGCGTGGCGGGGTCGGTCGCAATCACATACAGCGGCGAGCCGGCGGCGATCCCCAGGCCGCGGCGCTGTCCCACTGTGAAGTTGTGGACGCCCGCATGACGGCCGAGGAGACGTCCGTCGATGGTGACGATTTCACCGTGCGACTCGGGCATCGGCGCTCCTTGTTCGGTCATGTACGCATTCAGGAATGCCGCGTAATCGCCGTTCGGCACGAAGCAGATCTCCTGGCTGTCGTCCTTCCCGGCGACTGGCAAAGCGAACGTGCGCGCCAGTTCGCGCACCTCCGGCTTGGTCATCTCTCCCAGCGGGAACAGCGTGCGGGAGAGTTGCCGCTGTGTCAGGCCGAAGAGGAAATAGGTCTGGTCCTTGGCCGGATCGGCGCCGCGCCGCAATTGATAACGGCCGGTCGCCGGATCGCGTGTGATACGCGCGTAGTGGCCTGTGGCAATGCGTTCGGCGCCTAATCCTGCGGCGGTCTCCAGGAACTCGTCGAACTTCAGGAAGTTGTTGCACAAAGTGCAGGGAATGGGCGTGCGTCCCGCCAGGTACTCGTCGAGAAACGGCCGCACGACCTCCCGCTCGAAACGCTCCTCGAAATTGAGCACGTAGTAAGGAATACCCAAATGCTCAGCTACGCGGCGCGCGTCATAGACATCATCCAGTGAGCAGCAGCGCCCACGCGTCGTACCTGTCGCAAGCCCGGGTAGACGGCGCTGGTTCCATAGCTGCATGGTCAGGCCGATCACCTTGTGCCCTTCGCGCGCAAGCATCGCCGCCGCCGTCGAACTGTCGACGCCGCCGCTCATCGCCACCGCGATGGTGTGCCCGTCAGACACAGGCACTCCAACGGGCGGAAACGCCGCGCAGGCGCGCCACGGACTGCTCGACCGCCTCGGCCAGCGCATCTACCTGTTCCACCGTGTTCGAACGGCCCAGCGAAAACCGCAGGCTCGCGCGGGCGCGCTCGGCGGAAAGTCCCATGGCCGAGAGCACGTGCGAAGGCTCCACCGCGCCGCTCGAGCAGGCCGAACCGGTCGAGACCGCAAAACCGGCCAGGTCGAGTGCGATCACCAGCGCCTCACCCTCGACGCCGTCGAACCGGATGTTGGTGGTGTTCGAGACGCGAGCGGCGCGCCCGCCGTTTACTCCCGCCGCCGGAACGCGCTCAAGGATGGCGCTCTCCAAACGATCGCGCAACCCGCTCAGGCGCCGCGCTTCGGAATCCAGGTCGCGCTGCGCCGCGCTCGCGGCCGCGGCCAGCGCCACCCCGCCCGCAACGTTTTCGGTTCCCGCACGCCGGTCGCGCTCGTGATGGCCGCCCCGGATGATGGGTTCGAGGACCGTGCCGCCGCGCACGTAAAGCGCTCCAACGCCCTTGGGCGCGCAGATCTTGTGCCCGCTGATCGAATAGAGGTCCACGCCCAGTGCACGTACATCCACGCCCAACTTGCCGAAGGCCTGCACGCCGTCCGAGTGCATCAGGACGCCCGCTTCGCCTGCGATCGCCGCGATTTCTTCTATGCGCTGTACCACGCCCGTCTCGTTGTTGGCGTGCATCACGGAGACCAGCGCGGTGTCCGGACGCAACGCGCGCCGGACATCCTCCGGATCGACCGTGCCGTTGGGCTCCGGGTCAAGGTACGTCACCGCGTGGCCTTCGCGTTCGAGTTCGCGGCCGGCGGCGAGCACCGCTGGGTGTTCAATTGCCGTGGTGATAATGTGCGCGGTCCTGCGGGCTGCACGCACAGCGCCGAACAGCGCCAGGTTGTCGGCTTCCGTACCGCCGCTCACCAGCACGATCTCGTTCGCCTCGCATCCCAACACGCCGGCCAGCGCACGGCGGGCCTCTTCGAGCTTCTGCTTGGCCGCCTGGCCGTAATAGTGGATACTGGAAGCGTTCCCGTGCGTCTGGCGAAGACACGCGACCATCGCATCCAGCACCTCGCCAGACACGGGTGTCGTCGCGTTATGGTCAAAGTAGAAGCGATTCACGGGAAGTTACTTTCATCTTAACAGCCTATGCCACGAGCGACCGCGCGCGAACCTTTGATAACGCTCACCACGGATTTCGGCCTGGACGATCCTTTCGTCGGCACGATGAAGGGAGTGATTCTGTCGATAGCGCCGCGGGCGCGCATCGTGGACATCACTCACGCGGTGACGCCTTTCGAGATCGCTGAAGGCGGCTTCCTGCTTGCCGCCGCGGTTCCTTATTTCCCGCCGAAGACGGTTCACGTGGCGGTGGTCGATCCGGGCGTGGGCACGTCGCGGCGCCCACTCGTAGTCGAATCCGGTGGCCAGTACTTCGTGGCGCCGGACAACGGACTGCTGTCCATGATTTACGAGCGCGCCAGGTGCAGCGTGCGGGCAGTCACCGCGCGCCGCTACATGCTGGACCGTGTCAGCGCGACTTTCCACGGACGCGACGTTTTTGCACCGGTGGCGGCGCACCTGGCCATGGGCACCCCCGCGGCGCGCTTCGGCAAGCGCATCGACGACTACCTGCGGCGTGACTTCCATAAGCCCGTGCACACGGGCAAGCGCATCTGGACCGGAGCCATCCTCCACATCGACCACTTCGGCAACGTCGTGACCAACTTCCACGCCGGGGAATTCGCCCGCCTCGCAGAGTGCCCCTTCGCCATGAACGTGGGCTTCGAACGCACCACGCGGCTGGCTGCCACTTACGCCGATCTCGCGCCCGGCGAACTGGCGCTGGTCGAAGGTAGCGCCGGTTACTACGAGATCGTTTACAACCAGGCTTCCGCCGCGGAGAAGCTCGGCGTGGCCGTGGCGGCGCCGGTCGAACTGACCGTGTGGTAGCCGCTCACTCGTAACGCAGCGCTTCGACCGGGTCCAGGCGCGAGGCTTTCACTGCGGGCCACGTGCCGAAGAACAGGCCCACCAGCACGGACACGGAGAAACCCGCGATCACGGCCCACGCCGGCACTTCCGAGGGCAGGCTGGGGACCAGCGCGCTCACCAGGAACGTCACCGCGATAGCGAAGATCAGCCCCAGCGCCCCTCCCGCGCCGGTAAGGGCGACGGCCTCGATGAGAAACTGCGCCACGATGTCGCCGCGTCGCGCGCCGATAGCCTTGCGCACTCCGATTTCCCGCGTGCGCTCGGTGACGCTTACGAGCATGATGTTCATCACCCCGATGCCGCCCACCAGCAGGCCGAGCGCGGAAATGGCGATCGACACCAGCACCACCATGCCCGTTACGGAGTCGAACTGCTTGATGATCTGGTCCGCGGTCGAAACGTTGAAATCGTTCTCCTCGCCCGCGGGCGTGCGCCGCACGCGGCGCAGGATATTTTCGATCTCCTCGTAAGCCTGCTGGCGCAGGCCGGGCCGCGCTTTGGCCGTGATCATGAAGCGGTCAATCTGCGGATAGCGCACACGGGCCACGGAGAGCGGGATACCGACCTGACGATCCAGCCCGTTCTCTCCGAAGAAGCCGCCCTTGGCCTTTTCGTACACGCCAATCACCCTGTACTCGGCCCCATCCACCATGATGGCGCGATCAAGCGCCCGGCCGTCAGGGAATAACGCCTCGGCGATGTTGGCCCCGATGACGGCGACGCGCGCTCCGCGGCGTTCTTCCTCGGTGGTGTACACGCGTCCCATGCGCATCTCGCGCGGAGAGATCGCCGCCATGTTGGATGTGGATCCCGCGAAGAAGAAGTTGTCGGTCTCGTAACCGGAGACCCGTACCACCATCGAACTCCGCTCCACGGTGGTCGGGATGTAGAGGGTGATCCCGGTCTCTTCGACCGACGGGCAGAAACGCTGGATGATCGCGGCGTACTCGGGTGCGATCGGCTTGCGGCGCTGTTCCTTGGGCGGGACGCGGGGGGCATTAGGATCGCCGCTGGTTTTAGCGACAAAGACGTTGTTCGGCCCTAGTTCCTCGAAGAAGGTCACGATGCCTTTGCGCAGCCCCGTGAGCAGGCTCGCCACGGTGACTACCGTGGTGATGCCGATGACGATCCCCAGCACGGTAAGCAGCGAACGGAACCGGTGTGTCCACACCGCCGAGGTCGCCATCCGCACGTTCTCACCGAAGGTCAGCCGCATGGCTCACTCCGCCCTCAGGGCCGCCACGGGATCGAGTTTCGAAGCCCGCGCGGCAGGATACCAGCCGCTGGCAATGCCCACGGCGCTCGAAACGAGCACCGCCAGCATCACATAGAACGGCGTAATGCGCATGCTGATGTCGAAGGCTCGCGAAAGCAGTCCGGTCGTCGCCGCGCCCAGGCCCACCCCGACAATGCCGCCCACCATGGACATGAGTACGCTCTCCAGCAGGAACTGCAGCATCACGTCGAAACGGCGGGCGCCCAGCGCCTTTCGCACGCCGTTTTCGTGCGTCCGCCCGGTGACGCCCCCCAGCATGATGTTCATGATAACGATGCC
>CAZLOS010000133.1:0-13815 GCA_964561215.1 uncultured Solibacteraceae bacterium | reverse complement strand
CCAGGGTTGATTTACCCAGCCACCCAGGCCGGATTATGAGCCTGTACCAACCGCGCGCAAGGCGGAAGGGACGGGCAAAATGAGCGATCAACCTCTGGAAACATTACTTGACGAGAAAGAGCTCTCGCGGCTGTTGCGAGTCTCAATCGGCACCCTTCGCTACTGGCGGATAGAGGAGCGTGGTCCCCGCTACCGGAAGGTCGGGCAGCTTGTGCGCTACGCGCCGTCGGACGTTCAGGACTGGCTGAGCCGGCGCCCCTGCGGCGGGGAGATGGCGGAGGTGGCGCGATGACGGCACCCACGATCACCTCGCATCTTCTGGCGTCGGAGGCTGCGTTCCTCGCCTCGATGCAGAACCTGGGCTTCGGCCGGTTTGAGTATCTGCAGATCCGCGGCGGCGAACTGGTGCTGGATCCCTGGCCGGCGGCGATTCGCGATATCAAGTTCGGCACACCGGTCACCACGGGCAATGTCGCCGGAAGCGATTCAGAACTGCGGCCGCAGGTCTCCGAGTTCTTTGGCTACGTGCGCGACGTCGACGCCGGCGAGATCCGTGAGCTCGAGGTCCGCCATGGACTGCCGTTCTCCATGGAGATCGAACTCGATGGAGGGCGCCGTGGCTGAAATCACCCTCGATCAGGCACTCCCGGCGGTCCAGGACCTGGCCGACCGCAAAGCGAATGCGTTCGTGCGGCGGTGCGGTTTCCCGGCGGATGACCGGGAGGACGTGCGCAGCCAGTTGCTGCTGTCGTTCCTGCTGCGCTGGCCCAAGTTCGACGCCGGGCGGGCGTCCGTCCGGACCTTCGCGTCCCGGGTCATGGATAAGGAACTGACGTCCCTGCTTCGGCACCACCTGGCGCCCAGCCGCCGAGAACAGGAACTTCCGCAGCCGGTGCCGGCGCTATCGGCCGCCGCGCGGGGTCAGTTCCGGATCGACGTCGCGCGGGCTCTTGCGCCCCTGCCCGTTGCCATTCAGGAAACCGCGCTGGCATTGTTCTGGTGCTCGACAGTGGAGGCCGCCGAAGAGCTGCAGTGCTCCCGGCAGATCATCCATCTGCGGAAACGCAGGATTCGCCACGCCCTTGTGTCGGCCGGAATCGGTCCCCGGTACTTCCAGGTGGGAGGCTCTCGATGAGTTCTCCACTCAGGATCTCCACCTACAGCATGTGGTCGCTGTTCCGGAACTGCCGGAAGGCCTGCGAGTACCGCTATGAAATCGGGCTTACGCCGCGCGACAAGGACCCCAACCTGAGCTTCGGCTCACTGATTCACGACTGCCTGCAACTGTGGCACGGATGCGGCGATCTGTCCGCGGTAATCGAGCATGTCGATCGCGCGTGCGCCGGACGAACCGGGGACGAATCCGCGCACCGCGACTGGCACCTGGCGCGCGCCATGATGAAGGGCTACGCCACCCGGTACCCGCGCGAGGAGTTCACGGTGGCGGCACTGGAAAAGACGTTCGAGGGGCCGATCATCAATCCCGAAACGGGCGCGGCGTCTCGGAGCTTCGTCCTCGCCGGCAAGGTCGACGGGATCGTGCGGATCGGCGACGACCACTACATTCTGGAGCACAAGACTGCGTCGACGATCGATGCCGATTACCTGGAACGGCTGTGGACCGATTTCCAGATCGCCATCTACTCCCACTACGTCGAGCACGCGCTCGGCATCCCGATCACCGGGGTCATCTACAACGTCCTCGGCAAGGCCCGCCTGCAGCAAAGCAAGGGAGAGACCGAAGACGAATACCACGCCCGCCGCTCGGAGCTGATCGCGAAGTCGAAGAGCGGCACGACAACGGCGAAGCGCAAGATGCCGGAGTCCGACGATGACTACCAGGCGCGCCTGGCCGAGAAGTACGCGGATCCCGCCATGTTCCATCGGGAGATGCTCTATCTCTCGCGTGACCGTTTCGAGATCCTTCGCGCCGAACTCTGGGAACTGACCCAGGCGTTCCTCGACGCGCGCCGGCGCAAGGTCTTCTACCAGAACACCAGCTTCTGCTTCAACTACAACCGGCCTTGCGCCTATTTCCCGATTTGCCGCTCGAACGGCAATCCGAACGTTATCGAGAACTTCTACACCATCGCGGCGCCGCACGAAGAGCTGCGCGCGCCCGAGGTCGAACCCGCTTTCTGAAAGGACACACGATGCCAATGTTACCTACGACGAAAACGCCGCCCAAGAACAGCCTGGCGGATCTGACGATGCTGGTCTACGGCCCGACGAAGATCGGCAAGACGACGCTGTGCTCCCAGGCCGACGGCGCGTTGTTTCTGGCCACCGAGCCTGGACTCAATGCGCTGGAGGCTTTCCAGGTTCCCATCCAGACCTGGGACGATTTGCTCAACGTCTGCGCCGAGATCAGCGAAGGCAACCACCCGTTCAAGACGCTGGTCATTGACACAGTCGACAACGCCTACAAGTTCTGCACCGACTACGTGCTGAAGAAGTTCAAGATCGAGCACGAGTCGGATCTCGGCTACGGCAAGGGCTACGCGATCGTCAACAACGAATTCCAGCGCGTGCTGACGAAGCTGGCGTTCCTGCCGTGCGGCCTGTTCCTGGTCTCCCACGCGAAAGAGATCGAGATGGATTCGCGCACGGGCAAGTACACCCGCGTGGTCCCGACGCTGCCAGACAAGGCCCGCAAGATCGTTCTGGGCATGGCCGACATGGTGCTGTTCTGCGACCTGGAAGCCCAGACCGGTGGCGATGGCGCACCGACGTTCCGGCGCGTGATCCGCACGAAGCCGAGCCTGTACTACGAAGCGGGCGACCGCACCGGTCGGCTCCCGGAGACGTTGGATCTCAGCTTCAACGCGTTCCTCGAGTCCTTCACCAACACGACCGGCGGCAAAACGCCCGCCAAACCGGCGGCCGCGGGCAAGGCATCTCAGGCTGCCAGCAAATAGCGATTCCACGAAGGAGAAATCACATGGGCAACAATTCCATCGATCTTGCGCAGTTTGACGACGACTTTCAGAACGAGACTCCCGATGAGCGCGGCGAGCGCGAAGATGTGCCCGATGGCAAATACCATGTGGCCGTCGAACGCGTGGAACTGACGCAGTCCTCGGCGGGCAATCCGATGCTGAAGTGGACGCTGCGCATCCTGGCGCCCCGCTTCCAGAACCGCTTCTTGTGGCGCAACAGCGTGTTCACCCACAACACCCTCAAGTACGTGAAGACCGACCTGCATCTGTGCGGTCTCGACCTTCCGAAGCTCTCGGAACTGCCAAGCCACCTGGACAAGCTGCTCGAGGTGAAGCTCGAAGTCACGAAGAAGACCAGGGGCGACAACGAGAACATCTACTTCAACCGCCGGATCGAGACGGCAGCCACCACGAATCGTTTCCAGCGGGAGGCGGGAGATGCCCTCGTCCCCTTCTAGCGCGGTCACCGTCGTCATCGACACGCGCGAGCAGGAACCATATGGTTTCAATCCCGACCTGGTGAGGCCCGTCCGCCGGGCCTTGCCGGCCGGGGATTACTCGATCGCCGGCCTGGAGGAGACGATCGCGGTGGAGCGCAAGACCCTGGATGACTTCGTCGGGACCGTGATGCGGGCCCGTGGCCGCTTCTACCGGGAGCTACGGCGCTTGCAGAAATGCGCGCGGGCCTGCGTCGTGGTCGAGGCGAATCTGTCGGACGTGATGGCGGGTCGGTATCGCTGCGATGCGCACCCCAACGCGATCCTCGGAAGCGCGCTCGCCATCACGGTGGATTTCGGGATTCCGGTCTACTTCTGCTCCAGCCGGCAGGTGGCGTGCCGCTTCGTCGAGGGTTACCTGCTGCGAGCAGCTGAGAGGAGAAACCATTGGCAGGCCCTCGTCTGAGCACCCAAACAGAATCGGTTCATGGCGTCGTGCAGACGATCTACCATGCTGGTGCGAACTTCTCCGCAGGGCGGCTCCGGACGGATTACGGCGTCGTGGTTCGCTTCGCCGGCAAGGTCTACGTCCGCGAGAACGATCCCGTCTCGCTGCGCGGTCGTTGGGAGGAGCACCCGAAATACGGCCGGCAATTCGCTGTTGATTGGCTCGAAGCCGAGATGGATCTCGATCCGGCCGGTCTCGCGAACTACCTGGCAAACCACCCGAAAATCTACGGCATTGGCCCGGCGAAGGCGCGACTCATCTCGGAGACGTTTGGCGCTTCGTTCGATCAGGTCATCCGGGACAACCCGAACGCCGTTGCGCGCTCGGCGAAGGTACCGCTCGATGTGGCGATGAACCTCCAGCGCATCTGGGTGGAGGCCAGCGCACTGAACGGCGCGATGACTTACCTGGCGGCCTATGGCCTGACGCACTATCAGGTCACGACGTTGGTCGGCAAGTTCGGCAACCACGTTGTGCCGATGCTCGAAGAGAATCCGTACCTCCTGATCAGCGAAGTGCCCGGCTTCGGATTCAAACGAGTCGATAAGATCGCCCGCCGCTTGGGCACACCGAAGGAACTGCCCTCGCGATTGCGCGCCGGAATCGAATACGCGGTCCAGGCGGCCGTCGACGACGGCGACTGCTGGGTCGAGTACGAAGATCTACTCGACCGTGCGAACGAATTACTGGTCCTGGACAACCTCGACAGCCGCGATCTGATCGAACACCAACTCGAAGCTCTGATCGGAGAGGGCCGGCTTGTCTGCTGTCCGTACGAGCGATTGGTGGTTGCCGCCCCGGAGATCCACCGGATGGAAGAATTCCTCGCCGAGGTTTTCCGGAAGGCCTGGGGCGCCAACCCGCACGGGAATTGCACCGCCGATCCGGATCTGCTGGCAACACTGAATGCGGATCAGCGTTCCGCCGTGCTGAACGCGTTCCAGCACTGCATTTCTTTGCTGAGTGGCGGCGCAGGCAGCGGCAAGACCTTCACTGTGAAGTCGGTCATTCGCGCCTGCGAGGATCTGAAGCTGAGCTACGAGATCGCCGCGCCGACCGGCAAGGCCGCCAAGCGCTTGGAGCAATCCGTCAAGCGAAGCGCTCAGACGGTCCACCGGCTGCTGGGTTTCAACGGTCAGACGTTCGCCAAAGGTCCGGAGGACAAAATCAGCGCGGACTTCCTGGTCATCGACGAGGTCTCGATGGTGGACGTCCCGCTGATGTATCGGCTGTTCCAGGCAGTCGATCTTGAGCGCACGGCGGTGCTGCTCGTCGGGGACCATAATCAGCTACCGCCCGTGGGCCCCGGCAACGTGCTTCGCGACCTCATCCATTCACGCGCGATCCCGACCACGATCCTGACGAAGATCATCCGCCAGGCGGGGGTGCTGAAAGAGAACTCGACGGCGATCCTCGACGGCATCGTCCGGCCGACGTGCGACGAAAAAGAAGGTGGATGCCGCCCGTGGTACGTGGTCAACAACTTCACCGACCGCGAGCATGTGCGGATGTTCCTGGAGAAGCTTTTTGGCGAGGTGCTCGAAGAACGCCTCGGCTTCGACCTCCTTCAGGACGTCCAGGTGCTGACGCCGACGCACAAAGGGCCGCTGGGAACGGCGGAGCTGAATATTGTGCTGCAGCGCCTGATTCAGAAGAAGCTGTTTGACGTCGACGTGCTGGGCGTGGAGCCGGGGCGCCGGCCGGAGTTGCTGGCGGGCGACAAGGTTATCCAGACGAGGAACGATTACGAGCTCGGGGTGATGAACGGGTCTGTGGGATACGTCGTAGACAACCACCCAAAGGCGGGGCTCACGATCGACTTCGAGGGCCATACAGTCGAGATCTCGAGCGACAGCGGCAAGCAACAGTTCATCCAGCTGGCGTATGCCACTTCGATCCACAAGATGCAGGGATCGGAGTTCCCGTGCTCGATTGTCATCACGCACAAATCGCACTCGTTTATGCACCACCGAAACCTGCTCTACACCGCGGTGACGCGCGCGCAGAAGTCGGTAATCATCATCGGCGACAAGTGGGGAATCGAGAACTGCGTCAGCAAGCGGCAGGTGGACAAGCGCAACACGTTCCTCCAGTTTCTGCTGCATGGTTCCGAGAGGGCTGAATGAAGGCTTCGGAGTACAGCGCGTCCGAAGTGGCGAGCTACTACCGGGCACGCTTTCCTGATCTGAAGCAGGCGGGCGCCGAATGGCGCGGCGGTTGTCCCGTGCACGAGGGGGACGACGCCAACTTCGCGGTGAATCCCGAGAACGGCCTGGCCTACTGCCATTCTCAGTGCGGCCGCGGTTGGAGCATCCTGCAACTCGAGCAAGCGCTATCGGGCAGGCCGTGGAAGGAATGCCGCGCCGAGGTGAACGCGATCGTTGGCCGCCCCGTGCGCGGCCCGGCGAAGCTCACCGAGGTCGCGACCTACGATTACACGGACGCGAAGGGCGAATTCCTGTTCCAGGTTGTCCGCTACGAGCCCAAGACCTTCCGGCAGCGCCGGCGCGTCGTGAAGATGGACGGCGCAAGCGCCGGGGTGTCCTGGGAGTACAACATCAAGGGCATCAGCCGCGTGCTGTACCGTCTTCCCAAGGTCATCGCCGCCGACCAAGTGCTGATTGTCGAGGGCGAGAAGGACGTTGGGAACCTGGAAAAGCTCGGGTTCGTCGCGACGTGCAATCCCGGCGGCGCATGCACTCATGCAGGCAAGTGGCTCAAGAACTACACCGAGGCACTGGAGGGGAAGCGCGTGGTGATCCTGCCCGACAATGATCCGCCCGGGCAGCAACACGCGAACGTTGTGGTCGAGGCGATTCGCCACCGTGCCGCGGAGATCAGGATTGTCACCATTCCCGAAGGGAAGGACGCCTCAGACTGGATCGCCGCCGGCGCTACTCGGGACACTATCCAGAACGCTATCGATGACGCGCCTGTCATCGCGGCGCGGAAGGCGGCAGGTGATGGCTCCGGCGACTCTCCACCGGGCGAGGCGGTCGTGGTGGCCGCAACGCCCGGCTTGCCGCAGATTCAGGTCAACGACCGCCCGTTTCGGCTGGTCTGTGAGGAGGCTGTCGGCGCGCTTCGACAATCCAACGATCCGCCGCAGATTTTCGTTCGAGCGAGCCGGATTGCTTGCATCGAGGCGACGGAACTTGGCCGCCCGTTCATCGCGGACTTCGATGACACGAAGACGCGGCACTATCTGGCGCAGGCAGCTGACTTCTTCGAACTCAGCCCGCGTGGGATCCGCCGGGAGGTGCCGCCGCCGATAGATGTGGCCAAGAACGTCCAATCTCGGAACCCGGCGACGTGGGGCTTTCCGGTGTTGGAGGGAGTTGCTGAGGCACCCACGCTCCGACCGGATGGTTCTGTGCTGGCGCAGCCCGGGTACGACGCTCTCAGCCGCCTGTACCTCGTCCCGTCTGCCGGTCTCGAAAACATCGAGGTGCCCGACCATCCCGATCGCGCCGACGTGGAAGCCGGGCTCGAAGTGATCCAGGATGTGATCGGCGATTTCCCATTCGTCGACCAGGCCAGCTACGCGAATGCAGTCGGAGCCATGATCACGGCAGTTTGCCGACACATCATCCGCGGGCCTGTTCCGCTGGCGCTCTTCGACGCTACAACGCAGGGGACCGGGAAGACGCTGTTGGCAGAAGTGATCGCACTCATCCTGACTGGCCGGGCCGCGGAGTTGATGTCGCCGCCAGCCGAGCCCGAAGAGTGGCGCAAGCAGCTGACCAGCATCCTGATCGAGGCGCCGCCGTTGGTCATCATCGACAACGTGGCGACCGTCGCCGATTGGCCGGGCTTCTGCAAGGTGATCACCGGCGAGATGCACCGCGACCGGCTGCTCGGGAAGTCGCAGACCGTGTCGGTGGCAGTGCGCTGCTCCTGGATCATCACAGGCAATAACCTGCAACTCGCCGGCGACATGGCGCGCCGCTGTTATTGGATCCGTATGGACGCTGAATGTTCCGATCCCTTCCGGCGCACCGGATTCAAACACGAGCGATTGAAGGAGTACGTGCTGGAGCATCGCCGGGAATTGCTGATTGCCCTCCTGACCATCGCGCGCGCCTGGTTCGCCGCTGGCCAGCCGAAGACATCCACCCCGCCGGTGGGCAGCTTCGAGCGCTGGACCGAGGTCATCGCCGGCATCCTGCAGCACGCGCAGGTGGACGGGTTCTTGGCGAATAGTGAACGCCTCTTCGAACAGTCAGACGTTGAGCGGTCCGATTGGGAGACGTTCATCGAGGTGACCGAGGACGCATTTCCCGGCGTGGCGTTTTCGATCGCCGAGTTTTGGGAACGGCTCAACGAGAAGAGCTATGAGGAACTGATCCGGCAATCCGTGCTCAGCGACCGCGCGGAGGAACTGCGGAACGCTCTCCCCGCCGACCTGACGCGGTGGATGGATCGGGAGGGCCCCTTCAAACAGCGTCTGGGCGTGGCCTTCAACCAGCGGCGCGGGCGGCGGTTTGGGAAGCGCCAGTTGCGCATCGAGAGGGCGGCAGGCGACACGCACGGAAAGGTCGCGCGATGGAAGGTGGAAACCGATGCATAGCTCCGAGTCCCCGCGGGTCCCCGCGATTTGCGGGGATGTAGAAAGTACATCCCCGCAGGTTAAGTCTCCACAGCCCAGTAGCTTGCAGAGAATTGCGGGGACTTGCGGGGACTCCGGAGGGGGGCGGCCCTATACGCGTGCGTGCGCAACGCATGGTGCAGATGCAGATACGCTGTGTTCGCGTATGTGCGTAGGGGGAAAAGAGTCCCCGCAGGTCCCCGCAAATCCCGATAACAACAAGAGTGAAGCGGACTTAAGGTGCGGGGACTCGTCAAATCCAGTCCCCGCAGAGTCCCCGCTGGTCCCCGCAGTTTCAGAGGCAATTTGGGTTTCCACCGACTTGAGGATGTGGCGGCCGCGCGACCCCACCTTCATCGCGCGGGACTGCCAGATCGATGACCGCTGCTATCGACCACTCGATCCAGCGTACTTTGCCTGGCTCAAGCTCCGGATGCACGCGGTGAAGGCGGCGGCCGATGCGGGCCGCATCCCGGCGCAGTCCTTCGACGAAGCCCGGCAACTGTTCAACACGATGCAGGCCGCAGCGGTGGCCATGTTCGGCGAGGTTGTGCTTCTCCAGGCGGTCCGGACAATCAGCCCTGACGGATACCGTCCGCCACTGCCGGACGAGTACGAGCCGTCGAGGCCGATCGCGCCGGCCAACACGCGTCCAAATCCGGAGGCCGAACGACTCGCGCGCGCCCGCCAGTTGGTCGATGCCATTCGAGACGAGGCTCTGGAGCTTGGGTGGACGATGGAGAGCCTGTACTTCAGCGACGGCTACGAACGCCGGCCCTTTGCCGCGCGTTACGGCTTGGTCTGCTACATCCACGGCCAGGACCGGATCGGCGAGGTGACTCGGCAGTCCATCGAGCTGATCGGACCGCCGCCCCAGGAAGTGCGGTCGCGGTTCTATAACCCGGATGTTGAGCAGCCGTGGACGAGAAAACTGGGGCAAGCGTCACCATAAAGTCTGACATTCGTTCATTCATCGGTTTGTTGTCCAAGCTGGCCATATCTGCGGGTGGCCGGACTCCTCGCTCGTGTGGCCGCAGTGCACGGGCTCAATGCAGGATACTGAAGGTCTCTCCGCTTGAAGGAGCGACCCTCCACCCTCCATGCCTGATTTTGGCAACAACTCTTTGCCGGGTCGACGAGCCTGACAACCTTCACCTAGAAATATAGACCCTGGTACACCCGGGGCTTCTTTGAGAAGTTCAGGAGATAACTCAACCCTGTCGTATTCCTGATCTCGCTCTTCTCGAGATACGTTTCAATTGCAACCTCAAGAGTGATGATTCCGGCAGACACCAAAAGGGCGGCGTAGAGAGGAATCGGACTGAACGCGGATATGAGAAACGGGATAACAGGCTGCGGTGACTGTAGTTTCTTGATAAGCTTCAACCCAATCTTCTTATCGGCTAACTCCAGTCTTCGCTTCAGTTGCTCAATCGATGGAACAACCTTTTGCCTCACTTGCATGTCAAGCTCCCGCTCGAACTCGATGTCTAGCACTTCACATTTCAGCTGTGACGACAGTGAGTCCACTTCAGACCTGAATAAACCAAGCTCATCACCAAGTTTTAACCGAATCTCGAGGAGGTCGTCCACGTTAAGGGTCTCAAGGTTCGGCAAGACAACTTCGATCAACTTAACGGCGCTCACATACTTTCTCATCTGCTGCTTGGCCTTCCATGCAGACAATGCCGATGAGTCTCCTCCGCAGTAGTGGTCAAGTACTCGAACGTATTTATTGTGAAGTACTTCGAGGTGACTAGGGTCATCTGAGAATGGCACAAGGTCCAATGCCTGGGCAGCCATAACCGTCTTGTTGAGCATGACCGATTGCCCCACACGCTCGGCGCTCATGCCTGGATAATGCGAATAGAACAGTCTCTGCATTCGGGGCGATAAGCGCTTAGTTTCTGTGCTCAGCTCTTTCTCGAGTTTGCGCGCTAGTTTATCAAAGCTAAAGTTATAGAAGTTGTCAAAGGTCCAGCCACTCGGTCCAACGTCGACCATGATGTTGTCTTCTATGAAAACCTTGAGGTCGCAATCCAGGCGAAGGAAGGAAGGGTCAGTAATATCAGCGAACACGCTGCGATAGAGAATCTCTCGATCCTGCTGTGACGAAGCGACAGCCGAAGGGTCTATCAGTTCCATCACTCCGGAGTCGAGCAATGGACGACACGACTCGATAAACCGAGAGGCGTTCTCAGCTAACTGAGCTAGGTTCGTCCTCTCCCGTCCTGCCAGGGAGCGAATGTCCCCTTCTAATTGCGTGGGATCTGGAGGATAGAGCAGCGCGACTTTGTCGAAGTAGATCAGGGCCTGTTTTAGCGTGGAAGGCTCCTTTATGAGCACCCAAGGAAAGTATAGGCCCGAAAGCATTGATCCTCCTTTGCCACGTCGTGATGTTGGGTTCACCTTGTCGGCTGGGCCGCACAGCGTGTTCCTCAACAGCTAGCCGGCGCCAGCCGCGCGCGCACCCACACAACCGTGGCAGGCGTGTCGGTAGCGTACAGTAGTGTATCATCGCAAGCATCGAATAAACATCGAACATCCAGCTTCTTCCGGGCTGTGGCGAGATTCGTACTCACTCCGTATGGCCATACTTCAGGCCCGCGCTGCTTCGGCAATGGATGCCCCGGTCTGCGACCAGCCAGCTTGAACTCCTTCGTGAACTCCCGTCGGGATAGACCCATGAACCTCTTCTCCATTCAACGAGTTGTTTCTCGCGGTCCAGCGGTTCGTTAGCCATGATGGCAAGGTACAGCGGTCGCCGCCAGCGTCCAAGCGCAACACGGAGTTTCGTCCTAGAGATTTACGGATTTCCGGCGCTTTGCGTATATTTACATCGAGAGTTCGGTTAGGCCAGCGCAGGGCGCACCCTCCGAAGAACCCACCAAAACAATACCGAGAGACGGGACTCTCGATAATCTCCTTCCCTTCCGTGCCGTACCCGAAGTGTGCCCTGATGAACCACGAGAAGCCAATCCCGTATTACGCTCCCGATGGCACGTCCCTCGGCTTTCGCTCGGTGGACGCTGCCAAGCGGTTGATCGCTGGCGGGTACGTCAAGCCATCGTATGGCCGCAAGGGGCATCTCAAGGCGATCTGGTTGCAGAGTGAGGACGGTAGCAATCCGGTTGAAACCCGTGCGTCGGCCGGCACACGTTACAGCTTCGTCGAGAGCCTGGAGCATGGGCGCTGCTGGAGATTACGACGGCTAGACCGCCGCGACGAGGACGGCACCCCGGTTTCGACGCGCGGCATCTTTTTGCAGGTGGTGACGGATTGCCTGGTCGGCCAACACGGAAGGGCCAGATTGGCGGGCGGCACGTCGCCTGGATGCGCGGAGCATTTGATCGCATGCGGATGCCCGCAAAGCCCAACCGCCGGGCGCCGACGGTGAGTCGTAAGGCACGCCCACAGCAGGATGCCATCCGAGGGGAGTCCGACCCATGCCACGCATGATCACAGTACCCACGCTCGCCACGCGAATCTGTCACGCACTCAACCTTCCGGCCACGGAGCACGCGGAGAGCCTCGATGTGGTCCTACGTCCGGCGTTGCGCGATGTGCTCCAATCGGCGGTGCTCGCGACTAAGGCCGCGTGCCTGGAGATCGCCGAGGACGAGAGCGAGCGCTGTCGCGCCGTGGGCGCCACGGCAGCCCAGCAGACCGCGTTGAACATTGCCGCCCGCATCCGCAAACGCCATGTCGATGTGGGCACTTAACCTCGCCGCCAACGCTGCGTTGGGTCCTCCCTCGGCGAGAACGGCGGCGGGTGGAACGATTGCACGCTGAGGCCAGCGACAGAACGAATTTCCTGGTTGACAGGTTGACACCCTGGTTGACGTCCCGATGACCACACTGGCGGATCGGATCGAGCTATGGCCGGTGGGGAGATTGGCGCCCTACGGCCGCAACCCTCGAACGCATTCCGACCATCAGGTGGCGCAACTCGCCGCCTCGATTGTGGAGTTCGGGTTCAACAACCCGGTCCTGGTGGACTCGAAAGGTGGCGTCATTGCCGGTCACGGCCGCCTGCTCGCGGCGCGGAAGTTGGGCCTGGTCCAGGTGCCAGTGATCGTTCTCGATCACCTGGACGAGAACCAGCGCCGCGCGTATCTGCTCGCGGACAACCGACTCTCCGAACTGGCGGGATGGGACAGCGAGCTACTGGCGACCGAGTTGAAGGAACTTGCGGACGCCGGGTTCGACACGACGCTCGCTGGCTTCGACTCCAAAGAGATCGACGACTTTCTGGCGTCACTCGACCGGGCGTCTGAACCGGCAGCAGCCGCTACGGCGGACGCGCCGATCCCTGAGACGCCCGCGGAAGCGGTGACGCAGGCCGGCGACCTCTGGTTGATTGGGCCTCATCGGCTCATCTGTGGCGATTGCCGGGATCGAGAAGTCATTGCTCAACTGTTCGGGGATCAACGGGCGAGCGCGGTGATTACCTCGCCGCCTTACGCGGCACAGAGGCAGTACGATTCTTCGAGCGGTTTCGAGCCGGTGCCGCCTGAGAAGTACGCCGGCTGGTTCAAGGGTGTCGCGGCGAGCATCGAGTCCGTGCTCGCGCCCGACGGCTCGTACTTCCTGAACATCAAGCCGCACGCCGAAAACGGCGAACGCCACACCTACGTGATGGATCTGGTGCTGGCCCACAAACGCCAATGGGGCTGGCTGCTGGTAGACGAATTCTGTTGGCGCAAGACCGACGACGGTGTGCCCGGCGGATGGAATAACCGCTTCAAGAATGCGTGGGAACCGATCTACCACTTCTCCCGCGAGCGCAAGATCAAGTTCCGGCCTCGTGAGGTGGGCCACTGGTCGGACGATTGCTTCGACTACTCGCCCGATAACCCTAAGTCGACTTCCGGCAGCGGGTTGCTCGGGACGGGGCCCCGAGGCGCCGCCGCCGACCTCGGCAAGAACCATGCCTCGTGGCAAACGACGCGCCGGAACGCCAACGACATGGAAGGCCGGCACGGCGGCCTGGCGCGCCCCTCGAACGTGATTGAGGCGAAGACGGAGTCGAGCCAAGGCTCGCACTCGGCTCCGTTCCCTCGCGCGCTACCGGAGTTCTTCATCAAAGCGTTTTCCGATCCCGGCGACGTGGTGTTCGACCCGTTCTCCGGCAGCGGGACGACGCTCGTCACCGCCGGGACTCTCGGCCGCGCTGCTTTTGGCGTCGAGATCAGCCCGGCGTACTGCGACGTAATCCTGCGACGCGCGCAAGAGACATTGCAGATTCAGCCCGTCCACGCAGGTACGGGCAAACCATTTCAATCCAACACCTGACAGGAGAAAACACGATGCCCGAAGTAGCCACGCCCAACCAGGCCGAAC
>CAZLOS010000132.1:0-13826 GCA_964561215.1 uncultured Solibacteraceae bacterium | reverse complement strand
CTGGGGCGCGGCCGGGGCAGGCGCCGCTGGAGCCGCCGGGGCTTCCGCCGCTTCGGTTCTCAGGGAGGCGTGACGCGGGCTCAGGCGCGAGGTTCGAGCCGGGGCCGGTTTCATGGTTTGCATGGGTTCGGCTACCGGAGCCGGTTGCGGTGGCGCCGCTTCGGGCGCGGGCGCGGCAGGCATTGACGTGCTGGCTACGGGCGCCGGTTGCGGCGGGGCGCTCTCCCTCTTCACCACGAATAAAACCACCCCGGCTGCGACGGCCGCGCCGAGTACAAATGCCAGTACAACTCGCGTCATAGCGTTCTCCTCTCCACACTAAATTCAACGCGGCGCAATGCGCGCGCGTTTCAGCGGCCCGCGTTTTGTACACCCTGCCGCATCGTTCGCTAGAATGGTGGCTGACCCCAGTATGCCTCAGCTACCGCCATTGATGCGCGTCGGAAGTGTGGAGGTACGCCCCGCCACGGTGCTTGCGCCTATGGCGGGCGTCACCGACACCGTCTTCCGCAGGCTCATCCGCCGGCAAGGCGGCTGCGGCCTCATCGTTACCGAGTTCACCAGTTCCCACGGCATCGCCTGCAGCACAAATCCGCGCAAGCCCACGCGCTCCATGCGGTACCTGGCCTTCACCGAGGATGAACACCCCATTTCCGCGCAGCTTTTCGGCTCGAAACCGGAAGTGATGGCCCGCGCGGCCGAGGTTTGCCAGGAGCAGGGTTTCGACCTTGTGGACATCAACTTCGGCTGCCCGGTGAACAAGGTGGTGCGCTGCAACGGCGGCTCCGGATTGCTCCGCGACCTGCCCCTGGTGGACCAGATTCTGAGGGCCGTGCGCGCGGCCATCACCATCCCGCTGACCATCAAGATCCGCAGCGGTTGGGACGAGAACGACATTGTGGCGGTGCGCGTGGGCCGCATGGCCGAGGAGAACGGCATCGACGCCATCACGCTGCACCCGCGCACCCGCAAGCAGGGCTACTCGGGACATTCCGACTGGCGGCACATCACCGAACTTAAAGCGGCTGTCAAGATCCCGGTGATAGGAAACGGCGACATCGTCACACCTGAAGACGCTGTGCGCATGGCTGGCGAGACGGGCTGCGACGCCATCATGGTGGGGCGCGCGGCGCTTTCGAACCCGTGGATCTTCCAGCAGATCGCGGAGTACTCCGAGACCGGCAGCTATCGCACGCCCGGCCAGGAGGACCGCCACCGGATGATTCGCACGTACTTCGCCATGCTGGTAGAACACGGCGCGCCGGACATGGTCGGTCGTATGAAACAGTTCGCCACGTACTTCACGCACGGCGTCCGTGACGGCGCGCAGTTGCGCAGCCGCATCCATCATTCGAAGGACGCCTCCGAAATCGTCGCCCAGGTGGAGGAGTTCTTCCTCGCCGGGCGGGAGGCGGCGTGAAGAAAGTCCGCATCTTTACCGACGGCGCCTGCCAGGGCAATCCGGGACCGGGTGGTTGGGCCGCCATTCTCCGCTATCAGGGCAGCGAGAAGGAGATTTACGGCTGCGCGCCGCAGACGACGAACAACCGCATGGAGCTTTCCGCCGCCATCGAAAGCCTGCGGCTGCTCAAGGAGCCCTGCGAGGTCGAGATCACGACCGACAGCGAGTACCTGAAGAACGGCATCACAAGCTGGATCAAAGGCTGGAAGCGGAACGGCTGGCAAACGTCGGCCAAGAAGCCGGTGCTGAACCAGGATCTGTGGAAGGCGCTTGACGAGTTGACCGCAAAGCACAGCATCCGCTGGCTTTGGACCAAGGGGCACGCCGCCCACGCCGAAAACAACCGTTGCGACGAGTTGGCCACGCGAGCCGCTCGCGAACAGGTTCCCAACCATCCGGCACGCGGCTGACGCGCCGTGTGACAATGTACGCATGACGCGGTCACGAGTTCTCGCATTAGCGGCCGGATTATTCTGCGCCGCCTGCGCTTTCGCGCAGATCAGCCCCGACGAAAAGAAGCAGGGTTTCCGGCCCATCTTCAACGGGAAGAACCTGGACGGATGGGATGGCGATCCACAACTGTGGAAAGTCGTTGACGGTGCCATCGTCGGATCGACCGAAGGCGTGAAGCTGAAGCACAACACGTTTCTGGCTTCCAAGGAGAACTACTCGAACTTCGTTCTGCGCCTGCAGATAAAGCTGCGCAATCATAACAGCGGCATCCAGTTCCGCAGCCAGGTGTTTCCGGAGTGGGTGGTGAAAGGCTACCAGGCCGACGCGGCCGAGGGCGCCTGGTGGGGTTCGATTTACGAAGAGGGCGGAAAGCGAGGCGTGCTCGCCAACGGCTGGGCCGGCAAGGGCGAGAAGGTTGTTCGCGCGGGCAACTGGAACGATTACGAGATCTTCGCCAAGGGCGACATGATCCAGTTGAAGCTCAACGGATTGGTGACGGCCACCATCTGGGACAAAGCCAGCGCGAGCGGGATCATCGCGCTGCAACTGCACGCCGGGCCGCCCATGCAGGCTTCGTTCCGCAACATCCGCATAAAAACCTTAGACTAGTGAGATCTTGAGACTCGCACTTTTCGGCGGCACCTTCGACCCGATTCATGCGGCGCATCTTACGGTAGCTCGCGAGGCTGCGGACCGCTTCGCCCTCGATCGAGTGCTCTTCGTCCCCAACGCTCACCCGCCGCACAAAGGAGGGACCGTCACGGCGGGTTACGAAGATAGGGTGCGGATGGCGGAACTGGCGTGCCAGGACGACCCGCGTTTCCTGGTATCGAGGCTGGAAGCGGGCGCCCGGAAGAGTTACTCGATTCTAACCATAGAAAAAGCCCGGCAGAGCCTTGGCGCAGGCGGCGAACTGTTTTTTCTCATCGGCTCGGATGCTTTCGCCGAACTGGGAAGCTGGTACCGCTGGCGGGACGTCGTCGCGGAGGTCGAGTTCATCGTAGTGACGCGCCCCGGTCATCAATACACGGCACCGCCAGATGCGCGCGTGTTGCGCCTGGAGACGCTGGCGCTGCCGGTGTCTTCGTCGGACATACGCGCGGCACTGGGTCGCGGGGCGACGCCGCGAGAGCTGCCTGCGGCGGTTGCAGCATATATTCGCGAACACGGATTGTACCGGTAGTTGCAGAAAAGGGGGGCGTACTTGATGAAGGCTACGATTACACTCCTTGTTTCGGCCTGGTTGAGCGTTGCCATGGCCGCCAGCACGGCACGCTATCACATCGAGACAACCGTCGCCCTGCGTCCCTCGGTGGTAAGGAGTCTTGAACTGTCGCGCGGGCCTGCGTGGATTCATCTGGGCGCTACCAAGGCGAACGGGCGGCGATTCGACGTCTGGTTGAAGAGCGCGGTTTACCCATCGGCGCAACTGGACGAGGCGCGAAGGCAGATCTCCCGCTACATCTTGCAGGAAGGCTCTGCGCCGGCACGCGAGTACCGCAACACGTTGACCGGCGAGCCCGTGCTGCCTTCGATGGGTGGTTGGGAGTACATGCTGCCACGGCCCATGGGAGAAGCGTTCCCGGAGCAGGTGCGCTATCTCGGTCATCGCTACTCGCGCGAGAGCCTCTCGGACGAATCCGCCGTCGCGCCGCCGGAGGACATTCAAATTGTCGAACTGCGGCCGGACTTATTGGTCGGCCCCGCAAGCAACCGGCGCCAGAAGGACGAAACCAGGCGCTGGGACGAATCCGAGTACGAGTTTGTGCGCTTGACGCGCGCGGACTACCGCGAGATGGCCGCGGCGGGCGTCACCTGCGTGTCGGTCGACGGGGAGCAGGCCGGCTGGGCCGAGGAGTTAGGCCTGTTCTACTGGGGCGGCGGCAAAGGCCTGCCCTACCCCGAACTCCTGTACCGCAGCCAGTACCTGGGTCCGACCATGTTTCTGGATGAGCCCGCCGTGTGTACGCGCGATCACGTGATCCGGCCGAAACTGGCCAAGGACGCGGCCTTTCGCAAAGCCGTCACGCCGCAGATCGCTTTCGACGAGTTCAGCAAGTATTACGACCACACGCTCAGCGAAGGGCCGCCCATGACTTTCATCAAGAGCCTGGCCGCCCGCGCCGACGTGGATTTGGGCGACGCGCGCTTCGCGCAACAGAATCTCTACAGTTGGGAGACCATGACCGCCACCGCGGCCTATCAGCTTTCGCGCGACGCGCACGTGCCGGAAGCCATGGTCTTCGAACCGCCGGGACGGATCGGCACGCGACGCACGATCCCGGAGATGGACATGAGCTACGGCGTCCAGATCCGGCCGGACGATCCGCGCGCCCTGATCGACGTCATTATCGGTTTCCTGCGCGGCGCGGCGCGTCTCACGAACAAAAGTTGGGGCGTGAGCATTTACGGGAGCGTGCAGCGCAACGACGCGCCTTTCTGGTTGACGCACGCCTACGACCTGGGCTCCACGCGCTTCTTCTTCTGGGATACCGCGCGGCTGGCGTGTGTGCCGTACAGCGAGGTCCTGGCGCTGGCCCGGCACCTGAAGCCGCACGCGACGGAGCACCCGCACCGCGACTTCGCCGGGCTGAAAAAGGCCGCCGAGGTAGTGATCCTGCTGCCGCCCGGTTACAACCTCGGCCACGTGAAGATGGGGCGCGGCGAACTCTGGGGCGTCGGCGAATTGAACCTGGAGCGCGCGAACCCCAAGGGCGTGAAATACCGCAAGGTGATGCAGAACTTCTTCACGGAGATTGAGCGCTGCCTGCGCCTGGGCGTCTCGTTCGATCTGCTGTGGGACCTGCCGGGCATCGCGCCCAACGATTACCGGGAATTGGTGCGAATTCGGGAGGACGGCAAGGTGGAGGTCCACACCGCGGGCAAGAACACGGTGCTGGATGGCGCGCGTGTTCCGGCGCGTCCGTCCGGAGCGGCCCCGGAACTGGCGGTCGCGTTCAAAGCGCGGAGCGACGGGAAGTCCGTTGAGATCGCGGCGCTCGCAATGGTGACAGAGACCACGGCCCCGGTGTACTACACGGTGGGCGCGGACTTCGGAGGCATCTATCACAATGCCATGGTGGCCTGGGAACTTTACGGTCCTGAAGAAGAGGACTACCTCTTCCTGATGCCCGACAAGCTGAGACCCACCGTGCGCAAGACCGCCACGGGCGGCGAGGCCGAAACCAGGTTCACCATTCAGAAGGCGGGCCGGTACCGGCTGCGCGCTTCGACGGTCGATCAGGCGGGCCGCTCGACGGTGGTGTGGAAAGAGATGGTGGTTTCGACGGACCCGGCGAGCGGGCGGCTCGAATTCAAGGCCGCGCCTTAGCCGTGAGGGCTTCTCGCGTCTTCTCGAGCGTGCTTATCAGCGATTCGCGGGGCAGTCCGCTCACGATGGGGTTGATCAACCAGGCCACCGCGCGGGGGACGTCGCGCGTGAGCGAGATGGCGCGGCATTCCACATACACACCGCCGTCGCGCTCACTCACCCACCAATAGGCATTGAAGCGCCACAGAAAACCGTGCCCTTCACCGGGCGCTTTCTCGCGTTCCTTGGGTGTGTCCGGATTCTCAACTTCCGCGATCTTGGTGGAAAGCGAACGGCACACCGCGCGGCGCGGGCCGATGCTCTTCCACCGTATGTCGTACTCGGTGTTGAGCACCACGGTAAGGACCTTCTTCTTCTTCAATCTCAGGTAGGTAAGAAAGTGGTCTCCATCGCGCCTGATCAGCTTCGATGCGAGCACCTCGGGCTGGTAGATCTGCGCGTGCCGGTTGTAGTCCTGCAACAGCCTCACGGTGTCCTGAAGCCGGGCGCCGGGGATGAAGACGCCGCCGATCCAGTCGTGCACCAGGCCGCCGGGGACATCGATGGGGTGGCCTCCGTTCAGCGCTTCCACCGGAATCTCGCCGTTCTTGATTCGCTCAAGCAAGGTGCTGGAGGCTTCGCCCCACAGAGGTGCGTTGGGATCGGAAAAGCGCGGTTTCAGTTCCTGCTCAGTGCGGAACATATAAGTCCTGAAGGCAGCCAGCGTCTTGCCGGAGAGGTCCGCCGACCATGCGGCGGAGCACAAGACCAGCGCTATCCACAACCGTGACGGATTCATCTACGATGACTATTGTGCAACAGGGGACAGGATCATTCCAGCAGGCCGAACGCGCCCACACCAGCTTCCTGGCGCCCATCGAAAAGGAAGTCCTCGTCTGGATGGCGCATCGAACGCCCGGCTGGATCAATTCCGACCACCTGACCGTCCTGGGCCTGGCATCCATGGCCGGCGCCGGACTGAGCTACTGGTACTCGCGCTGGGACCGGACGGGCCTGGTCTGGGTAATCGTGTTCCTGATCTTGAACTGGCTTGGCGACAGCCTGGATGGAACGCTGGCGCGCGTCCGCAACCAGCAGCGGCCCCGCTACGGCTTCTACGTCGATCACGTGGTGGACGCCGCCGGGACATTTTTTCTACTGGCCGGCCTGGGCTCGTCGGGATATATGAGCGAGCGGGTAGCGGCGGGGCTCATCATCGCGTACTTCCTGCTGACCATCGAGGTCTACTTGGCAACCTACACCATCGGGAAGTTTCACATTTCGTTTTGGAAGTGGGGCCCCACGGAGTTGAGGTTGCTTCTGATGATCGGGAATGTGGCGCTGTTCTACAGGCCTATTGTGACGCTCCTGGGCCACAAGTACTTGCTTTTCGACGTCGGCGGCGTCATCGGAGTCCTCGGCATGACGCTCATGTTTATTTGGGCGGCGGCGCGGCACACGCGGCGTCTTTATCGAGAGGAGCCCCGCGCATAGCCGTGTTCTTACGCTGGCTGAAGTTCAACACAGTCGGGCTGATCGGTGTTGGTGTGCAACTGGCCGCGCTCGCTCTCTATTCCGGTCTGCTTCACATACATTACCTGGTGGCGACCGCGATGGCCGTCGAAACGGCAGTGCTGCATAACTACGCCTGGCACGAGCTGTGGACCTGGCGCGACAGGCGTTCACCGGGGGACGGATGGCGCGCAATCGCATGGCGCCTGCTGCGATTTCACCTCGGCAACGGACTGGTTTCGATTTTGTCGAACCTCGTGTTGATGCGGTTCTTCGTGGGTTCTGTGGGCATGAAGGTGATGCCGGCGAACTTGCTGAGCATCGCCATCACGGCGGTCGCCAATTTCCTGATCGGCGAGTTCTTCGTTTTCCGGCGCACGGCGCCGTCGGGCCGCTCTGATTCGTGACAGGATGGAGGGAACATGAACCTGGCCGATTTGCGGGAAAAGTACCGCGCCCTCCTGGTGGAAGACCGCCGTGGTTTCAGTTGCTGACCGGCTTCGCGAGACCGATGCCGCGCGTGCGCGCGCCTGGCTGCGCTCGCTGCGCAACGCGGTCCACGATCCGCTCCTTGCACGCTATCTCGCCTGGAAGTACGGCGAGCAGCGTTTGGTCGCGCGTGCCGGCCACAGATACCCTGCCGTGTGCTTCCAGGCGCCGCAGGCGGAGGCCGAAAGCGTCTTGGGCGCGCTCGACGCAACACCGGCCGCCACCGCGAGCCAGGGTGCCGCCAGCCGGCTCGGTTTGCTTGTCGATCCACGGCTGACCAACGGGCATGTCTATGTGATGCGCCGGCTCTCGCCGGGTTCGCGTCTCGCCATCGATTGCGGTCTGGGCCGCTATTTTGGAATGCTGGATACCTGCTCGGCCCTCGAGATCGAGCTACGCGCGGCGGTTTGCGAAGGCGCGCGGGACGAGGCGGCGCTCGATGCCAGGCTGCCGCTGCGCAAGGCCGCGCATGAAGCCGCGGGCGGTGATCCCGTCGACTGCGGCGCCGGACGCGATGCGGCCGTCGGGCTCTCGATGCTGGTCGCCTGCAACGCGCGCGACGGCTACCGCATGCGGCTGGCGCGACGCGGCGATGGCGGCCTCGCGCTCGGCGGCGGGCAGTTCCACGTGGTTCCTTCCGGCATGTTCGACTTCGCGGATGCACGGCGCGATTACAACGTCCTCGCCAAGTTGCGCGAGGAATATGCCGAGGAGCTGTTCGCAGACAGTCCCGGGGTGCTGGAGTATCTGGACCAACTGCTGGCCGGCGGTGGCGCGCAACTGGTTCTGACTGGCGTGGCCGTGAATCTGCTCAACCTGCGCCCCGAGATCTGCACGCTGCTCGTCATACATGATCCGGAGTGGTTCGAAACAGCGCGGCGCGCGCCGCTCAACGATGAGTTCGTGCCGGAGACGGCCTCGGGAGGCTTCGACGGCTGGGTACGGCTGGCCAACGATGAAGGAATGATTGCGGAGGCCGGTCTTGAGCCCGAGCACATGATCCCACCCGGAGCGGCGGCGTTCTGGATGGGCGTCGACGCGCTACGGGCCAATCTGCGCTTGGACTCATCCGAGACTTGACAAGAGCAAGCGGCCCCCGTAGAATCGTCTGAGATCACCGGAGGACATGGACGATGAGGTGTGCATTGTACTTGGCGGTGCTGATCTGCACGACAGCCTTCGCCGCTCTGGGCGGGCCTGTATTCGTAGGTTCCTACGCCGTCTATGACGGCCCTGTATGGTCGACAAATCCGCCCGTCTACAGCGCCCAGGAAGCGGCCGCCCTCTTGTTCGGCGGCACGCCTAGCGACTACGCGATTTCCATTGATCCCTCGCTGGATCCGTCCACGATCACGCACTCGGGCTGGTTATGACGGCTGGGGAGAGCACAGCGGAATGATCTTCGCCGAGAACTACAAACTCGACGTGGATCCCGCGGGATACAACGATCCCGGCGGGTCGCCGACTGCGCGCTCGGCTTACGTTCGCGACGGCCTGGGGGACACAGAAACCTACCGCAACTACGTCTGGCTGGCCGATTCGGTCCCAGAACCTGGAACCTGGGCGCTGATGACAACTGGCCTGGCGCTGGCGGCTCTGCGCCGCAGGAAGCGGCCCTTGTAGTTTGGGCTGCCGGCACACCGAGTATGTCCGGCACAAGCTGCCGCTCGTAGTCCCCACGAGCCATCCCAAGAAGCGCAACCGCGCCCTGCCCGGTTGTGCCGCCGAAGTCATCGCATCGTAATTACAATGGATTGAATGCTGCGCGCCTCTGTGCTGTTGCTCTCCACAATGACTCTCCCGGCAGCCGATTTGATACTCCATCACGGCCGGGTAGTAACCGTGAACAAGGAGTTCGCCATAGCGGAAGCCCTCGCCGTGAAGGATGGGCGCATCGCGGCGGTCGGCAGTAACGCAGAAATCCTGCGCATGAAGGACGCGCGCACGATCATGGTAGACCTCGGCGGCAAGATGGTGTTACCGGGTTTGATCGACAGCCACGTGCACTCAACCGGTGCGTCCATGTACGAGTTCGATCATCCGATCCCCGACATGGACACGATCGCCGACGTGCTCGCTTACGTTCGATCGCGCGCCGCGTCGGTTGCGCCGGGTGAGTGGATCACGCTTTCTCAGATCTTCATCACCAGGCTGCGCGAACAGCGCTATCCGTCGCGGGCGGAGTTGGACGAGGCCGCGCCGCGCAATCCAGTGGTGTTCCGCACCGGCCCGGACGCATCGCTGAACTCGCTTGCGCTCAAGCTCAGCGGCATCAGCCGCGATCCGTTTCCCGGCGAGGGGCGCCTGGGAAAAGTGGAGCGGGACCAGAAGACCGGCGAACCCACCGGCATTGTGCGCAACGCGCTGCGGCTGATCGCGGGGCGGGCGAGCGGGCGCACGCCCACCATGGACGACCGCCGGCGGCGCCTCAAGATGCTGCTGGCCGATTACAACTCGGTGGGGATCACCAGCATCGTCGAGCGCACGGCCGGCGACGATACGGTGGAATTGTTCCGCTCGCTGAAACAGGCAGGGGAACTGACCTGCCGCACTTTTGTGACTTATAGCGTCGATCCACAGCAGCCTATCGAGAAGATCGAAGAACAGATCGGCAAACTCGCCGCGAGTCCTCTGCGCAGATACAACAATATGCTCTGGGTGCGCGGCGTGAAGGTCTTCCTCGACGGCGGCATGCTCACCGGCAGCGCTTACATGCTCAAGCCGTGGGGCGTCAGCCCGATCTACTCGATCACCGACCCCACCTATCGCGGGATGCTGTACATCGAACCCGCCAAGCTGTTCCGGATCGCCCGTGCGGCGCTTTCCCGCGACATGCAGTTGACCGCGCACACGGTGGGCGACGGCGCGGTGCGCGCACTCGCGACCGCCTATGAAGAGGTTTCCAACGAGTTTTCGGTGCGCGAGAAGCGCCCCTGCATCAGCCACGCGAATTTCATGACTCTCGAAGACATCGAACGCATGAGGCGGGTCGGCATCGTGGCCGACATGCAGCCGGCGTGGCTGCGCATGGACGGCGCCACGCTCGCCAAGCATTTCGGCCAGGAGCGCCTGCGATACTTCCAGCCATACCGCACGCTATTCGAGGGCGGCGTGATGGTGGGAGGCGGCTCGGACCACATGCAGAAAATAGGCAGCCTGCGCTCCAACAATCCCTACAACCCGTTTCTGGCGATGTGGACTACGCTGGCGCGACGGCCTCGCTGGACCGAGAAGCCGCTCATCCCCGAAGAGGGCATCACGCGCGAACAGGCCATTCGCTTTTACACCATCAACAACGCCTACCTCACGTTCGAGGAAAAGGAGAAAGGTTCGATCGAGGCCGGCAAACTGGCCGACCTGGTGGTGATCGACCGCGACATCCTGCGCTGCCCCGTGGACGAAGTTAGGGACGTTACGGTCGAGCGCACCTATCTGGGTGGAAAGCTGGTTTACAGCCGGCCGTAATTCGCCCCGCATCGCTCTCACAGCTTCTCGGCGATGGACTGGGCCTGCAGGAACTGAAGCAGATAGTCCGGACCACCGGCCTTGGAATCCGTACCCGACATGTTGAAGCCGCCGAACGGATGCGCGCCCACCATGGCTCCTGTGCACTTGCGGTTGAAGTAGAGATTGCCTGCGAAGAACGTGTCGCGTGCTTTTTCGATCCTGGCGCGGTCGCGGGAGAACACGGCTCCGGTGAGCCCGTACTCAGTGTCGTTGGCAAGTTCCAGCGCGTGACCGAAATTCCGGGCCGCGGTAACCGCCAAAACGGGGCCGAAAATCTCTTCCTGGAAGATGCGCGCTTTGCGGTTCACACCGTCGATGATGGTTGGCTGGATGAAGTAGCCATCGCCGGGGGCGCGCTGGCCGCCCGTGATCACGCGGCCTTCCTTCCGCCCAACTGCGATGTAGCCGAGAATGGAGTTCACCGCCGAGGCGTTGATCACCGGCCCCATGTAGTTGTCCGGATCCTCGCTGGGCCCCACGCGAAGCGTTTCCACCTTCGCCTGCAGCAGCGCGAGAAACTCATCGTGGATCTTCTTGACGACGATGAGGCGCGAACAGGCCGAGCACTTCTGCCCCTGGTAACCGTAAGCCGAGGCGCTGACGCCGGCCACCGCGGCTTCGAGATCGGCCGTTTCATCGACGATGATGGCGTCCTTGCCGCCCATCTCGGCGACCACGCGCTTGATCCAGCGCTGCCGCGAATGGGGCTTGGCGGCGAGTTCATTGATTCGCAAGCCGACCTCGCGCGAACCGGTGAAGCTCACGAAGCGGGTCAGCGGATGTCCCACCAGGACGTCCCCCACGACGGCGCCGCTGCCGGTGACAAACGCGAGACTCCGCGGCGGAAAGCCGGCTTCGAGCAGGACCTCGACGAATTTGGCGGCGATGGTCGGCGTGTCGCTCGACGGTTTGATGACCACGGTGTTCCCTGTCACCAGGGCAGCCGTCGTCATGCCCGCCAGGATCGCCAGCGGGAAATTCCAGGGCGAAATGATCACGCCAACGCCCAGGGGAAGGTAACGCAGTTCGTCCCGCTCGCCGGGCAACTGGACCACGGCGGGCGGCAATGAGTAGCGCAGCGTTTCCCGCGCGTAATACTCGCAGAAGTCGATGGCCTCGCTCACGTCGGCTTCGGCTTCCGGCCAGGTCTTGCCGGCCTCATGGACCAGCCAGGCGTCAAACTCGAGCTTGCGCTCGCGCAAGATCCGGGCCACCCGCAGGAGCATGTGCGCACGAAGTTCAGCGCTGGTGCGGCGCCACTCCGGATAGAATGCGAATGCCGACTCGACGGCTTTGGCGGCCAGTTCCGCAGTGGCCTTCTGGTGCACGCCCACCACTTCGTCGGGGTGCGACGGGTTGAGACTGCTCAGCTTGGTTTCGGCCTTGACGCCCTCGCCTCCGATCCATAGCTGGTACTCGCGGCCGGACTCGCGCCGCACTCGAGCGAGCGCGTCGCGCATGCCGGCGCGGTTAGCCTCTGTTGAGAAATCGATGTACGGCTCGTTCCGAAATGCGGGCAGGGACTCCCCCCGCGGAGTGCTGGAGTTGCCCATATTCCACTCTCCGTCCGGGCAGAGTGCCCGCGATTAACCTTCGACGAGCTTTCGGCCGCGTTCGAACATGTCGGCGGCCTCGTCGGCGAGCTTGCGGCCCTTGTCGTACAGGTCGCGGCCCTTGTCCGCGATTTCCTTGCCGGTGTCGGCCAGCGCTTCACGGCCTTCGCAGGCTTTCTTCGAGATGTAACGCCGTGTCTCTCTGCCGGACACCGGCGCGAACAACAATGCAATGGATGCGCCTACGGCCGCGCCCGCCACGAACCACAGGAGTTTGCCGGTATCTTCCTCGGACATGTGCATGTGCCCCTTTCCGCTCTCATTGTAGCCGATGCGGGTTGGGCCGGGCGCAATTGCTGTATGCTCATGGCGGAGGAGCCATGAAAGCTATCGCTGTCTATCCCGGCAAACCTGGTTCGGTCCACTTGCGCGAGATGCCCCAGCCCCGGCTTGAAGAGATAGCCGCTGGACGCGGCGTGCTCGTGAAGGTGCTGCGCGTCGGCGTGGACGGGACCGATCGCGAGATCGTCGCGGCCGAGTACGGCGCAGCGCCCGCGGGCTGCGACTTCCTGGTGTTAGGTCACGAGAGCCTGGGCCGCGTTGAAGCGGTGGGAGCGAACGTGCGCGAATTTGCGCCCGGCGATTACGTGGTGGCCTCCGTGCGCCGGCCCGGCGCGGGCTTCTACGACGGCATCGGCGCGCAGGACATGACCACCGACGACGTCTACTACGAGCACGGCATTAGCCAGGTGCATGGCTTTCTCACAGAATCTTACGTCGAAGACGCCGCGCTGCTGGTGAAGATCCCGGACTCGCTCGCCGGGGTCGGCGTCCTGCTTGAGCCGTTGTCGGTGGCCGAGAAGGGCTTGCACCAGGCTTACGAGATTCAACGCCGGCTGAAAGTGTGGCGTCCGAAGCGCGCCGCGGTGATGGGCGCCGGAAGCATCGGGCTGCTGGCCACGCTGCTGCTGCGGTTGCGCGGATTCGAAGTGGTGACCTTCGCGCGCAGCCTCAGGCCCACCCTGAATTCGGAACTGGCCGAGGCCATCGGCGCGCATTACGAGTCCGTGCGTGCGAGGCCCATGGCGGAAGCGGCCCGCGAGTTCGGGCCGTTCGACTACATCTTCGAAGCCAGCAGTTCGGCCAAGGTGGCGTTCGAAAGCGCGCTCGCGCTGGCCAGAAACGGCGTGCTGGTGCTCACCAGCGTCACCGGGGCCGGCGGCGCGCAGGAAATCCCGGCCGACCGGATCAACCTGGAATTCGTCCTCGGCAACAAGGTCATGGTGGGCATCGCCAATGCGCACCGTGAAGACTGGGAAATGGGCGTCCGCGATATGGCGCACGCCGAGGCGCAGTACCCAGGCTGGCTCGGCCGCCTGCTCACGCACCCCGTGAGGGGCCTGGAAAACTACCAGGAGCTGTTTGCACGGCTGGCAAATCCTCAAGGCGCCATCAAGATCTTTTGCCAGGTAGCGGAGTGAGGCTTTAGGGGTCGTTAAACAATAACCTGTACAAACCAGAATGACAGGTGTATGTTTTA
>CAZLOS010000131.1:0-14173 GCA_964561215.1 uncultured Solibacteraceae bacterium | reverse complement strand
CAGTACGCCGGCAACGCCGACGAGTGGACGACCGGTTCCATCTTTCTCTGGGGTGCATGCTTGCAGCAGGGCAGCGATCCGAAGAAGGGCTACGCGCGCACGTGGGCGTCGCAAACCGCCAGCGCCGCCGCCGGAATTGCCAGCGGCGCGCTCGTAATCTCAGCGAAGGACAACGCGGAATCCCCACTGCGCGTCTACGGACCCGGCTCGAACCTGGCCGACCACCGTCTCCTAGAGGTGACCGCAGGAGGCGAGTTGATCCTGGCCGGTGGCACCGGCAACGGTTACCGCCTGGCCGAACTGATGGGAGCCAGCAATCCGTCCGGCTGGTCCGGCGTGATCAAAGTGAAGAACCCCGCCGGCGTGACCGCTGGCTACATCCTGCTGTACTCCAACCCGTAATCCCTGAAAGGACAAACCAATGAAACTAACGTTGGATCACATCCAGCGCCTGAACCTGCACGCTCTGCTCGGCGCGCAGCGGGTCGACGTGGGCTCCATCCGTGCGATCTGGGCCGTCCAGGACAGGATCGCACTGAACGCCGACGAGGAGGAGACGCTCGAACTGAAACGTGAACTGGTCGGTGGTCACGAGCGGGTCGTCTGGAACCCCTCGCGATCATTACCGCTGAAGGACTTCGAGCTTTCCGACTCGGATTTAGCGCGGATGAAGGCCGCGATCCAGACCTGGGATTCGTATTCGGTCGAGGCCGACCGGTGTTGGCTTCAACCGCTGGTGCGGGAGTTGTTCGATTCGGAGCCGCATGGGTAACGAGTCAACGCCAGTTTCTCGGTTTCTCGGAATCTGCTCGTCGCTCGTCCACCACCCCGATTTCAATGTGGTGAGGTTCCGAACGGCCCCCCAGTCTCTGGGTGGTTAGCAGCCAGCCGGTGTTGTGGACCCAATCGATTCGTTCATCCTGCTCGGCTGTGTACACAACGAAAGCGTTACGTCGTGGAATCCATCACGAGTTTTCGATCCCACGTAGCATGAAGAAGTTCTTGAGCACTTTCGGCCCGATGCCGTTCACCGGTAGCAGTAATGCCTCGATGCTTCGGCGGTTTCCTCCCGACAAAGTGCTTTCGCAATCTAAGACGCCTTTCGTTCGCAGAAGCTCTCCCAGCGCACACAGCCGCTTGGCGAACAGAGCTGTCATGAATGCGCCTCTATCGCAGCCCGCAGTTTTGAGCTTGTGCACCATGATCTCGAAAGTCCAATTGACTAGAGCATCCGGATCTGTAACCCTGGCCGCCCGTAAACCACCCAGCAGGTCATAGGTCTTCTCCAGAGAATACTGGTTTACGGCGAGAATCGACACCACGAGGTCGTCCCAGGGGCGATCCACTGCGCCGCCCCCACCTCCCGGACGATCCTCCGCAGAATACCTATTTCTCACTCACGCACTCCAGCGTTGACGGTACTGCTTGCCGCTCATCGAAAAACGTCGTCTCCCCACCGGACATCGCGATCGACTTGGCGTCTGCATCCGTCACCTCGTAAAGCTTGTGAAGGAGGTCTTCGATCTCCTGTTCCCACCGGGCGGTATCCGCATCGGGATCATCTGCCTTGGCTTCACTGATCTTCTTTACCAGTGTGCTGGTGCGGTTCTGCACATCTTTTGTGGGCGGCTTGAATGGGATAACCCTCAACTGGGGCGATTGAAACTGGAAATAGCCGCCGCTCATCCGCAACGCTCCGAAAAACTGACTGTAGAAGAACATGAACAGCTGCGAATTACAGAACCCCGCAATAAAGCTCAGCGGCACTCCTGTTTTGGGCGAGTAGATACAATTCGTGTTCAACGCGGCAAATTCGCCTTGCTCGTCAAAATACGCCTCGCACTGCTTCGCCATTTTCGCGAGGACAACTTTCGGGCTCCCGTACATGTCTGACCGGCGCTCGTTGACTTGAGCTTTTCCAAGGGGGAGGTGCGGACGGACGAATCTCCGTCCGCCGTGTGTCAACGGCTCCCGTCCCCACCGAACGGCATAGCGGTCAATCGTCCCCGTATTGATGACTTTCAATGCACCCTTGGAGCACGTCTCCGTCAGATGTGCGCCATAAGCGTCAGCTTCCGCCGCCGTCGTGGTGGCATTGATTTCGGCTATCTCGGACAGAGGCTTGGTGTGCTTGATGAGCCGCAGCAAAAGATCGATTTGGTTTGATAGAAGGAATCCCCAGATGTGCTCCGGAAGTGCCGTCAGCAGCTTGCTGCTGACCTGATGCGTCGTGTATGCGCTCAAGTCGAACTTCTCAAGTTCGCGACGCCGCGGAAGGACAAGGGTTACTGGATAGCCATCTTCCCGATCGCCCTTGACCATGAAGGACAGCACCGGATAAACGGCCGCGGACTCGAATACGCGGATTCCGGAGACGTCCACCAGTCGTTCAAGCCGTACCTCCCGGAGCAGGAATTCCCGGAGCGCAACCGCGTACTTCGCAGCCAAGTATTTGTTGGGATTGATGAAAGAGAGCGTCCCTGCCGGGCGGAGCAACTCTACACCCTTTTCAATGAAGAGAATGTATATGTCGTATGTGCCGTGCGCCGTTTGAAACAGCCGGTTCAATGCCTCCCGTTCTTCTTTCGGGTAATACTTCTTGAACTCAATCGCGCTCAAGTATGGCGGGTTTGCGATGACGACGTCGAAGCCGCCCTTCTGGCGGAACACTTCTGAGAAGAACAGCCGGTAGTCGAAATCCACGGAATAGCCCAGGGATTTCTGTGAATTCGCGAGGTGCGCCTCAATGCGCGCTTCGATACGTTCTTTTAGGGACGCTTTGTGGTCGTGCTCCGCCTCATCGAAGTACTCTGCCTTGAGCTTCTCAATGTCGCTGAGCCCGTGGGATTGGAACGGGAAGCTAAGGAGCGAGTTGCCAGCAACGATTTTGAAATCCAGGTTGGGCAGCGGCCTGATTTCCTTTGTGTCCTCCTCGTCTACGACCAGAGACAGCCACAACCGGAGCTTAGCGATCTCAACGGCACCCCGATCGATGTCGACACCATACAGACAGTTGTGGATGGCGTGCCTTTTAAACCGGTACGCCGTACGCTCCGATTCGCCCATGAAATACGGGTTCAGTGCCAGCCGCGCCCGGACGATTTCCGTCATCATGCCGACCGGAAACGCTCCGGATCCAATCGCTGGATCGCATACCGCTATATCTCGGAGCGCTTGGTCAATCTTCTTCGCGTGCGCCTCAACAGGCTTCGGCAGGCGCGGACGATCCTTCTTTTCGTAGCTTGTCGTCCCTGCTTTGAAGGCTGCCTCATAATGTGCGGCCTGGTCTCCGAGGTGGACGAGCGCTGCCAAGTCCTCTCTCGACACCGGAACGGCCAGGACGCCCTGGACCGGCGCGGCGTCGCCAAAGAGCCGGTCCTGGCTCGCCTTCTGCGGCACGACCGCGACTCCTTCGCCTTCGTTCACGGCGCGATGCAGGTAGCTGATTAGGGCTTCCTGGCACATATAGTGAACGATCTCACGCGGAGTGTAGAAAGCGCCCGCGCCCTTGCGCAGGTTCTCCTCGATCAGGTTCTCAAAGACCTTTCCGAGCATCTCCGGGTCAATCGCAACCTCCTGCTCCAGCGGTTCCGATTCATTCACCGTGAAGTTGTAGCGATCGAATACATCCAGGATGCCGGTACCAGTGTCTCCATCGCTGCTCTGTTCCGTGTTGAAGAAGATCTCGTTGGGAAGCTTGAGCGCTGTGTTCTTCCAGTCGTACTGCCCGAGCGGCTCAAAAAGGCCGCCGTTCAGAAACGGGATCCGCGTCTTGAACCGTGCACACCAGGCCTCAGTCCCGCGGTCGGTCGCCAAAGTGTCATAAAAGAGCGGTTCGAGCACCTCGTCGAAGAAGTTGCCGAACTTCACGTGCTCTCCGCGCGCGAGCAGCCGCAAAAAGTCGCGCGGGCCACTTCCCCATTCTGCGCCGCGCGGCACACCCAGCCAGCCTTTCTTCTGGAGAAAATAGAGGAATACAATCTGGCCCAGGAGTTTCTTCGCAAAGTCCTCGGCACTCACCCGTTTCACTTTGAACTCGTCACGCACCGCCTTGTCCTTGGTGGTGATATTCTCAATTGCCGCCTTAAGGGACCGAAACAGGCCAAAGTACTGAGTGAAGAACTCCTTGGTTACCGTCTCGACGCTGAACGCGTCCGCGATGTCGTCGAGCGTTGGGTTGGCAGTCGTTTCCTGAAGCAACGCGACAAAGCGGCTTTGCGCAGTGTGGGAGCTTTCTCCCTCGCCGACGAGGTATGAAGAGCGCCGTGCCGGCGTCAGGTTAGTGTAGACCGAGACGCGTCCGCTCTCCCCGACCGCGGTCGCATATTCCATCTTCACAAACGAAAACCGCCACGTCTGTTCCGTGGGCGAGACAAACGCGACGAGGGCGGCATCCTTTTCGTCCCTCGCCTTCAAATGGTGTGCAACGAAATTCCGCAACGCGGTGCGCGCGCGCTCCAGCTTGGATTCCAGTGTGAGGTGGACGATCAAAACATCCAGCTTGTCGCCGTCAGAGGTGGTGTAAGTTCCGAGGCGCTCGTATCTATCGATGTCCTTCTTGAACGCGTCTGGGATGTATTGTTTGGTCCAGGTACTCGCTTTGCCCTCGTCATAGCGATTCAAGAGCTCGCGAATAAATCGCCGGAAATTATCTTTGTGAAAACGATGTGTGAACGTATCGCGGACGAGTTGTTTCGCCTGATCTCTATTCATCTTCAACTCACAAATGACGACAGAATGACCTCACGCGGCCCAACCGTCTGACGTGCAACGTCACCGCGCGTCGCAAGAAAGAATTCTCGGGGGATGTCTCGGCGCAACACGCCGAGCACCTTAAGGGGCTCTATAGTTCCTTTCTTTAAGGCATCGGCGACCGTTCTAGTCGTCTTTTTGGGTAAAGCACCGTCCTCCAAAAGTCGGATGACCTGCCGCACAAAAGCCTCATCGTCATCGGTGAATGCCTTGCAGTTCTTGATTTCCCTTGCCTTCAGCCGTTTCAGGATGTAGGTATCATTGCTGCGACTTGAAGAGCCGCTCCCAGCCACGTCGCTATCTTGAGCGGTAGCGGCGAGAAAGGCATTTCTATTGTGGTCAAGAAGCGCATAGAAGGCTTCGGGAATGGCGGTGCGGGCCTCACGTATGTCGGCCGGTTTCAAAACCTTCACCGCTGAAAGGAAATCGAGTTCATTCGCATCTCCCGACGGCCCACTGAGATAAAACTTGTCCAGCTTCCCTTTGCGGAAATATGTAAGTAGCGAAGGTGCCGAAGCGACAACGCCCTCGACAATGCCCGCGATCTGCCTCGTAGACCTAGCCTTCTTAGGCAGGAGCTTGATACGCTCGAACAGGTCGGGCTCCTCATCCCGCACGCGTCGGATTTCGGTTAGAAACTCCAGTTCGCTTTCCTCCCCTTCGTCCTCGCCAGTGATCGTCTTCTTGGAGTTGAGTTGGGCGAATAGGTCGTGCGACTTTACCTCCTCGCCTTCGGTCAGGAGGCGTGCGTCGGCACCCAGCATTTCGATGAAGGCCTGGATCTTTGCTTCGGCTGATTCCTTAAGCTTGATAAGGTCGTTCCCCTGCTCGGACGGAAAGAAGTTGAACGTCTGGATGCGGTCGAAGGTGGTGTCCACGCGGTTGACACGGCCCACTCTTTGCATGAGCCGCGTCGGATTCCACGGTATGTCGTAGTTGATGACCGTATTCGAACGGTGCAGGTTCACGCCTTCTGAAAGAACATCCGTGGTCACGACGATACGGTAGTCGTTGCGCTGATCGAAGGCTCGCGCGTCGAAATTGTCGATGATGGTCTGGCGGACGCTCCGGTCCGATTGGCCGCTGAACCATAGCACCTTTGGTTCCACCGACTCTTGTATCTTCTTTGCGAGGTATTCGGCAGTTTCCTTCGATTCCGTGAAGATGATCAGTTTGCCCTTTAGCCCCGCGTGCGTGGTGAGGAGCTTTTCAAACGCTACCCACTTCGGGTCGCGGGCGATGTCGTTCCAGAGGCCACGCACCCGGCGCAGCACAGCAAGATCATTCTCCAAATCGCGAAGAAACTCCGGCCTGAACTCCGTCGCGGAGTACCGCTCCGCTTTGTCATCATCGATGAGCCGCTGCACCCCCTCCTCATCGCCCTCGTCCAGATAATCGAACAGCTTATGGATGTGTTTCTTGCTGATGTACACCGACCCGTTGTGCACTTCGGCGAGGAAACGGTCATAAGAGCTGATGAACCGGTCTAGCGTGAGGCGAACTGCGTGGATACTGCCTTCCAGACGCTTGACTAGTAGGATCTTCATGAACTTCGCAAGATTAACCTGGCGCAGTTGGTCAAGTTGGTCGATATCCCCTCTGTAGTATTCGGCACTGAGGGGTTTGTAGCGAGCATACTTGAATTCCAGGACGATCAAGCGTATTGTCTCGGCGAAGGCGCTTTCTTCGGCAGGGCTGAACTCATAGAAGAGAGCTTCCGGATCACTCACTTCCGGGAATCTTAGGCCTTGATTCGCAAGGTCCTCCCCGTAGTACTTAGTAATCTCGCTGCGCGTGCGGCGGATCATTAAGTATTTGAGAACACGCTCCCGGATCGCACTCGCATTCTCGCGCACCGCCGCGAAGAACTCTTCCCGGTTTGCCTGGCGATCGAGCCTCTCCAGACGGCGCTGCAGCGACCCGAAGAACGCCTCCAGATTGCGCTGATTCGGGATCGTGCTGTTCTTGCTGTTCTGGAACAACTTGATCTGGCTGAGGATATCAGACGGGTAATTGTTGAGCGGCGTTGCACTTACCAGGATGACGCGCTTCCCCCGGCAGACTTGGGCGAGTTTCTCATATGTCTGGTTGTTATCAGTGCGAAACCGGTGCGACTCGTCGATGAAGACATTTGCATACCGGCTTGTATCACGCCGGGCGAGGTCGTCGAGTTTGCCAATGGACTCGAAATGGCTCTGGCGCACGCCAAAATCACCAAATACATTGGGCCAAGATCCTGGATTGTTGCGGTCTAGAAGGCTGGGCGGCGCGATAACGAGTGTGCGGCCGTCGAGTTCCCGCGCGAGTGCGGCCGACATGTACGTCTTCCCAAGGCCAACTACGTCGGACATGAATACTCCGCCATACTCTTCGAGGATGCGCTTCGCGCCCAAGACAGCCTCCTCCTGATACCGCAGTTTCTTGAAGCCGTCAGGTAGGTAGGAATCGTCCAGCTCGTCGGGCCGATTCAGCGAGTCCTTGAAGTATTCGTAAAGGAACTTGAGGTAGAGTTCGTATGGGGTGAAATAAGCGTAGGGCGATTTCCGCTCGATGGTATCGACGAATGTCTGGTTTAGCTCTGTGGCTTCTTTCCACAGTTCGTTGAACTTCGCGAGCGAGAATTCATAATCCGCGCGCTGCTTAAGCTCGACGTTAAATTCGAGATTGTCTCGCAGGCCCGCCTGCGTAAAGTTGCTCGAACCCGTGATGACCCGCCCCTTGTCCCGGTCGTTCTCGTAGAAGGTCATGATGTAGACCTTCGCGTGCAGCGAGGCCGAGGGGTAAGCCCGGATTTCCAGCTTGTCGCCCTTTACCCATTCCAGGAATTTTCGGATGCCGGCCTCAACTTGCGCAGTGTCTGGGCTATTCTGTAACTCTTCAAAGACGTCCTTCTGTGCTTCTTCCTTCGCGGCGGCATGGGAATAGAAGTCGAGCTCGGTCTGCTCGCTGTGTGCGCGATGCAAGAGATCGACCGTCATACGGTCGGCTTTCAAGCCCACAAGCACGCGAATCTTCTCCGTCCTTTCTAGTGAGGGGTACAACTGGTGAAATCCGCTCACAAAGAAATAGCCAACGAGGACATCAAAAAGACGAGTACTCCCCTGCAGCAGCACATGGAGTCGATCACGCAGCGTGTTTCCGGCCTCATTTGTCAAAAACGTGAGATCGGAGGCCGAATAGTCCCGTTTGGGCGTTCGTGTCGCGCGCTGACCGTCTTCGGAACGGTTGTTCTGCTGGACAAACGAGAGGAGCTCGTTAAGCTCATCCAGAATTGGAGCAGGAGGCCGCCCGCTCAGCCCTTGGCGGATTAGTTCCTCGGCTTCGGAAACGAAATCGCAGTCAAGCGCAAGTGATGCGGCGCTGCGAAACAGCACTGACCGCGTCGGCTCAGTATCGAACTGGCTGGCAAGCAAAGCCGCGGCTTCGGATTCCAGGCGGAATGCCTCTCGAAAACAGCGGCTCGCCTCCTGGACGTCTCCGCGCAACCTCGCGGCGACAGCAAGATCCGCTTGTTCCATCGCCCGTCGGTGTAGGAGCTTTAGGTCTGGCACTTGTACACGACCTGTGATGCAGGAGTCCCGAATTCTATTACCGCTATGTACGCGGGCGCTTCTTTGTCCGTCGGCTTGACTTGCGCGAGTTTGGTCTTAACACGGCCTGCCACGGCGCTGGTTGGCCCCGCCAAAATCCCAGAGACTTCAAGGCGAGTCTTGCCTTGAAAGAGAAGGGTTTCATCTCCCGGAGGTCCAATCCAATAGTCGAATCCGGTTCGTTTTTTTGACCTTTCCAGCACAGTCATGCCTGTTAACCGTTCGACCAGCAGAATCGCAATGCCGGAAGCCCCTCGTTCTGTAGCCTCTTGGAGATCGTTATAGCAACGCCTCTGCTGCTCACTGACAGGTTCCCAGTCCAGTGGATATGCGGCTTCTGACTCCCCTGCCACATTCAGGATGACGCCCTGCGCGTGGTTCCTGTCCTCCAAACAGACAGCCGCACTCTCGGCCAAGACGGCTCCGCACGCGGAGGTCAATCCCTTCATGCCCTCGCAAAGGGAAGCGAGATTGAGTGCCCTTTGCCGGTTCGCCTTTGCGGAGCCGCCTCGCTTCTCGCCAATTGCCGCCTCTGCGTTCGAAGCCCGCTGCTTGACTGCGGGCGGCAACCCTGCCACTCGCGGTCCTTTGGCTACGGCACCCCGTTTGAGATCTTTCGGATTAGCCATGAAAACTCGTATCCACGCGCGCGTCAAGCTCGTGATGTTCCGCACGTCGGATGTACGATGATATCGCGTTACCCCTTCCTGTTCAATCGATTGGCTGGCGGTGTTGGCTGGCGGTGTCTTGCGGGACGCACCCACCTTCGCGATTGCGGCCATGAGCGTCAAGAGCAACTTCGCACACGACACTCTGCCATGCGGGCGTGGCATCACCCGTTCCGCAGGTGTTGGCATCTGTATGACATTTCGCTTGGCCGTGTGTTCGAGGATCCGACCGCGGTTTCGATCGACGTTGGCGTGGCACGCACAAAATCCCGACCCCGGCACTTCGACGTGATTCAAGTTCGGATTCGTCGTAAAGGCGAAAGGGGCAGAAGACGTTCGGGGCAGCACTTTGCCGGAGCAGGACGACGCTCAGGTGGGTGGCTTCGTTGACGACTCACGGGCTACTGCAACCTTTTCTTCACCCCCCGCTGCTGAGGAGTTGCCTCCGGGTTCGATGCAATGCAGGAGAACCAGTTGGAAAACCGCTTTTTTGGGGAGCCAACCTTCCAGACTGTAACGTCCCGCCGCCCGTTTCCCTTGACAGCATCGTCCACCCGGCACGCCGCCGTATCCCAAACATTCGCGTGAACTTGCGTTCCGGCGCGTTTCTCTAGTTGGAAATGCCTCCGCGCGGGCCACGCTCTCAACCCTGCTGGTTCGGCTCGTAGGCCACTCTCAACCGCCCAAACTCTCCGTTTTCTCCGTTGACAGGTCCCGTTTTGTTGACAGGCCGGTTGAGAGCGCACCCCAGTTGAAGATTTCGAACTCCCGTGAGTATTGATTGACAGGTCCGCGTGAGCGCGGATCAAATCTCACCAGACAGCGGGCCGGCCGCCAAGCGGAACTCGTTGTGGGCACAAACCACGGAGAGTTCCATGGAGATCCAAGACCGGCCGACCCAGGAAGCCGTCGACAAGATCGCCGCCATGCTGGCCGCCGCCTACCGGAAATGGCTGCACGCCCGGCGCGCGACCGCCGTCAACCGAGAACTTGATAACACCCGCCCGGAGAGCCTTCATGTTCATGAGGTTGACGCATGAAGAGGTCCATGAAGGACAAGATCGATGCACTCGCGGCGCTGAGCGTGCCGGCGCTCGCCGCGCGCTACCGTGAGGTGTTCCAGGCCGAGCCGCCGGCGCTGCACCGCCAGTTCCTGTTCCGGAAGCTTGCCTGGCAACTGCAAGCGGATAAGGAAGGCGGGCTGAGCCGGGAGGCGCGCGAGCTGGCTGCGGCGATCGCCTGCGACGCGCCGCTGCGGGTGCGAGTGATCAACAACGCGGCGAGGCTCCGCGCCGGCCAGGCGCTCGACCGGACGGCGAGCGCCACGGTGGAGCCGGGCCACGATTCCCGGTTGCCGATGCCGGGCGGCGTGATCCAGCGCGAGTATCGGGGCGATCTCATCCGGGTCGAGGTGAAAGATGACGGCTTCACCTACAACGGGCGTCGCTACACGTCGCTCAGCGCCATCGCCTTCGAAGTTACCAAGACCAAGTGGAATGGGTTCTTGTTTTTTGGGTTGACCCAGGAGAAGCCGCATGCCCGCCACTGAGACGCCGGTAAAGCCGCGCGCGATCCGCTGCGCGATCTACACGCGCAAGTCGACCGAAGAGGGACTGGAGCAGGACTTCAACACGCTCGACGCCCAGCGCGACGCGGCCGAGTCCTTCATCCGCAGCCAGCGCGGCGAGGGGTGGATCGCGCTGCCGGACCACTACGACGACGGCGGTTACACCGGCGCCAACATGGAGCGGCCCGCGCTGCGCCAACTGCTCGACGACATTCGCGCGGGTCTTGTCGACTGCGTCCTGGTCCACAAGGTCGACCGGCTGACGCGCTCGCTGATCGACTTCGCCCGCATCATCGACATCTTCGACAAGAACGGCGTGAGCTTCGTTTCGGTCACGCAGCAGTTCAACACCACGTCATCGCTCGGCCGGCTGACGCTGAACATCCTGCTGAGCTTCGCGCAGTTCGAACGCGAGATGACTTCGGAGCGCACGCGCGACAAGATGCAGGCCGCGCGCCGCAAGGGCCGCTGGGTGGGCGGCAACCTGATGCTGGGCTATGACCGGACCGAGCGCGGTGGCTCGCTCGTCGTCAACGAAGAAGAGGCCGAGCGCGTGCGTGCCATCTACAACCTCTATCTGGAACGCGGCTCGCTCATCCCGGTGGTGCAGGAGTTGATCCGCCGGGGCTGGCGCACCAAGCAGTGGACCACGCGCAAGGGCAAGATCACTGGAGGCCGCGAGTTCACCAAGAACCGGCTCTACAACCTGCTCACCAACATGATCTACATCGGCAAGATCGAGTTCCACGGCGAGGTGTACGAGGGCGAGCACCAGGGCATCGTCGAGCCTGACATCTGGCAGACGGTGCAGGACCGCTTGCGCTACAACGCCCGGACCGGTGGCCGCCAGGTGCGCAACAAATACGGAGCGTTACTGAAGGGTATCCTGCAGTGCGGCAGTTGCCACGCGGGCATGGTCCACACCTACACACAGAGGACGCCGCACAAGCTGTACCGCTATTACGTCTGCGTGAACGCGCACCAGCAGGGTTACAACCAGTGCGCGACGCGTTCGGTGTCGGCACCGGTGATCGAGCAGGCCGTAGTGGAGCAGATCCGCGGCATCGCGCGAAACCCGACAGTCGTGGCCGAGGTGATCCAGTCGCTCGAAGAGGGGCGCGTCTCGAACGTGGAGACGCTGCAGCGCGAGCGCCGGCTGGTGGAGAAGGAACTGGAACGCGTCAGCGAGGAGATGGCCGGCGTCGTTCGCGCCACCGGGAAACTGGCGACGGACCGCATGGCCGACTTGCAGGAGCGGGCCACGACGCTCGAACGCCAGCGCACTGATATCCAGGAGCAACTCGCCCAGTCCGTGGGCCAGACCGTCGACACGGCCACCGTGCGGCGCACGCTCGAACAGTTTGACGGGCTGTGGCGCGAGTTCACACCGCGCGAGCAAGAGAGATTCGTGAAGACGCTGGTGGAGCAAGTCACCTACGACGGGACGACCTGCTCGGTGACGGTCGACTTCCGGACCCGAGGTATACGCCAACTTTGCATGGAGGTGGAGAATCGATGAACGCGCTACAGGTGAAGGTTCAATTGCAGCCGACGGTACGTCAGATCAGCCGGATGACAAAGGCGCCCGCGCTAGACCTGCCGCCAGCCATCAAGCGTGGTCGGCCGCCGAGGATCGCCCAACTGATGGCGCTGGCCATCGAGTTCCAGGCCATGATCGACCGTGGCGAAGTCCGCCGCTACTCCGACCTCGCCCGCCTGGGCTGCGTGAGCCGCGAGAGGATCAGCCAGATCATGATGCTGAATTGGCTGGCGCCGGACATCCAGGAGAGCATCCTGCAGAAGCCGAATGCCCAGACCGGCTGGCTGATTGTCAGCGAAGCTGCCCTTCGGGAAATCGCGAGGATCCCGTCGTGGGAAGAGCAACGGGCAAAGATGCGGGCGTACGGCGAGTCGAACACGCAAACACCGTGCTCCAGCGAATCTCGACGCGCGTCGCAAAACGTTAACTTGAGTGACCGTGATGTGCTACGTGACCCGCCAGCTCGGACTTCGAGGAACAGAGCAGGTTACCGCACTTACTAACTGTTCCGCAAGTAAGTAGATTTACGCTTTATCGCCGGAGCGGGATGCCTGGCGGGACTCGCTGCACTGTCAGGATGCACGGCAGGGAAGAAGGAGCGCCTGCGGATTGCGAAAACAGAGCTGTTCCGGGTGGCCGTGCCGATGCAGCCGGACATAATACACAGCGCGGAGATCGTGGAGCCCGACTTCGCCATGGTGCCGAAGTACATCCTGAAGGTCCACACGGACACGGGAATCGTGGGTGTGGGCGAAACCTACGGCGGCGAGAACGGCGCGCGACTGCGGGAGAACGCGGCCGCATTCCAAGGCAAGAACATCCTGGACATGGACCTGGCGAAGCTGTCGATGCCCAACGGCGCGGGATACGGAGCATTCGAGACGGCCTTCTATGACATCGTGGGCAAGGCGTTTGGCTGGCCGGTCTACAGGCTGCTGGGTGGACTCGCGCAGCCCAAGGTGCTGGTGGGCTACTGGTGCGGGCGCAAGAACGCGAAGGACATGCGCACGGTGGCCGACGTGAAGGAACTCCGGCGGAGCCTCCGCAAGTTTGCGGATATACTCCGGATTGCCGAGGTGCGTCGTGGCGTAGTCGATCACATAGGTGACCGGGGCGGCCGTACGCCTCGGCGTCAACGCGACCTGAGGCAGGCCCGGCAGGGGGGACTGCCGATTCTTGCACGATTGCGTGAAACCGGCCGCCGCGCCCACCGCAGTGCAGCAAAAGAACTGCCTGCGTTTCATCATCCCCCAATCCTCCTTCCCAGATTATGATGGGGTTGCCGGTTTCATCCAAGTCCGAGCCGCCGCGCGCAATAGGACGCGCCACAGATGAAGTTGATAGTCCCGGCAGCGCTTTTGTTGGCATCCGCCGCGCGCGGGCAGTACCCGCTGCCGTACCCTCCGGTTCTCCCCGGCGGTAAGGACGTGGTGACGGACACTTCGCCGGCGTTTTTGAAAGCCCCGCCCGATCTGCGTGCCGGCATTGCGGTCGCCCGCACGCCGCCCGCTATAGATTTCATGTTCTATCCCGGACAGGATCATCCCGGCGGTCCCTGGACAGTGTGGGGCAAGGGTTCCGTCGTTGGCGGCGTCTACTATTCCGCCATCGGCGACCATCTGGGCCCGCGCGGCACGGCCAAGATCTACCGGTACGATCCGCCCGCAAAGAAACTCCGCGAACTGGCGGACGTCGGCAAGCTTCTCGTCTCACAAGGCGCGATCCCGGCCGGCATGAATTACGTGCCCGGCAAGATTCATACGCGCCTCATGATGGGGCGGGACGGTTGGCTGTATTACGGCACCCACCGCGGCAGGGAGGAGACCTGCGACGATAAGCACGGTTACCGGGGCGACTGGATCCTGCGCACCCACCCGGAGAGCGGGAAGACGGAGATCATCGCCGCCCAACCGGTGGCTAAGCATTCGATCCCGGCCGGCTTCATCGATCCAAAGCGCATGATCTTTTACGGGGGCACCTCGCCGGGCCCCGACGCGCCGAATCAAAAGGGCCAGTTCCTGGCCGGTCAGGACGACCTTGATCAGGGGCATGTCGG
>CAZLOS010000130.1:0-14213 GCA_964561215.1 uncultured Solibacteraceae bacterium | reverse complement strand
ACGACTTCTTCGGCCCGATGGCCGTCGCCATCATGGGCGGCCTGATCGTCGCCACGGCACTGACCCTGCTCTTCCTGCCCGCGCTCTACGCGGCTTGGTACAAGGTGAAAAGCTAGTTAGCGGTTGCTGGCTGTTAGCAAAAACAAGGGGCGCCGCGGCGCCCCAAACTTTGCCAGCAAGGAATAACTACCCACTACCGCAGATTACCCAGCTCCTTCTGGATCGCCTGGATGTTGCGCTCGTGCTGGCCAACGCGGTCACGATAGGGTGCCGTGCGGTCGCTCGGGCCTCCTTTGGCCGCTTCCTGCTCGGCCAGTTCCTTCCTGGCCTGCTCCAGGCTACGCTGCTCGCCCGCCAGTTCCTGCTCCAGGATGTGTCGACGATCGCCATCACGCGCCTTCTGCGTATCTTCACCAACGCGTGGGAAACCAGCCGGTGACGGATTGGCCGCCGCGCCGCTGGCCGCCTTCGGCTTGGGCAAGGCTGGCAGGGAGTTTTCCGGGCCGGTGGAAATCGCCTTGCAGTTCTTGTCGATGCGGGCACTGGCGTACGTCGTGCTGCCGTTGGCATCGACACATTTGTAAATGGTCTGGGCCGTGGCCGACATCGGCAACGCAACAATCAGCAGGGCAAGCGTACAGCGTGTCATCGTCATCGTTCCTCTCAACTTTTTCAGTGTACCGAACTTAACGGCAGGCTCACCAAAAAGTGGACAAAAAAAGGGCGGGAAACCCGCCCTTTTTGTTACAGCGCCGATTCAGGCTGTAGTACATATTGTCGCCATACAACCGACAAACAAAGGGAACACAACGACACACAGCTAACAAATCTACTTGTTGATCTACTCATGTCACATCACGCACAACATTGGTGCAGACCATTCCAAAATGGTGCGCAACCCAAAAATCCGGAAAGGGCCCCTCAAAAAGAAGCCCCTCTTCGGGGGCTGTCTTGAATGGCCGGGATTTATCGGCCCAAAGCGGTAGAACGGTCGCGATTATAAAGTGGCCTCGGCAGCATAGGCCGCATTCCTGATCCGAGCAGCCAGTAGAACGAGCCGGTCGGCCATTGCGTCAGCGTCGCTTGACGAGAAAGAGCCCGCCTTGATTTCCTCGACAATGCCCTCTTTGTTGAGAACTATCCCGAACACCGCCTGCTGATTAGCGTTCAGGTTGAATTCGAGGGTAGTATTTTGAGCAGCCATGATGGACTCCTTGATAGTCGATTTTGGTCAGAGGCCCGGCTAGTGTTCCCGCACTGCCGGGCTTCGCTTTTGCGCCATGACAAATTTGTTCCTGGCACATGTTCAGCATAGCCATGAACCAAAACCGAATCAAGGAATTTTTTTCAATAAAATCATATGATTAACGACTGTCAATCAAAGTAAATCAGGGTAGATCAAGAAACAATTACAATACGAATTCGTCGGGGCGTAGCGCAGCCTGGTAGCGCATCTGGTTTGGGACCAGAGGGTCGTGAGTTCGAATCCCACCGCCCCGACCAACTGCCAACCAGAAATGACAAGGGCCGCGATTGGCTGGAGAACTCAGCCCGGTCCAATTCCGGGCAGTATCCAGCCAATGCAGCCCCTAATGTTGTGATCGTATCACGCGACCAACTGAGCAGCGTTTCCTTGGTAACTTCGTTGGTAACCACCGCCTTGGAAACTGGCAGGTTTGTGCACTAACCAAGGCGCTAACCAGATTCTGCTAACCATCAATTTCCTTGGATACCAACTTGGATACCGTACCCTGGAAACTATCGATTTCCGTGCGAATTTCGCTGCGAACTTCTGACTGCGAACCGCGTGAAACATCGGCGAAATGGGCGTTTCGGCTGGTACGCATTGCTTTACCTGCATAGAAGGAAAGCTACGCACCCTTATGGAAACCTTACTATCTGACCCTTAGCTGAACCTTAGTATCCTCCCCGCCAAAACGGTGATCTCTGTTCTGGCGGGATGCGCCTAAAAATGCAGGCGCAGGGCATTAACCAAGGCATTAACCAGCGTCGTATTAACCGCTCATCGCCATCAGTTGGGCAGACAGTTTTCCAAGGCGAACCTTGGCGCTACCAAGTTGCGCCTGCTTCGAGGCGGTTGAGGAATCGCCGCTCACTTCGCAGGCCAACTCCATCAAGCGGTCTTTCATCTGGTCGCCAAAGAAGTATTGCAAGGCACCGCGCGCGGACAGGCGAAACTCAGGGATACGGCCCTTCCTCGCCTCGATCTGCATATCGCTGACAAAATTCGCGGCGGCAGCGTCAATTTCGGTACTCCAGCGCGTGACCATCTGCTCGATGTCGGGCGGCAAATTGCTCAGTTTCTGGATTTCGTTCTTCACCAGCTTGATCTCGTTTTCGATCTCCTGACGGCTCTGCTTGCGCTCATTGTCCCGACGCTTACGCTCCTGCTCGGCCTTCAGGTCGTCCGGGGTAAAGGCTTGGCTCTTGGTTGCTTCCATGGTTTTCTCCTGTCGTGATTACTTCTGTGCTGCCTTGGCGTCCTGCACGGTCGCTTTCAGCAGAGCGTTCTTCTCGGCCAGCAGCTCATCGATGCGCTGGCGCTTCTGTTCCGGGCTCAAATCCTTGTCACGGCGAGTCTTCATCATCTCGGCATTGATCACCCTCACGTTTTGTTGCGCCCGCTCCAGGGGCTTGGCTTCACCGGCAAGCGGGCTGCGCTCCTTCTCGTCGGCAATCTCTGGCCGGCCCTGGCGGTCAAGTTCGCGCATGGTTCCCTGCAAGCGTTTGGCCTCGCCGAGCATGTCGTAGAACTGCGTCTCGAACTTGGTGTGCTTGGCTGGCTCATTCGCGTAGAAGCGACGGACAACCGGCATTTCATCGGCACGCATGGCCGGCCCAACCTCGCTGTAGAAGGCGCGATCAGAAAGCATCAGGCCGTACATCGCCCAGGTGTTGAGATAGCCACGCAGTAACGCCTCGGTGCGAACAGGGTTGATCTGCATCGACTCCGGCAGGTTCCGCGTGGCCATGCCGAGCGCCCGCATCGTCTCGCTGGTATTGGGCTTGGCCCGCATGAACGGTTGCACGTTCTCCATGCCCGGCGTCTCGATGGGTGCCTTCGTGAAGCTGTTGCGATTCGCGCCCTGCTCGTAGATTGGCGCCAGTATCTGCGGCATGAAATTAAGACTGAAGGTGTGGCCGACGATACGGGCAAAGTCCTTGCCCAAGCCTTGCGGGTCAGTTTCCATCAGGCGTTCTGTCGTGCGCTCTGCCAGGCTGGCCACGGCACCGATTTCCCAAATCTTCGGGTAACGGAAATGCTGATCGCCGACGAAGAAATGCCAGTGCGTGTCGCGATCCCAATCCGGCAGATCGGCGTAACGCGGATCGTCACGATTCAGCAGGTACAGCCCAACCGAAGCCAGGGCTAGTGTGGCCGTCTTGGCACCAATGGCCGCCCGGTTCGGATCATGGGCAACGCCCCGATAGAGGCGATCCATGGAAACCACGGCCGGGCGCAGGAACATCACCGTGTCGTACATGAAGCCGAGCGCCTTGCTGTCGCCCTTCATGGCAAAGTCGGTGGATACCTCGCGCCCCAGGTAGGCAGCATGCCGGGGGTGCTCGCCGGCATCGATGGCCCGCTTGTACTCTCCCAGGCGGGTAGATACCTCGAACGAATCAGCCAGCGTTTCCACGAAGCCCAGCAGTTTGTCGGGCGTGTCTAAGACGGTGCGGTAATCGACGCCCTGGTTGTTGTAGAACTTCTCCAGCTTCGTCCGGAAGTGATGCTGATCTAGGTAGATCGAGGACAGCCCGCCCCCGTTGGCGATGTATTCCTTATAAAGCGGATCGTTCGCCATCCGGAGGCGCATCCCGTTGATTGAATCGACCACCGGCCGGAAGCCGGAGCGCGACATCACGGCGCCCATGATCGTATCCCTGGCGATGTTGGCCACCATGAAATCAGGCGTCAGCGTAATCGACATTTGCCCCAGGCGCTTCGGCATGCCGAGCCATTGCGTCAGCCAGTGCATCGGCGCCCGGTCGATGGCTTCCAGGGACCGCAACAGTATCGGATCGCCGACTTCGTACCAGACCTTCTTGCCGTCCTTCAGCACGGCAACCACGTTGCTACCGGCGGGCGGCTGTCCATTCAGGAAGAACTCGAAGAAAGCCGGCGGCTGTCCATCGATGGCAATCCCATAGCGCTTGAACATCTCATCCATGACCTGGCTACCGGAAACCTTCACCGGGCGCGATTCGGCATCAATCTTGACCATGAATTTACCGCCCCCCGGCTTGCTGGCCAGTTCGGCAATCTTCAGGCGGGCCTCGTTCTTCACGGCCACGTCGACCAGTTGCGCGGCGTTGGCCACCATGTTGCCGAGTACGTCACGGATATTGTCTGTGCCGCCGGTCAGCGCCTTGATGCCCTGCCAGTCGCCCGGCTTGCCCTTCAGGCTGCCCGGCTGCTGAACCCGATGAAATGGCAGGTACTCGGTACGCTTCCACAGTGCGCGGGCTTCCGGATTGAGTACGCCTTGTGCCTCGGCAAAGTCGAGAACGCCCTTGTTCCATTTCTGGTACTCGCGGAAGGCTTGCAGGCGCTCCGGCGTATGCAAGGCCAACATCGATTTAATTTCGGCATCGCTAAAAAGATGCTCCCGGCCTTGCTGCTTCAGCTCACGGGCCGAGCGGCCGACGAAATACAGCAGCGCGTCGTCGAGGCTGCCGGCCACCGGGCGCAGGATTTCCTCTAGCCCCTTGCCGGCGTAGGTGAATGAGCCGTCTGCCCTTTTCACCGGATGCCCGTAGCGGATCGCACCATCGGCAATGCTGGCCGATGCCCGCGACAGGCGAGCCGACTCATAGGCGCCGTTCGGACTGATCTTGCCGCCAGCCATGTCGCGTTCCATCTGATACACGCCATGCAGGTCGTCGACGGTTGATTGCCGGAATTTGTCGAAGGCTCGATCAAGATGCTCCGACAGCGGCTTGTCGGTGCCGATTTTCGAACGAGCCCGGTTTAGTGCGTCCTGGCCGAACCATCCCACCATGTCGGCCTGCGCCTTCTTCAGCGCGGGGCCATAGGCATGCTTATCTGCAAACCGATCAAGGAAATCAGCAACAGCCGGCGCCCGTGCTTTCAGTGTTTCGGGCTGCGTCAGCCATAGGCGCATGCCCTCGGCGAAACCTTCGGGCAGGCTGCGCTGGTCGTAGGAGACGCTGCGAAATTCCTTAGCAAGCGCCTTGTCACCCTTGATCACCTGCGACAACTCCGGCACCCGGAAATCGATCAGATGTGCCAGTTCGTGGCCGGCAACCTCAAGGTCATTGAAGCGCTTGGTGCGAACTTCCTCAACGCCAGGACGGAAGAAGCCTAGGCGGTTCTTTCCCTTTACCCGGCCTTCGTAGACCGTCGAATCCAGCGCCCGCGAAAATTCCGCGATGATGTTTTCTCGCCGGATCGGGTCGGGCAGATCGGCAACCGTCTTGGCGCCGGCCGGGGCTTTCGCGTCATCGATCAGCGGTGCGTAGTTCGCACCTGGCGCCCAACTGTTTTGCACCTTGCCGGCCATCGGCTGGGTTTCGGCATTCAGGGGCTGGAAACCTTGTGTTTCCGCAGGTCGGCCGATTGCATTGCCTTCTCCAATGGCATCCCGTAGGCGAGACGTTTTTGCAGCGTTTTGTTTTTCAATCCCAGGCGCTTCTCCCATTCCGCGACTGAAAGAGTTTCCCCCTGGTACGTCACGAACGGAGTTCTCCGGTTGTATTGGTGCTGGCTGGCGTGCATCGCCTCGCCCGCCTCCATTCCCCTGACCTTGATCCGCTTTCGCAAGCCCTTGATCGATACCTTCAAAGCCCTGCCCGCTTCGGCCACGGTCAACTCCTTCCCGTTGCATGGAATCCGGCAGCAATTCCGGCGATGGGTTATCTGGCGTTGCCTCGGCACCCATGCCACGTTTCCCGGCTCGTAGTTCCCCAGCACGTCCAGGCGCCCCAACCATATCGAGCGGCTGCGTACCGGCTTCGGCCCCACGTCCTTCAGGAACTGCTCGAAGCTGTTCATCCACTGCGGGCAAACCTTGATCCCGCTCCCGCCGTACCAAGGCCACGCTCTGAGCGTCGGGTCGGTGCACCATCGGATCATCCACTGCCACGCCCGATACTCTGCCCGGTGAAGTTGTCGCAATGTCGGCATCACCAATATCCTTGAGAGGTTGAAATCCACGCGGGGCCGGATCAACAGAATCGACGCGCACGGCGTTTTCCGGAACACGCCCATACATGCCCATATCCGGCGCCGTGTTTTGGTTTCTCAGACTCACGCCGTCAGCCTGTGCGGTATCTTCCACAGGCGAGAAACCACGGGTTTCCTGTGTAACTTGCGGTGTAACCTGCTCTGTAACTGGCGGTTTTTCTGTTACATCGGCTGTTACACCCTTCGCCTTCTTTGCCGCCCGGATGGCTGGGTCAATCACCAGCGGCAAGGCATTGACTGCCGTGTCGACAACGGTGGCCAATCCAGGGCTGCCGGTAGCGTCCAGCGTCTTGCCGCCAGCGTACTGGCCAGCCTCGGCAAGTTTCTGGAATGGATAGGTAGCAACTTCCGTTGCTGCCTTTCCCATTTCGCCGCGCGGCTGGTAGGTCATGGCCTCGCCGACAGAATGCACAACGTCGGCGCCCTTGCGTTCGGTCAGGCCCAGGGCGTTACCGGCCTCGGTCGCCAAACCAGCCAGGCCAGCAACCGGCAGCGCTACCGCCTGGCTGGCTAGGTTCATGCCGGTTTCCGCAATCGCAGTGAGCGGGTTTTCCAGCGCGGCCTGCTTGAGGATGCTCGGCTGATCTGGTTGTGATTGCAGTGGCTGAAAACCACGGCGCTTTTCTTTCGGTTCTCCAGCCAGCGGAACGAAGCCGCCAGACTGTGAATTACCGGACTGTTCAAGCGGAATGAATGACATGGTGAAAATACTCGCTATGAATATGGCAGGCCATTCCAAAGTGATAGGCTACGGATTCCACTCTCATAGTTTTCTCACGAAAGGAATGGCCCATGGACTTATCGATCATCGGTGCCGCCACTTCCGCACTTGCCGCTGCGAAAGAAATTGGTACGGCTGCTATTGGTCTTCGCGACTCCAATCAAATAGCCGCGGCAATTTCCCAGCTCAATGACCAGCTTCTCAAAGCTCAAGACAGCCTGTTCTCCCACCAGAGCCAACTCTTGGCGATGCAGCAGGAATTGTTCGGCCTGAAAGACACGCTGCGCCAGAAGGAGTCGGCGCTCATTGAGGCACAGGATGAAATCGCCAAGCTCCAGCAAAAGAAATTGGAATTTGATCAGTACGAACGTATTCGTCATGCGGGTGGCGGATGGGTGTATCGCCGAAAGAATGTTTCTCCCGACGACGAAGACGAACCGGCTTATTGCGCAAACTGCTTTGAGCATGAACAGTTGTCCGTACTGCAACCAGGGACGCGCGAAGACCGCACGTATCTGGTTTGCCCGCGTTGCAGCTTTAAGACCCGACGAACCTAATCGAAAATCCATACTGCGAACTCAGCGGTAGTGACCAATCAGCCGGCCGGATGCGTCGAACACTTCCAGCCCCTGGTCTGTCACTTGGCCAGTTTTGTGGCCCAGCATCCCCCGGTCAGCCTTGAAGCGAGTCATCACGTCGCCATCGTTGCCGGCCGGTTGCTGCGTCTGTTCGCGCTGATCGAAATGATCGTCGGCTCCGTACTTACGGCGATTGGCCAGGGAAACAGCCTTGGCCAGCGTCGGGTCGAAGTCGGGATTTTCCCGGCCAGTCGCGGTGTAATTGGCCGTCTTACGCTTGATTTCATCGGGCGATAGGCCGGCAACACGCTGGCGAGCAGCATCGATTTCGAAGTTTGACCGGCGCTGCGGGAGGGATAGCCTATCTCCGCTGACCGATCTATGCCCACTCACAATGCGTAGCGTTTCCAGGGCTTGTTCGTCGCCTTCGACTGCTTTCGTCCGGATGTCATTCAATGTTTTGTGGGACTCAGTTTGAGCCGCAATACCTTCGGCCTGGTTGTGCTTGATCTGGTTATCAATCGGATTACCGGCAATGCCAAGCGCCTTTATCGCATTCTCACGAACAGCCGGGTCGGTGATACTTGGATCGGTGGCATCGCTCATGAGGCGACGGTGCTGCATCCTCTCTAGCTGGGCAGCCGGGCTCCAATACGGATCGTTGCTTTTCTGATCACGCAGGGCCGATGCGGAATCATCTACAACACCCTTGCCTCCTGTGTTGTCGAATACCTTGCGACCATTGGCATCCAATGAAACCTTGATCGCCCCCGGAGAATCCGGCGTAACCTTTGGCGGCTTGCCCGGTGACGATCCGGTAATTAAGCCGATACTCGAAGCGTCTAGGTTGGCAATGCCACCGGGGCGCATCATGGGATTACCCATCGCAGCCTGCGCAGAGTCGGCCGTGATAACGCCGTCAGCGTTGCGACCAGACGCCGTGATTGCTGCAATTTTTTTGTCCGGGGCGTTGCCACCAGGCACAACGGGCGCGGCGATACCGCTCAGCGGAGTAGGCTCAGAACTAGGCGGCTTGATCGCCATGCTGTCGACTCCGGAAGCAATACCGGCAGCCTCCGGGCGGTAGGCAAAGGCCTGACCAGCGTTCGGGCTGTACTGACGGCGCCCGTCCGTATCCGGATCGGTTGGCGCTCCAATGCTCAGCCCGCCGGCTGCACGGGTCAGCGGGCCAGGCTTTTTAGGCTGAAATGTGCTGTTGTCGGTAATTTCCATGGCTGTCTCCTTACACAAGCGAACTGATCAAGGCGATGGCCTTGGACGGGGTGCCGACGTGGTTTTCGATCACCACTTCGTCGTCGGCCGTTGCCATGAGCTCGGCGCCCAGGCGAATGAAGAGCGCGGCCAATTCCGGCTTGGTCGCCTTCATCGCTTCAATGGCACCAAGCCGGCAACCGCTGATCAACGTCGCAATCTTTCCGTCTTCAAGTTGCTCGGCAAGGTCATACATAGCGATTGAAACAACACAGTCGACGGCTTTGTCGTGATCGTCCTGCGTCAAATCGAAGTCATTCAAAAGGCTTTGGGGATGCATGGTTTGTTGCTCCTGTGGGTGGTTAATCTTCGAAGCCTCGGCGTCGCATTGGTTTGGCCTGGAACGCTGCTTCCTGGGCTGCTCGCTGCGCATCGGCAAAAGCGCCGGGATCTGCATCGCGAAAGCGCGCAAACTCTCCCTGGAACACCAGATGCACGTCCCCAAGCTCCCCCTGGCGGTGCTTGCGGATCAGGACTTCGGCCAGTCCTTTGAGTGGTCCGGCTGGGTTGTAGTACTCGTCGCGATAGGCCATCAGGATCAAATCGGCGTCCTGCTCGATGGCGCCTGAGTCGCGCAGGTCGGACATCATCGGGCGCTTGTCCGGGCGCTTCTCAACATCGCGGGAAAGTTGGGACAGGGCAATCACCGGCACATCAAGCTCACGGGCCATCAGCTTCAGGCCGCGCGTGATCTGGCCGATTTCCTCGTTCCGGCTTCCGGCCTTGCGGAAGTCGGTCGAACCGATGAGCTGGATGTAGTCGACCACCAGAAGATCAAGGCCACGCTTGCGTTGAATGCGACGGGCGCGAGAGCGCATCTGCGAAATCGTCGGCGCTGCGGTGTCATCGATAACGATGCCCGCTTTGTGCAACTTACCCAGGGCTGCCGAGAGCCTGGAGTAATCGACATCGGCGAGTTGCCCCGACCGAAGTACAGAAAGCGCGATCCCGCCGACGCTGGCCGTTGAGCGTTCCGCGAGCTGGTCGGCAGACATCTCCAACGAGAAGAACAGCGCAGTCCCGCCATCAATGGCGACGTTCTCCGCGATATTCAAGGCCAGGCAGCTTTTGCCCATTGATGGCCGGCCGGCAATGATGATCAGGTCGCCACGGTGGAGCCCGTTGGTGATGCGGTCGAGGTCGGCGAATCCAGTCCGTAGTCCCGTTACCGCGCCTTGACGATCCCGGCGCTGTTCGATGGCCTCCAGTAGCCTCGGCAAAGCGGCACCGATTTCCTCGGGCTCACGGTTGTCCGATTGCCCTGCCGACAGTGCCAGCAGTTTTTCCTGTGCGGCCTCGATACGCTGCGCCGCAGTTTCCGGGCCGGCCTTGCGTGCCAGTTCTGCCACGTCAGACGATGCCGTCAGCAGATCGCGCAGCTGGCGCTTTTCGCGCACCACTTCGGCGTAGCGTTTGATGTTTGCAGCGCTCGGCGTGTTCGCAACCAGTTCGCCCAGGTGCGCCAGGCCGATGCGCTGCTCATCGACTCCAGACGATTTCAGGAACTCGGCAACCGTGACGACATCGACCGGCTTACGCTCGGCCAACATCAATGCGATTGCCCGAAAGATCAGGCGATGGTCCTCGACGTAGAAATCGCCCTCGACCAGGAAGTCGATACGATCAAATGAGTTCGGATCGATCAGCAGGCCACCAATCACCGACTGCTCGGACTCGATACTGAACATCGGGATTGCAGAAGGTGCATTCATTGGGCGCCCCGCATCTCAAGCTCGGCCTGCTGGCCGGCGGTCGTCAGCAGAAACGATTGCCCCTCTCGATACCAAAGCTTGAACCAGTTATCCCGTACCGCATTCAGGAAAACCCGGCGCCAATCGGCGTACCTCTTCGCTTGGAAATTGGCATCGCTCGAATAGCGGTCGCGAAACTTCAACCAGGCAAGCTCTACAAACTCGGCAGGCAATCCGATGCCCTCGCAGTAGTCCCACACTGGCAAGTAATCGCTGATCGGTTTTTCGCCAGATGCACGGACATCAGCAATCCACTCGCTGAATGTTTTTTCAACCGAACGAGAGCGGCGCTTTTTCCCCTCTGATGGTTCCTGATGGTTAACTGATGGTTTGGCTGAAGCCGGCTTCAGGGGGTTGCGGAAGCCGGCTTCAGGGGGAGCGGAAGCGTGCTTCAGGGCTGAAGAGTTCTTCAGGGGGGCTGAAGCGCCCTTCAGGGGGTCGGCGATTTGGTATTGATTGGCCCCCTTCGGCCCGTCACCGAACCTGACAACAAGTTCACCGCTTTCGCGGAGGTTGGCCAAAATCAATCTGGCGTTTCGGTCTGTCATCCGGCATTTCTTCGCCAGCGTGCCAACTGCCGGATAAGCCCGCCCGTCGTCGTCGCTGAAATCAGCGATAGCCAGCAGCATCAGCAGTTCAGTACCTGAATGACTGGATGTTGCCCAGACGCGGGCCATGGTGGTGACTGACATCAGCAACCACCACCAAAAGGACGGGCGTAGGCACCGCGCCGGTCGTAGGTAGTCTGGCGACACGCATCGAGGAGCAGGCGGATACCGCGCTCGTCGAAATCGTGCAGGAATGCCCAGCAGCGATCCCCGTCACCCCACACAACAATGGGCGCCTCGAGTTGGAATGAGAAGTGGAACGGCCCGCGAATGTTCTCCCAACGCACGGGCGCATGGAACTGAAGTTGTAGCGCCGGCCGTAGGAAATGTGGGCGGTCAAATGAGTCCCGGCCGTGGATTTGATGGCGAGCCATGGCGGATACCTCAGCCCTGCCCGGCAAGTTCAACGATAGAGGCTGAGCGCTTGGAGCGCTTCAGCGCTTCCGGCTGCTCCTGCTTGCTACCAACAGTGAAGGTTCGCGATTCAAGAAAATCGGCCAGAGAATCGCCGTCAATTCTGGTACAGCGGGAAGATGGTTTTACCGCCTTGATGAATCCATTGCGAATCCAGCGGTGAATCGTCGCCTCGGAAACATCCAGTTCCTCGGCGCCGGTTTGCGGCGCGATCAGGCGCCCGCGAAATTGTTTGAAGTCGGCCATGCTTTGCTCCTTTGGGAAGCTTCGCGGCAATCGTTGCTGCGAATAGCTTTTGGCCGATTCTGAAGATACTAATTTTTCATTTGCCGAATTCTGTTTTGAAATTCCGAATTCGGAATTCGTTGCTAATACCCGCGCTTTTCAATAGCTTCTGGAAGCTTCTTGAGAACGCTCGATATGGTGCCATCGTCCATATTCGCGCCAACCTCATTGAGCCAACGCTTAATATCCTGCGGCAATCCCCGAGGAGGATTGTAGGGATCGATTTTTAGTTCATTTAGCAGCGCAGCAATTACGCACAGCAATGTGTCTCGCTCCCTCTGTCCAAGCGGTTTTTCTGAAGATGCACGCTCCGACAGTTCAGCGTCCAATGCTGCAACCCTGCTTTCGAGTTCAGCAACCTGCCTTTTTCTATCTTGACTATCAGGATCAGGAATATATGGGCCAGACCAATTTGGCATGTGGCATGGCGCAGCGATTCCTTTCTCGGAGAAGAAAGCCATCAATTCTGGGCGTAACCATCCGTAGTGATCTGCCGTATCGGCAAATATCCTTTCGTGCTTGGTCATGGTCACAGCCAATAAATCCACCAAGGTTTCAAATGCTTTATTGCATTCCATCTCGACGAACTTATGGCCGGTATCCCATGCAGCCCCGAAGCGTGGCAATTCCGAAGCATCGCTAGCTTCGAATAAAGCTAGCAGTGCTTCTGCTGCTTCGTAGTAATCGACCTTGTGTTCAGAAACGTAGAACTCAACCAAGTCTTGAACAGAAATAAACTCTGCTTCGAACTGCCGTTGAGCATCACGATGCCAGTCAATCAAATCTTTCATGGCGTTCCCTTTCGCCCACCCTATTCAGGAAGCCACGCCAGCCCGGTAGGGTGCCGGGTTTTCAGTCCGTCGACCTAGGCGTGGCCAAACTCTTATGCCGCGTTCTGTAACTCGATCACGGTTGCCGACTCCTTGCCGGCCTCGATGTCACTCAGAAAGCCAAGCCACTTTTCAGCGGCTGCCAAGCGGTGGCTGACAAAGTCGGCCTTGTCATACACCGCATCCATACCCTCCAAGGCATGATCGAGGTAGCGCTGCCTAGTCTCGTAATCAACACGGAGTTCGGAGAGCCAGCTTTTGCAGGTACTGCGCAAGTCGTGTGGTGTGATACGGCGCCAGTCATTGCCGCAGCCCTCCATACGATCCAGCCAATCCCCAATAGTGGTTCGCTTGGACATCGGGTTCCTGGCATCAGAGTGACGGCGCGACTCCACCGGAAGCAGGTATTCGCTGCGGTCGGCCAACTTGACCAATTCGGCAACCCATTCGGCAGCCTTGGGCGGCAATGGAATCTCGAAAGGCCCATTGGTGTGGCGGCGGTTTTTCCTTCGTTCGTGAGGAACGCGCCACAGGCCTGATTCAGTATCGAACTCGTCGACTCTGGCCTCGGTCAGAGTTCCAACGCGCACCCCGGTCAGCAGCATCAGCCTGATTGCCAGGGCGTACTGCCTGGGAATGGATGAGAGCGCCGGCAGGAAGACGGAAAGCTCTGTCGCGGTCAAGGCGGTACGTTGCTTTGGAGCATCCTGCTTGCCGATGATTGCGGACAGCTTTAGGTCACGACAAGGGTTGCTTTCGCGGATCGCATTGCCGACTGCATGGGCAAATATCAGGCTGCAATGTGTCAGGGTTATGTTCGGCAAAGTCTTGCCGGCTGCCAGGCTCTTTTTGACCACACCGACAATCTGCGCCGGAGTCACGCTGGCGGCAGAAAAGGCACCGATCTCAGGGGACACAAAGCGGTCATGAATACTGCGCCGCTGCTTGAATGTGTGGCCGTGCAGCTCCTTATCGGCTTTCTCGAAATAGGCTTCGGCAAGACCATCAACCGTCATGGCGCTGCCAGCCTCCTGCTTGCGGCGCTGCTTCTCCATCGCTACGTCGACGCCATCATCGACAGCCCTACGAAGTTCCTTTGCCCTTTCCCTAGCCTCGACAATTCCCCAGGCCGGATACCGGCCGATTGTCGCCTCCTTCTGCTTCGGGCCTGCGTAGTACCGCAGCCGCCATGAACCAGTACCAGAGGCAGAGGCAACCAACGTCAAGCCAGGAATACTCCCGTCTGCTTGAGTCAGTTTTTTCCCTTCCTTCTCCGCCCTGGCGATGAGAGATCGAACCTCTCTGTCTGTGATCCCGGCCATCTGCACACCTCCACAAGTAGATTCAAGGAAGTAGATTTTCACGATCTACTTGCTGAACCCTTGGATTACATGCACACCATTGTAGCCCAATGAAAACTACAGACAATAAAAAAGCCCGGAAAACCGGGCTTCTTCAGGGGGTCATCAGCTCCAATGCATGGAGCTGAAAACCAGCTCTACATCACAGGCTGTAGTACAGGTCG
>CAZLOS010000129.1:0-14541 GCA_964561215.1 uncultured Solibacteraceae bacterium | reverse complement strand
GCCCTCGGGCGTTTTGGGGCCGCGAGACCGCGCGCCGTTGCGCCGGGCGGCTTCGAGTTGCTTTTGCGTGAGTCGGATGAGTGGCATGATTTGGGCTCGGCAGGGATTGTAGCAGGCGGGGGGAAGGCCCGAAGGCTGGGGAGAGGGTCATCTTGTTGATAAACAAAGGGATAGCGAGTTGGCGATTGCGGTGAACGAAATTTTGGGCATTAAGCAGAATGCCTAGGGCCGACCTTCCGCGCACGGTTCTACTGGTTATCGCCTCGCTGCACCATGGAGGGACCGAGGTCCAGACGCTCCACACGGCGAAGGCGCTGCTGGCGCTGGGCTGTTCGGTTCGCCTGCTCTGCTTGTTCGAAGCGGAGCCACCGGTGGTGCAGTGGTTTGCACGGCTGGGCATTGCCGTAGACTGCCTGGGCCTTACGAAGCCGCACGACTACTTCGGTATCCTGAAGGAGGTGACCGGGCGCATCCGGGGCCTGAAGCCAGACGCCGTGCACGTACAGTACATCGCTCCCGGCCTGATCTCGGTTCTTGCCGCCCGGCTCGCCGGTATCCGCCGCGTGGTGGTGACCAACCACCAACTCGGAACCGATTGTACTCACTTCGAGCATTTCCTGTTCCGGTGCGCCACACGTCTGGCAGCGGTGACCATCTGCGTATCCGGAGCCGCCGCCCGTTCCTGGTTCGCTCCTGACAAGCGCTTCCGCTTTCTGCCGCGCCCGGGCCGCTACGCCGTCGTTTCCAACTGCGTGGATGCCGGGTCAGCCTCGGAGCGTCCAGCGCGCGGGAGCAGCGACGGGTGCATGATCGGCTACGTGGGCCGCGTCCGGCGGGAAAAAGGCGTCGACGTCCTTATTCGCGCGTTCGCCAGCCTGGCGGGGACGTTCCCGAAGGTCCGGCTGGTCATCGTAGGCGATGGCCCGCAGAAGTCCGAGTGCCAACAGCTCGCTGAGGTCCTGGGAGCCGAGGATCTGATTGAATGGAGACCCTTCGCCGCCCCGGACCGGCTGGAGGAAATCTACCAGAGCTTCGACGTCCTGGCTGTCCCTTCGCGGCTGGAAGGCTTCGGCCTGGTGGCCGCCGAGGCGATGGCGTGCGGCGTCCCGGTGGTGGCGACCCGCACCGGGGGGTTACCTGAAATCGTGCAGCACGACGAGAGCGGGCTGCTCTGCGCGGCCGACGACCCTGCCGATCTGGCCGCCTGCCTGCAGACGCTGATTTCGTACCCCGCTCTCCGCGCGCGTCTTGCCGCAGAGGGCCGCCGCCGGGTCCGCGAGAGCTATTCGCCCGAGGCATACACGGCGGGCATTGCCGAGTGCTATCGCCTGCTGCCCTGCTGATGCGCATTCTGCTGGTCCACAATTTTTACGGCTCCTCCGCTCCGAGCGGCGAGAATCGCGTCGTGCTCGAGGAGCGCGACCTTCTGCGCGAAGCCGGTCATGAAGTGGTCGAACACTTTGCTTACAGCGACACCGTGCGGGACCGCGGCCTGCTGCCTTTGCTGCGGACCGCAGCGCTGGTTCCCTGGAATCGCGCGGCGCGTTCGCGGATTGCAAGGCGGATCCGTGAAGTTCAGCCGGACATCGTACACATCCACAACGTTTTTCCGCTGTTTTCCCCCGCGATCTTCGGCGCAGCAGCAACCGGCCGGGCGGCTGTGGTCCATACTCTGCACAATTACCGTGCCTTCTGCCCCGGCGCGCTGGTTCTCAGAGACAACCGAGTCTGCACGGATTGCGTGGACCGGCGCTCCATTCTGCCAGCCTTACGCCACGGCTGCTACCGGAAATCGCGGCTTGCCACGGCCCCTTTAGCCGCGTGCGTGGCCTTGCACCGTGCGCTCGACACTTACCGGCGTCATGTGGACGCCTTCATCGCTCTCACCGAATTCCAAAAAGAGCAGATGTCGAAGGCCGGGCTGCCGCCGGAGAGGATCTTCGTGAAGCCGAACTGCCTACCTAGTACGGTGGAGCCAGTGCCCTGGGAGCAGCGTGAAGCAAAGTGCGTTTTCGTGGGGCGCATCAGCCGGGAGAAAGGCGTCCGCGTGCTGATGGACGCCTGGGCCGCCTGGGGTCCCTCCGCGCCGCAGCTTCAGATCATTGGCGACGGTCCCGAGCTTGAGGAACTCCGCAGTTCGGTTCCCGCGCCGATCGCGGGGCGAGTCACTTTCTGCGGCCAGAAATCTCCGGGGGATACGCAGGCCCTGCTTTCACGGGCCCGGGTTCTGATCATGCCTTCCATCTGGTACGAAGGCTTCCCGCTGGTGTTCCGGGAAGCGGTGGGATATGGGGTTCCGGTCATTGCTTCACGCATCGGCGCCCTGCCGGAGCTCGTGGAGGCGCGCGGAGCGGGGCGATTGTTTGAAGCCGGGAATGCCCACGGCCTCCAGCAGGCCGTATCGTCTTTGTGGGAGGATGACGCGACGTTGAAGGTCATGAGCGCGGCAGCTGCTAACCAAGCCAGAAAGCACTACAGCCCGCAGGCCAACCTCGCAGTTGTTCAATCAGTTTACACGCATGCGCTCGAACATAAGAGTGAGCGTTTGCGTGTCCCCAAGACCGGATGCCCTATCAACGCCACTCGATAGCCGGAACCTTGCCCGATTTTCCGCACCTCCATGCGTAGCGACTTTCATTGTGATCTCGAACGCTATCGCAAAGGCGGTAAGCTGCTGTGGTACGAGCCGTCACTGTGGGCCATCGCAGTGTATCGGATCGGTAGATCAATCCAGCGGCTCAAACCCTCCTTTGTTGGCCGCATCCTTCGGTCGCTTCACGTAGTGGTTTTCTCCGTCGTCACGTTGCTCACCGGTATCCATATCCCAAGGTCTTGCAGAATCGGGGCCGGGCTGAAAATCTGGCATTTTGGCGGCATTTTCGTCAGTCCCGACGCTGTCATCGGCGCCCGATGTACGCTGCGCCAAGGTGTAACCATTGGGAACCGGTTGGCTGACCACGATGTTCCGGTGATTGGAGACGATGTTGAAATCGGGGTTGGTGCGTTGTTGCTAGGGGATATCCGCATCGGTCACCGCGCGGTCATCGGCGCAGGTGCAGTAGTCCTCCATGATGTGCCGGACGACTACGTCGCCGTTGGAAATCCTGCGCGAAATCTCCCAAAGCGGCGGCGAGACACTATACCGGCTACCGAACGAAAGAAGGTTCCACAGACAACGGGCCAGTCCACAGACAGGAATGTATCGCTGAGTGACGACCTGGAGATGTAAGAGCGTAGGCCCCGGTATGTTGGCCTCACCGGAGCAATTAAATGCGCGCCCGGTTGTGTTTTCAGCGAGAGATCTGGCCGCATCACATCCACACCGGCCGAAGAGAAAGGCCTCCCTTCCCGTGCTGGTGCCGCTGACTTTCGCGCTGCTGCTGCTCTCGAATTTCGTGCACTTCCAATTCCTTGGCTTCAATTTTACCGGGTGGTCGTGGGTGGCGTTGTTATCCGTAAGCCTCGTCCGTCTAGTGACTGACGCGCGGAAAATAAGGCTCCCGTTGACGATCTGGGCTCCGTGGTGTTGCCTGGTATTCGCCTACACCTTCGCAGGCTATGAGTATGCCTGGCAGTCCACGGCCCAAATCCTCTGTCCGGTCATCATTGCGGCCGCGGTGTCCACCTACCGGTTTGATTTGAACGCGTTGCGCAAGCTGGACCGCACCATCCGAATAGCGTACTGGCTGCTCCTGGTCGGGGTCGCGTTTATTGTTATTCCGTTCTCCCTAGCCAACATCGAGAACTCCGGTTGGGCCTCGGGCGCCATCTCCCTGCTCTTTTTCCAATCCTGGTTCCTGGCTTCCTACTTCTTAAACGGGCGAAAGAAACTTGACCTGGTGCTTTACCTCTCCGCTGTCGCGGTGCCATTGATTGGCGCCAACCGAGGCCCCATGCTCGCCGGTGTCGCGTTGGCCGTCTGTGCCATTCTTCCGATATCGCTCTCGCGCAGGCTCCTGATTGGCAGCCTGGCCGTCGGACTCGGGATTTTCGCGTTCTACACACCGAAGGTCCAGAAGAAGATGTTTTTCTCGGGCCGGGGTAGCCTCCAGGACCTGCGCGCAGATAATCCCGACTTGCACACTAGCGGACGGGCGCCTATGTGGGATGCGATGAAGTCCGGGATTGTGGAGAGTCCTTTGTGGGGCCATGGCGGCAATGCCGACCGCACTTTTCTGCTAAGCCAAGGCTTCCGCAATTACTTACCTCACAACGACTGGCTCCGGATCGGTTACAACTACGGTCTGCTCGGCGCGCTGTTGTACGCGGGTACGCTGCTCGCGCAGGGTCTTCACGTGCGCCGTTACCTCGTGGCCGGCAACCCCACACTTCGAACCATTGCTGCTGCAGGTCTGACGTGTTTTGTCCCTTACGTTGTGGTGATGTACACCGACAACGTGCTGATCTATTGCCAGTCTTTTACGGTGCCCATGATGATACTGCTGGGAGTGTCGTACTCGGCGAGACTACCCAAGATCTGCGCAGTTTGCCGGAACGTCGCCGCCAGGCGCCCTTTCTTTGCGCGTTCGCTGGCAAGATAACCATGCGATTTCCGAACATCGCCCGTTACGCCGTGCGCGCTTCGCGCCGCACGCTGGTTCGCTCTTGTGCGCGCTGCAGTCCTGCGTTCCGAGTAGACCCGCGCCCCGCACTCATTGTGGCCCCCCATCCCGACGACGAAGTCTTCGGCGCCGGCGGTTTGATCGCCGCCAAGCGTTCGATGGGCGCCAGTGTGAACATCGTGTACCTCACTGGAGGGGGAAATTCGCATCGGGACTGCTGCACTGCCCGGCCGGAACAGGTGATAGCGCACCGCCGGGAGCTTGCTATCCGAACCATGGCCGTGCTCGGCGTCACGGAATCCTCCTGCTCATTCATGGACCTCACCGATGGTTCTTTGCCCGGGCCGGGGCAACCGATGTTTGGTTCCGCAGTCTCCGGGCTTGCCGGCATCGTGGGCGACCTACGCCCCGCCGAGGTTTACTGTACGCATCCCATGGAAGTATGGAAGGACCACGTCGCCGCTTCCGCGATCGCCCGCGCGGCGGTTCGCCTAGCTTCGCCGGGTACCGCCGTGTATGAGTATCTGGTTTGGGCGCCGCTGAACCGGTCTTTTATGGATCTAGTTTCGCTTCCATGGCGGCGCGCTGCCCGACTGACGATCCGCCCCTGGGCGGACCTCAAGGCCCAGGCAATTTGCTCGTACCTTTCGGGGACCGCGAGATGCGGCCGTCCATGGGTTGGCCAGCTTCCTCCGGATTTCCTGAGGTTCTTCGACTGGCCGTGCGAAGTGTTCTTTCAATCGGTGTCAAGGCAATGAACACTTTCGGATCTGGCTTCGTTGTACGAATTCAGTGATGCAGTCGATGTTCTTCAGCGTCGTCATACCGCTTTACAACAAAGAGGCGACCGTCGATCGGGCTCTGCGGTCAGTACTCTCCCAGACGCACCAGGATTTCGAAATTGTCGTGATTAATGATGGTTCGACAGACGATGGCCCCGAAGTAGCGAGACAGGTGAAGGACGCGCGACTACGTATAATCGGCCAACAGAACGCGGGCGTAGCCGCTGCCAGGAACCGAGGGATACGCGAGGCACGTGCTGAATTCGTTGCCTTCCTGGATGCCGACGATGAATGGGATCCGAAGCATCTTGAAGTCTTGAGTCACCTCCGATCGCTTTATCCGTGTTGCGATGTACTGGCGACGGGATACCGCCTGGCACGAGGTAATGCAGCAAGGCCTGTTATCCTACGAGGCCTTCGTGCCGGATGGGAAGGAGAACTTGAGCATTACTTTCGACTGGCAGCGAACTCCGAACCCCCTCTACATTCCTCGTCAGTCGCGGTAAGACGAGAAGCCGCCCTTTCGGTCGGGGGCTTTGAGTGTGGAGTCGTTTCGGGAGAGGATCTGCTGATGTGGGCAAAGCTTGCAGCTAAGTACCGCATCGCCTATTCCGTCGCGCCTACCGCGACTTTCTGGCTGGACCCATCCCATTATTTCGAGAAGTTCCCTCAAACGCGAAGACAAACCCAAATCGAAGACGGGGTTGGCCTGCAACTGCGCACGATTTACCGAAGCGAGTCCCAGCACACAGTCAGGCGAGATCTTCGCCGTTATATCGCACTTTGGTACCGGATGCGGGCGGGCACCTTGCTGCTTACGGGGCATCGCACCCAGTCTTTGCACGCGCTATTCAGTTCTGTGAAGTTCCACCCGCCGCAGCCGAAGCTTATGGTATACGGCCTCCTGGCGGTTCTGCCCAAATCTGTTGCGTTGCGAACCTTTCGTGCGTTCAGTGCGTCCGCCCAAATCTGACCGTATGCCGCTAAACATACTGCATTTTGTCTCCAGTCATCATATTGGGGCTGCCGACGTGCTGGCTGAGCAACTACTTGCGCTGCGACAATTTGGCACGCATGCATATGCCTCGTTGAGTGGCGAGTGTGAGCAGTATCCCGGCATCCACGAACGTCTTCGGCACGCTGGCATTGACCATAATGTTGTTGAAGGCCTCGATGAACACCGGCATTTCATTGACGTGTGCCACAGTGTCGCACGAGTCATAGACCGATTGGCCCCCGATATCATCCACGTGCACACGAACTGGCAACTCGCCATCACTGCGTTCGTCAAACGTTTCCACTCCTGTCGCTTCAGGACGGTGTATACGATCCATAGCTACCGGAACAATTACCCCGTCAAGCGTCTCATTGCGCAACCAATTATTGCGACGGCGTTGAATTCGCTGGCCGATCATGTTATCGCGCAGTCTTCCGTGGTTTCCGCCCGCTTTAGCCGTATCAAAGGGAAAACCTCGACGATCTTCGCGGCGCTCCCAGAGTGCTATTTTGAACAGTCACCGCTGCCGGACTTTACCGCACCAAAACGGCTCGTATTCGCAGGCCAGTTCCGGCATGGAAAGAATCAGGAACTCCTCATCCAGGCCCTACATAACTACATCAACTGCACCGGGGATCACTCCATCCAGCTTCACCTCGTGGGAGACGGTCCGCTGCTGGAGTCTTGCCGTGAACTGGCGGGGCAACTGGGGATTATCGGCAATGTCTTGTTCAGAGGGGCGGTGTCCCCAGTCGGGGTTCGCGCGGAGTATCTTACATGCCAATGCGCTGTCGTCGCCTCAAATGATGAAACGTTCGGCAAGTGCATCGCTGAACCCTTCGCTCTCGGCAGAGTTGTGTTCTCACGCCCAGTTGGAGTCGCGCAAGATATCATTCGCCATGGCGTCTCAGGCTTTCTCTTCCACGACTGTTCTTCATTGAGCGACTTGCTCGTGAGGTGGCTTAGCGATGCCGGCCGTTGCGAGTCCATTTCTCGTGAATGCTTACGGCGACGCGATGTGCTCCGTTGGCGCAACATCGTTCCTCAGCTCGAATCCCTCTACACTGAGGTAGCCTTCGGCGAAGGAGGGCGCCGAAGCTAGGCGGGAAATTCGATCCTCCGAAGGACTACCCTTAGGGCCTTTCTAATCTCTCAGCCCCATGTGTATCATTGGCGTCCCTCGTCAGGCCGGTTGCCGAAGATTTGAAATACCGACTTTACATGAATGAACCGTGGAAATTCGACCTCCTCACGTCGTGGGATGAGGTACTCTCTGATAAGTTCTGGTCGCAGTGGGACGCCTGGTACCGCGGCGCGTCGAGCCACCACGTTTTTTTCTCGCCTGTGCTTGCGAAGGTCTGGCTGGATACCTATTTGCCCATCTGGAATCTTCGGCCGCTGTATGTGGTCGCGCAGTCGGGAGAAGCCACTGTATTCCTGCCTTTGGTGCTCTGGCGCAGGAACTGGAAGAACGCTCGGCAGCGCGTAATTGTGCCGGTCGGTGATTCGGATTACGACTACCATGATCCGCTGGTCATCGGAGATACCACGTCCATCGACTGGGGGGAATTCTGGTCTCATATTCCCCCGCTCCTGGACGGGTGTGCCGATAGCGTTCATGTTGACGGCTTACGCCAGCATTGTGCCGCTCCGGATGGCTGCCGTATCCAAGCCTCCGGTGGCGCCCCCTTCGTTGACCTTCGGGGCTTTCATTCGGTCCAGGACTACCTGGCAACCCGTAAGAAGAGTGTTCGGGGGGAGGTACTACGGCGCCTGCGGCGGCTTGAGGCGTGCGGCCCGGTTTCCTATCATGTGTTCGGTTCCGCCGAGAGAGACGACGCCCTCGGTGCCCTTGCGGTCGCGCTTGAGCACCATCGGAAGCACTGGCCGCTTGCCTATCGTGCTCCCCGGTTTCACGAGAGATTGGTGACTGCAGCTCTCCCAGCCGGCGCGCTGCTTTTCTCGTGCCTAAAGCTTAATGGTATCCAGATTGCTTGGCAACTTAGCTTCCTGGATGGTTCTGTACTGCGTCATTATATGCCAGCGTATGATCAGGCCTGGCGTTCGTACGGAGTAGTAAACATTCTTCGTTGTTACGACATCGAGTATGCGATCCACCATGGTCTTATCGCTTTCGACCTTCTCCGAGGGACTGAAGAATACAAGAGAGACTGGTCATCATCGGTGGCACCTCTTTACCGATTTTGTGGGCGGTCCCAGCGCATTGCGTCGAGAGGTAGGAATTGGGTAGTCGAGAGCCTCCGGCCGAGGTTGGGGATATGAACAGTCCTTGGTAGTCTTGTAAATTGTTGTAACGTTCTTGCCGTGCCGAGACCACCCACTTTCAGAGACACGAGCGCCGTGACGAGTCCCACGCCTCATATCTATAGCTGGGAGGCCAAACTTCCGGTCCGACAGCCCGGCAGCAGGAGAATGCGGTCCGAGTGCTGGAAATGGGCGCGCCGCGCTAGAGTGCTTGCCGCCGAAGGACGTCAGTGATGACTGACGGTAATTCCTTGAGATCCAAGTCGCTCGTGGCCCTTGTATGGAGCGCAATAGACATGGGTGGGCGCCAGAGCATCAGTTTTATGGTGTCCATCCTTCTGGCAAGGAAGCTCGCACCCAGCGACTTTGGGTTAATGGGCATCGTGTTGTTCTTCTCTAACATTGCGCAGTCTTTCGTGGACAGTGGTTTTGGTCCGGCCCTTGTGCAGCGCGCGGACATCACAGAGACTGATAAGTCGTCCGTGTTCGTCTTCAACGTGACAATGGGCGCAGCTATGACCATAGCCCTTTTCCTGGCCGCTCCGCTGATCGCACGATTTTACTCCGAACCCACACTAGTGGCCCTCACGCGTCTGGTGTCGCTGAATTTGTTCTTAGGAGCATCAACTGCGGTTCATGGCGCCTTGTTAACTCGCGCGCTTGATTTCCGAACACAGTGGAAGGCCAGCACGATTGCAGTGCTTGTTTCGGGCGGTGTGGCTGCCTGGATGGCGATACGTGGCTGCGGTGTCTGGGCTCTCGCTGCGCAGAGTGTAGTATCCAGCGTTGCCATGGCACTGTCGCTGTGGGCATTCTCACCGTGGCGTCCGAAGGCCACATGCAGTGTCGATTCCTTGAAATCGTTCTTTCCGTTTAGCTCCCGATTGCTGCTGGACTGCCTGCTCACCAATGTATTTGACCGCTTGCAAGTGTTTGTCATAGGGCGCGCGTTCTCGAGGGCCCAATTGGGCTACTACATGAGGGCGGACTCCACGCAGCAGACTCCCGGCAACATAATGACGGCGGTCTGCACACGCGTCGCGCTCCCCACATTTTCGGCGATTGCGGATGATAGGGACAGGCTACTGCGTGGAATCAGGGCTGTGCTTCTGAACGCGATGAGCGTCATTATGCCAGCGATGATCGGCTTGGCATTCACGTCCAAGGCGCTAGTTCTGGTCTTATTCGGTGAGCAGTGGCTCCCATCTGTACCTTACTTAGCGACACTTAGTTTGGCAGGAATTTTCGTACCAATGCAGTTGATCAACATTAACGTCATCACCGCACTTGGACGTTCTCAATTGGTCGTTCGCGCGGGAGTAATGAAGCGGATCCTTATCATCGTCGCAATCGCTGTGACGTACAAATTCGGTTTGATGACCATGATTTATGGCCTCTTTGTAGTAGCAATGGTGTCCTACGCCATCAGCGCCCACTATTGCTGCACTTTGACCGGGCATGGCGTGCGGCAGCAAGCGGCTACGCTAATGCCAGTGTTGGTGGCATCGGCGGCGATGTCGGCTGTTCTATGGCCTATTAATCAAGCCTCTGCAGGGTGGCCCCCTGTTATTGCGCTGACCGCGCAGATTCTGACTGGTGGAGTCGTATACGCGGTTGCATCCCGGTACGTGAATCCGGAAGCCACGAAGACTGTCCGGATGCTGGTGGAAGTACTAGCTTCACGATTATGTCCAGCTGCGGTCTCAGAAATGTTTCCTCCACGCGGATAACCGATCATGCGAACACCTAACCCGCTCATCACCTTTTATGTAATTACGTACAACCAGGAGCGGTTCATTCAACAGGCGATTGAAGGCGCGTTCTCTCAGACCTGGAATCCGCTTGAAGTAGTGCTTTCGGATGATTGCTCCACCGACCGAACGTTCGAAATCATGCAGCGAATGGCAGCAGCATACTCCGGACCTCATACAGTGATCGTGAATCGGAACGAGCATAATGTGGGAGTGGGGCGACACATTAACCGAGTCTTGGAGTTGAGCCATGGAGAGTTTATTATCGCTTCTGGTGGTGATGATGTGTCTTTGCCGGAGCGCACACGGCGCCTGTACGATTGCTGGAAAAGCTCCCCCAATGCGTGGCTTGTCTATTCGAATTTGGTGGAGACCGACGAACACGGTAGCGCCATTCTAAATCGTGACTTCGCAGCGCTCAACCTGCAGCACGGTAATTCTGACATCAGCGAGTGGGGTCTACTTGAGCACATTCAGGAACGGATACCTTCCGTTCACGGTGCCACGTTTGGGTACCCACGCGAATTGTTCTCAATGTTTGGGCCTTTTGCCAATGATGTTGTGTTCGAGGACGGTGTGCTCAATTGGCGTGCCGAGTGTCTTGGAACTGTACGTTTGTGCCGCGACCGCCTCGTCTTACATCGGAATCATTCTAATCAGTTGACAAACATCCATTCGGTTGAGGGTTTGCGGCACTCCCTTCAACGGCGATCTTGTCTCTTGCGCGGCCGCATCGCCGCATTGCAGCATAACATCGCAGATACCCAGGTGGCTGAAGATAAATACGGAATGAACCCGGCAATTGCCGTCGCCGCGCTATCGTTTGCTAGGCATCGCTTGAGGAGGGAAGCGATTGATTTCACCACGCTTTACGGGACCTATGCTTCCAGATTATGGTGCTTTGCCAAGCACTTCGGGGAGATACGACGAAGACCCAGACTGGCCCGCTTTATCGTTGAGGTTATCCTGCCACACCCGGTGACTGCTTTGATACGGCGTGCAGTTGCAGCATGGAAAGCGGACGCGGAGGCACGCCAGCTATGACGGGCTATTTCCAGGCACTGCGTCGATCTTTGCTGCATCGGGGCCTTGCTCCCCGCTGACATGATGGGGAAGCCTCTATGGCTAACGTCATTTGCTTGATGCGAGAACCGTTCGCCGACAAACTGCCGGGGCTGATTACCCTGCTAACCCACATATGCGGGTCAGGAGGCTCGGTTGAGCTTGTTATTCCCGAAGACGGACGATATCTTCCACCAAGTGGCATCGGCAGTGGCAGCCTAGTGAGGCATCCCGACGGATTCCTTCGACTTGCAGGTCTGAAAATGGGACTGCCGATGACCGTAGCTTTGGCGTTAGCAGGACTTCAGCTTAGCCGGTCAGGCCAACGGCACCGTGCGATCATGGGAGTCGGCGTATTCGGTCTTATGGCGGCGTTCCTGGTGGCACTCATTAGCCGGTTGCCGCTGATTTGCTTCTGCATTGAACTGCCCCCGCCTCGGCACAGTTCTTATACTCATTGGCTGGCCGACGTTGTTGAGCGTTTCTGCTACCGCCGCGCAGCACTTGTGATCGTGCAAGATGTTCCGAGACAGGAGTTTCTCGTGAAGCACATTCGCGTGCCAGAGGACCGAATCGTCATCCTCCCCAATGGAACCCTTGAGCAGAACACGCCACAAGCGCGCTCGAGCCTGCGCGACGAGTTTCGTCTTCCAGCGGAATCCAGGCTAGTGCTACACATTGGCGGCTTTGGACCCTGGTTTGAATCTCATGAAGTCGCACAGGCTGCATCGGCTTGGCCAGATCCATGGCGATTAGTGTTCCATACGAGTCACCGGGTGGAGGAAGACCCGTATTTCCAGGCAGCCAAATTGACATGCAACAGCTCAAGGGTCAGCTTTGCGACCACACCGATTAAGCACTCCGAGCTTGACCAGTTTGTCCGCGGAGCTTCAATTGGGTTGGCTTGGTATTCCTTGAAGATCCTTGGCTTTCGGGGCAAGCTGATGGGCATGGCGTCTGGAAAGATAGGCCAATACCTCAAATGCGGCCTCCCTGTCGTATGTAGCGACATCGCCACGATACGGTGTTATTTGGATAAGTACAACTGCGGCGTGTGCGTAAGTTCATTGGATCAATTACCCAGCGCATTCGAGCAGATCTGGTCCGACTATGACACTTATAGCCGCAATGCAACCAGGTGCTATCGGGAACTCTGGGACATGGAACGGCACTGCGCTAGCGTCTATCAGAAGATTGAGTGCCTCGCCAGTGGGGACCATCTGCAGGTGGCAAATTGTGATCAAGCCTAAGTGCCCAGACTATGCCGTTTCAAATAGATACATTAAGCGCAAATGCTAAGGAGTGCGGCCCGCTAAGGGCAAAGCCGGTTCTTTGCGTGCGGCCGATTCCGCCGACAGCCCTGCCTGCGGATGCACCCATTCTCTCATGTGAAGGCCATCCCATTGATGAAACGCATGCTCACATTTGGAGGCGGCAGCTTCATCGCCGGCGACCTCGTTGAATGTCGAAGAGTCAAAAGCATGTTATACATCGCGAAGTCATGTTTGTATAAATCGATTGTTGGCTTGCGAAGAGCTATTCACCTCCGCAAGCATGTCATTGTACATGACCACAGGTTGGCCTTCACTCACAACACCGAGGTCGCGCTTCCACACCGCTACAAGTCCCCCACGGAGGGGCGACGGCCGCGGATCGTCATGTATACCGACATGGTGCAGTTCAACTCGGTATGCGACTACGTCCTCGGATTGCCGCGGCCTGCAACGATTGTCGACGTAGGAGCTCACCATGGTCTTTATGCCGTGACTTTGGGCGCGTTGTCTGGTGCAGGTGGCAAGGTACTGGCGATCGAACCAGAACCACGCTCCTTTTCCGTTCTCTCCCGCAACGTCGTACTGAATGGGCTTCAGCAAACCGTCATCTGCGAACAGGCAGCCGCATCGGATGCCCGCAGTACGATGACGATCGTGTCCGACGGCTCTCAATCACACTTGGCAAGCACCGGAGGAACACCGGTTCGAGTTGAACCCCTGACGGAGTTGCTGAAGAGGCATAGCATAGACTCCATCGATCTCCTCATGATCGACGTTGAGGGGGCGGAGTTACAGGTCATGCGTGGATTCCCATGGGAGGCCGTACCCGTTAGAAGGATCATGTGTGAGATGCATCCGAACGACTGGCACGCATTCGGTTGTGACCCGGCGGCGATGGCTGCGTTTCTGAGCGAACACGATCTGGAATGCTTGGACATGTATTTTCATCGGTGGGAGGAGTTTGACACAACCTCGTATATCGGCCCGTGTTTGCTCCAATCAACGAAAGCCCAGTTGTCCTAGCGTAATGCGGCGCAGGTACTGAAGGAGCAGCCCTGAGGCAACTCGGATTGGAGAATGGTTAGGCCTGGTAGGCTTGGCGGCCTGGTCCACTCGGGACGCACGCACGCTCCCGTCTGGTGTGGAAGGGTTTCCGTTTTGAGTAGGGGGCCGGGCCAGGGGGCCCGGCGCGGGCGGGGGCGCCCGCACCACATGCGTGCGTGTGCTTGTCAATTCTTGCGGCGCGGCAATTGGCACCGCTCCCTTTGGTCGCGGCTCTGTGACGTGGCCGGTTGCGTCGGCAGGCTTGGCGGCGGGGGCACAGGGTGCAAGGGGTGGGAGCCAGGATTCAGCAATGGTTGTAAGGGCAAAAGCGGGGACAGGCAGCGAAGTTTCGCAACTGCAGCGAAATTCGAGCCAGTCCCCGTTTTTGCGCGCGGTACCGGTGGCCGGGCGGGGGCGCCTGCACCTGGGGCACAGGGATGGAGAGGGCTGCGGTGCAGTACGGCTTCGAGAGCGGCCGGGCGCCGGCAAGGCTGCCGGCGTTGCAGGTCTGGCGACCTGCTCCACGGGGCTTGCCTGCTGAGGGGCAGCAATGGCTGGAAGGGCAGAAGAGGCTGCTGGGGTGAGCAGGATATGCGGTGCCGCAGGCGGCCACGCCTGCGGGAGGGGCACAGGGTGGAAGCATCTGGGGTGGTGCAGACAGTCTTGGCAGCGGGATTCTCTCAAGAGCAGCGAAGCTTACTCATGCTGATCCTGCTGCGGAGGATGGAGAGGGCTGCGGTGCAGTACGGCTTCGAGTGCGGCTGGGCGCCGGCAGGGCTGCCGGCGTTGCAGGCGTGGCCGCCT
>CAZLOS010000128.1:0-14626 GCA_964561215.1 uncultured Solibacteraceae bacterium | reverse complement strand
GTGGAGCAATTCGTGGGCGCCTGGCATGCTCTCAGCATCGACTCCCAGTGCCGGTTCAGCGAATCGAACGCATACTCGGAACAGCTCGGGGTCGGAGCGGTTGTGGGCGACGAGGTGTGGGACCAGCAATCGGGCGTGCGAATCCGCCTGGGGCCGCTCCCCCTCGATCAATACCTTGAATTTCTGCCCGGCGGGGCGGCCTATGAGCCGCTGCGGGCCCTGACCCGCTTTTTCGCGGGCGATACGATCGATTTCGAAGTACAGTTGGTGCTGAGGAGAGAAGATGCGCCGCCCTGCAAACTGGGCGAAGAAGGCGCCGCCATGCCGCGACTGGGGTGGCTGACCTGGGCCTGCACGGTCCCGCTCGGCCACGATGCCGGGGACACCGTGCTCCGGCTTTAGCGGCTGCGCGCAAGTTCGAATCTCGTTGCAAAAAGGAGGATTCCATGGGCGTAAACCTGAAATCGCTGATCGGAAAGTTGAACACCCCGACGCGCAGTGCGCTGGAGGCCGCCGCGGGGCTGTGCCTGGCCCGGACGCACTACGACGTCGAGTTGGAGCACTATATCCTGAAGTTGATGGAGGCGGCCGACACGGACGTCTCCCGCATCTTCTACCGTTTCGGCATCAACCAGTCCCGGCTCTCGGCCGAGCTGAACCGCAGCCTGGACAAGTTGAAGTCGGGCAACGCCCGCACGCCGGCCATCAGCCCGTCCGTGCTGAAGATGCTGACCCAGGCCTGGACGCTGGGCTCCATCGATTACGGCGCGGGGCAAATCCGCTCCGGCTTCACCATCCTGGCGCTGGTGCAGGACGAGGACCTCGCCCGCATCCTGAGGGATGTCAGCCGGGAGTGGGCGAAGATCGAGCCGGATGCGCTCAAGAAGGATTTCATCTCCATCATTGCCGGCTCTCATGAGGATGCGGTCACCGCCGCGGCCGGGGAGGCTCCCGCCGAGGGCGGCGCGCCGCGCGCGGCCGGCGGCAAAACGCCGAACCTCGATCAGTACACCGTCAACCTGACGGAGAACGCCAAGCAGGGCAAGATCGATCCGGTTCTGGGCCGCGACACCGAGATCCGCCAGATCATCGACATCCTCATGCGCCGCCGCCAGAACAATCCCATCCTCACCGGTGAAGCCGGCGTCGGCAAGACCGCCGTCGTCGAAGGTTTCGCCATGCGGATCGTGGGTGGCGACGTTCCGCCGCCGCTCAAGAACGTCACCCTGCGCACGCTCGACCTGGCCTTGCTCCAGGCCGGCGCCGGCATCAAGGGCGAGTTCGAGAACCGGCTCAAGGGTCTGATCGAGGAGGTGAAGTCCTCGCCCACGCCCATCATCCTTTTCATCGATGAAGCGCACACCATGATCGGCGCCGGCGGGCAGGCCGGGCAGAACGATGCGGCCAACCTGCTGAAGCCCGCCCTGGCGCGCGGCGAACTGCGCACCATCGCGGCCACCACGTGGTCCGAATACAAGAAGTACTTCGAAAAGGACCCGGCCCTGGCGCGCCGCTTCCAGGTGGTGAAAGTCGAGGAGCCCACCGAGAAGACCTGCATGGTGATGATGCGCGGCGTGGCCGGTGCGCTCGAAAAGCACCACAAGGTCCGGATCCTGGACGACGGCTTGAATTCCGCCGTGCGCTTTTCGCACCGCTACCTGGCCGGCCGGCAGTTGCCCGACAAAGCCGTCAGCGTGCTCGATACCGCCTGCGCGCGCCTGGCCCTGGGGCAGAACTCCGTGCCGCCCGCCATCGAAGACGCCACCCGCGAGTTGGACGACCTTGCCGTGCAGGAGCGCGTCCTGACGCGGGAAGCCGCCGCGGGCGCCGACCACGCCGAGCGGCTGGAGCAGATCAAGACCCGTCGCGCCGCCATCGAGGAGAAACTTGCCGCCCTCAAGGAGCGCTTCGAGAAGGAGAGCGGCCTGGTGGCCAAGATTCGCGAGTTGCGCGGGAAACTCGAGGAGGGCGCCGCAGGCGACGGTCAGGCCGAGATGCGCGCCGAACTCGACAAGCTGAACGCGGAGTTGGAAGCGCTGCAAGGCGACTCGCCGCTGATGAGGGTTTGCGTGGACGGCCACATCGTCGGCGAAGTCATCTCCGCCTGGACCGGCATTCCGGTGGGCAAGATGCTGCGGGACGAAATCCAGACCGTGCTGACGCTGGAGAAACATCTCGGCGCCCGCGTCATCGGGCAGGATCACGCTCTGGAGGCCATCAGCCAGCGCATCCGCACCTCGCGCGCCAGCCTGGAAGATCCCAACAAGCCCATCGGCGTCTTCATGCTGGTGGGGCCCAGCGGCGTGGGCAAGACCGAGACGGCGCTGGCGCTGGCCGACCTGATGTACGGCGGCGAGCGCAACCTGATTACGATAAATATGTCCGAATTCCAGGAAGCTCACACGGTTTCCACCCTGAAGGGGTCGCCTCCGGGATACGTGGGCTACGGGGAAGGCGGCGTGCTCACCGAAGCGGTCCGCCGCAGGCCGTACTCCGTGGTTCTGCTCGACGAGGTCGAGAAGGCCCATCCGGACGTGCTGGAACTCTTCTTCCAGGTATTCGACAAGGGCATGATGGAGGACGGCGAAGGCCGGGAGATCGACTTCAAGAACACCATCATCATCCTCACCTCGAACGCCGGCACCGACAGCATGATGAAGCTGTGCGCCGATCCGGACACCATGCCCACGCCGGATGGAATCGTCAAGGCCATGAAGCCCGAGTTGAACAAGATCTTCAAGCCGGCCTTCCTGGGACGCCTGGTGATCATCCCGTTCTACCCCATTCGCGACGAGAACCTGAAGCGCATCATCGCGCTGAAGCTCGCCAAGATCCAACGGCGGCTCCAGGAGAACCACAAAATCGAGCTGATTTGCGACGACGCGCTGGTGAACGAAGTCGCGCGCCGCTGCACGGAAGTCGAAAGCGGGGCGCGCAACGTGGACAATATCCTGACCAATACGCTGCTGCCGGAAATCTCGAGGCAAATCCTGGGCCGCATCGCCGAAGGTCAGAAGCTCGAATCCATCCGCGTCGGCGTCGGCGAAGATGGAAGTTTCCAGTACGCGTGAACTGCGGCTGGCCGATGAAGGAGCAACAACATGAGCACCTCAGACAGGTACGTGGGGGAGAACCGTTTTCTTTTCCTTGAGACGCCGTTGGGGCCGGACAAGCTTCTGCTGGAGTCGTATTCCGGCCAGGAGGGCATCTCGCAACTGTTTTCGTTCCAGCTCGAGCTGCTCTCGGAAGACCACAGGATAGACTTTGGCGGCTTGCTCGGACAGAAGGTCCATTTCGGCGTCGCCGGGCCGGAAGGTTCCACGAGGCGGCATATTCACGGCATCGTGACTTCGTTTGCGCAACTGCCCTCGCGTGAACGGTTCGCGCGGTACCGCGCGGTGGTGTCGCCCTCCTTGTGGAAACTCACCCGTAGGCAGAGCAGCCGCATCTTTCAGAACAAGTCAGCGGACGCGATCATCCGGGAGGTTCTGCAGGGCTACGAAGTCGATTACGAGCAGCAATCCTATCCCGTACGGGACTATTGCGTCCAGTATCGCGAATCCGATTTTGCCTTCATTTCGCGCCTGATGGAAGAAGAGGGGATGTATTACTTCTTCAGACAGCTCGACAGCGGCGACAAAATGGTGATCGGCGATACGACCAGTTCACATCCCAACATGCCGGGCGGGTCGACGATTATTTACGACGAAGTCGCAGGGGGCGAGCGCTTTGAGACGCGCATCTACAACTGGTCCAAGACCCAGCAGTGGGACTCGGGCAAGTGCGAGCTGCGCGACTACAACTTCGAGACGCCCAGGTTGAGCCTGGCAGTACAAAAGGAGATTCTGCCGTCGGTCCAGGTGGGCGACGTCACGCACCAGATGAGCCTTCAGGGAAACTCCTCCGATCTCGAGATCTACGACTATCCTGGCTGCTACCAAGACACCAGCAGGGGTGATCCCCTCGTCGCAACCGCGATGCGACAAATCGAAACGGCTGAGTTCCTCATCCGCGGCGAAAGCAACGTCTTCAACTTGATTCCCGGCTACCGGTTCACGCTCGACCGGCATTTCAACGCGGACGGAGAGTACTTGGTCACATCGGTTGTGCACTCGGCCGCGGAGGGTGTGTTCCACTCGACAGCGCAGGGCGCGGGCGAGGATCACTTCGAGAACACATTCACGTGCATCCCGTTCGCGATTCCCTACCACCCCCCCCGGCAGACTCCCCGGCCGCGGGTACGCGGCTGCCAGACCGCCCTGGTGGTTGGCCAGAGTGGCGAAGAAATTTACACCGACAAGTACGGGCGCATCAAGGTCCAGTTTCATTGGGACCGCGTGGGGCAGAAGAACGAGAACAGTTCCTGCTGGGTGAGAGTCGCCACGTTCTGGGCGGGAAAGAATTGGGGGGCCATTCACATTCCCCGTGTCGGCCAGGAAGTCGTCATCGACTTTCTGGAAGGCGACCCCGACCGGCCCTTGGTCGTCGGCAGCGTTTACAACGCCGACAACATGCCGCCGTATTCGCTGCCAGGAGAGAAGACCAAGAGCTGCGTCAAGTCGCGGAGTTCCAAGCAAGGCGCGGCCAGCAACTTCAACGAGATCCGCTTCGAGGATCTGAAGGGGCGCGAGGAGATCTTCGTACAGGCTGAAAAAGATGTCAACATCCTTGTAAAGCACGACGAGACGGCGGAGATCAGGCACGACGTCACCATCACTGTGAAAAACAACCGCACCGTCACCATCAAGGTGGACGATTCGGAAGAGGTTGACGGGAACCAGAAGATTGAGGTCAAGGGGAACCAAGACACGACCGTTAGGGGTAATCAGAGCGTGGAAGTCGACGGCAACCAAAAGACGAAGGTGATGGGGAAACAGGACGTCCAGATCGTCGGCAATGAAACAACGCATATTGTCGGCAAAGAGAGCCACGCCGCCGTCGGCGGCCGGACTACGAATATCGCGGCGAACGACTCATTGACCGTAGCGACCTCCATCTCGATTACGGCCGGTGCTGGCATCACGATTACCTCGGGAGCGCCAATCACCATCAGCGCGCCTATGATTTCCCTTACCACGGCGATGCTACAGGTAGCGGGAGTGGTGCAGTGCACTTCGGTGGTCTCGCCCACTTACACGCCGGGCGCCGGGAACATGGTCTGATGGACTCTGGCAATTCCATAGAATCGGATCTGAGGTCCGGGCCGGAGGAAGCCCGTGTCGCGGCTCTTGCTGAGCTTGTGAAGCCGGAGGCCAGGCCCTTGGATTACCTCGCTGCGCTGGATGCGTGCCTGGATCACCCCAGCGAGCCGGTGCGGCATTTGGCTTCGGTGGTGCTGGGACGCATCGGAGCGCCGGCGGTGGGGCCGCTTGTGCGGGCGCTGAATAAAGAGCAGCCCGTACCGGTGCGTACAGCGGCCGCCCTCGGGCTGGCCTCCATCGGCCCTGACGCATCCCCTGCCGTGCGCGAGCTTTGCCGCGCGTTGACCTCGCCCGATGAGACCCTGCGGACGGCCGCCTCGGTTGCGCTCGCCAAGATCGGAGCGCCGGCCGTACCCGGTTTGCGGCTGATGCTGCGCTTCTCGGATCCGGCGGCGGTAGCTGCGGCGGTTTTCGCGCTCGGTTGGGCCGGTCCTCCCGCCGCCGAAGCCGTTCCCGATCTCGAAGTTCTGGCCGCCGGGGCGTCCTTGCCGCTCCAACTTGCGTGCGCCGCCGCCGTGGTCCGGGCGACCGGCGATCCCGCGCGTGGTTTGCCGCTGCTGGCGCGTTCCCTTTCCGATCCGGACCCTACCATCCGAAAGCAAGCAGTGGAGAAGATCGGTGAACTGGGTGAGCGGGCCCATCCCGCGCTGCCTCAATTGCATGCATGCCTGTCCGATCCGGCCCCCGATGTGCGCGCCGCGGCCGCGCTCGCCCTGGCTCGCGTCCACGCGCCCGCGGAATGGGCCCTCGGGTCATTGACAAGCCTCCTGCTGAACGATCCGGCTTCCGAAGTGCGGTTGAACGCAGCTATCGCGCTATCCGGCTTCGGAGGGGCGGCGGCGCCCGCGGTGCCGCACTTGCGCGCCGCGGAGAAGGACCCCGATGCGAATGTTGCCGCCGCTGCTCGCGGCGCCATCGAAATCATCGAGAAGCCTCAGTAAGATTGTCCCCGCATCTGACACCCCCTGCCGCAGTGCCGCCATGCGACAATGGACGCGTCGCAATGTTCCGTTGGTTTGAATGCTCATGATCCCGAGCACCTTCAAGAACATCGGCAAGGCGCTGGCGAACCTGAATCCCAACGGTGTCCGCGCGGAGGCTGAGCGCGTCGTCCTTGTCGGGCTGACCTCGAACTACGCCGAGCGCCTGGGCGTCATGGAGAGTTTCCTGGCGCCGCCGAACCTGACCCAGGAGAAGCGGGTGGAAGCGCTGCGGCACATCTATCGCACGGGTATTCCCGGAGCGCCGCCGCTCGACATCGAGATCCAGGATGAATTGTTGCCGCCCAGGCAGGGTGTCTTCGATTTCCGGTTCCGGATGCCGCCCGCAACGGTAGACCGCATCCTCCGTGAGCGGCCGGACTTAGGGCTGCCCCTCGCGCGTCTCTTCCCGGCGTTCCGGGAAGAGGTGTGCCGGGAGATTGTCCGGCGCATCGCGAAAGAGAACGCGCTTTTCTCGCTGCTGACCGCCCTGCCGAACGTGGTGCCATCGCCGATCGAACTGCCCTGGGCGGTCGGTGAATTCGCATCCGACACGGCAGTCCTGACGGCCAACCAGATTCGCATGGCGTTCCTGCTCGCCGCCGCAAGCGACCGTGATGTGGGCTATGTCGCGCAGAAGACCGAACTGGCGTCCATCGTTGCGAGCGCCTTTGGCTGGCGCGCATTGGCGCGGCAACTGGTGGGCAAGGTTCCGCTGGGAGGAGGACTTATCCCCAAGGCGGCCGTGGCCTTTGCTGGAACGCTGGTGGTGGGGAAGTCCATCATCAAGCTGCACCGCTTCGGGCGTGGTCTGTCGCGTGACGAGAGGCAATCCGCGTACAAGAGCGCCTTCGAGCGCGGCAAACAGGTTGCCGCGGCGCTGCTCGAAAGCGTGCAAAAGAACAGGCAGCCCGCCGCCTGAAGCCTTGTCCGGCACGCGGCGATTATCGGGCGGGCGGCCATCGCAGGTCGTGGGAGGTAGAAACCATGCGCCGTAGAGAGTTCTTCGCCGCATCCGGTTTCCCCGCCGTGCTTGCGCGCGCGAGTTCGCAGGGCGGCGGCGGTTCGATCACCCTGATCGAACCGGGAGTGTCCGCCGGGGTTGTCGCTCTTCACGATGACGCCGGTGCGGCCGAGTACTTCGTGAGGCAGCTTGAGGCACTGACGGGAAGTAAGTTGGAACTATCGACTCAGGATACAACTTCCACCCCGCGCCCCACGGCGCTCATTGGCGACATACAAAACAACGCTGAGGTGCGACGCCTGGCCGGAGCGCGGATCTCTCGCATGACGTCTCAGAGTATCCTGCTGGCGACGGTGTCCGACGGCGGCAGGCCGGTGCTTCTGGTCGCCGGTGGCAGCCGCGCGGCCACTCCCGGCGCGGTGGGTGAGCTATTGAACTTCCGCATCGAAGCGTCCGCTGGACGAGCCCGGGTGCCCCGCCTCGACTTCCCCGATACCCCCGCGCTGCCCTACCGGTTCCTCTGGAACTGGGACCACAGCACGAACTGGGTTCGCGGCGTCCCGGGCGAACAGACGCATGGATGCAGGAATCCGTACAAGAAGCCTTCATCGGCCTACCTGAACGATTTCCGCCGGGTCGTCGACTACATGGCGGAGCACAAGCTCAACGGCCTGATCCTCTGGGGTTTCCTGAGGGACTCGCACGGCGGCGTTCCCGCGGCCCGGGAATTGGCCGGTCACGCGGCGGGCCGCGGCGTACGGCTGCTGCCAGGCATCGGCACTTCGCATTATGGCGGCTTCTATTACGACGGCGACCACCGGTTCCGCGCCAACACCTGGCTGGAGCAGGGGCGCGAAGGCCTGCGTTTTCTGGATTCGCGCGGCAACCGTCTGAAGGACACCATCTGCCCGACGCAACCGGAGAACGAGCGCTGGCTGCGGGACGGTGCGCGGTGGCTGTTCACGGAAATGCCCGGCCTGGGCGGCGCGAACCTGGAGAACGGCGACTGGATGTCCTGCCAGTGTCCGGACTGCCACCGGGCACGGTCCAAGCCGGAGAACGATCCCAATTACTACTTCGACATGATGCACACCCAGGTGCCCGTAATTGAAGAAGCGTGGAAACTCTCTCCCGAAGCCTGGATGACTTACGCCACTTACACCGGCTTCAATCAGGAGGAGATGTGGAAACGCACGGAGGAGTCCGAGGTCCGGTCGAAGATTCCGAGGTTTGTATCGCAGTATCCGGAGGCAGCCATCTGCCAGTGGACTTACACCTTCATGGTGGACGGGTGGGGGAGCCGGCCCGAAGCCGCCGTCCGAGCGAAGTGGCCAACGGGGCTGCGTCCTCCCACTAAGCACTCCATCGGCTTACTCCACCAGGGCAGCCAGTGGCACGACTCCGATATCTGGTGGACGAAGTCCCCGCGCGGTGAAGCCACTGGCCAGCGGTACGTGGACATTTCCGGGTTGATCCGCTACACCTGTTCCCGTTGCGCCGTAGAGGGCCTTGAAGGCATCGAGATTCAAGGCGAAGTTTCCGATGATTCACCCGCCAATGAACTGAACTACCTGGCACTGGAGGAGTTCACCTGGCATCCGCATCTTAGTTACGAGGAGTTTGTCCGTGAGCGTCTGTCGCGCATTTACGGAAGCGCGGAAGAAGCGAAGCGCTATGTGGCGATGGTGCGCTCCGAGGAACGCGACTACCGTGCGCTACGAAGGGATCTCGACACCGCCCACGAGATAAGCCAGAACCGGCAGTTCAACTCGCGGCAAAGGTCACGCTGGGCGAATCTACGTGCGGAGCTGGCGCGCAGGATCTCCCTGCTTTAGGGTGTTCAAGCCCGCGGCGTATCGCCAGGTCCGTGACCGCGTGAAAGAGTTCCTCCTGTAACCTGAGTGATGCACGGATCGAGGGTACTCGCCGCAACTGGCGTGCTGAGCGGAATTTGTTGTCTGCTGCCTCCTATACCTGCGGGATGCCGGTCAGCATCGGCTGCCGCTTGAGAAAGCGCTGATGGTGCAGCGGGGAAGATCCCACGTGGCAGGCCAGAAGCACTGCCAGCACAAAGCCCGAGACGCCAGCGCGTGAGCGGTCGGGTGCGGCAAGCCATTGCCAATTGGATTGGCCCCGCACTGCGGGTGTACACACATCTCGTGTCCCGCATCCTGGTCTTCATCGGCGCCGCTTTGCTCGTTGCCGCGGCGTTTCTTCGCACGTGGGCCTCTTCATACCTGCGCGCGGAGGTTGTGTACGGAACCGGCGTGAGAACGGAGTCGCTGGTAGCCGATGGGCCCTTCCGGCGGGTTCGGAATCCGCTTTATCCGGGCAACGTGATGATAGCCGCTGGCCTGGGCGTCATGATGAACCGAATCGGGTTTCCGGTGGCGATGCCGGCGACGATGGTCTTCTGCTGCCGGCTCATCCTGCGGGAAGAGGCCGAGCCCGGCACGATCCAAGGCAAAGCGTACCAGGCGTAGCGTCACTTGGTGCCGCCAGCTTCCTCGGCCAGAGCGTACAGGCGAACTGGTTCAACCGGCCGCTGCCTTACTCGCATCAGTACTCTTTCGACATCCAGCACGAGGTTCTGATGTATCTTTACCCCAGTACAACGGGGTCACGGCTTACCATGTGCCCGCCGGCTCAAGCCGTTACGACGGCTTCCAGGCGAAGTCCAGCAAGCGATAGTCCCATGGCCTCGCCCTGGTGGGAAGTTACACCGTCATGAAGAACCTGGAGAAAGTGACCATGCTCAACGCGCAGTACTGGTCGCTTGCCGATCCCTTGAACCCCACGATCGAGAAGCGCTCAGCGGGAGGAATCGATATCCCGCGGAAGTTTGTCGTAAGCGGCGTCTATGGGCTGCAGATGGGCAAGGGACGCCCTGACGCCAACACCTCCAAGGCTCTCGACTACATCGTGGGAGGCTGGCAGGTGAACTGGGACATCACCTATCAACGCGGCTGGGTTTTTGATTACCCCACTACCGCGCAAGTGACCCCCCGCAGCGCTAAGCTCGCCAACCCCACCGAGAAGCAATGGTTCAACACCTCGCTCTGGGCCGGCGCCAAGGCCCAGGAATCCTACGCGCTCAGGACCTACCCGACACTGTTCAGCGAGAGGAGCGGGGTCGACGGCCGGCAATGGACTGGACTTCACCAGCGCCAGCTTCGGCATGCTTCAAGTAACGCAGAGCAACCTGCCTCGACGGTTCAAGCTCTGCGTGTACCTGCATTGGTAGGATTACTTCAGGAGGCTGCTGGGGAAAGGCGGCGGCCTCCTGCAAGCGCAATTCACGTGTGATTGTCGCATTCCCCATCCTTGCAGCGCTCTGCGCTGCGGCGCTGGCTCCGGCGCAACCGCCTGCCGCGGGCGATTCTTGCGCGGCGTCACGCGAGGCTATGGTCCGCGAGCAGCTTGCCGCGCGCGACATCACCAATCCCAGCGTCCTCTCGGCCATGCGCGCCGTGCCCCGGCATCTGTTCATCCCTCCCGAGCGGCGAGCCGCCGCCTACGCCGACCATCCCGTTCCCATCGGCTACTCGCAGACTATCTCGCAGCCGTACATCGTCGCGCTCATGACGCAACTAATAGAGCCTGCGAAGTCGCACCGCGTCCTCGAAATCGGCACCGGGTCTGGCTACCAGGCCGCCGTGGTGAGCGTGCTGGTGCGCGAGGTGGTCTCGCTCGAAATCGTGCCGGAGCTGGCGCGATCCTCCGCGGAAACGCTCGCGAAGCTCGGCTACAAGAATGTCACCGTACACCATGCCGATGGTTACAAGGGGTGGCCGGCCGGGGCGCCTTACGACCGCATCATTGTCACCGCCGCGCCGCCCGAAGTGCCCAGCGCGCTCGTCGACCAGCTTGCGCGCGGCGGCAAACTCGTCGCGCCCGTTGGCAGCACCCGGTGGGCGCAGGAACTCATCGTGCTCGACAAGGCGGCCGACGGCCGCACACGCCGCCGCGACGTCATCCCGGTGATGTTCGTCCCGATGGTGCCGGGAAAGTAGTAGTTTTGTAAGAACGCCATGATCGACAAACAGGAACTTTTCGCCCAGCGGCTGAACCGTTACGTCACCGCGATGCGCAACGGCAAGCCGGACCGCGTTCCCATCCGTCCCTTTGTCGCCGAGTTCACCGCAGTGCACGCCGGCTACACCTGCCAGGAGGTCACGCACGATTACGACAAGGCCTTCGATGCGGTCCTCAAATGCTGCGCCGATTACGATTGGGACGCCGTGGTTCCCAACATGGTGTGGGTCTGGACAGGCCTCACGCAAGCGGCCGGCCTGCGCTACTACGCCATTCCCGGCATCGACGTCGGGCCCGACGTAGCCTTCCAATACCGCGAACCTCCGCAAGAGAATGCCTACATGCTGCGCGAGGAGTACGACGAGTTCATCGAAGATCCCGTGCGCTTCCTTTACGACGTCTGGCTGCCGCGCGTCTCCACCGAGTTGTCGCCGCGCTCGACGGCGGCCACTTTCCGGCACAATCTCGCCCTGGTGAAGAGCGCCTGGGCCATGGCCAGTTACTTCTCCGCGCTCGGCCCGCAAGTGGCGCGGATGCAAAACGAGACCGGTACCGTTTCGGCCATCAGCGGCATGCTGAAGGCGCCGCTCGACGTGCTGGCCGACAAGTTCCGCGGCTACCTGGGGCTGGCCTTCGATCTGATGGAGGTCCCCGAGAAGGTCCTGGCCGCATGCGAGGCGCTCCTGCCGCACCTGGAGTGGATCGCGCTCTCCGGCCTGGACCCCGCGCACAACCTGCCCATACCCATCTGGATGCACCGCGGCTGCGTGCCGTTTGTCTCGCACGAGCACTTCAACACGATTTACTGGCCTACGCTCAAGCCCATGATCGAATCCATCTGGGAACGGGGCAATCAGGTCCTGTTCTATGCAGAGGGCAATTGGGACGCGCACCTGGACACGTTCGCTCAACTGCCCGCCGGAAGCATCGTCTACCACATGGATCGAGGCAACCCGGCCCTGGTCCACGAAAAGCTCGGCAAGAAGTTCTGCCTGAGCGGCGGCGTGCCCAACGCACTGCTCACATTCGGCAAGCCCGAGCAGGTCCGCGAGCATTGCCGGAAGCTGATTGAAACGGTGGCCGCCGATGGCGGCTACATCATGGACGCGAGCGCCATCGTGCAGAACGACGCGCGCGTGGAAAACATTCGGGCCATGACCGACGCCACACTGGACTACGGCGTCTATGGTGGCCAACCGTCGTCCGCGCCGCCGCCGCCCCCGCCCGCCGATCGCCCGCGCGCCACGGTGCCCGCGCCTCGCGTGGGATCCGGCGTCTCGTACCCGTGGGAGCAGAAGCTCAAGGAACTGCCCGCGATTACAGGCGATCCCGCGCTTTGCCGCGGGATTTACGAGAACATCGATGCACTGGCCTACGTCTACATCTGGCACATGGTGCTGAGCTTCTGACGTAGAGCCGGCTTTCCAGCCGGCCAGGGCCCTTCAAAGCCCGCCTCGCACCACCCGGGCGCAACCGGCGCAGAAGTCCACGCTCTTCAGGTCCAGACGTTCCACTGAGTGCGTCGAGGCCATGACGCAGCGCCAGTCATCGCAGTGGCGCAGGCCGTAAGTGTGTCCCAACTCGTGGGCGGCTTCCTTCGCGAGGCGCGCGGCGAGCAAGTCGGGATTCGGCGGTAAGCCATAATGCTCTTCGCGCAACCGGCGCGTCGAAACGACGCCGCAGCGCCCATCGAGCTGGGCCTCGCCGAAAACGAATGTGAGCACGGGCACAAACAGGTCGAGTGCCGTCACGCCCAGCAGGCGCGCGGCGGAGTTCTCGTTTGCGAACAGATCGCTCGCCCTCAACTCGGCCAACCGCGCCAGGATGCTGGTGGACATGTACTGGTTGCGCATTGCGTCATGCGCGAAATCCACCTCCAACGTACCCGCCCGCACATGGCAGCTAATCTCGAATACACGCGCCAGACGGGCCGCCAGATCGTCCAGCATTTCGATGGGCGCACCCGTCGCCGGCTCGCCGGCCAGACCGGCGGAGATCAGGTGGATGGTCTCTTCCGGCATGGCTCGAAGGCTTTACCGCAGCCCGTAGCGCTTCACCTTGTTGTACAGCGTGGTGCGGTCGATCCCCAGGATGCGTGCCGTCCGGGAGTAGTTGCCGCCGGTCTCTTCCAGGACGCGCTTGATGTGCATCTTTTCGACGTCGTCGAGCGTCTGCCCCGTACCGGACACAATTCCGGTGTTGTGGAATGGAAAATCCGTGTCCTGGATCTCCTGGTCGCGGTAGATCAGCATCGCGCGCTCGATGGCGTTTTCCAGCTCGCGCACGTTGCCCGGCCAGGAGTGCGCCATCAGTACGTCCAGCGCCTTGGCGGAAACGCGCGGCACCGGCCGGTTCATCGACGCGGCGTATTTCTGCAGGAAATGGTTCACCAGCACCGGGATGTCTTCCCGCCGCTCGCGCAGCGGGGGCAGGCGGATGGCGAACACATTCAGGCGGTAGAACAGGTCCGGGCGGAACGTGCCGTCCGCGACCAGCGCTTCCAGGTCCTTGTTGGTGGCCGCCACGCAGCGGAAATCGACCTTGATGTTCTGCGTTCCTCCCACCCGGACGATCTCCTTCTCCTGCAACACACGCAGAAGGTCGGTTTGCGTCTTCAGGCTGATGTCGCTGATCTCGTCGAGGAACGCCGTCCCTCCGTCGGCCACCTCGAACTTGCCCTTCTTGCGATACTGCGCACCCGTGAAGGCCCCTCGCTCGTGCCCGAATAACTCGCTTTCGAGCAGGGTTTCCGTCAGCGCGCCGCAGTGGATCACCACCATGGGCATGAACCTGCGCGGGCTGGCCGCGTGGATGGCGCGCGCCACCAGTTCCTTGCCCGTGCCGCTCTCTCCGGTGATCAGTACGGTGGCGTCGGTGGGCGCCACCGTGTCGATCAGTTCGAAGACGTGCTTCATGGCCTGGCTTTGGCCGATGATCTGAGTGTGCGGCAGGACCTCCTGCAGGTTCTCTCGCAGCCGTACCACCTCGCGCTTCGCTCTCCGATGCTCCACCGCGTTGCGAATCAGGTGCACCAGTTCGTCGGGATCGAAGGGCTTCGTGATGTAGTCGTAGGCTCCGTGCTTGAGCGCCTGCACGGCCGTCTCCACCGACGCGTAGCCGGTCATGATGATGAGCGGCATGTCGGGATCGACCTCGCGCAGCTTCTCCTGCAGCGCCATGCCGTCCATGCCCGGCATCTTGATGTCGAGCAGCGCGGCGTCGTACTGGTCCTGCTGCACGGCCTCCAGAGCGTGGCGCGCGCTGGGCGCGGTCTCGACGCGGAATCCCTCGCTGATGAACCATTTGCCGAGCGAATCCCGCACTACCGGATCGTCGTCCACGATCAGGACGTTGCCCTTCGGAGGATTAGCGGGACTGGACATTCGTAGTTGATTCTCCTGTTACTCGCGGCAAGGCAGGACCGGTGTCGGACCGCGCCGGCTGTG
>CAZLOS010000127.1:0-14707 GCA_964561215.1 uncultured Solibacteraceae bacterium | reverse complement strand
CCACTGTGGCGGCCTCGACTTGGCGCCCGAAGCCACTAAATAGCCGGAAGCGCCTGTTTTTGCGACCATCGAGGTACGATCCACTTATCGGCCTGGAATGTGTTGCGCTACGTGCAACAAAGCCATCACGCGAAGATGAAAAACACCCGGTTCCGACCCGACTTTTCCACAGCCACGAACCGAAATATCACACACTTGCCCTCCAAATATCCCACCCCCGGTCACAGCGGGTTGTTGCGCTTTCCCGTGTCCGGATTGACCCATTCCCAGGCCTGGCTCATGCCATCGGCTCTCATGTGTCCGCGCAAAGAGCCTATGAATTCCCGCGCCATGGCCCGTGCCGTGGACGGATCCGTTCGATGCACCGCGGCGATGTACCAGCCAGCGGGAGTGCTCCAGTATCCGCCGTCTTGATATGTCTCCGGCTGGGCGGCGCTCTTCTGCCAGAGCCCGTGGTTGGTGGCATCGTTCGTAAGGATGTGCCGCACCAGGCCGTCCCGCACGGCAGTCCTCGCGCGGTAGGCGTTCGCCAGCGCACGGGAGGCATTCCGCGCCGCCGGCCCGATCACCGCTCCGCTCCAGACGGCGAAGGCAGTACCCCAAACATCGGGCTGGTTGCCCACTTCCGTGGCCGACCGCAGCCATCCGTCGCCGCGCCGGAACGTCCTCGTAATGGCTTTACGCAGCCGCCGCGCCTCGCCATCGTAACGGCGCGACCTGGACATGTCACCCGTGGCGGCGAACAGTTCGGCAAGTTGTTTTGCGGCGTTATGCTTCAGCACGGAGGGGAACAGCAACTTCCCGCTCTTGAAAACCGTGTCGCAAAAGCCCCAGTCCTTGGCGTTCTCCGATTCGACATCGCCGGCGACCACCAGGCCGCTGGCTTCTTCGCTCTGCGCCACGGCGTAGACGCGCTCGCACAACTCAGCGAGCTCCATCTCGCCGCCTGCAATCCCCACCTTCGAGCGGAACAGGACAGTTGTGCGTATGAGTTTCCAGTGTTCGTAAACAGCGGCGATGAAGTAGAAATTGTCGTCGAGCGGCGGGTACTTGCCATAGGGCTTGCCGCCCTGCTTCGCGCCGCTGTCGTACGTGCCCGGATAGAACGTGGCGCGACCGTCGAAGTTGATGTGGTCGGCGACAGCATAGGCCGGGACCACGGCGCCGGGGTGCACGTTCCACGTATCGCTCCGAATGGTCGAAGCCATCAGGCGAATCCAGCCTTGAACCTCTGCCGGAGGCACGAAGTCCGCGCCCAGCATCATGACGGCATCGCGGACCCAAAACGCCGGATATCCCATGTTGCCGCCCGGCACGTGCACGGCATAGGGCGTCGCGTTGCGCCACTTGCCGGAGGATGCTCCCGGGGCGAGGCGCGCCGAGGCGGCGATCTTCCGCGCCTGCTCGTGCAGGAAAACCGCGTCTGCGGGGGAGAGCACCGGCTCGGCGGCAAACGCCGCCAAGGCGGCGCAGAGGAGGGCAGTTATGAGGGGCATCAGCCTCGCTGGTAGACAAACGCCTCACCGTACTTCAATTCGCGGTACTCGACGCCCGGGGCCACCGCGCGCAGCGCCGCCGCGAATTGCCGGGGATCGATGGCGTTGTCAGCGAACATGTCGTAGTGCGACGGGATGGCGACCTTCGGCCAGATCTTCGCGGCCAACTCCGCCGCTTCCCACGCCGAGAGATTATTAAAGCCGCCGTTGATGACGGCGATCATCACGTCCGGCGCGAACTTGGCCGCGGAGGCCAGCAGGGGAGAGTCGTCCGTATCTCCGGTGATGTAGACCTTGGGTTCTTCGTCGAATTCCAGCACGAAGCCCATGTGGTTCAGGTCGCTCGAATCCGTGGGCAGCGCCCAGGTGCCGCGCAGGGTGACGTCGCTGTGGTGGATCGCGCAGTCGGGCCACGCAGGATGAATACGCTGGGCTGAGATGCCCAACTGAAGGAAGACTTCGCAGGACGGATGCGGGCCCACGAACAGCGCGGTCTTCTTGCAGCCCAAAGCTCGGATAGTCTCCGGATCGGTGTGGTCCTGGTGGTTGTGCGTGCACACGAAAACGTCCACGTCGAGATCTTCCGGTTGGATCATGACTGGCACCTGGCGGCGCAAGTCGATCGTCTGGGCTTCGGCGATCGACGCGCAGCTATCGGTCAGGTAGAGGTCCACGCCGACGACCGTGCCGCCGGGCGATCTGAAGATATAGCCGCTCTGCCCGAGCCACCATATGGCCACAGCCCCGGACGGGACCGTGGCCCGCCGGATCTCGTTCATCAACGGCATGACACGCTCCTTACATGATGGCAGTAGGCGGCGCCGGCTCGTCCGGACTCCCCGCGTTCGCCAACGGCACTCTAACCATCACGAAGCCGACCAGCGCCAGCACTGCCAGTCCGGCCAGAAACGAAGGCTCCTTGAAGATCTCCGGCAGCGGCCACTCGAAGAAGCGGAAGGTGGCCACCACCAATCCCATCAAGGCTTCGCCCGCGATGAGTCCCGACGCCGTCAGCACGCCTGCGTTTTCGATCCGCGCTTTCTGTGCGTCATTGAACTGGCCGCGGTCGCGCAGCGTGTCCGTGATCCAGCGGATCACGCCGCCCAGGAAAATGGCAAACGTAGTTTCAAGCGGCAGGTACATGCCCACCGAGAACAGCATGGGGCTTTTCACCTTCACCAAAATGAGCGTGAAACCCATTAAAATGCCGACTACTACCAGCGGCCAGGGCATGTCGCCGCCCACGATGCCTTGCGCCAGCGATGCCATCAGGCCCGCTTGCGGCGCCGACAATTGACGGTCGCCGAAGCCCACGCCGCCAGCCTTGATGTTGCCTTCGTGCAGCACCAGCAGCGGGAAATAGAGCAGCGCGCTGGCGAATAACACGCCCAGGAAATCGCCGATCTGCATGCTGCGCGGAGTGCCGCCGAGGATGTGTCCGACTTTCAGGTCCTGGAGCATCTCGCCGGCCACCGCCGACGACACGCAAACCACAGCGGCGACGCCCAGCACGGCGGCCACGCCGCTTGGCCCGGACACGCCGATGGTCACCATCAACAGCGCCGATACGATCAATGTGGAAAGCGTGAGACCCGAGATCGGGTTGTTCGACGAGCCGATCATGCCCACTAGGTTGCCCGATACCGCGGCGAAGAAGAATCCCAACACGATCATGACGATGGCCGCGGCTGTGCCACCGCCGATCGAGCCGGCGAAATACGAATACAGCGCAACCATACAGATTAGCGTCGCGCCCAATCCCAGGAACACGGTCCTGGCGCCGAGGTCCCGGTCCCTGCGGCTCGTGGCCTGTGCCTGCCCGCTGGCTTTCTTGAGATCGCTCACGGCTCGCTTGATGCCGATGGCCAGGCTGTTACGCATGTTGAAGAGCGTGTAGCACGCGCCCACCAGCATGCCGCCCACCGCGATGGGACGCACGATGAAACGCCATACGGCCGACGTCATCTCGCCCCAGGATTCGGCCGGCGCGCCTGCCGGCAGGAACGCCCTCAATTGAGGTCCCAGGAAGTAGATGAGCAGCGGAACCATCAGGCCCCAGGCCAGCACGCCACCGGAGAAGTTCAGCGCCGCCAGGCGCGGGCCGATGATGTAGCCGACGCCGAGATAAGCCGGGCTGATGGCAGGCGCCGACACCGACGTCACGCCGCCCACGTTCACGGCGTTAGGATTGGCTCCCGAGCCGAGTTTCACCGCGCTCTTGCCCATCTCGCCGATGTTCAGGAAGAACTCCTTCGACGCGGCGAAGAGCTTGGCCACGCCGAGAAAGTAAATGCCGGCGCCGAAGGCCATGTTGAGGAAGAGGATCTTCGCCGCTCCGCTGCCGCGCTGACCGGCCTTGTGGATCTCGCTCGCCGCCACGCTCTCGGGGAAGGGAAGCTCGCGATCCTCCACCATGACGCGGCGGAGCAAGGTGACGAACAGAATGCCGAGCACGCCGCCCACCAGCATCAGTGCTGCGGACTTCCAGTAAGCGTGCTCGAAATCGAAGGACGGCCAGGACTTCGCCATCACGAACGCCGGAATCGTGAATATGGCGCCGGCCGCGACGGACTCCCCAATGCTCCCCACCGTTCGGGCGATATTCTCCTCGAGAATGGATCCCTTGCGCAGGCGCAGGACGGCCATGGCAATCACGGCTGCCGGATACGTGGCGGCGATGGTCATGCCGGCGCGCAAGCCCAGGTAGGCGTTGGCGGCGCCGAGCACCACGGTCAGGACCAGGCCCAGCAAGACCGCGCGGAAGGTGAACTCGCGCATGGGCATATCTTCGGGAACATAGGGACGGAAATCTTTGTCACTCATCGGGTAGATCTCTTTTCAGCGCTGGGGTGCTTGAGGCACTATCATACCAGCCGCGCGCGGACTTTCTCGCTCAGCAGTTTGCCATCGACTGTTTTGCCGGCCAGCGCGGCCTGCGCTGCTTTCATCACCACTCCCATCTTCTTGAGCGACGTGATGCCGGTTTCCGCCAGCGCCTTGGCGATGGCCGCTTCCATCTCTTCTTCGGTGGGAGCCGCGGGCAGATAGCTCTCGGTCAGCTTCAGCTCGGCTTCTTCCTTTTCGGCCAGGTCCACGCGGCCGCCCTTGCGGAACTGCTCGGCGGCTTCGGCGCGCTGCTTGGCGAGGGTCTTGAGTACCTGGATTTCAGTGGCGGTGTCCAGCGGCTTCATGGAGTCGATTTCGTGCTGCCGCAGGGCGGCCTTGATGTTTCGCAGGGCGCTCAGACGCGCTTCGTCCCTGCTTTTCATGGCCGCGACCATTTCGGTTTGGATCTGTTGGAGCAATGGCATGACGATTGCCATTCTAGTGTATTAAAATCGAACATGCACATCCGTAAGCAGCGTCTTCTGACGCCGGGCCCTACCCCTCTCTACCCGCCTGCGTTACAGGCGATGATGGGTTCCGACATCCACCACAGAACAGAAGATTTTCGGGTCGTTTATCGCAATGTCATTGCCGACCTGAAGCTGGTATTGGGAACATCCTACGACGTATTGCCGTTCGTCGCTTCCGGTACCGGAGCCATGGAAGCCGCCGTGTCGAATCTGTTTTCGCGCGGCGACAAAGTGGTGGTCTGTTCGGCGGGCAAGTTCGGCGAGCGCTGGGCGGAGATGACCGCCGCCTTCGGGCTGGACGTCACGGTCCTGAAGGCCGAGTACGGCGATGCCGTGAAGCCCGAGCAGGTTGCCGCCGCGCTTGCCGCGGATACATCGGTCAAAGGCGTCTTCGTGCAGGCCTCGGAGACGTCGACCGGCGCCGCGCACGACATCGAGAAGATGGGCAGGATCGTCGCCGGGACCGGCGCCATCCTGGTGGTCGATGCCATCACGGGCCTGGGGACCATGCCGCTCGACATCGAGGGCTGGGGACTGGACGTGGTCGTGGGCGGTTCGCAGAAAGCGTTCATGATCCCGCCGGGATACGCGTTCCTGACCGTAAGTCCCAAGGCGTGGAAGATGGCCGGAACGGCCACTCTGCCGCACTATTACTTCGATCTGAAAAAAGAGAAAAAGAACGCCGACAAGGGCGAGTCCAGTTACACGCCGAATACTTCGCTGTTACTGGCCTTCGGCGTCGCACTTACTTACATCAAGTCCCTGGGAATGGACAAGTTGATCGACAACGCGCAGTTGCTGGCCCGCGCCACGCGCGCCGCGGCCGCCGCCCTGGGCCTGGAACTGTTCGCGCCGGGCTCGCCGGCCGCGTCGGTTACGGCGATCAAGCCCCCGGCCGGCATGGATTCCGGCGTGATCGTCAAGGCCTATAAGACCAGGTTCGGGTCCATCATCGCCAACGGGCAGGGCTCGATGAAGGGCAAGATCTTCCGGATCGCGCACCTGGGCTACTTCGACTTCGCGGACCTGTTCGCCGTCATCGGCGAACTTGAAATCATCCTGGCCGCCAACGGCGTTCCGGTTGAGTTAGGCAAGGGCGTGGCCGCGGTGGAGAAAGTCTACATGGAAGCCGCCGCGCAGGCGGAGAAGGCGTGAGGCGGATATGAAGGTACTAGTAGCCGAACCTGTCGCCAAAGCCGGCATCGAGCTTCTGCAAGCTCAGCACGGTTGGAAAGTGGTGGTTTCGAATTCGAAGGAGTATCAGCAGCACCTGGCCGATGCTGAAGCGCTGCTGGTGCGAAGCGCCGTGAAGGTGACGCGCGAGGTTCTCGAGCAGGCGCCCAAACTGCGGGTGATCGGCCGCGCCGGCGTCGGAGTGGATAACGTGGACCTGCCCGCCGCCACCGCCGCCGGGGTGTTGGTGATGAACACGCCGGGCGGCAACGCCGTTTCGGTGGCGGAGCACACCCTCGCGCTCATGCTCGCCATGGCGCGGTCGGTGCCGCAAGCCAGCAGCTCCACCAAGAGCGGCAAGTGGGAAAAGAAGAAGTTCATGGGCAACGAGCTGCGCGGCAAGACGCTCGGCGTCGTGGGTCTGGGCTGCATCGGGCAGGAGGTTGTGAAGCGCGCGCGTGCCTTCGAAATGCGCGTAATCGCCAGCGACCCGTACGTGAACCCGCAGACCGCCAAGGACCTGGACGTGTCCCTGGTGGACCTGAACGAGTTGTATGCCGCCAGCGACTACATCACCCTTCACGTGGCCGCGACGCCGGAAACCATCCGGATGCTGTCGGCCGCCGCGTTCGACAAGATGAAGCACGGCGTGCACATCGTCAATTGCGCCCGCGGCGAACTGATAGACGAAGCCGCGCTGAAGGCTGCCATCGAGAGCGGCCAGGTCGCCGGCGCCGCGATCGACGTATACAAGCCGGAACCGCCGGCGCCCGGTTATCCGCTGTTCACGCTCGATCAGGTCATCGCCACGCCGCATATCGCCGGGTCGACCGAGGAAGCGCAGGAGATCGTCGGCGTACGCATCGTCGAGCAGATGATCGAGTACCTGAAGAACGGCATCGCCATCAACGCCGTGAACATGCCCGCGCTCTCGCCCGATCAGTACCGCGCTATCCGGCCGTATGTAGAGTTGGCCGAAAGGCTGGGCAGCTTCCTGGCGCAGATCGCCTCCGGCAACCCGAGGGCCGTACGCCTGGTCTATGTGGGCAAGATCAGCGAAACCAATACGCAGTTGATCCGCAACGCCGGCATCGCCGGGATGCTGAACCGCTGGCTCTCCCGCCGGGCCAACGTGGTGAATGCCATGCAGATCGCTTCGGCGCGCGGCCTGGACGTCGCCGAGCATCACGAAAAGCGGACGAGCCACACGGACTCCATCCGGCTGACGCTCGAAACCGACCAGGGGGTGTTCACGGTGGAAGGCGCGGTGGTGCTCGACAAGCCGCGGCTGATGCAGGTGGGCGGCATCTACTGCGAAGTGCCGCTGGCCGGCAACCTGGTCTATACGCGCAACGCCGACGTGCCCGGCGTCATCGGACACGTGGGTACCGTGCTCGGCCGCAATAACATCAACATCGCCAACTTCTCGCTCGGCCGCCGCGACCAACCGGCTGTGCCCGGCGAGCCTTTGGACGCGCTGGCCGTCGTGCAGGTAGACAGCATCGTGCCGGAAGCCGTACTTGCACAACTGAAGCAGAATCCGGCAGTGCGCGTGGCCCGCGCCGTCGCGCTCGACTGACATCGCGTTACGGACCCAGCAGGCTTGCCGCGTGCCGGTCCACCAACCATAGCAACGATCCATGCGCCGGCTGGATCATCTGCGCAGGCAGAGGATCCGGCTGGCGAGGTCCTTCGAGTACTGCCTTCAACGCCGGGGCCTTGTCCTCTCCGAGGACCAGGAAGATCACGTTGCCGGCGTTGTTCAACACAGGCGCCGTCATCGTGATCCGTTCCGTTGCCAGCCGTTCGACCCGGTTGGACACAACCATCCGGCGCTCTTCGTGTAGCGCGCCCGAGCCTGGAAACAGGGAAGCGGTGTGGCCATCCGCACCCATGCCCAGCAGGGCCAGGTCGAAGCGCGGGAACTGTCCGTCTCCGAGCTTGAAGAGCTCCCGCAGCACCCCGTCGTACTCATGCGCCGCGCGGTCCGCGTCCGGCAGTTCGCCGGGGATGCGGTGAATGTTGGCAGGAAGAACCGGCACCTTGGAGAGCATGGTTTCCCACGTCATGCGGAAGTTGCTTTCCGGGTCGTCCGGCGGCACGTGGCGTTCATCGCTCCAGAAGAAATGAGCCGCGCCCCACGGGATCCGGATCTTCCACTCCGGATCTTCCCCCAGAAGCGAATACAGACGCCGCGGTGTTGAGCCTCCCGACAAGCAAACGGTGAACAAACCTTTCGAGCGGACGGCCTCCTCAGCCAGCCGCAGGAACTCGCCGGCAGCCGCCCTAAACAATTCCCCGACGTCCGCGAAGATTCGAATTTCCACGATCTACCCCGGCCTTGGCGCAATCAGGCGAGCGCTCTCCACTGGTGCCCATCGCGTCTCAGCAGTTCGTGAGCCGCTTCCGGACCGTCGGTGCCCGAGGCGTAGGAATGCAAGTCGCCGTAACCGTGCGTCCAGGCCTTCAGAACCGGATCGATGATGCTCCAGCTGCTCTCGATCATATCGCCTCGTTTGAAGAGGCTCGCGTCACCGATCATCGCGTCAAACAGGAGGGTCTCATAACCCGTTCGATTCTTATAGCCGAAAAAATCCCGGTTGCAGAAGCGCATGGCCACCGGTGTTACAGTCACCTCGGTGCCGGGCACCTTCGCCTGAAACTCCAGCGAGATGCTTTCCTCGGGCTGGATGCTGATCACCAGCCGGTTGGCTTGCGGCAGGGTGGCCGAAGCCCCTCGAAATAGCGCCAGTGGCGCCTTGCGGAACTCGATCACAACCTCCGTCCTGCGGATCGGGAGCCGCTTTCCGGTGCGGAGATAGAACGGCACGCCCACCCACCGCCAGTTATCCACGGCCAGCTTCATGGCAACGTAGGTTTCCGTGCGTGAATCCGGCGCCACCCGCCGCTCCTCGCGATATCCGGGAACAGGATTGCCTTCCACGTTTCCTGCCGCGTACTGCGCGCGCACGGTGCACATTCCGCAGTCCCGCGCGCCAAGCGGCGGCACGGCGGCAAGTACCTTCACCTGCTCGCCGCGCAGGGCCGTGGCCGAAAAGGCGCTGGGTGGCTCCATGGCGGTCAGGGCCAACACCTGCAGCAGGTGATTCGGAATCATGTCCCGCAGCGCGCCCGTGTGGTCGTAATAGCCGCCGCGGGTTTCCACCCCGAGCGTCTCCGCGACCGTGATCTGTACGTGGTCGATGTAGCGCCGGTTCCAAATGGGCTCGAAGATCCCGTTGGCGAATCGCAAGACCAGGATGTTCAGCACCGTCTCCTTGCCCAGATAGTGATCGATGCGATAGATCTGCTCCTCTTCCGCCACTCTTGTGAGGTCGCGGTTCAACTGGCGCGCCGACTCCAGATCGTGCCCGAAAGGCTTTTCCACAACGACGCGACGCCATTGGCCGTCCGCTTGATTGAGCAAATCCACTTGGCCCAGATGCTGGACCACATCGAGGAAGAACTCCGGGGCCGTGGCCAGGTAGAACAAGTAATTCCCGCCGGTGGCGCGCGCCTGATCTATCTCGCGCAGCTTCGCCGCGAGCTGCTCGTATCCGGCGGGGTTCGCGAAGTCCGACCGCACGAAGCTCAACCGGGACACAATCCATTCGATCGTCGCGTCGTCGGCGGATGACTCGCCGCTCGCCTCGCGGAGGTTCCGACGCATCTGATCCCGAAGCTGTTCCTCGCTCACATCGGTGCGGCCGAATCCCACGACGGCGAACTGCTCGGGCAACAAGCCTTCCTGAAGCAGATTGTAGAGAGCGGGGAAGAGAAGGCGTTTCGCCAGATCGCCTCCCACACCGAAGATCACCAGGATGCCGGGACCCGCGTGTTGAGGCTTCTGGTTCATCTCACCGCCGCCCTCGCGGTTGTCTTCCGGATTGCATCCAATAATTCACGGAAGGAGGCGGCGAACAGCGCTACACCCTCGGTAAGCAGTCTATCGGTGACCTCCTCGAACCGGATACCCAGCGCCTCCAGGTCCGTAAACACCCTCGCGGCGCCGGGGATGTCTTCCTCCAGGGATGCGCGCAGCCGGCCGTGCTCCCGGAAGGCCGCCGCGGTGGATGGCGGCATCGTGTTGACCGTGTCCGCGCCAATCAGTTCCTCCACGTAAAGGACATCCCTGTAAGCGGGATTCTTGGTGCTGGTACTGGCCCATAGCAGCCGCTGCGTACGCGCTCCCGCGGCCTGCAGGGCATTCCAGCGCGGAACCCCGTAGATCTCCCGGAAGTGGCGGTACGCGAGCTTCGCGTTGGCGATGGCCGCCTTTCCGAGCAGCGCTTCCAGTTTGGGGCGTTCACTCGCGGGAGCCGGCTTCAACCGCTCCACTAGGAGCTTGTCCACCGCCGTGTCGATCCGGCTCACGAAGAAGCTGGCCACGCTCGCGACGTGGCTTACGTCCTCTCCGCGATGCAATCTGGCCTCAAGGGCGCGCAGATAGGTCTCGGCAGTCTTCTCGTAAGTCCTTTGGGAGAACAGCAGCGTGACATTCACGTTGATGCCCTCCGTCAACAGTGTCTCGACGGCGGGGAGTCCTTCCGGCGTGCCGGGCACCTTGATCATCAGGTTTGGGCGTGCGACGGCCCGCCACAGCTTCCGCGCTTCGCTGATGGTGTTCTGTGTGTCGTGAGCCAGCAGGGGGGAGACTTCCAGGCTGACGTATCCATCCGCCTTTTTTGTCCGGTCGTAGACCGGCTTCAACATGTCCGCCGCCTCGCGGATGTCGCGCCCGGCCAGGCGTTCAAACATCGCCTTGGCGTCCTGCTCGGAATCACAGGCCCCGGACGCCATCTCCTCAGCGTAGTCGGTGCTCTCCGCGATAGCCTTTTCGAAGATGGATGGATTGGACGTGACCCCGGACAGGCCATCCCTCTCGATCATTTGTTGGAATTCGCCGCTTTCCAGGAAGCTACGGCGAATGAAATCGAGCCAAAACGACCGGCCGTGGCTCGCCAGCGCTGCCAGGGCGTTCATTATTCAGCCTCCCACTTGCTGCCTGAATTTCGCATGTCCCCTCCCAAGTGACTGATCTCATTCTATCCCAGGGCTTCCGCTCCACAGACCTGGCGCGTTCCTTTAAGGTGCGTCTGGCCGTCCACGCTGGTCAGCAGGATGTTATCTACCTTCGAGCACAGCATCGGGAATCCGGGCAGGATTGAGACACCCAGTCTGGCGCGCAGTTCTTCGTTCAAACCGCCGGCGATTTTCACGTTGAAGGTGTTGTCTGTAATCTCGCCTTTGTATGCCGCAAAAATTCGCGCGCAGGGAACGTGTTCGGGATAGAAGTGTCATTCCGACGGCTGGCAAACGCGCCGGCATGGCCCGTGTGTGCACCCGCCAAACCAAGTCCGAACTCAGCCGACACCGGCGGGAAGGTGAACAGCGGCACCGCGCAGTCGGAACAGCACACTCCTGAGTTCCGGCTCAGGAAATCTGTCAGCCACGTGCCCGTTCGGTACTTCCTTCGTTGCCGGACTTCAATCGCCACTCATCCGGTCGCAGCCGGACCTGGATCCACTGAATCACGATTCCCAGGCCCGTACGGACATGTTGGCGCATAGCCCTCTCCGAAGCGTCGGGGTCATCACCGACCAGAACCCGTGCCAAGCCAATATGAAACTGCCGCGGATCGCCCTGATTGCCGGAGGCCACATCGTATAGCCAGTTCATGATGAGCACCTGGTTTTGCTCGATTAGGTCGCGTAAGGCTGCACATTTGGCAGCCTCGGCTATTCGTAGGTGAAACTCACAGTGGAGCCTGTGGATGGCAAAGAACAGTCCCCTGTCTTTTCCCATTTCCGGTGAGTCCCTCAGACAGTCCAGGCGCTCGGCTCGTTTAAGGAGATCTTCGCGTTCTTCGCAGATTGCCTTTTCGGAGAACAGCCGCGCGGATTGGCTTTCCAATGCTTCGCGCACAGTGATGCGCTCCTCGACCTCCTCAACCGTGGGGATGCGAACGCGAGTTCCAGCTCGGCGCTCGGTTTCGACCAAGCCGTCCAGTTCCAGACGGCGCAGAGCCTCCGAAACGGGGAGCAGACTCATCCGGTACTGTGCTGCCAACTGCCGGCGCGAAATCGGAGAGCCGAGCGGAATATCCCCACGCAAGATGCTATCGCGAATACGGCAGTACGCCTCTTCCCACAGCTTCAAGCCGGTGATTCGTGGCCCGGTTTGCGGTCCGAACACGCTTGCCATTCTCCTGTTTGCACTCCTTCCTGTCACAGATTCTACCCGAGAAACCGTGTACTCGTCAAATTAACATGTTAATGTGACTTTGTTGTTGACAATGATCAACTAGTGCCGTATCATCCAGCTTCATGGTACTGACATGTTAGTTTCCTCGGCGGATGTGCTCGGTGCTCGATAGGAGGATCCAAGACGCTTTAGCCGCCAGGCGCCAATCAGGGCTTCCTTCGATTGAGCATGCCGGACGAGCACGGGTGTCTGTCAAGATTAGCGCCGCAATCTCGCCGAGTGGCATGGCCTCGGAGGCGGGATGGTGTACGTGTTTGTTTCGCTCGAATGTGAATGGCAAAAGGCGAACGACGTGAATGACCAAAGACAGAAGACAGGCCCGGCACGACGGGATCTGCTAAGGGCTAGCTCGTTACTGCGGTTGCCTGTCCGGATGGCGGCCGACAGCCAGCAGAGAGGGGCTGATCGCTCCGGCGCACCGGATGTCGTGATCGAGAACGCGGCCTTCCGGCTCGTGATCGGGGGAGACGGGATAGCGCGTAGCCTGGTGGAAAAGCAGAGCGGGCAGGAGTGCTTGGCCGACTCACATACTCCCGCTTTCTCTATGACCCAGTATGCGCCCCTTGCCGGACAATTGATCCTGCTCTGGCCAGCGGACGCGAAGACTCTCGACGCTCGCGAGGTACGGCGGGAAGGCGACCTCCTTGTGGTGTCGTTTGCGGGTGTGCCGCACCAGGTTGCGATACGGCTGAAGGTCACCGCCGGCTATATGGCCTTCACGGTCGAGCAGGCCCGCACGAAGGGTCAGGGATGGAGGCCCTCCGATCTCGACAAGACCCCTATCGAGGACCTAGTGTTTCTACAATTGCCGATCCGCGAGCGCAAACACTTCGGTCAATGGCTGAATGTGGTATGGGACGACGAGGTGGCGGTGAACCTGCTCGCCGTGAACCCGTGGTGCCGCGTTGACGCGCAACCGCGCGGTGGTTACCGGATTTTACGGGCGGGTGCCGAGGAGCGTGTGAAGACTCTCGGCGTCTCAGTCGCTCTGATCGCCGCGCCAACGTCAGAGATGCTCGATCGCGTCGCCGACGTTGAGAACGACTTCAACCTGCCACGAGGCGTCGAGAGTCGCCGGCGCAAGGACCACCGCTATTCGTATTGCTGGGCGTCTCGAGCGACACCGGGCAACATAGACCGGCATATTGCCTACGCGCGTCAAGGCGGCTTCCCATGCTGATGATCAGCTATTGGGATTCTTCCCGAACCGCAGGACATTTTCCGTGGCGTCCGGAATATCCGCGGGGAATCGAGGACCTGCGAGAGGTCGTTGGAGAGGTCAAAGCCGCCGGCTTGATCCCGGGACTCCACATCCACTATTCGAAAGCCCACAAAACAGATGCTTCTGTTTCCGGCAAGGCGGACCACCGCCTCAATGCGACCCGCGTGTTCACGCTCGCCGAACCACTCGGCAAGACAGCGACTAGCATCGCGGTTGAGGAGAACCCATGTGGCGTGACCCTCGATGATGAGCGGCGGTTCCTCAAGATCGGTAGTGAACTGGTGACCTATGAGAACTACACCATCACGCCGCCTTACCGGCTTATCGGCTGCAGGCGCGGGCAGTTGGGCACAACACCCACCGCTTACGACAGCGGGCTCATGTTCGGTGTGCTGGACGTGGATACCTGGCCAATCTTCGTACGGTTCAATCAGGACACCACCATCCAGCGGGAGGTGGCCAGGCGTATCGCGGACTTCTGCAAGGCCGGTTTCGAATTCGTGTATTTCGACGGTGCGGAAGACGTCCACCCGCCGTTCTGGTTCACCACCAGTTGGGCGCAGTGGGAGGTGTGGCAGGCGCTCGACGGCCCGCCGATATTGGCCGAGGGTGCACAGCGGGCGCACTTTAACTGGCATATCATGAGCCGTGCCAATGCTTACGATCCACAGCCGCCGGAAACCATGAAAGCCGCCGTGCGCGCCTACCAGGAGATCCAGGCACCGCGTACGGAGGAGGATTTCACAGGGATCGACTTCGGCTGGATGGGCTATGCGGCACTCGGTAGCCGCACAGGGGGGACGCAACCGGACATGGTGGAATACGTGGTCGCACGTGCTGCCGGTTGGGATTGTACATTTTCCCTGTATGCAGAGCCCCTGGCCGCGCTGAACGCGCATCCGCGGACCCCGGACAACCTCGAGGTGATGCGCCGGTGGCAGCAGGCCGTGACCGGCCAGGTGCTGACGGCGGAGCAGAAGACGATGCTCCGAGATACCACTCGTGAGCACATCCTCTTACGGAGTGAAGGGGGAGGCCTCGAGTTGCGGCCCTATGAGCAGATTCCCGATGTGAGTGGCCCCGCCAGCCCCGTGTCGGCGTTCGTCTTCGAGAGGGCGGGAACAGTCTGGGTGGTTTACTGGCACGTGAACGGTCAAGGACGTCTAGTACTGCCGTTGGCGGCTCCGGGCCTGCGC
>CAZLOS010000126.1:0-14808 GCA_964561215.1 uncultured Solibacteraceae bacterium | reverse complement strand
TGTCCTCTTTGCCGCAGAGCTTGCTGGCCATCTCAGCGCTGAAGTCATCGCTGAGTGCGAGGAAGATCTTGGTGCGGAACGTCTGGAGCAGGCTGCGCCATGCCTCGCCGGTCAGCGTGGAACGCAGCGAACTCACGGATTGGGTTGCGACGATGGAAATGCACCTGGCTTGTCGCGCCAGCGCGAAGAACTTCTCATCACCGGATGGGTCGCTCTCGCCCACCGTGGCGAAAGCCTGATACTCGTCGCAAAGGAACAGAACTTCCCGGAAGTGGCGGTCCGGCGCCTGTTCCATCTTTGGGATGCGATTCAGGACGGCACGTTGGAAGTCTTGCTTCATGAGCGTGCCGATGGTCTTGGCGAGACCAGGATTCAGGGACACGGGGAAATTCAGCGCAACGACTTTGCCCTGTTCGATCTGCTCACTGAAGGGCAACAACGGCGTGCCGTAGCGGCCGTTGCGGTTTGCCACGGGATCGTATGTCTCCTTCGGCGGGCAGAAGACGCGTTTTACGTCCGGGTTGTCATCGAACAGAGAGAGGAAGACAGAGATGCCCTCGACGATGGAAGTTCGCAGCTTGGGCTCGATGCGTTGCCAGTCCTCGAAGAACCAGCGCTTCACCGCTTCGAACTCCTGTTTCTTGCGTTCGTCGCGAATAGGCGCGTACTGCGTGCCAGTGGCGGATTCGGATTGAAGCTCGTGGGGGATGGAGTCGTCCATGAGCCGTTGTTGCAGGGCTTCGGTAAATGGCGCTTTCATGCGGCCCAGTTCTTCGTCCATCTCGAAGTTGTGGCTGTCGAGCGCCGGGTGCTGTTCGAAGGCCTCGACGTCGACCAGTACGTATTCACCCTGGAATCGCGCCTCGCCCTCCTCGATCTTGCGTTGCAGTAACGCCGGATTGATCGCGCAGGCGTACACGTCGAACAACGTGACGTAGTCGTAGAGCACCTTGTGCAAGAGGATGATGAACTTGACCAGGTTCGTGTAGGCTTGCTGCCAGAAAGGTTCCTTGCCGCGGCCGAATAAGTTATTTAATAAGGATGCGATTCCGAAGGCGAGCGCGTAGGCGTCCTGGTCGTTGTGCAGAGGATTGTAGCGGTACTGGGAATGCAGGCTGACCTCGACATAGTCATCGTCGCGGCCACAGGTCTTGAGCAGCTTTCGGATCTTGAAGCAGAAGTCGCCCTTTACTTCCAGTACCAACGCGCTAGCACGCCGTTCGGCGTCGGCTGCGCAATAGGAAAGGATCTGTTCGGCAAAGGGGACCATGCAGCAACTGGTCTTGCCGGAACCGATGGCACCGAAGACGGCGATGCCTGTGAACAGCCCACGTTCCGGGATTGTCAGCCATTGCGGATTCTCCACCGGTCCGAGGCGCTTCTGCTGATGGACTTCACCGACGATCAGATAGAGCTTTTGGCGAGTCGTTGGTTGTGGATACGGTGGAAGCGGATTGCGGACCAGGGCCGCGTCGCCCTTGACGGCAAAGATGTAGAGCAAGGCAAAGAGCGACGAGAACCCGATGAGCGGCGTCGAAAACAGCATCGCCGTGTAGGACCAGCGAATGGACTCGAAGAGCCACGGCTTGTGGGCCAGGATCAGTTGCAGCATGGCATCCTCGACCGGAAACGGCCATCTGCGAAGCAGGGCGTAGCCGGTGATGCAACCGAGGGCGAAGCTGATGGGCATCCGATTGTGAATGATTGATCGCAGCATCGGTTCCTCCTACGCTGCCGGCGGTGTTGTTGCCGCTTCCGTGCGATGAGCACGAGCACGCTCGGATCGGCCCGTGGGCGCTACTGACAGATGTGTCGGGCCGACCTGCGGCCCCGCTGGCTCCGGGGCCTTAGGCGGTTCCGCGACGTGTTCGCGTTCCTTCCATTCGAGGAAGGCCTTGTCGCGGCGAAAGACGGCTTTCAGTGCTTCGTTGATGACCCAATCGCGGGCACTGTCGATGAACTGGCAGTACAGTTCGAGGTCAGCGAGCACCGTGCCGCTGAGGCTCACCGTGGTTTGCTTCCTGGTGTCTTTGGGTTGTCGAGCAATCAGCGAAGACATGCTGCTCCTCCTTCCGGCAGTCGCGATAGCGACTGATGAGAACTCATCTGGCGAACGGCGGCAGCGACCCGTGACGCGACGACAGGAGTGCACAAGGTTTCTGGCGGGCGAAGCACGCAGGAAACCGGGGTCGCTACCGCCGTTCGCGTTTTCCTTGGCCCGCCCGGATCGGGCGGGCACTCCGAGGTAACCCGCACATGTGCGGCGCCTTGCTGCGCAGTCCTTCGGACCACGCTTCCGATGGCTTTGCGGACCTCAACAGGCGGACAGCCGGGACCGCGATTGGTTATTTCAGGACGCACGGCAAACGCTCCCGAATAGGTCGTAGTCATACCGCAGCACGAACGCCCGGAATGCCGTCATCCGATCTTCAGCAAGCCATCGACGGTACAGCTCCTCAAACTGCGGACCAAAGAAGACCTGCTTCTCCTCACGGTACTGGATCACCTTCTCTGTGGTGAATCCGCTGAAGTCGCGCGCCTCCCATTTCCGCCGCATTTCAAAGAACTGGAACATGCGGGCCTGGGCGTCATCCACCGCACAGTCATAGTGGCGGTCGAAAACCCGCTGTGCCTTTTGTGCCCACAAGGAATCGTTAGCAACATAGATGACCTCGAATACCTCCAGGGCCGCAAACAACGCGCGGTACTGGCTCAGGAACGTCCCGAAGCCGTCCAGCGACTCAGCACCCTCATCCACATAGGCAAAATGGACCACGGGTGAGGCGTCGCTGCCTGAGATGTAGATCGGGAGTTTGTCGACAAAGTAGCGCAGTGTCGCTTCACCGAAGCCTCGTGGCTCGTAGCGACGAACCGGCAAATGCTCGATCGGAATGCCGCGCGATTCCGCGAAGTACGCAACCTTCTCGGCTTCGCTGCCAAGAAATCGTTGCTCGCGGTGAGCAAGCACAAAGTCGAGACACATGAGCTTCCGCTTGATCGTGAGCGGCGCTTTCTCCCGGCGATTACGGTTGTCCGCCTGGTCGAGCCGCGCGTAGACCTTGAGAGTCCGGATGTGATAGATGAGCCGGTTCAAGCGGAAGTGGACTTCCTGAGCGTGCCCTTGGGCCAGGAGTTTCTCGATGAAGCGCGCGGCGGCGCCGCCGCGTGGTTGCCGCAGAAAGTCGTTGAACTGGCGACGAACGAAGTAGCCGGAGTGCGTAGCGGCCAGGCAGAGGAATGCCGCTTCATCGTGCGTGTAGCCGATCCGGCTCAGATTCTCGACTGCGTCTTCAAACACGATCGGCTCCTTTCACATGCGGAGCAGTTCCGTGATCACGTCATGGTTGTCCAAAGCGGCAGCGAGCCCGTGGGAACTGGTGTCGGCGTACACCCGGAAACCGGCCGCCGCCTTCGCCTGAATGTGCGCGGCGCGGTAGTTCCGCGTGGCGAGTTCCAGATCCACGTGGCGCTCTTCGCCGTCGCGCGTCTCATACTCGACGCGCAAATCTGGCAGCACAATGTGTCCGTCGACGACGGGGAGGTCGTTCTCCTGGGCGATCTCCTGCTGGATCTCGGCGTATTCGAGCGGCGGCAGATTGTGTGCCTGCGCAAGTGGACGGTAGGCCCGTTTCTTCAGCTCGTAGTCGAGGACGACACGGTGCACCGTGCCGCCGTCCTGTTCGATTCGGGCCGCTTCCTTCTGAAACATGCGATAGAGCGCGGCGTCATGGACGACTTCACGTGGTTTCACAAGGCCGTCGTAGAGCGCCTGGTTGCCGGCCTCGCGTTTCATCAAAGTCCGTCCGGCGCGTGTCAGCGCCAGGACCTCCATGGTGCGTCCGCGCCCGTCCACGGGTACGCGGCGCCGTACCAGGTAGCCTTCCGCCGCCAGATGCTTCAGGTCCTGCTGCATCAGGCTCGGTCGGCCGGAGTACCGTGCACGCTCCAGATCTTCGGCGGCGACAACGCGAAACCGGCCTACATCCCAGAGCACGGCACGCTCAGCCCGACTAATGCCGGTGGCATCGCGAATCCGCCCCGCGCGTTTGATACTTCGCGAGTCCGGAGTGGGGCGCGCGGCGTCTTCCCGAACGGCAACTGTGCGCGCCAATGTTTCGGCGTCGCGGCCCAGTTCATAGCCGACGCCTCTGCGCTGTTGAAGACCCTTGGCGGTATACGCGCGACCGAGGTGAGAGCCTTTCACCCGCGCGCCGCGGAACTCGTAGACAACACCGTTCCAGCGCCCGCTTTCCTGAACGCTCGCAACCGGACGCACACCCTGTTGTTCCAGCCGATTGAAGAAGACCGAGAGCGCCGGCCGGTCCTTCGCGGCGTCATCAATCACGGTGCGGAGGTCTGTGAGAACCCCCGGACTGACCTGTGGGCTCTGCCGATGGGCATGCTCCGACTGTTGCTGCCACGTGTCGTCAACGCTGCGCTGGTCAGGATTCCGACTGTCCCGGCCCATGAGTTCATTCCTCCAGGCGGCGGGTGAGTTCCTCGGAGATGCTTTCGCCCGACCGCAGTTGTTTCTCCACATGCGCCAGTTTTTTGCCCGTCTCCTTCAGCAGGAGCTTGCGAACCAACAGGTACATCAGGGCGAAAAGGTTGAAGAACAGGGCTGCCGCAAAGATCGCGATGGTGCGCCCGTATCGCTCGAACAGCAACGAGCGATACGGAATCAGGAAGTTGCACTCTTGTAGCAACAAGATGCCGATTGCCATGAACAGGATCGTTGTCGCGAAGAAGACGTTGGTGACCATCTGACGCCTCGCTGCCTACTGAAAGGCCTGGTCCTCGCGGAAGTAGGTGATGACCAGCCCCAAAGGATTGACCGGAATCCATGCGTTCGGCACGCGGTCGCGCACCACGAAGACGAAGCTCGCCACGTACTTTTCGCGGCGCGACGCCGCTCGGTCGGCACCGGAGTAGTAGACCTTGTCGAAGTCCACCGTGGCCTTGTACGGGGGCTGGCGCAGGTCCTCGATGGTGACGTTTTTGACCTCGACATCGGTCTCGTCTCCCTGCCCCGCGAGAAAGGTTTCGATGCTCTTGTTCTTCTTGTTGGTCTCGATGATCGAGTCCGCGAGACGCCCGTCGAGGAAATACAACGACCGCGCATAGTTCTCGCGAGCGGTGGCGCGCATCCGGCCGTAGTACTTCGTGACGAACTGAATCAGGAAGTACTTCATCTCCGCATCGCGCGGTTGGTATGCGAGACTGTCGTAGGCGACAGCCTCGGCGCGGCCGATTTCGCCGATGCGGATGACCAGCGGCTTGAAGTTTCGAAGCGCCTGCACGGTCTTCAGGTTCAGCACGAGCAGGCCAAGCGACAGCACCGTGCCGCACAGAATCGCCACGCGCAGATGGCGGTTGCTGACCAGCAGCGACGCATACTGTTCCAGGTATCTGCGGCCTCCGGTGTCCATCTGCGCGGGCTGCGGCAATGCGCGATTGGCTTCGACTGACGTCATACGGGATTCCCTCCTACAACCGCGGAATGATGCTCTCCCCCGACTTCCCGGAGAAGATCGAATTCACCAGAGACGGAATCTTCAGCACGCCGTAGGTGAACGCGAACAGCAGAAACACCAGCGGCAGAAACAGCAGCGCGATGTTGCCGGAGTCGTAGGGCGGCGGGTGCGAATCGACAAAGTGGTTCAGCAAGCTGCCCATGACGAAGACGTACGCGTTCGCGATCACCGGGTAGAAGGCGTACTGGAAGAGCGCCTTGAGCCAGTTCCAGAACAGCCACTCCATCTGGGGCACGATAAAGAACGGGATGAAGATCGGCCCGACCAGGACCACGACGGCGGTGGCGATGTAGCCGAAGGCGATGACGGCGAACGACGACGCCTCGGCGAAGGCGATGGCGAGCACCAGGATGGCGAAGTGGAGGATCTCCATGGCGCTCGCCAGGATCATGGTGGGGCTTTCCATGCTGAGGTACATGGAGTCGAGCCGCTGCTTCACCTCCTGGATGGTGGCGGCGTTGAGCTGCTTGGCGAGGCTCGCGCCTTGATCGGTGATCAGGCGGTAGAAGCTGGTGCCGATGCCGGGAATCGGATTGGCGTAGTAAACGACCATCGCGTAGCCGAACGCGATGATGAGCACCAGGGACACAAAACGATCGAAGTGAAACCCGGCCTGGTTACCGCTGGCGCTCGCCAAGGCGGTTTTCGCCCCAAACCACACCAGCAGGATGAGGGCAAAACCGCGAAAGAGCTTGACGCCCAGAGCCTGGAACAAGCTGGCGTGGGTCGTCATCAAGTCCGTCAGAAAGACAAAGAGATCGCTCATCGAATCCGGTGTGCCCACTTCGAACCTCCGGTTGTGTCTGTTGTGTGTGTTGAATTGTTGAGCTGAGAGCTACAGGCGGTAATCCAGCATGGCCGACGTCCAGCCCGACGACTGGTCGTTGAGGATAGCCTTCCCCTGGCCGACAAGCTGGATGTGTGTGTTGATGGCCTTCACCTCGGCGTCGCGCTGGCGCTTCGCGTCAAGGAGTTGTTGTTCTGCCAGCGCGGCCAATAGCTTGTTAGTGTCCTGCCCATTGCGAAGGGCGATGACGTTGGCGACGTTGATCTTGTTGAGGACGGCGATCTCGGTGTTGTAGGACGGATCGGAATTCAGCGAATCGTTTTCGAGGTTCTGGATGGCGGCTTCTGTCTGCGAAGCGTTCGACCGGAGCGTGCCGACAGTCTGGATGCCGTTCTGATTCGCGCCGTCGGTCAGCTCGATCGTGGCGTAGTGCTTCTGGAGGCGGTCAAGCTGATCGGCCGGCACATGCGTGAGCGCGGCGCCGTACGGCAGCAGCCGCTCCGTCGCCCGCTGGTAACCTGCGGACGTGAAGCTACCCGTGTTGATGGCCGTGATCCAGCCGCCCGCGGTGCCGTAGGTGTTTGTGACGGACGAATGGAACCACGGCGTCGAGATAGTACGGAACCGCGTGAGGCTGCCGGGAAGTGTCTTCGCCATCCAGAGCATCTGGTTGTACTGGTTGGTGATCATTTGGTAAGTCTGCACAAGCTGGTTGTACTGCTGCACCAGCTTCGAGACCTGCGCGACGGCCTGCGCGTAGACCGACGGGTCGAACACGGTGATCCCGAAGCCAAACTGGCCGAATGCGAGAGTCGCAGCCATTACGAGGACGGCAACGGCGGACAGTAGGATGCGCTTCATCTTCCGCTTCCTTTCTGCACCCGGTGCTCGGGTGCCGGGCTATGAATCGGTGGATACGCGGCGGGCCGCTGCAATTGCTGGTAGAGCAGGTATCCGCACTCGGCCACGAAGGCGAGAAACAGGGCCGCGAACGCGACCAGGCCCGCAAGTCTCAGTCTGTACAACGTCGGTGACAGCCTTTTCAGCAGGAGCAAGTGAAGGAGCATGAGCCGGTCCCCCTTACAGGTCGCTCGGCACGGTGTGCCGCGCGTAGTCGGGCAGCGTCAGGTCGTCAGTGAGAATGACCTTCACCCGCATCCCTTCGCGGATGGTGAACGTCGGCAGGAGGTTCATGTATCGGTCGAGGATTCGAAGCGAGCTTTGCGAGAGGCTCGATGTCACGCCCTGACGGTAGCTGTCCATACTCGACGAGTCGTACCCATAGCTGGTGTTGATGTTGGCGAGGCCGGCGAGCGCGCCAATCGCCAGTGAGACACCGAATACCTGGGCATAGTGGTGGTGCACTTTGTCGCGAAGGCCGGTCTCGCCGATCTGATTGAGTCCCTTGAACTGGTCGAGACTGACCGAGTAGCCGTCGGGCATGATGAGCCGATGGAACGAGACGGCCAGGCGCTGCTGCCCGAGGCTGTCGTTGCGTTTGACCTCGCCCAGAACGCGGGAGCCGCGCGGGATGAGCAGGTGCTGCAAGTCGTGCGAATAGACGTCGGTGGTAACGAGGCAATTCACAGGCCCGCTGAAGCTGCCGTCAAGACGGTTCGTAAGAACGGTCTCGATGACGGTGCCCTCAAAGAGCTGGTACTGCTTGCCGGTTGCCTGCTGAAGGCTGGCGTCAACCGAACGGCGCTCCCGTTCGAGCTTGTTGGTAGCCGGAGCCTTGGCCGGTGTGGTCTCGTCGGTCGGCGGAGGGGTTGGGTCACTCACCACTTCTTTGCGGTAGGAGAGCGCAACGTTGGACGAAAACAACGATTGGTACTCGCGCTTTTCCTTCTCCGTCTCGATGGCGCTCTTCTCTGGCTTCGCAGGTTGCTGGACGTATGTGGGCTGCGGATACCCCGGCGTGGCGTACGCCATCGTCTGCATCTGCGGATTCGGAATGGTGCCGGCCTGCGCCGCCGGAGGCAACCCCAACGCCTGCTTGGTCTGCTCCAACTGCGCCTGTTCTGCTGCGAGTTTCCGGGCCTGCTCGTCGATCCGATTTCGGTACTCCTGGATGCGAGCGACGTTCGGATCGATCGCCGCCAAGGTTTTCTGCTCATTCGAAGCATGCTTCTTCGACGGAGTTCCGCCGCCGCTGAACGCGATGGCTCCGACCATCACGACCGTGATCGCGAGGATCACGTAGGTCTGCGTGTTCTTCGGAAGGAGCCCCGCCGGTTTGAAAGTGCGGTCCCGAACCACGCCGCCGGAGGGAGGCGGTTCGGGCGTCTGATTCTTGTCGTTCTCTAGCATGGGCTACTCCGAGCGCGCGAAATCGAGCCGTTTCTTTCCAATGGCCAAATAGCCGCTATCCAGCACCTTCGGCACGACGTACAGGCCGTCCTTAAAATCGAAGTTGATCAGGTTCGGCTTGCCATCCTTCAGTTCGTAGAGGGCGGGTGTCTCTTGCGGGTTGGCGCGGATGTAGGTCGCTTTGCCATCGGTGTAGACGGCGGAGACGCGAAACAACTTGTCGTCCGCGAGAAAGCGGTACGGAAACCGCAGCTTCGCCGGAAACTCGGAGCGCACACGGCTCAACTCGCGATCTACCGTCGCCTGCGCCTGTTCCTTGGCCTCGCGTGCCTGTTGCCTGGCGATCTCCACCTGCTGGCGATAGTCGTCAAGCTGGGTAGCCGGAATGAACTTCGGCTGCCCGTTTACTGCCGACAGCATCGACGACTCCTTCGGCTCCAGAAAGATCTTGAGATCCGGCTCCGCATCCGGCGATTCCGAGACCTCGCGCAAAACGAAGCTGTAGACGTTGCCAGAGGCGGTGATCAGATTGAGGTTCGTCTCCGAATTCGCCTTCGCCGGCTTGATGTAGGCGAAGTTGGCCGTGCCGTTGACGATCCAGAACTCCTTGTCGCCACACGTGTAGTCGAGGATCGATTCCTGCTTCGGCAGGACGATCAGGGTCGTGTAGCGGACCTTCGCCTTCACGGCGACGACGTCCTTTTCGCCGTAGTGGACCACGCGGGCGGAAGGAGAGAGCGGCGCGTCCGCAGCCGACAGGGAACCACAGGCGAGGACGAGAGAAGAGAGCAAAAGCAACGTTCGGTGTTGGATCATGATTCACTCCTGGCAAGAACTTCGAGACCGCGTTCGAAGCCGTAGCGGGCGAAGGCCTCGCGTTTGCGCTGGTTGTCATAGGGACTGTTGGTGTACAGCCAATAGCCCAAGGGATCGACGTTCAGGTTGAGGATCTTGGCGAAGTCCGGCCGCTTCAGCAGGATTTGTTGCTTCGGGATCAGCCGCGAAATCGCCTGGGATTCGGTGACGTTCAGTTTGAAAGTACGGCGATACCACTCCTCGTTCATGCCGGGATTAGCAAGGAAGAGTTTCGTCGGGCAGCTTTCGACGACGATGGGAAGGATCTCCGACTGCTCCAGGTCCTCGCCGGACTGCGTGGCGAGGATCATCGCCGCGTTCCGCTTGCGCCAGGTCTTGAGCGCTTCGACGATGTAGAGCCGCGTCGTGGCATTGCGGAAGAATCGCCACGCCTCATCCAACACGAACCACTTCGATACGGTCTCGGCACCTGCCTCGTAGATGGCGGCGTTGGCGCGGTGCAGGATGTAGAACAGCAGGGGTTCCAGCACGTCCGGATACTTGTCCATGCCCTCGAAGTCGAACGCCTGGAACCGGGCAAAGGTGAGGTTGTCGGCAACATTGTCGAAGAGCGCGCCGTATTGGCCGTCGGCAGTCCATTTGTGCATCTGCTCGGCCAAAGGCCGGCGAATCATGCCCAGCAGTGAGCGAAGCCGCCGGATCTCCTCGGGCGCTTCGTACAGGTTGCCGATCGCCTCGTAGATATCGCGCTCGTCGGCGTTGTCCATCCGGTAGCCGCTCGATTCCACCAGGACCTTGATGAAGCTGAACAGGAAATGGATGTTCTCCGGCGTCGGTGCCAGCGAGAACGGATTGATGGAAAAGCCGAGCCTGTCGATGCCGATCTTGAGGTAGCTTCCACCGAACATCTGAGTCGTCGCTTCATAGCTGCCGCCCAGGTCGAAGATGCAGGTAAAGGGATCGTACTTCTGCAAGTTGGTGATGAGGAAGTTGAGAAAGAAGCTCTTGCCGCTGCCCGTGGCTCCCAGGATCAACGAATGCGCAATGTCGCCAGCGTGAAGGTTCAGGAAGTACGGCGTGCCGTGGTTCGTCTCCAGCAGAGCCAGGTATTCGCGGTCCAGGTGTGCGTTCCATGGTTCGCCGGAGCGGTGCGCGAACAGAAATGCCAGATCGGCGTAATTCGTGTTCATGAGCCACAACCGGCGCAGGTTGTAGATGTCGTTGCCGGGGATCGCAGCGAGCCACGCATTGAGCAGGTTGTACCGCTCGTCCATTAACGCCGCGTCGTGGGTGGAGAAGACTTTGAAGCACTCGGCGGAGGCGCGCTCAACGCGCTTCGGATCGAGGCCATAGAGAATGATGGTGAGGCTGAACTGGCCGAAGTAACGCCCTTCGACCTCCATCTCGCGGAGACTCTGGCCGAGGTCGGCGACCTGCGCCACTGCCGAGTCGTCGATCAGCATCTCTTCCGGCCGCACGGCCTGGTCGCTCACGCTCAGGTAGTTGGTTAGCGACGCGCTGGAGTTGTGGTGATGACGACGCCGACTGTTGATCGCGCGCCTCATCTTGAGGTTGTCCTCGCGCTTCCACTCCGAAACCGCGATGACGTTGGCAGGCAGTTCCTGCAAGGCCGCGAACGCGTTGGCGAACGTCTGGGCCGGTGGTTCCTTCAGCGTGAGGGCGCGGACGTAGTAGTCGTCCACTTCCAGGTGGTCGCGGTGGCACTCCAGGGCAGAGTTCGCGAGCTGGTAATCCAGCCCCTCGCTGGAATGCGGCGTGAGAACATCGGACTTCCAGGGCGCATAGTTGAGAAGCCGGGTGAAGACCCGAAAGGCGTTCTTGACATCGAGCAACACCATGGGCACGACGTCGCGAAGCTGAACAATGAAGCTCGACACCTTGTTGGCCAGGTTGTTGCTGGCCTGCTGCAGGTCCGTATCGAGCACCTCCAGCGTTCTGCCCTGAGAGAACCACGCGGCGGCGGCTCGGCCGGCATCCGGTTCGAAAACGAAGACAAAGAACAGGTCGAGCGTGTAAAGCGAATCCGCCTTGGCCGTGAGGTACTCGACGCGGTTCTTCACCACTCGTTGCACGGTCGCATTGGTGTAGTCCCGGTGCGGCAGTTCGGCGTGATCGCGTTTCATCATGATCTGATACACGCGGAACGACGTCGGGAAGACACGCATGGCGGCCTCGAATCGCCGCGCGATGTGATCAAGCTGGGAGTGGTCCAGGCATTCGTGATCCACACCCTCGACGCGCACCACCTGAAGAACGTGCCCGGCCTTGGTGAGAAACGTATGCTCGTCAAGCGTTGCGTAGAGGCCAATCAGGCTGTTGAGCGCGCCCGCTTCGCGGTAAGCCTTGCTGATCTCACTGAGCCGAACCATACGTGCCCTCTCTCATCAGCCGGAATGGCTCCCGCCGCGCCGGGTCATAGTGATTGCGGAACTTCGAGGAGTTCAGGAGAATGCGCAGGATCTGCGGGTCAGTGGCCGTTGCCCAGCGCGCGAAAGCGTACAGGCCGGCAAACATCACAACGCCGCTCACGAGCGAGGCGAAGAGGTTGAAAGTGGCTGCCCCCATGATGACGGCGAGGAAGAACAGCTTCCGCTCGGCGCCCCAAATCGTGAGGGGATGGTTGATCGATTTATAGACGCGATGCAGATTTGGTTCATTCATCGTTGGATCGCTCATAGGGGCAGCCTCCGCGCGGAACATTCGGCGTCGTTCTATGGGAACAGCCACGCCATGAAGTTGACGGCGCCGATGGCCATGCCAACGCCGAACACGATGCCGGCGAGCATGCGTTTCGATTGCCCCTCGCCAAAGGCGAACATCAGCCCGCCCACTACAATCGCCACCAGCGCCAAGCCGCGCGCGATCGGACCGGTAAATGCCGTCTGCAACACCTGGACTGCGTTTTGCCAAGGGTCGCTCTGGGCATAAGCCCGAGAGCTCACCAATAGCAGCGCCGCCGGAACGGCGAGTTTCGGGCGGTGACGAATCCAGTCCACCACGGTTGAGCTGGCTCTGCGGAAACGGTGAAACATCATCGGTGATCTCCTTCGCGATTTGCCCTTCAATCAAACACGAGCCTTCACCGCGCAAAAATGTGACCGCACCGGCGTGCGTAAATGCAGACAAGTACTGCGCGTAATGTTACCCGCGTGCTAACAATGCGCGATCACAAAGTCATGGACAGTCTGCTGCCAGTGTGCCTATCTATCTGCTAACGGGGTGTATTGCCTGATTACTCGCAGATCGATCGTGCGTACGCCCCCGGAAAGCTTCCGATGATGCGAGATCACTCATATGCAAGCCAACCTCCCCCACGCAAACGGTTCCGACCCCAGACTCGTGCTGTGGGTCAGTCCAGTGGACGATCAAGCCATGCCGGTCGATCCCGTGTTCCTGGCGGCGGCGGAGAGGATTGGAGCCGATTTCTTCTGCTATCGCGCTCGCGAGATGAACGACGATTCCCGTGCGCTGGAGCTGGCCGAAAGGGCCGTGCACAAAGCGTCCAGGGCTCGCAAGTCCCGGCCGGTCGAAGATCCGGTGGCCTACCTGTTCCGCACTTTCACCAACCTGGTGGATGCGGAACTGGAACGGTCCCGGCGGTTCCTGTCGCTCTCCGACGATGTGATGCGGGCCGTAGGACGTCGCGAGATCACCGAAGTGCAACAGGAAATGGACCGATCGGTGGAATGGTGCGAGGTGCTGGATTCGGTTGACGAGACCACGCAGTTCGTGTTGTGGCGGCTGTACTGGGGTTTCAGCGTCAAGGAGATCGCCGCCGAAATCGGCGTCACGCCGAACACCCTCTCGCAGCGCCTCAGTCGCACACGAAAGCAACTCAAGAAAACGCTTGACCCAAAGGTTATCTCAGGACCATTATCTAAGGTCAATGGTACGCGAAGAGCCCCCCGAACTGACACAGGAAGAGATCTTCCGGCGAATGGAGCAGAGCGCGCTCCACGCCCATCCCAACCCGGCACGCCGCGGGTGCCCCGATGCTGAGACACTCGAAGCGTTTGCCCGCAACCCGAAGGCATTTGCCATGCGAGACCCGATCTTCGAGCACCTGGCGCAGTGTTCGCCGTGCTTCCGGTTCGTGCAGGAACGGCGCGGGCGGTGAGCCCGCGCCGTCGCGTGGTTCAGGCTGCCGCACGCTCCGCCGCTTCAGCGGGCTGAATGGCGTTGAGGATCTCGGCGGCCGTTTGTTGCACGATGGCGAGTGATTCGGCCAGCGTCGCCTTGTCGCCCGCATGGAGTTGAATGTAGTCGGCGCTCGCGGAGTTGACGTCAAGCCCGATGGCGCTGGACACCACGAAAGCCACCGCTTCCGCTTCGGTCTCCCGCACGGTGTGCGAGGTCTGCGCGCGGCGTTGGCCTTGATGCAACCGTTCGTGGGCTGCCTCATGGACCAAGGTCGAGAAGGTCTCGGCCGGCGACAGGTCCGGACGAACGGTGATCTTGCCGCCCGATGAGGTGCCGTTCGCCGGTGCGATGCGGTCCGAGAACTCCAGCGTAATCCCCTTCGCCGCAATGAAGGCTTTCAGCCGCTCGGTGTACTCCGCCGGATCGCCCTGCACCGTCGCGAACTCCGCTAGCGGTTCGCCTTCGGTCTGGCTGACGTCGAACACATGCGCCGCGCGGAAGCCGAGTATTCGCGTCTCGCGGTCCTCGGTCAGTTCGTCGTCTGACTTCTTCCGCCCGACCATCGGAACAAGGATGACGATGCCTTTCTCGCTCTTGCGGACGTACCGCCGCATCTTCAGCCAGGCGTGGAACCCCGCAACGTGCGTTGCGTCGGGCCGCTGACTGTAGATCAGCAGGCAATTGCCCCACGAGTACTTCCGAAAGCGGGACATCAGGCGGAGGTAGTTCTTCAGTGTTTCGCTCTGGCCCTGCTCCAGGGCGGCCATCAATCGATCCAACGCGTCTTCACTCAGTTTCTTCGCTTGTTCGGTGTTCATCTCTGTCTCTCCTCTCAGGCGCATCGCGCCGCACCGCGTGGTTCCCTTCGCCGCTGGGCGCGCCCCTAGAAGGGCACGTCGGACGGCTCCGCCTCCTGAGGAACGGCTTCGATTTGCTGCTGCGCACGATCGAGCTTGAGGATGGACTTGGTCCGAATCTCGACGACGCGATGCGTCACGCCGTCTTTCTGGTATTCGCGGCTGCGCAGCTCGCCTTCCACCTGGAGGTGCGCACCCTTCTTGAAGCCGGCCGCGAATTCCGCGAACTTCGCACCCCAGACTATGCAGCGATGCCACTCCGTGCGGGACTGCCAAACGCCTGCGCGATCCTTCCAGGAATCCTTGGTGGCCAGCGAGAGGACCGTGTAGGGAATGTTGTTCT
>CAZLOS010000125.1:0-14911 GCA_964561215.1 uncultured Solibacteraceae bacterium | reverse complement strand
TCCGCTTGTTGGCGTCCCATTCGAGCTTGCCTTCGAAGTTCATGGCGATCACGCCGAGCAGCATCCACTGGACGAACGGGCCGGCCACGCTGAAGTTCGAACAGGAGCGCTCGCCGCCCTTGCAGGCGCGGATCCAGTCGCGGTAGTGGCCGGGCGAACGGGTGAGAAGCTGCGGTGGCAGTTTGTAGTCCTTCATCTTCTCGTCGGGCACCAGACGGGTGTCCTCACCGTAGCAACCCGTCGTCACCATACCCTTGCTGCCGATGAACAGGCTGCCGTTGTTGTCCTTGTCGCCGATCAGCGTGCCTTCGGGCAGGCCGTCGACCTTGAGCGGCGCGGTGAGGCGGTCGTGCCAGAAGATCTGCACGGGCGGCATGCCGGGCCGGGCCGGGAAGTCGAAACGAATGACGGTTTGCAGCGGGAACGTGTACTTGCTCTTGCCCACCAGCTTGATGCACTCGACGCTCGACGGCGCGCCCAGGCGCATGGCCATGTTGGGCGTACCGAGGATGTGGCAAGCCATGTCGCCGATGGCGCCGCAGCCGAACTGCGGATAGGCGCGCCACTTGATGGGGATGTAGCCGGGGCTGAAAGGCTGCGGCTCGGCGTCACCCAGCCAGGCATCCCAATCCATTGTGGGCGGAACAGGTCCCGGGGTGGGCTCGACATCGGGCCCCTGCGGCCAGTACTTGCCGGGACGGTCGGTCCAGGCCAGCACTTTGGTTACTTCGCCGACGTCGCCGTTCCAGATGATCTCGCAGCACTCGCGGGCGCCTTTAGTCGAGTAGCCCTGGTTACCCATCTGCGTGGCGACGCCGTACTTGGCGGCCGCTTCCGTGAGCTGCTGGGCTTCCCAGACGGTGCGCACCAGCGGCTTCTGACAATAGACGTGCTTGCCGCGGACCATCGCCCACATGGCGGCTGTGCCGTGCATGTGATCGGGGCAGGAGACCGTCACCGCGTCGATGTTGTTGGTCTCCTTGTCGAACATGCGCCGGAAATCCTTGTAGCGGGCGGCTTTTGGGAACTGCTTGTAGGTGCGCGCGGCACGCTCGTCGTCCGGGTCCACCAGCGCCACGATGTTTTCGGTGGAGCAGCCCATGAGGTCGCTGTACCCTTTGCCGCCCGCGCCGATGCCGGCGATGTTCAACTTCTCGTTGGGTGATTTATAGCCGAGCCGCTTTAGAGAAGGGACGCGGCTGAAGCCCGCCTGCGGCACCGCGCCCGCCAGCAGGCTTCCGTAAAAGAAGTGCCGTCTGCTGAATTCAAGAGACATGATTTACCACTCTCCTCAAATCGCGGTCTAGCGTTGGATGCGCGCCGATCCGCCCTTTGCGAACGCCCGCACCTGCTCGACCGTCGCCATGGTTGTATCTCCCGGGAACGTGGTCAACAGCGCGCCATGCGCCCAGCCCAGGTTCACGGCTTCCTGCGGCTCCTCGCCGGACAACAAGCCATAGAAGAAACCGGATGCAAATCCGTCGCCGCCGCCGACGCGGTCCAACACCGTGAGTTCGGCGGTCGGGGCGACGTAAGTCTTTCCATCGACCCAAGCCACCGCGCTCCAGCTGTGATGATTGGTCGAATGAACCTCGCGCAGCGTCGTGGCGACAACCTTCACCTTGGGGTACTTGGCGATGACATTGTCGATCATGCCGAAGAACGTGCTCGGGTCGAGCTTGGACTTCTTGGCGACCTCGGGACCGGGGATGCCGAGGCCCATCTGCAGGTCCTCTTCGTTGCCCACCAGCACGTCCACGTTCTCGACGATGCGGCCGATCACGCCCAGTGCGCGCTCGTGGCCGCCCCAGATGTTCCAAAGCTTGGCGCGATAGTTGAGGTCGAAACTGACGATGGCGCCGGCGGCCTTGGCCGCCTTCATACCTTCGATGATCACTTCGCCGGTGGTCTCCGACAGGGCCGCGAAGATGCCGCCGCTATGGAACCACCGCACGCCGCCCGCGAAAATCGTCTTCCAATCGAAATCGCCCGGCTTCAACTGCGCGGCCGCTTCGTTGCAGCGGTTGTAGAAGACCACTGGGGCGCGCACGCCCTGGCCGCGGTCGCTGTAGACGGTGGCCATGTTGGGGCCGCTCACGCCGTTGTGCTTAAAGCGTTTGTAAAAGGGTTTCACGCCCATGGCGCGCACGCGCTCCGCGATCAGGTCGCCGATAGGGTAATCGACCATCGCCGTGGCGATGCCGGTGTTCATCCGGAAGCAGTCCGCCATGTTGGCGGCCACGTTGAATTCACCGCCGCTTACATGGATGGCGCACTGGGTGGCTTTGCGGAACGGGATAAGCCCCGGATCCAGCCTGTGCACGAGAGCACCGACGCTAACCAGGTCCAACGCCGCGTCCTGACGAATATCCAAACCGTATTTCATTCCACTCTCCTGTATGATCCAGACTTGCTGGCGTAAATCTCACTGTATCAAAACCGCCGCCATGCTCGGCCCGAGGCTCGCATATATGCGACCCCTACTGATATTTCGGGTATGGCGGCTTGTGGTGAACCGGCAGCGGGTTTTTCTTCAGATCGTCGAGCAGAACCTGGACCGCCTTTTCGAGTTGCGGGTCGTGCCCCTGGCGGACCAGGCGGGGATCCTGCTCCACTTCGATGTCCGGGTCGATGCCGTGGTTCTCCACCTCCCATCTGCCTTCCGGGGTCCAGAATCCGCGGTTGGGAGCGCTGACGGCGCCGCCGTCCACCAGCCTCGGCGTCGGCGCATAGAACCCCACCAGGCCACCCCAGGTGCGCTTCCCGACCAGCGGACCCAGCTTGGCGCGGCGGAAGTAATACGGCATCGAATCGCCGCCCGAACCCGCGTATTCGTTGATGATCATGGCTTTGGGACCGAAGATGCCGGCGATGGGCGTGGTCATATCCCGGCCCTCGCGCGTGGTGCGGAAGTTCTGCAGCTTGTGGCTCAGGTAGTCCACCACGTAGTCGGCCGAAAGCCCGCCGCTGTTGAAGCGTTCGTCCACGATGGCGCCCTCCTTGCCCGCCTGCGCGAAAAACCAGCGCGTGAAGTTCGTGTACGCGCCGGAGGACGTGTCCGGGAGGTGCATATACGCCAGCCGGCCGTTGCTGAGCTTGTCCACCAGGCGGCGATTGTCCTCCACCCAGGCCATGTAGCGCAGTTGCCTCTCGTCGGCGACCGGAACTACGGTCACTTCACGCGAGCCATCGGCCGCCGGGTTCGGCCCCACGCGGAGGACCACGGTCCTGTTGGCGGTGCCCTCCAGGGCTTTGTATAAGTTGTCTGAAGCCGTAATGTCGCGGCCATTCACGGCCAGCAGGTACTCGCCCTCGACGACGTTCACGCCCGGAGGCGCGAGCGGCGCGCGCAACTGCGGAGACCAGCTCTCCCCGTCGTAAACCCGCGTAAACCGGTAGCGGCCGTTCTCGATGCGGTAGTCGGCGCCCAACAGCCCGCCGGGCACCTTCCTGGCTTCGGGGTTGTCCCCTCCCACGATGTACAGATGGCCCACCGTGAGGCGGCCGTACATTTCCGTAAACAGGTAGTTCAGCTCGGCGCGCGTGGTGATGGTGTCCAGGTAGGGGGCGAATTCCCGTTCGAGCGCCTTGATGTCCAGGCCGTGCAGCTTCGGGTCGTAGAAGAAGTCGCGCTCGATGCGCAGCGACTCGCGGAACATCTGCTTCCATTCCTGGCGCGGTTCGAGCCACATCTCCATGCCGTCCAACCGGACTTCACCCTCGCCTGCCTTAAGCGGCGAGGCGGACGGCGCGAGGACCGTCTTCGCGCCCTGCCGCACCAGCATCTTCTCGCCATTCGCCGAAAGGGCGAAGGCGCCGATGCCTTCGGCCAGCTTCGTGATCTTGCGAGTGGCCAGGTCGAACCGGTGCAGGACGTTGACGCTTGAAACTCCCACGGGCATCACGATCGGCCCGCCCTCGATCAGATAAAGAACGCCCGCTTTGCCCGCCACCAACTCGCGGTAATTTCGCGCCGGAATCGGCAGCGCGAGGGTGCGGCGGCCGATGCGGTCGAAGTCGACCGTGACTTTCACCGGTTCCTTTTCCTTGGATGGCGCGGCGGGCGCGGCTTTCTCCTTCTCTTCGTCGCTTTCCGGGGCGAGCGGCGTCGGCAGGTCCTTGCGCAGCACCAGCACGTACACGCTGCTCGACACCGGACGGTTGAAGCTCCACATGGTCCCTTCCACCACGGGGCCGATGTTGGTGCTGGCCGTGAAGAACAGGTACTTGCCGCTCGCATCGAAAACCGGATCGTTCGCGAAGCTCATGCCGTCGGTCGCCTGGTGCGTTTTACCTGTCTCGAGCGAGTAGAGATAGACCGCTCGCATATGGCTGGGCAGGAACTTCGTATAGGCCAGCCAGCGGTTGTCGGGCGACCATTTTGGAGTCGGCACGCCATCGGGCGGTTGGAACAGGTCTTTGTCCACCTCGACAGGCGTCTTCTTGTCGAGATCGATGTAGCAGACCCGCAGGGACTTGTCGGTGTAGGCGATCTTCTTCGAATCAGGCGACCACTCCAGCCGGTCATAAAAAGACGGCGCACCGAGGTTGAACTTGCGGACCTGGCCCGCGCCATTCTGTGGGTGCACGTGCAGTTGATACTCGCCCGATTCGTCCGAGAAGCAGGCGATCCATTTACCGTCGGGCGACCAGGCTGGGGAGCGCTCCGCCACGCCGGACGTGTTCGTGACGTCGCGCGCGTCGCCCTTTTCGGCCGGGACCGTGAATATTTCGCCGCGGGCCTCAAACAGAGCACGCGCGCCGGTGGGAGACAGGCCTACTTTGCGAATGTTCGCCGCGGTCTTTATCAGGCGTGGGCGTACTTCGGGGAAGTCCGCCGCGATCCGGATATCCACACGATGCGCTTTGCCCGACTTCAGATCGTAGAGCCAGATCTCGCCGAAGCGCTCATACACGATCGCGCCGGGGCCCAGGGAAGCCGAGCGGATGTCGAGGCCGTCGTTCGCCAGCGCCTGCGTGACCTTCTTCGCGCGCGTGTCGTAATGGAACAACGTGACGGCGCCGGCGCGGTCCGAAAGGAAGTAGACGCGGTCGCCCGCCCACATGGGATTGAAGTCGTTGGAGTTCTCGCGTGGGATCTTCTCGATGCTGGAGTCGGCCAGCGTGGCGATCCAGATTACCGCCATGCGGCCGCCGCGATAGCGCTTCCATGATTCAAAAGCGCGCGCCAGCGGCATGTAGGCGAGCTTGGAGCCGTCGGGCGAGAAGGACCCCTCCTCGGCCATGGGAAGAGGGATCTCTTCCGGGAACACGCCGTCCGGCGCGATGGTAAAGAGGCGATTGGAGCGCGTCTGGGTTGTGCGGCCCGAGCGGAACAGGATGCGCTTCCCGTCGCTGGACCAGCCTTGAACGATGTCGATCGCCGGGTGATACGTCATGCGACGAGGCACTCCGCCGGAGGCCGGCATAACATAGACGTCCGGGTTGCCGTCGTATTCGCCGGTAAAAGCGATGCGGGACCCGTCGGGCGAGAAGTAAGGATCGGTTTCGGTGCCCACGCCCGTGGTGAGGCGCACTGCGTCGCCGCCCGCGCGCGGCACGCTCCAGAGATCGCCGGCGTACGAAAAGACGATGTGCGTGCGGTTCACGGCCGGCCGCCGGAGCAGTGGCCGAGGTTCGGCCGCGGCCAGAGCCGGCAGGGCGGCGCAGATCAAAACAAGGGAAAGAGAGAAGTGACGCATAGCCACCAACCATTCCATGGTAGCTATGCAGGGCCGTGTGCCGCTATTCGAGGGCCGAAAACGCTAAGGTTTTGGCTGGGCCGGAAGCTCGAACCTCACCTCGATCGTGGTCGCGACCTCCACAGGCTTGTCGTTCAGCAGTGTGGGCTTGTACTCCCACTGCCTCACGGCTTCCATCGCTGCTGGAACCAGCACTGGATGGCCGTCCATGGCTTGGATTTGCTGAACTTTGCCTTCGGTGCTCAGAATCACGCTCAAAGTGACGACGCCGGTCACCTGGGCCTCGACGGCCGCTGGCGGATAGACCGGCTCGACGCGCTTGGCCAGCATGGCTTGCTGCACGTTGGCTCCTACACGTATGCGCATCGGCTTGGACGCGGGCTCGGCGGCTTTAGGGACGGGGGCAGGCGAGACGTTTCTTGGCGCCGTCGGCGCAAGTGTCCTTGTGCCGGGCGGCAGCATTCTGCGGATCAGACCTAGATCTTCGGCGTGCTTCCATAAACGGTCGCCGTATTCGAAAACAGGCGCAAGTTCGAGATGCTCCTCACGGAACAGCGGGTGAGGCCTACCGGCTGGATATGACGCGGCCGGCACTGCGATGCTTCTGAGGTTAGAGGCCACGCCCATAAGAAGGGAGGTGTCCGAACCGCTTTCCACCTCTCGCCTGATTCTCTCCGCCAAAACCGGATTCCGGAACGGGTCATTCGCAACAAGATTCCCGGACGGGTAATTGTTAACAGCATCGCCCGTCTTCAAGCTGGCGATCAGAATTCGCGAGTACAACGAGGTAAGCTTCTGGCCAGTTAAATAAGTCGCGGGTGGTTTGCTACTCTCTCGCGAACGCTTGTACAACTCAATCGCCAGTTCCAAGTCGCCGCCGTTCGAAGAGAAGAAGTCGGCGGCGTTGGAAAGGACCTGTGGACTATCGGCGTGCCGGCGCACCTGTTCGCGCCAGAGCGTTTGCGTGCGCTCGAAGTCCGCTTCGTCGTTAAGGATGGACTTGCGCGGCAGGATCGCCATCGAGTACAGGCAAGAAACCTCGTTTTCCGGGTGGTGTTCGATCAGCCAGAGGATGTGATTGAGGCGCGGCTGCCGGATCGCGTTCAGGAAATAGTAGGCAACCACTTTTGTGCGCGCTTCCAGATCTTCGGGATCAGTCTTCAAGTGCGCTTCGATCTCCTCGGCCTGCGCCGCCGTGAGTCTGTTCCCCGCCACGAGATTTTGCAGGTACGCGCCTTGCAGAATCACCTCGGGCTCCCGCGGCGGTTCGGGTTGCGCGAAGCGCACCGTCGCGGCGCCGTAGGCGAGCGGGACGCAAGCGAGTACCAGCGCGGCCCAGCGCGCCTTGCTCAGACCGGGCGTCAGACGACGAGTTTCGTCCAGAACCAGTTCGATCCGATGGCGCACTTGGTTCGGCCGTGCCATGGCCATGGCTTCCCAGACCAGGCGTCCACGGCCGGCTCGCACGGCAGCGGCCATGTCGAGTAAGGCACCCGCATACTGTTCGCGGTTGCCGGTGAGGACGATGGCTTCATCGTCGCAGGCCTGCTCGGCGCTCGCGATGAGTGCACGTTCCAGCCACCACGCGAGAGGGTGGAACCAGTAGAGCCCGCGGTTCAGGCTCGCGAGCAAGCCCACAAGATAGTCGCCTCGCTTTACGTGCGTGCTCTCGTGCGCCAGGACGGCACGCAGCTTGCCTTCGCTCCACTCGTGCCAGCCGACCGGCAGGAGGATTCGCGGTCGCACCCATCCGATGGTGACTGGCACGGTGATGCAGCCGCACTCGGCCACCCGGATGCCGGTTGGTAGGGGTTCCTCGATGGCCTTGCTGGACCGGACGAGCCGCCTGGCCATCGCGCAGCCGTAAACAAGGCGGCCCAACATGATCAACGCACCGGCGGCGTATAGCGCGCACAGCACGGACTGCCAGTTCCATTGAAGCCGCCCGGAAACCGGCGAGTTTGGAGGCGTTATGGGGGAATCAGGCGCCGCAGCCGAAACCACCAGCGGGACCTGTCGCGAGGGTATCGCATCCGGCGCCGCGGCCGGATGTCCCACGTGCAACGTGAGCGACGGTGCAAACCACGCGAGCAGCGGGGCCGCGAGCATCGCCGCCAGCACCAGCGACCAGACGGCGTGCCGCACATCCGCCCTTCGGACACGGCAGACAGACAGGACTACCCAGGCCAGCGCCGCCACTACGGCGACCCGCACACTCACACTGGCCAGAAGAGAAACGACGGCGGCATCGATTGACATCTCAGTCTCCTTTGCTCTTGTCCTTGCGCCGGGCAATCCTGCGTCCCAGCCGTTCCAGTTCGCGCTCGTCCACGATGTCGTTGTCGACCATGCCCACGAGCAGTTCCTCCACCGAGCCGCCGCAGAAACGGTCGATGATACCCCGCACGGCGCGCGCCGCCACGCTCTGCGGCGCTTCATTGCAGGTATAGATGTAAGTGCGGCCGTCGACGCGGTGGCGCACGTAGCCTTTCTGCTCCAACCGCCGCAAGATCGTGCGGACGGTGGATTCCTTCATGGGCCGGCGGGCCTGAAGCGCCTCCCGAATCTGTTCGGACGTGGCGGTCGTGCGGGACCAGACCAGGTCCATGACGAGGTGTTCGAGTTCGCTGAGGGGCTTGCGCGATTTACTTCTGTTAAACATTGTAGCGTTACAAAATGTAACATTGATCCGGCGCGATGTCAAGAGAAAAAGGGGCGTATAATCGCGGTGAGGGCCTCCGTATGAGATTCCGATCCCGTCTTGCCCCCCTACTGTTGGTTGCGGCCATCTGTGCCTTGGCGGCTGAAACGAAGCCGCCCGCCACCGCACGCGGCGAGGGCGAGGCGGCGGAGATTACCGCCACGCTCTACACGGACAAGTCCGCGATATCCACCCTGATCGGCCACCCGCTGGATGGGGACTACATCGTGATCGATGTGCGGCTGGCGCCCCGCGGCGAGAATCCGCTCTCCGTCCTGCGCGACGATTTCCTGCTGCGCTCGTTCAAGGACGGGCAAAAGTGCCAGCCATTCGCTCCCAGCCAGATCGCAGGGCAGGGAACCCTGACGGTCTCGAGCAGCGGCGCCGGCGGAGCGATGATGGGCGACAACAATGGCCCGGTTTGGGGCGGCACCGTGGGCCAGCCGGGACGCCTGGGCGGAACGGGCGGATCCATGGGCAACGCGGGTGGTGACACTGCCGCGCAGGGCACCGTGCAAAGCGGAGGCAAGACGCGGTCCAATCCTACCCTGGACGCCCTCAAGCAGAAGATCCTTCCGGAGAAGAAGACCGGCGAGCCGGTTTCGGGGCTCCTCTATTTCTTCCTGGAAGGTAAGCACAAGCCCAAGGATCTTCAACTGGTTTACAGCGGCGGTGGCGGCAAGATCGTTCTTCAGTTCAAATAAACAGACAATGCGCATTCAAGACCTGGATACCCCGGCACTCATCATCGACCTCGACATCATGGAGCGGAACCTGCGGCGCGCGGCGGACTACGCGCGCGAGCACGGCTTGCGCCTACGCCCGCACACCAAGACGCACAAGATCCCGGCCATCGGCCGGAAGCAGTTGGATCTCGGAGCGGCCGGCCTTTCGGTGGCCAAGGTGAGCGAGGCGGAGGTGATGCTGAGCGCCTCCCCCGAGGACCTGTTGTTCGCCTACCCGGTGGTCGGCAGCGCGAAAATGCCGCGGCTGGTTGAAGTCGCCCGCCGCACAAGGGCGACGGTGGCCCTGGACTCGATCAAAGTGGCGCGCGCGTTGAGCGACGCCGCCAGCGCCGGTAACGTGGAACTGGGCATCCTGACGGAAGCGGATGCAGGATATTGCCGCGTGGGCGTCCAACCGGGCGAGGCGCTTCTGGGCCTGGTTCGGGAGGTAGCGCGGTTGCCGCATCTCAGGTGGGATGGCATCGCCATCTATCCCGGCCACATTCGCGACCTCCGCGAGCCGGAAGGGCAGCGCCAACTCGAGGCGGTTTCAAAGACGGTAGCCCGGATCCGCGAGGACCTGAAGCGCGCGGGGTTCGAGCCGCGCATCGTGAGCGGCGGCTCCACGCCCACGCTCTACCACTCGCACATGGTGGAGGGAATGAACGAGATCCGGCCGGGCACTTACGTCTTCAATGACAGGAACACCTGCGAAGTAGGTGCCTGCGGTATCGAAGACTGCGCGGCTACGATCATGTGCACGGTGGTTTCGACGGCCTATCCGGGGCAAGCTCTCTTTGACGGCGGTTCGAAGACGTTTTCCTCGGACCGCACGGATTCACCCACGGAGGTCAACTTCGGTTACGTGGTGGGCGATCCGGGCGCGGTCTTCACGAAGATGAACGAAGAGCACGGCTACCTGGACATTCGCCGCGCCAACCGTAAGTACGAGGTTGGCGACCGCCTGCGCGTGATTCCCAGCCACGTCTGCACGGCCATGAACATGCACGAAAAGGTGTACGGCGTGCGCGGCGACGAAGTCGAGGTTGTCTGGGAAGTGGCCGGACGCGGAAAACTGCAGTAGCCGGACTACAGTTCGAGAATCACGGGGATGATGAGCGGCCGGCGGCTGGTTTCCCGCGTGATATAGCGCTTCAGGTCCACGCGGATCTTTTCCTTCATCATTCCCCAATCGGAGCGCTCTTCGGTGGTGGAGCTTTCGAACGTGAGCATGACCACCTGGCGCGCTTCCGCCAGGAAAGCCACGGAATCCTCGGCCACGAATCCCCGGCTGACGATTTCGGGCATCCCTTCGATGTGTCCCGTGTGCTTGTCGATGGCGATGATCGGGATGACGAAACCGTCTTCGCTCATGTGGCGGCGGTCGCGGATCACCATGTCCTCGACGACCTCGTCGAGCGTGCCCGAGTCGATGCAGACGCGCCCCACCGGAACGCTGGCGCCTTTGCGGGCGCCCTCGCTGTCGATCTCGAGCGTTTCACCGCTATCGAGTATGAACGTATCTTCCAACCCCACGTGACGCAAGTGCGCGGCCAGCGCGGCGTGCCGCGAAAGCTGCCGGTACTCGCCGTGGATGGGCATGAAATAACGCGGGCGCACGAGGTTCAAAACCAGTTTGAGCTCTTCGGCACTGCCGTGGCCGGAGACGTGCACCGGCGGATTCATGCTGCCGTAGATCACTTCGGCGCCCCGGCGCGACATGTGGTTGATCATCCGGTAGATGGCTTTCTCGTTGCCCGGAATGATGCGCGAACTCAGTACCACGGTGTCGCCCGGCTCGATGGATAGGTGCTTGTGGTTGTCCACCGACACGCGCGCCAGCGCCGACATCGGCTCTCCTTGCGTGCCCGAAACGATTACGGCGACCTCTTCCGGCGGGAGGCTCATGATGTCCTGGGGCCGCAGCAAAATGCCATCCGGAATATTCAGAAGGCCCAGGTCGCTCGCGATCTCGGTGACCGTATTGACGCTCCGGCCGAGCAGGGCCACTTTGCGCCCATACTCGTCGGCCATGTCGAGAATCTGCTGCAGGCGATGTACCGAACTGCTGAAGCAGCTCACGATCAGGCGCTTTTCCGCGCGGTTGAAGATCTCGTCGAACCTCGGGCGGATGGCCCGCTCGCTTCCCGTGTAGCCCGGGACGTCCACGTTCGTGGAATCGGAAAGCAGGAGCAGCACGCCGTACTTGCCATACTTGGCCAGCGTGTGCAGGTCGAACAGAAAATTGTCGGTGGGCGTGGGGTCCACCTTGAAATCGCCCATGTGGATCACGACGCCGAGGGGCGTGGTGATGGCCAGCGCGACCGCGCTGACGATCGAGTGGGTGACGTGGATGAATTCGATCTTGAACGGGCCGATCTCGACTTTCTCGCCGGGTTCGACCACGTGCCGCTTGGTCTCGGCGAGCATCTCGTGCTCTTCCAGGCGCCTCTCGACCAGCGCGAGGGTGAAAGCCGTGCCATAGACGGGGACGTTGATTTCCGAAAGCAGGAAGGGCACCGCGCCGATGTGGTCCTCGTGGCCGTGGGTCAGGATCAGCGCGCGGACGTGCTGCCGGTTTTGCTCGAGGTAGGCGAAATCGGGCGTGACAATGTCCACGCCGAGCAACTCTTCCTCGGGAAACATCATGCCGGCGTCGATGACGATGATGTCGTCGCCATACCGCATCGCCATCGAGTTCATGCCGAACTCGCCCAGTCCACCTAGCGGGATTACCTGTAATTTCGCATCCGGCATAGAAGATTCAGCGTAACACAGCGGGTTGCGCTCGCAGCCGGACAGTTCAATTGGTAAGATGACCGGGAAGTGGAGGCGACTTCAATGAACCTACTCAATCGAACATTGGCCATTTTCACGGTCCTGCTGATCGGTGTGGCGTCCGCGCAGGTACGCGTCCCACTGGACATTCCCGACGTGTCCGGCTACAAGGTCCTGAAATGCGATTTTCACATGCACACGGTCTTTTCGGACGGCGAAGTGTGGCCATCCGTGCGCGTCCGCGAAGCCTGGACCGAAGGACTGGACGCCATCGCCATCACCGACCACGACAAGTATCATCCGCATCGCGACGACGTGAAAGTGGATTTGTGGCGGCCGTACAAGATCGCGCTGCCGGTGGCCGAGGATACCGGCATCCTGCTGGTGCCCGGTGTAGAGATCACCCGCGGCAACCTGCACTTCAATGCCCTGTTCTTGAAAGACCCGACGGTGTTCGGCGAACTCGAATTGCTCCCGGCATTGCGCAAGGCGCGCGAACAGGACGCCTTTGTGTTTTGGAATCATCCGGGGTGGCGGGGAACTGCCGAGTGGTGGCCGCCCATCGCGGCGGCATACGGCGAGGGCCTCTTTCAGGCTATAGAAGTGGTTAACGGGACGACCTGTTACGCGGAATCCTACCCCTGGGTCGGCGAGAAGAAGCTCGGCATCGTCGCCAACAGCGACATTCACGCGCCGGCTCCCCTGGGCCAACCCGACAGAGAGCGGCCCATCACGCTGGTGTTCGCCAAGCAGGCCAGTGTCGAGGGCATTCGGGAAGCGTTGTTCGCGAAGCGTAGCGCAGCGTGGCTGGGTGAGGACGTCTGGGGACCGGAAGCGCTGGTCACCGGACTCTGGCGAGCTTCGGTGAAGCCCACCGCGCCGGAAATTACGGCGACGGCGGGCCGCCGCGCGGGCCTCCAACTGCGGAACACGAGCGCCATCCCGTTCGAGATGAAGGTCCTCAAGCAACCCGAGTGGATGCGGGTGCGCGCCCGCGAGGTTGCGCCGCAGCGGATCACAGGTGTATTCGTCGATATTTCCAAGGACGCGCCGAAGGGCACCCACGAGGTAGAACTCGAATTGGAGATCATAAACCTGCACACCGCACCGCACCAGAATGTGACCGTGACGCTTCCGTTCACGGCGACAGTCAAGTAACTGACTACAGCTATGTCACTTACAAGGCGTACGATGATGGCCGGCGGGGCGACCGCGTTGGCTGCGGCCAAACCACGGCGCCTCAGAGACGCGGGTTGGGTGTGGGAAGGCTTCACCTTCGATGCCGGCGCGACCCCAACGATCTTCGGGGTCGGCCAGGGCGCGGAGTTCTTCGGCTTGAAAAGGGTGGTGTGGCAGTTCGTGCCGAACAACGAACTGGCGCTGGACCATCTCAAGCGGCTGGACGAAGTGCTGTTGCACGTGCTGCGGTACGAGTACAAGTACACGCGAATAGTGAAGCCGGACGGCCGCAAGACGGAGGCGCTTTACATGGATGTCGTCGCCACTGCCGAAGCCATGGCCGAGGAGACGCGCAACGTCGTGAGCTTGGCCGCTAAGTATCCGAACGTCACCGGCGGGTTCTTCGACGACGTGCTGTTGAGCATTCGCGACGGGAAGTTGACCCCGGAGCAGTTTCACGACCTGCACCGTACACTCACAGCCAACCATCGCCTCAAGTTGTGGACCGTGGTCTACACGCACGAGTTGGACGCGGCGCGCTGGGCGCCCATCAAGGAGCCGGTGGACGTGGTGAACTTGTGGGTGTGGAACGCCAAGGACCTGGTGAACCTGGACCGCGACCTGGACCGCTGCCGCGCGATCTTCGGCAATAAGCCCGTGAATCTTGGCTGTTACCTGCGCGACTACCCCGGGCACCGCGGCGTGCCCATGGACCTTCTGAAGTTCCAATGGGAGCGCGTGGCGAAATACCTCGGCGAGGGTTCCATTTCGGGTTACTCGATTCTTGGCACGACGCTTATTGACGAGCACATCGAGCAGGCGCGTTGGGTGAGGGATTTCATCGCGCGTCACTGATTCGGTCGGGATGCTATTCTGAGCGTGTGCCGGAGAACAACGAGACCGCCAATCTAGGTTACGCCGCTATCGTGGACGTCGAAACCACGGGCTTCAGCCACGAATACGACGAGGTGGTGGAACTCGCCCTCGTGCTGTTCTCGTTCGACCAGGCGAGCGGGACGGTCGTCGAAATCGTGGACCAGTACGCGGGTTTGCGCGACCCCGGCCGAGCCATTCCGCCCGAGGCAACCGGCGTCCACGGCCTGCGCCAGGAGGATGTCCGCGGACACAGGCTCGATGAGGACAAGGTGCGCGATCTCCTTTCCCGCGCCCAGTATCTCATCGCGCACAACGCGAAATTCGATCGCGGCTTCCTGGTGCGCCTGTTTCCCGAAGTCCGCTGCAAGGAATGGCGCTGCTCGATGGACGGGATCAATTGGCGCCAAAAGAGGTATCCGTCCAAGGGACTGCAACAACTGCTCGCCAGGCACGGCATCGCGGTCGATACCGCGCACCGCGCGCTGGCCGACGTGCGCAGCACCCTGGCGCTGTTGGAATACGTGCAACCCTCCGGCCGGACCTACCTGGCCGAACTGCTGCAAATCTAAGCCGGGGCCTGGGTTACGGGATCCGGGCGGCCAGGGCCTTGGTCCGGCCCTGCGCATCGTCATCGGGCTTCAGGTTCGCGAAGCCGGCCAGATAGCGGCCCTTGCGGAATACGCAGAGCTTGCCGAGGTAGCGGTCCGTCGCCTCGAAGCCTTCATCGGCGATCTGGACCGGCTTGGTCTCTCCAATGCGCGCCTTCAGCCGCTCGAAAACCTTGGTGGCCGAAGCTGGAGTCTCCTCCGGAACCAGGAACGCCTTGCCGCTCGAGTAGGGCGCCACGAAGCCGCGCTTCAGCATTCGCAATCCCAGCACGCTCTCCGGCACAAGGCGGATCGCGTCGGCGTCCAGTCCCTCAGGGGGGAACCATGTGAGCGCATCGGGGA
>CAZLOS010000124.1:0-15332 GCA_964561215.1 uncultured Solibacteraceae bacterium | reverse complement strand
AGGCCGGGGTGGTATTGGGTTGTTGGCCTGTGTTTGCCGCGCTCAGGCTGATGTAGCTTGATCCGTTGTAGAAAACGGCATCGCCGGCGGAGTACGTGGTGCCGCTCGAATAGGTACCTAAGAACACCACGGGCGGCCCTTGTGGACCCGCGGGCCCGGTAGGCCCTTGCGTCCCTTGAGGTCCTGCGGGTCCCTGCGCGCCGGTAGCCCCTGTCGGGCCAGTGGGACCGGAGAGCCCGACCGGGCCTTGTGCTCCCTGCGGTCCGGGCGGTCCCTGCGCGCCGGTAGCCCCTACTGACCCCGTGGGACCGATGGCTCCGGCGGGGCCTTGTTCGCCCTGCGCGCCTGTCTCACCCTGGCGCGCGGCCAAGCCCCACTGCGCCGAGTTTATGTCCGGCTGGTTTGCCGTGTTGGAGTCGATCAGGCTGGTGTAGCTGGAACCGTTGTAGAAAACCGTGTCACCGGCACTATAGGTGACGCCGCTTCGCCATGTGCCGGCGTACGTCATCGAACCCGCGGTGTAGTATCCGTACAGGTCGATCACCAGGTCCGTGTAGTCGGTTGCGAGCACCTGAATCGCACCACTCGCGCTGGCCGGCACTACCGCGGTATTCCCAACGATTCCGCCCTGCAGGGCATTCAACACCACCGTTCCGGGCCAAGCCAGGCCATCCTGCCAGGCCGCGAACCAGCCCACTCCCTTGCCCGCCGGAGCGATGACCGTGAAATGCGCCGAATAAGCGGCAGCGGAGGGAACGCCGCAGCCGGCGGCCGGAACCGGAATCGTGCGCGCCTGGCCGGCGGCTAGCGCCGGAGGACCGAACGGGCCGGACTTGCCTTGCCCCACCCGTGTATCCACCAGCCGGCAGGGTGTGATCGGGACGAAACTCAGCGGTTTCGTCCTGGATGCGGTTTGTTGGGCCAGTCCCGGTCCGGCCAGCAGTGGAAGCAGACACAGGACTAATGCGACAGGTCTGGCGGAAATAGGAGCTTGAGTTGTGGAATTTGTCATGAGCATGAGCACGGCCACCTATCAAACGCAGAATGAGTCTGGGCAGTACAAGCACTTTTCAGGCAAATAAAGAGTTTATCACTGTGTGCACCGAAAATTCTGATCCCCGCTTCCTGCCCTAAACAGGTAAGAAGTGTCACCAATGTGCCGGAACGGCCGGCGATAGAGAACTGCGGGGGACAGACGGAACCTTCACCTTGCGGCGAGTTCTCGCTGCACCTCAGCGATAGGTCTCGGGGCGGTTGACGATAATGCTCAGCAACGGGACCGACGTGCGGTACACCTACGATGGGGAAGGGTGGCGGGTGAAGCGGACGGCGGGCGGGTAGAGGACGGTGTATGTGTACCTACGATTGTGTCAACTGAATTCTGCTCTCTCTCGGAACCAAACTGACGGTTTCCGAAAGCCTCGCACGAACGGACCGGCACCGAATTCGATTTCTTCACACCTTCCTGTCCCCTTTCACGGGGAACACGTAGTTCTCAGGCATCGTAAAGCGTCCGTTTCCATATAGAGTTCGAGCGCGCCTCGCAAGGCAAACTTCACCTCATTTCAATAGCGCGTTCGGTTCGCGCCGGGCGACGGCTCTCGAACTGCGAAATGGGGATGAACGCGCAATTCTCTGCGTAGCGGCCGATCATGTGTGCTAGTCTTGTTTGATTGGATCTAACTGTCTCGATGTGAGGTTTTCACATGCGGACCGCCTTTTCGATTGCCCTCGTTCTGTGCTGCTTTATCCCCACCAGCGCCCAAACCATCGCCGCCCACAAGGCCGTCTATGACGCCAGCGGCGTGCTGCGGCCTTGGGCGCCCTGGCGCGAAGTAATCGACCGCGAGATGCGCTGGTATCTGAATTGCCCCATCGAACATGGCTATCCGCGCTTCGTCTGGATGACGTTCATGGACGGCGATTACAAGCCCGTGGAACGCCGCCCGGACTTCATCCCGGCCATGCAGAACGGCATGGGGATCGTCAGCTACCTCAAGTACTACGAGTGGACCGGCAGGAAGAATCCCAAGGTGCTCGAATTCGCCCGGTACATGGGAGACTATCTGGTGAAAGAAAATCTCACTCCGGACCAAGGCAGGTTTCCGCGTTTTCCGCGTTCGACCGGGTTGCGCGGCCAGTTCCCTCAACCCCTGGATTGCGGCTCGCAGGCCGACAAGCCTTACGAAGCGCAGCCGGACAAGGCCGCCATCGCGGCTTACGCGCTGGTGCTGCTTTACGATGAAACCAAGGATCGCAAGTACCTGGACGTTGCGCGCAATACCGCGCGAGTGCTTGCCGCGAACATGCGCGAAGGCGATGCGCAGAGCTCGCCATGGCCTTTTCGCGTGGACTTCCGCACGGGCGAAGGCCGCGGTCCCGTGGGGGCGAATCAGTCCTTCATCCTGCGGCTGTTCGACATCCTGATCGCGCACGGGGACGCGGAGTTCACCGGCCCGCGAGAAAAGCTCTGGACGTGGATTCGTGACGTCCAGATTCCGGACCTCGCCGGGAAGGCGGTCCTGTGGGTGCAGTTCTTCGAGGACTACGACAAGCTCGACAACCGGAACGCCTGGGCCCCCCTGAACCTTGTGCGCTACCTGCTCGAAAAGAGGGACGCGATCGATCCGGCCTGGCGCGAGCACGCCAAGGCGCTCATCGAGTTCGTGAACAAGCGATTCACCAGCATGCACTTCGGCGTCGCGGTCTGCGGCGAACAGGATTACGACAAGAATCCGTGGGGCGGAATCCTCGCCAACTGGGGGGGCGTGCTGGCCATGTACACCGGCGCTACCGGATCGACCGAGTACAAGTTGGCCGCGTGGAACGCGCTGACGATCGGTATGTACGCGGTGGAGGATGACGGTTGCCCGCGCCAGTCCATCACGCACAAGACGCGCGGCGGCTGGCAGGAAGACGCCCACACCGACCGTATACACAACCTGATCGACGCCATGCGCGCCGTGCCCGAGTGGGGCCGCTGATGGACCCGCGGCCCAGAATGTTCATCATCGGCGCTCAGGGCTTCGTGGGCGGGCACCTGGCCTTGCAGGCTTCCGGACGCTGGAACGTCATCGGCGGCGACCTGCTTGCCCCGGCGGATGGCGAAATCGCCATGGACGTCTCCGATCCGGCGAGCGCCGCATCCGCATTTGAGCGGGTACGGCCGCAAGTGGTGGTGCTGCTGGCGGCCATGGCGGACATCGACCGCTGCGAAAAGGAGCCGCGGCTGACCGAGTCCATAAACGTGGATGGGGCGGAATTCGTCGCGCGCGGCTGCGCGCAGTGCGGCGCGCGGCTGATCTACTCATCATCGGCGGCCGTTTTCGACGGCACGCGTCACGGCTACCGCGAAAGCGACACGCCCACTCCGGTGAGCGTTTACGGCCGTAGCAAGGCCGAGGCCGAGCAGCGCGTGGCGAAACTCTCGCCCAGCGCGGCGATCGTGCGCCCGGCGCTGGTAGTCGGACACGGGCTGAGGTCCGGCACCAACGCCCTGCTCGACAAGCTGGAAACGAGCTTCAGTGCGGGCCGCACCGTTGTGGCGCCCACTTACGAGCTGCGCAATCCGATCGACGTCTACACGCTGTGCGAGTTCCTATTGGAACTTGCGGCGCGTCCCGATTTGCAGGGAATCTTCCACATCGGGGCGACGGAATCTGTTTCGCGCTTCGACCTGGTATCGCTCTACGCCGAGCGGTTGGGCTATTCGCGCGACCGGGTTGTGCCGCAGACTGCACCAATTCCGGGCCGCGCGCCGCGCGGTCTGGATCACTATCTCCTTTGCGAGCGAAGCCGGACTTTGTGGTCCCGCCCCTTCCCTTCGCTTGGGGAAACCATCGAAAGGTCTCTTTATGTCTCTGCCTAAAGCGCTCTACGAACTTGAATATAGTCACGGCTCGGCTTACGGGGAGGAGGAGGCCGCAGCGCTCATGGAAGTGCTGAAAGCCAACGCACCCAGCTGCGGCCCGCGCGTGAAGCAGTTCGAAGCTGCGTTTGCCGCTTACTGCGGCGCGAAGTTCGGTCTTGCGGTCACCAACGCCACCTCCGGGCTGGAACTCGCCATGATCGCGGCCGGCGTAGGACCGGGCGACGAGGTCATCACCACTCCCATCAGTTGGATTTCGACGGCCAACGCGGCGGCCGCGCGAGGTGCCAAGGTCGTATTCGCAGACGTCGACGCTCGCACGTTGAACCTGGACCCGGCCTCCGTCGCGAAGAAGATCACGTCGCGAACGAAGGCGATCCTGCCCGTGCATCTCTATGGCCAGTGCTGCGACATGGATGCTTTGATGGATCTGGCCCGGCCGCGCGGCATCACCGTGGTGGAAGATTGCGCGCACGCCCCCGGCGCCGAATACAAGGGCCGCCGCGCCGGGGCGCTGGGGCACATCGGCGTCTTCAGCTTTCACCAGCAGAAGAATATGACCACGCTCGGCGAGGGCGGCATGACCACGACCAGCGACCGCGCCCTCTATGAACGCATGTTGAGCTACCGTTCGCTGTGCTGCCGCACGTACGACCCCAAGGGTAAGTACCTGCCCATCGACGAACAGCAGTTCCCCATGGGGAAGCGCTACTGGTTTCTGGATTTCGACGGCGTGGGTTACAACTTCCGCATGACCGAAGCGCAGGCGGCGGTGGGGCTGGTCCAGCTGAAGAAACTCGACGGATTCAACACGCGCCGCATCGAAATCGCCGCGCGTTACTCGGAACTGCTCGGCGGCATCCCCGGTCTCACGCTGCCCTATGTCTCGCCCGGCGTGAAGCACATCTTCCACGTTTACTGTGTCATGGTAGAGAAGAGTTTTCCCCTGAACAAGGAAGATTTCATGTGGGAGCTGTACACCAAGCACAGGATCAAAGTCTGGTCGCATTACATGCCGATTCACCTGACCAGCATCTATCGGAGCATGGGCTCGGCCGAAGGCGATTGCCCGGTGGCCGAGGCGCTGTACCACAAATATGTGAGCCTGCCCATCCACCCGAGGATGTCGGACGAGACGGTGCGGTACGTGGCCGATAGCATCCGCGCGCTGGTGTAGCGGAGGTTAGATGACCGAATTCGAGCGGGCAGTCGCCGCGCGCCGAGCCCCCGGCGCGCTGTTCACTCCGGATGCGCCTGTCTACATCGCGCGCAGCCCCGGGCGATTGGACCTGATGGGCGGCAACGTGGATTACACCGGCGGTATGGTGTTCGAATCCACCATCCGCGAGGCCACCTGGGCGGCCGCGCAACGCCGCCGCGATTCGCGCATTGTGCTTTCGAACCCGCAGATGAAAGAGCGCGGCTGGCGGGAGGAAGTTTCTTTCGACCTGGCGGATCTTTCAAGCGACGCGAATGTGCGCGCGCTCGTGAACGCATCGCCCGAGGTGCGCTGGACCGCCTATGTGCTGGGTGTTTTCCATCTGTTGAAGCGCCGCCACCCGGACATGGTCACCGTTGGCGCAAGCGTCTACATCGAATCCGACGTCCCGCTCAACAAGGGTGTGAGCAGTTCGGCGGCGGTAGAGGTCTCGGTGATGAAGAGCGCCGCCGCGGCGTATGGAATCGATCTCGGCGGCATCGAGTTGGCCGAAGCCTGCCAGTGGGTGGAGAACGTGATCGCCGAATCGGCCTGCGGCATCATGGACCAGGCCACGGCGGTGTTGGGTGACGAAGGCTACGTCCTGCCGATCCTTTGCCAGCCCTGCCGCGTGCTGCCCATGGTGAAGCTGCCGCCGTCGCTCACCTGCTGGGCGGTGGATTCCGGCGCGAGCCACGAAGTATCCGGCATCGAATATGAGGCGGCGCGGGCGGCGGCCTTCATGGGCTATAAGCTCATCACCATGTGGGAGCAGCTGCCGGTTACGCTCGACGAGCGCGGCGCAATTCCCCGCTATGTCGAGCCGCGCTGGAACGGGCATCCTTCGAACATGCTGCCTTCGGAGTACCGCGCGAGGTTCGAATGGCGGCTGCCGGAGATCATGACGGGGCCGGATTTCCTCGGCCAGGCGGAGAGCCACATCGACCCGTTCACGCAACTGCGCGAGGGTGTCGTTTACAGAATCCGCAACTGCACGCGGTACGCGGTGGAAGAAAACGCGCGCATAGAGACTTTCGCGGAATTGGCGCGCGGCGCTTCGATCGAAGTATCCGAGGCTGCATTCCGGCTGATGGGCGACCTGATGTACCAATCGCACTGGTCCTACACCGAATGCGGACTGGGCTCGAAAGCCTGCGACATGCTGGTTGACCTGGTGCGGGAAGAAGGCGCGGCGAACGGACTCTACGGCGCCAAGATCACGGGCGGCGGCGCCGGCGGGACGGTGGCAATCCTGGGCCGCGCCGATGCGCGCGACGCATTCCGCCGGGTGGTTACGCGATTCGGTGAGCGGCGCGGCTTCGAGCCGTACGTTTTCGAGGGCAGCTCCATGGGGGCGGACCGCTTCGGCGTCCGCGTGATGGAGCCTGCCGCATGACCGCGCCGGGGAAGTCCCGTTTCTGGTGGTACTTCACGTTGCTGGCGCTCGCCGCGCTGATGTGGTCGGGGCAGGGAACCGCGGTGAAGTTCCTGGAAGCGCACATGGGGCCCATCGCCATCGCCTTCGTGCCCTTTTACATCACGACGGTCCTCTTCGTCCCCCTGCTCATTTACAGACGCCGCAAGAATCCCGCGGCCGAAAAGCCGACCCCCGGCGATTGGGGAAAGTTCGTGCTGGCGGGCATCGGCGGCCAGGTGCTGGCGCAACTCGGCATGACCTGGGGCATATTGAAATCGCTCGCTTCGAACGGCGCCATCCTGAACCTGTTCATCCCCATCATGAGCGCCGTGCTGGCGAGCATCATGCTCAAGGAGCGGCTGACGCTGCTGCGCATCGCCTGCTTCGTCATCGGACTGGCCGGCGTGGCGCTGCTCTCGATCCAGGATTTCCGGCAAAGCTCGTTCGGCGAGATGAAGTACCTCGAAGGGAACGCGCTGATTCTGGCCGGCTGCCTGGGCTCGTCGTTCTACAACGTTTATTGCAAGGGCCTGATGAAGCGATTCCAGGAGATCGAGATCCTGATCTTCAGCTATATCACGGCGACGCTGGCCACGCTGCCGCTGCTGGTGTGGGTGGAGCCGTTCCACCTATCGGCCTTTGCAACCTTCGACGTAAGGAGCTGGCTCGCCTTCGCGTTTTTGGTGCTCTTCATGTATGGTGCGTCGATGCTCCTGTTTTTTCACGCGCTGGAGCACCTGGACGTAACCGTAGCCTCGATGGCCCTTTACATGGTGCCGGTGTTCGGAGTGATCCTGGCCGCGGTGATGGTCGGCGAGAGGCTCGGAACAGCAGCGCTGGCAGGTGCCGGCGTGGTGCTGGTCTCCACAGTCTTAATCATGAAGTACGACAGCTCGGTGGGTTAGCGCCGCGCGAAGCCCACTTCCACCCGCGCTTTGCCGCTGAAATCCTCGATGCGGACGCGCTCGGTGCGGGCATCGTACGTTCCGCCGTCCACCCAGACCGCCCGCGCGCCGCTGGGGTGCGGCAGGCGAATCTCGACGGTGGCCGGACGCCTTTCGGAACTGCATTCGATCTCCGCGACGATGCGGTCCTGGTCGAGCTTCGATTCCACTCTGAGCGTCAGCGGTCCGAAGTAGCTCGCCACGCGATCCAGTTCGATGCGCTGGCCGTTCGCGAGCCACGCTCCAGGGATTCCGCCAAGCAGTTCGAGCGTCTTGCCGCGCTCCATATAGAGCATCCAGCGCGTGTCCATCAGGAACCAGCCCTCTTCGTGCGTCTTGTGCGGGCTCGCGCCGAAATAGTGTTCCTGGAAGGTGTACGTCTCGCGGTCGGCCAGCGCCGTCATCGTGTTGTAGTAGGCCGAGAGGAACGGCTTGGCCTCGCCGCGCCGCAAGTGCGTGACTGCATGCCGGCTGTAGTACGGCTGGCTGAAGGCGGCGTTGCGATTGGTCGTCATCAGGTCGCTGTGGGAGTTGAGCAGGACCTCGGCGGCGAGTTCGCTCGGGTCCACCACTTCCTGGAAAACGAGATAAAGAGGTCCGAGCAGGGAGTCCCGGCTCACCATGGCACCGTGCGTGAACCATTCGCCACCGTCGGCATAAAGCGTGAGCGGTCCGCGGTACTCCACCCAGGGTGGCACCGTCGGGCACCATGTGCCGTCGGCGAGCGGCACCACCGGCGAACGGCCCATGGTTTCGAACAATGCCGCCCGGATGTCGCGTTTCATCTCCTCGGCCTCTTTCGTCCACTTCGCCGACTGGGCCGGATCGATCCCCGCCAGCATCTCGCCCACGCGCTGGAAGCCCAGGTAAGAGTACCCGTTCAACATAAAGCTGCGGAAGGGATCCTCCGGGTCCGCGGTCTTGCCCTCCTGCATGCCGTAGCCTTTTCCGCGCAGGTCCTCGCGCAGGTTGCGCGCGCGCCAGCGCTGCATGTACTCGCAGGCCTTGACAAGTTTCGGCGCGATGGAACGTACCCAGGCCTGGTCGCGCGTGTAGCGGTAATGCTCGCCCATCGACCACAGCGCGGCGCCTGTCTCCAGCATGTAGCCGCCGAAGTTCTGCATGAAGCCGTCTCCGTGCTGCTTGTCCAGGAAGTAGGTGAGCGAGCGGCGGGCCGTGTCGTGCCAGCCCATCGAATCCATGAACTGGATGATGGGCGAACTCTCCGAGCCGATCGGCGAGTAGACCCCGATGGTGGGCGTGAGCGTGCCCGAAGGTTCCAGTCCGTAAGTGACCAGATCAAGATGCAGCAGCCCGGCGCGGATCATCTCGTCGATGCGCGGTTCCGGCACGCGAATCTTCGCGGCGGCGCCCAGCTTTTCGAGCCAGTACGCGCGGCACTCGGCGTGGCGTTGATCGAAGCTTTGCGCCCGCAGCTTCCGGGCGCGTTCGATCGGGATCGGTTGATGCGGTATGAAGACTTCGAGCGTGGCGACCTTGCCCGGCTGAAGTAGGATCGCCATCTCGCGCGAGCGCACCGGTTCGCCGTTGAGCTTAGACGTGTAATAGACGCGGTCGCCGGCCAGCACGCCGAAACCAGTCGCGCGGTCGAACCCAAAGAGCCCCGGTGGCTGGCGCTCGGCGAACGGGTTCCGGAAAAACGCGTAGCGGGGCGCGCGCGAGGTGTTCACCGCGCGCACACGCAGATACAGGATGGTCTCCTCGGGACGCTCCGTTTCGGCCGCGCGCAGTGCATCGAACTGTGCCTGCTGCTCCTTGGTAAACATGTGGCCTCCGCCGTAGCCGTCCGCGACGAGGTAGTGGGTGCCGCGCACAGTCCCGGCCGTCAGGGGCGTCGATTCGAGGCTGACGAACGTCGTGTAAGCGTAGCTGACTTCGTCGTCGACTAATTCGCCGTGCAGGATGGGCAGGACACCGTCTTCCAGGCGTCGCGTGATGTGGTCGGCCGGCCCATAGCCGCGCCCGGCCAGGAAACTGAAGTTCACAGGCTGAGAATTGCCCGCCGGAACCTTGACCTGCTGGCCGTGCAGCTTCGGCTGGATCCAATCCAGGCGCTCGCCCACAGCGAAGATGCGGATGTCGCGGCTCAAGCCCAGCCACGTTTGCACCTTGACGCTGCGGGAATCGGATACGGCATCTCCCCAGGCAGCTTCCGGCGCACTCTCGATCCGCCCCATCTTTGTTTGCAGACCGCGCGACCGGATAGACTCGGCAATCTCCGTGTAGGAACGTGCATCCGCGGCCTCGGTGACGGCCACGCCGTACGCGGGTAGCCAGATAGGCGTGTCACGACGCACATCCCGCACAAAAAAGCTGAACGCTTGCGCGCCGGCCGGAGAAACCGTCACGATGGCGGCTCCTGGACCGTAGCCAGGACCTTCCTCCGACGCCGTGAATTCCAGTCGCGCGCGCCCGGCGATTTCCTTCTGCGATGAGATGGCCGCGCCGGTGGCGCTCACGGTGACCTCTGGCGGGGTCTGCGCCCATTGGATGGCAATATGGCGGGGCGCCGCGATCACTGTGGCCGCCAGGGCGAGCCAGATACTCGATCCGAATAGCAGCGTGCGCATACGGTACAGCATAGAATGGCCGGGCTAGCCTGCACAAAGCGCGCCGGTGTACGATAAGATCTTGCCCGGATGGAAGCCCTTTTTGAAATCCTGAAACCGGCCAGCGAGGATTGGGCGCTCGCCGAGTCGCTCGATCCCGAGCGGCTGCCGGCCCATATTGCCATCATCATGGACGGGAACGGCCGGTGGGCGCGACAGCGCAATCTGCCGCGGGTGGCGGGACATAGGGCCGGCGTCGAGCCTGTGCGTCAGACCGTCGAGACTTGCGCCCGGCTGGGCGTGAAGTACCTGACTCTGTACGCTTTCTCCTCGGAGAATTGGAAACGGCCAAGGACTGAGGTGGATACGCTCTGGCGCTTGTTGCGCCTGTACCTCGCCAAGGAGCTTCCGCTGCTGCAACGCAACAACATCCGGCTGGTGGCTATCGGCCGTCTCGATGGGCTTCCCGAACGCGTGCAGCAGGAACTCGGCGAGAGTGTCGAAGCCACGGCGGCGAACGACGGGCTGCAGGTGAACCTTGCTATCAACTATGGGGGCCGCGCCGAAGTCGTCGACGCCGTGAACGCGCTGCTTGCCGAATCGCGCGCGCGGGGCACCCTGGGCCGCCTCTCCGTCGGCGAGGACGATATCTCGAAGCGGCTTTATACGGCCGGCGCGCCTGATCCGGACTTGCTCATTCGCACCTCCGGCGAAATGCGCATCAGCAATTTTCTGCTTTGGCAGATTGCTTACGCGGAGCTTTACATCACAGAGACTCTCTGGCCCGATTTCACCCGTACCGAGTTACTGAAAGCCATCCTGGACTATCAACGGCGCGACCGGCGCTTCGGCGGCCTGAGCCCCGCCGGCGGCAAGGATAATCCGGGCCGGCACGCGCAGCCTGCGCTACGCGTCGTGGCCAGATGAAACGGCTCCTCAGCGCGGTCCTGCTGATTCCCATCATCCTGTACGCGGTCATGTGGGGGCACCCGTTTGTTTTTCTCGCGGTGCTTTCCGCCGTGGCCCTGCTATGCCAGTACGAGTACGCGGGGATTGTGGAGCAGTACGGAATCCAGGGGCCGGGGCCGCTCGGCTATGGCGCGGGTCTGCTCTTGCTTCTGGTCCCTGGACAGGAACTTGCTGTCCTGGTGGCCGTCGCCTTGATTGCCCTGACCATCTCTGCTTCCAACGGGCACTTCGCGAAAGGCCTGCCGCGCGCGGCCGCACTCACCTTCGGCGTGGTCTACATCTTCGGCTGCTGGAAGTTCGGAGCGCTTCTGCGGGAGGCCAGCCCGCACTGGCTGATGTTCACGCTGGCACTCAACTGGATCAGCGACACCGCCGCGTATTACGTTGGCCGGTCTCTGGGACGGCACAAGCTGGCTCCGCGTGTGAGCCCGTCGAAAACGTGGGAAGGAACCGTGGCGTCCGCGATTGCCGCGGTTCTGTTCGGCATTCTCTATCTGCCGTACTTTGTGCCTGTCGTGGTGATGCCGGTTGCCGCGGGCGTCGCGCTCGTAGCCAACATCGCCGGCCAGGTGGGCGACCTGGCCGAATCCGCCCTCAAGCGCGGCGCCAATGTGAAGGATTCCAGCGCGCTTCTGCCCGGCCACGGCGGCTGGCTAGACCGTGTGGACAGCAGCTTGTTTTCTATGCCCGTGGTGTACGCTGCCGTGCGCCTGTTCTATCACGCCTGAAGCACGGCGCGCTCTGTGCGGCTGTGACATAATCTGTTCGAGGAAGACCCAATGAGCCAATTCCGCTTTTCCGTAGGACCGTGGAATGTGCACGAAGGCCGTGACGCGTTCGGTCCCGATGTGCGCCCTTCGATTGCCTTTGCCGAGAAGGTCAAGAAGTTCAAGGAAATCGGTTTCTCCGCCGTGCAATTCCACGACGACGACGCCGTGCCGAAGATGAACGAGATGAACGAAGCGCAGATCCGCGCCGCGGCGCGCGACGTGCGCAAGATCCTCGACGACAACGGCATGGCCGCCGAGTTCGTGGCCCCGCGCTTGTGGGAAGATTCGCGCACGATCGACGGCGGCTTCACCGCCAACGACCCCAAAGAGCGCGATTTCGCCAACTGGCGCGCGTTGCGCAGCGTCGACATCGCCAACGAACTGGGCGCCGACAAGATCGTGCTGTGGCTCGCGCGCGAGGGCACGCTCTGCTTCGAAAGCAAGAACCCGGTCGAGGGCGTTAACCGGCTGGTCGAAGCCATCAACCGCATCCTCGAATACGACAAGAAGATCCGCGTCTTGATCGAGTCCAAGCCCAACGAGCCGATTGACCGCAGCTTCTGCCCCACGCTCGGGCACGTCATGGCGGTCTCCTATCGCACCGTGGATCCGAATCGTGTCGGCGGATTGCTCGAAAGCGCCCACGCCATCCTGGCCGGCCTCGATCCGGCCATGGAAATTGCTTTCGCCCTGTCGTTCGGCAAGCTCTGGAGCGTGCACCTCAACGACCAGAACGGCCTCAAGTACGACCAGGACAAGACTTTCGGCGTCGAGAACCTGCGTCAGGCCTTCAACGAAGTACGGGTGCTGATCGAAAACAATTACGGTGCCAAGGGCGAGTACGTGGGCCTGGATGTGAAGGCCATGCGCACGCAGAAACTCGCGGATTCTTATCAGCACCTGCGCAACAGCCTGCGCATTTTCAAGATACTCGAAGAGAAAGCGCGCAAGTTCGATTACGCCTTCCAGGCCAAGTGCATGGCCGAGCGCAACTACGAAGTGCTCGAAATGTACGTGCTGGAGCACCTCATGAAAGCCTGATTAATTCCGGGGACAGGCTACGTGATTCCGGAATTTGGAATTGCGGAATCACGTAGCCTGTCCCCGGAACTCAAGGAGCTTCTATGCCCCGTCTGCTCGCTTTCGTGCTTCTGACGATTCCTCTCCTCGCGCTCGCTCAGGTTGAGCCTGGCGCGATCCAGCCGGTGCTCGCCAAGGAACTGCAATCTCCCGATGCTGCTGCGCAACCGCTGCTCGACTATCTGATGGCCAAGGTGCCGCCGTTGCGCGTCCCGGCGAAGCCGGAACTCTGGACTGCGGAGGCCGCCCGGCTGCGCAAGCAGGTTCTCGACAACGTCATCTTCCACGGCTGGCCCGCGGCCTGGCGCGATGCGCCGGCGAAGTTCGAGGATCTCGGCGTGTTCTATTCGGCGCGCGGCTACCGGATGCGCAAGCTACGTTACGAGGTGGTGCCCGGCTTCCGGTCCGTGGCGATCCTGTATGAGCCCACGAAGGCCGAGCCGAAAGCCCCCGGCATCGTCAACGTGAACGGGCACGTCGGCGAGCTGGGCAAGGCCGTCGAGTACAAGCAGAAGCGCTGCATCAACCAGGCCCTGCACGGCATCTACGCGCTCAACCTCGAATGGATCAACCAGGGCGAACTCGCCGCGCCTCACAACGAGCACACCTTCGCCGCGCACATGGACCTCACCGGAACCACGGGCGTCGGCCTGTTCTATCTCGCCATGCGCAAGGGGCTGGACTACCTGGCTTCGCATCCCAACGTGGACCCGAAGCGCCTGGGCGTCACGGGCCTTTCGGGTGGCGGCTGGCAGACCGTCACGCTCGGCGGGCTCGACGAGCGCGTGCGCGTGGCCATCCCCGTGGCCGGCTATTCGCCCATGGTGTCGCGCCTGGAACGCTTCATGGACATCGGCGACAACGAGCAGCAGGCAAGCGACCTGTTCCAGTACGCCGACTTCACGCACCTCACCGCCATGCGCGCCCCGCAGCCCACGCTGCTCATCTACAACGCCCAGGACAGCTGCTGCTTCATCGGCCCCATGGTGAAGCCGGAACTCTATGACAAGGTTCTCCCGGTCTACTCGCTCTTCGCCAATCCGAGCGGCAACTTCGCCTGGCACGAGAATCTGGACCCCGCCGATCACAACTATCAGCTCGACAATCGCGAGGCCGCGTACCGCTTCATCGCCAGGCATTTCGGACTGCCCGCCTGGGAGCACGAGACGCCCGTCGGCGCCGAAGTGAAATCCTACGACGAGCTGAAAGTGGGTTTGGGGCCGGACCAGTTGACCATGCTCGGCCTGGCGCGCAAGCTGGCGAGTTCTATCCAACGCCCCGGTGGCGCCCCGGAAGCCCGGCGCGCCCTGCTGGCTGAAATCGTGCGCTACAAGCCTGTTTCTCTCCTTCACGGCTGGGCGGCTTCAAACAGCAAGGCAAAGGGCGTCGAAACACGAACCTATCGGCTGCAAATGACCAACGGACTGTGGGCCCACGCTACATGGGTGGCCGCTTATGAAATGCCACTGTCGAAGACCGCTACCATCGTGCTCAACGACAAGGGCCGTGCTCACGCGGCGGCGGTCATCGCCGACCGCGCCAGCCGCGGCGAGCCCGTGCTTGCCCTGGATCCGCTGTTCACAGGGGACGCCGCGCCCCGCCGCCAACGGTCGGGCGGCGACGATGGGCGCTGGCTCTACGGTCTGATGCTCGCCGCTGCCGGTGACCGGCCCCTGGGGATCGAGGCGGCGCAGCTCGTTGCCACGGCGAGGTCGTTCAAGCGCGTGACTGGCGCTGAGACGGTCCGCATCGACGCGACCGGCATGCGATCGCAGTTAATCGCCCTGGTGGCCGGCGCGCTCGCGCCCAAGTTGTTCACCGAAATCGCCGTCCACGATGGGTTGCGCAGCCTGGGAGAACTCCTCGAACGCCCCGTGAAATTCCAGGACGCTCCCGACATGTTCTGCCGTGACCTCTACAGGTACTTCGATCTGGACACCCTGGCCCCGCTGGCGGAGATGCGCAGCGACCGCTAGGTGTTAAGTTAAATAGTAGAAGAGGTTTTCATGTCAGATCAGACTCCACTCATACCTTACGAATGGCCAGGAACTTATTATTTCGGTGAAGAGGAATATGCGGCGGTGAAGGCTGTACTCGATTCACGCAGTCTATTCCGTTTCTATGGACCGAATCTGCAGCAATACACCAAGCGGCTCGAACAGGACTTCGCCACCCGCCTGGGACGCAAGTATGCCCTGGCAGTGAACAGCGGCACGGCCGCGCTGGGCATAGCGATGGGCGCGATTGGCGTCGGTCCCGGCGACGAAGTCCTCCTTCCCGGCTATTTGTGGGTCTCCTGTGTGGCCGCCATCGTGCGCGCCGGAGCAATTCCGCGCCTGGTGGACATCGACGACACCTTCTGCATGAATCCCGAGGACCTGAAGCGCAAGATCGGCCCGCACAGCCGCGCCGTCCTGCTCGTGCACATGAGCGGCGCTCCCGGCGCGGTCGACAAGATTGCCGAAATCTGCCGCCAGAACAAGCTATTCCTTGTGGAAGACTGCGCTCAGGCCAAC
>CAZLOS010000123.1:0-15397 GCA_964561215.1 uncultured Solibacteraceae bacterium | reverse complement strand
AATCCTTGCGATGTGGCGGCGGCTCCGCAAGCTCGAAGAGCCGCACTCCCTTCGCGAACTTTTGGGCCAACTGAAGCTGGAGGATTGAGGATGGAAAAGTCTGCCGACTGGATAATGACGTTCAACGGACGGGAATTCTCTCCGCTGAACCCGCGTCCCGAGGACGTGAACATCATGGATATCGCTCATTCGCTGGCGATGCAATGCCGGTTCACCGGCCACACGCGAGGCTTCTATTCGGTTGCGGAGCACGCGATCATGGTCAGCAATATCTGTGATCCGAAAGACGCCCTGTGGGGCTTACTGCACGATGCAACCGAAGCGTACCTAGTGGACCTCCCGCGGCCATTGAAACGACATAGCTCGCTGGGATCGGAATACCAGAAAATCGAGTCCAAGTTGCAGGCCGTCATTTGCCAGGCCTTCTGGCTGTCGCCTCAACAGCCGGAAAGCGTGAGCATCGCCGACAAGGTGGCACTTGGTATTGAGGCCCGCGATCTCATGCCGCGGCATCCAGCTTGGGACAAGTGGATCTCGATCATTGGACAGTGTCCCTACTCGGTGCACGTTCCTCTTTCTCCAAACGATGCCGAGCACTATTTCCTCCACCGCTTTGCGCAAGTGACCGGAGGGGCGCGATGAAACCAGTGACTCCAGTGTTTCCCGGGCATGCCCTGCCGGAAGTCGTTTACGCCAAGGACCAACCGGAATACATGCCTCTGCCGGCATACAGAACGCATGACGGAATGGTTGTAACGCGCTGGAAGCTGTCCGTCTGGGAGAGGCTACGAGTTCTCTTTAGCGGATCTTTGTGGCTGACGATTCTGACGTTCAACCGTCCACTTCAACCCATCAAGCTCGACGCCATATGCCCGACCCATACCACATCTACCGTCAAGGGGGACCGCAATGCTTAATCCGTGGGCGCCCGGCCGGAAGTCAGGACGGGACGTAACGCTGGACACCAGCCTCGGACAGGCCTTCGTTAGGCTCTCCGTTGAGTGCCTGTCTGTCCTGTTGGTGAACGTTGTCGGTGCGTTCGCGCTGATCGCGATCGCGGTCTGGGTGATCGACCATGCCTGACGCGAAAATGTACCGGGTCATTTACGGCGTCTGCAAACAGTACGCCGTCGACAACGAGCTGCTGCATGACATCGTTCACATGCGCTTCTCGAAGGACAGCCTGAAGGACCTGACGAAGCGCGAGTGCGCGCAACTGCTCGATGGATTGCGTGGGAAGCACCGCTTCGGCCGAAGCGGCCATGCTCACACGACACGCGGAGCGGCGATGCAACAGGACGGCCGGAAAGATGCGGCTGTCGGCGCCGCCGAGTTCCTGGTGAATGAACGGGAACTGAGGATGTTGCAGGAAATGGCCACGCTCCGAGGCTGGGATATGGATACCTTGGACCGCTTCATACGGCGTCAATTGCGCGGCCGGGCAATCCGCACCATGGGCGATCTCAACAAAGTGCTCTGGCCGCTGAAAGCGATGAACCGGCGCGACGGTCTGTATGAGGCGAGGTACTGAGCGATGAGAGAACCATGCAGGCTGAACCTCGACAGGGAGCTTGACCTGGAGCGGCAATACAACGCGAAGTACATCGCTCACCTTGAAGCGACCCTGACGACTGAGCGCCGCCGCGTGCGGCAGATCCTGGCGACGGTGATGGTGGTTGTTGGCTTAGACTTCGTACGATGGCTGATTACCCGCGCGATCGGCAATTGAAGCTGACATTCGTTGCGCTGGATGAGACGATCGACGTCTTCACAGCGGCGCGAATGGCGCGCGTGTCGCCCGAGAGCATGCGCCGCTGGTGCGATCAGGGCATCGTTGTTGCTTACAAACTGGTGGGCCGTTGGCGCATAGACCGCGAAGCGTTCTACACCTGGCTGCAGGCCCACCGGATTACCTGCCTTTCTAAGTAATTTTCCTTCCACAAAACGTTCAAAACGGTTAGACTCGCTTGCGGATTCCCAGCTAGCTTGGGGTCCGTGAAACCTTACTACGCAAGTTCCGGGATCACCATCTACCACGCCGACTGCCGCGAGGTCCTCGCAGGCCTGCGCGCGGAAAGCGTCGATGTGATCCTCACAGACCCACCCTATGGCATCCGGTATCAAAGCCGGAAGCGGCGGCAGAATCCCACACTGCCATCCAGCATCCAGGGAGACGACTCGCTCAACGCTCTGCGCGACGCGATGGCGTTTCTGGATCCGATGCTGAAGCCGGACCGGCACGCCTACGTCTTCGCGGCTCCGATGCGGATCGGAGAGGCCGCGGAAGCGGTCGCGGACTTTTGGCATCTGAAGAACGTCTTGATCTGGGACAAAGGCAATGCGGGATCCATGGGAGACTGCCTGGCCGGATACTCGGTGAACTGGGAGGCCATCCTGTACGCCTCGAAAGGAAGGCGCCCGCTGGTGGGGCCCCGGCCACGCTGCATCTACCGATATGACTGGCAGGGATCACGCGATCCGGTCCACCCGACAGTGAAGCCCGTCGCAGTGATGCGGTGGTTGCTGGCGAAGAGCAGCCAGCCTGGGGAGCTGGTACTCGATCCGTTCATGGGGAGCGGCGTTGTGTTGCGCGCCGCGGCCGAACTCGGCCGCAAGGCCATCGGCGTCGAGATCGAGGAACGTTACTGTGAAGTCGCGGTGCAGCGGATTGAGAGTTTCCGGAAGCTGAAAGAAAAACCTCCACAAAACCCACAAAATCCACAAAACGTTTAGACTCGGAGCGGCCGTTGGCTCCATACTGCAGCCTGATCGTATCCTCCGGCGGCGCGGTGGAGGCCCGCTGCTACCGATGCGCAAGCATCGTGGGCCTCCACCCGTTTTTTCCGGCAAATCGAAGGAGCCCGAGTGGCCGAAAAGAGCGGAATTCAAGAGCTTCGGCGAGCAGTTCTGCATTTCCTGGATGACACCGTACTGTGCAAGGACGAAGAGGCACGCACCAAACTCGAAGACCTCGTCGTCGAGACTGGCCGCGCGTTCGCCGACGCGTTGCACCGCTATGCGCTGCAGCACGATCAATGCGCCGAGCCCACGGCCTCAGCCAAGGCCGTAACCGACATCCTGCGCGCCTATAACGAGATCAACCGGCGAGAGGTGGACATCGCCGCGATCGACGCGGTTCGCACTCCCGTGATGAAGGGTTGACCGGATGCCGGGCCTGAAGGAACTCGAGCAGCTTTCCGCGAGCTATTCGCTTGCGCTGGCATTGCTGATCATCGCGATGGTCTGGCTGCTCTATGCCCTGGTTCGGCTGTACCGCGAAAACGTTCGGCTTTACGAGCGGATTCAGGCGCTGCTGGAGAAGCGCATTGAAGTGCTGGAAGGTGTCCTGGGGCGGAGGCCGCATGTTGAGTAACATTGCGCGCCGGATCAGGGAATGGTGGTTCCTGCGGCGCTGCCGCACGGTGCGGAAGCAACTGCTGATCGCCCGGCTCGATATCGAGATCGAAGCGCTGGGGAGACTCTAGTGGCCTACGATACCCAAGCTCAGGAACTCGCCTTCAGCCTGTACGCGCGCGGCTGGTCGAATGAGAAGTGCGTGCGCGAGATGCGGAAGGTCTATCCGGGCTTCGCTGGCTCCACGTACGACGAATGGGTAAAGAAGCTGGACTGGCCGGCACGGCGGGCAGTGCTCGATCAGAAGCGGATGGAGTTCGAAGAGCTCTGCCAGGACACGTCACGGCTTCTGGTCCTGGAACTGAACACGATCCGAAAGAAGCTGTTCGACCAGATCAAGGCGGGCACCGTCGACGCGCAGACAGTCTATGCGCACGCTCGCGTCGCCAAGCAAATCGCCGAACTCACTCAGAAGCACCTCGACAAGCAGGATCTCCTGAAGCTGTCCATGGACCTGCTGACCACCGCGTTCGAGACCTTCCTGTCACGCATGCGCGAGCTGGACGGCATGGCGCCGCTACTCGAAAAGCACGCGCCGCAGATCGGGACGATGGTCGCCGAAATCGGCGAGCAGTTCGGGGAGGCGTAGCCGGTGCCGCGCAAAGCCATTCGGAAACCTGCCCTCGCTCCGGCCGACCTCGCCGCCCGCACCGAGCGGCTGCTGAAGGGCGCCCGCCCTGGCGATCGCCTGACCAAGGAAGAACGCATCGAGCGTGGCCGGACCGACTTTCAGTGGTTTTGCCGTTACTACCTGGCCGAATATTTCCTCTCCGAGCCGGCCGCATTCCACGCAGAGCTATCCGACCTGGTCGATACCGAGAAGCGCGTCGTCGTCGCGGCGCCGCGCGAGCATGCGAAGTCGACCGTTGTGAGCTTCGCAAAGCCGCTGCGGGCGATCTGCTACAAGCTCGCCAACTTCATCGTCCTGTTCCGCGACAGCGCCGACGTTGCAAAACTCTCGGTCGACGATATCCGCCAGGAACTCGAATCGAACCAGCGCATCCTGGAAGACTTCGGGGATCTGATTGGTAAGCGGAAATGGACGGAGTCAGAATTCATCACCGGGAACGGCGTGAAGGTTCTCGGCTGTGGGCGCGGCTCGCCGGCGCGCGGCTTGCGCTTTAAGCAATGGCGTCCGGACCTGGTCATCGTCGATGACATCGAAGACGACGAGTCGGTAGACTCGCGCACGCAGCGCGACAAGCTGGAGCGCTGGCTGAAGCGAGTCGTATTGAACATCATCGGGCCTGACGGCCGCTTCTTCATGGTGGGAACCGTCCTCCACCATGACAGCCTGTTGATGCGCCTGATGAAACAGGCGGACGTATTCACCACCAGGTTGTGGAAGGCCATCCAGGAGAACGGAAAGCCGTTGTGGCCCGCGCGCTGGCCCCTGGCGAGGCTGGAGCAAAAGAGACTGGAGATCGGCGCGCGCAACTTCGCGACCGAGTTCATGAACGATCCGGCCAACGAGGAAGAGCAGATCTTCTCGCCGAACAACTGGCGCTACTTCACCGACGACGATGTTGCCGGTCTGAAGTTCGACATGGTAGGCGCGATCGACCCCGCGATCGGCCTGAAACAGAAGAACGACGACACGGCGATCGGCGTTGTCGGCGAGCGCGACGGCTATTATTACGTGCTCCGCGTCGTCATCAAGAAGCTCAAGATTCAGCAGCAGATCGCGCTGGTGCTCTCGACGTGCCGCGAATTTCCGAACCTCTACAAGTTCGGCTTCGAGACCATCGCCTATCAGGACGCACTCAAGCAGCTCGTCGAGGAAGAGTCGGCCAAAGCGAACCTGCAGGTTCCGGCCGTCCCGGTCGACGATATCAGCTCCGACAAACTCCGGCGCATTTCGCGCCTGGCGCCGCTGGCCGAGCAAGGCCGCATCCTGTTCCCGCATCCGAGTTCGTCGTACTGGTCTCCGGACGTTCAGAAATGTCTGGATGAGTTCGAGGCGCTGGGCGTCTCGATGAACGCGCACGACGACGGGCCGGACATGGTTGAGCGCGCGATATCGCTGCTGCGCGGCAAGCAGAACCGCAAGATCAAGGCGAGGTTGCTGTGAAGATACAAGCGTTCCTTCTCGATTCCGCGTCAGGCCAGGTCTGCAAGATCGATGCTCCGCTGCTGATGGCCGCCCGCCAGGAGGTGAGCGAATACCACCAGGTTGTGAAGTCCATCTCGGATCAGAAGGGCAGCCGCCGCCTGCGCGAGAAATACGGGACACAGATCGACGGCGTGAAATGTGCTTCGCGGCCGTTCGACCTGGCGCTTTATGCGTACGCAACCACGCTGAACACCTACCATGCGCGCTCCGTGCGGGCCAAGGCGAAGGATATCGTGGGGCGTCCCTGGAAGATTGCCGGAGACGGGCCGCAGGCGGCGAAGGACCGCATCACTGACTTCTTCCGGCACGCCTTCGGGCGAAAGACGTTTGCCGAGGGAATGGGCTGCGCCTGGTCGGACTACGAGGCCCTGGGTAATGGCTACCTGGAGGTGATCCCGAACCAGAAAGGCGAGCCCGCCGAACTGGCCCACGTTCCGGCGACAGAGGTCTGGATCCGGCTGGATGAGCTCGGCTTCGTTCAGCAGAAGAACGCCGAGTATGCGCACTTCCGGGCTTACGGCATCCAGGATGACAAGTACCCGAAGGAAGGCGACAACGATCCTCTGGCCGCGAACAAGGCCTTCACTTCGCTGATCCACTTCTCGCGTTATTCGCCCTGGTCGCCGTACTACGGCATACCTTCGGTCATGCCGGCGTGGAACGCGCTGACCTTGATGACACTGGTGGCGGAGTTCAACCTGCAGTTCTTCTCGAACAACGCCATCCCGGACTATGCGGTGATCCTCGAAGGAGAGTCGGCCGAGGGAGCCGTCGACACCATCAAGGAGTATTTCACGAAGCACCTGAAGGGCCAGGCGCACAAGACGATGGTCCTTGAGACTCCGGGCGGCGGCAAGGTGCATTTTGAGAAGCTGACCTCGGACGCGGCGCGCGAGGCGTCCTTCCGTCTGCTGCGCCAGGACTGCCGCGACGAGCTCATGCACGCGCACGGCGTGCCGCCGCAAAAGGTCGGCATCGTCGAAACCGGCAAGCTGGGAGGCAACCTGGCAACCGAGCAGATCGAGGAATACAAGAACTCGATTGTCACGCCGGGCCAGGAACAGGTTGTCACGCGGCTGAACGAAATCATCGAACGCGGATTCAAGATCACGAACCTGCGCTTTGAGTTCGAGCCGTATGACACCGAGGACCGCAAGAAGAACGCCGATGTCGATTCAGCCTACCTCGACCGGCGCGTGCTGACACCGAACGAGGTGCGAAGCCGGCGATTCCCGGACCTGAAGCCCCTGGAAGGCGGCGACGAACCAATCACGGCGCCCGCGACCTCCGACCTTCTCGGGGTCGACGAGGCGCTGAAGGAACTCCAGCGCGATATTCGCCAGGCGGTGACCAAGTGAGCTGCGAGCATCACATTGCCGGCATGTTCAACGCAACGGCGCGTTGCCTGCGCAAGCTGCGCCGGGCCCGGCGCTTCGATCGCGTGCGTGCCTCCAAGCCGCTTTACACCCGTGTCAACGACTACTGGCAGGACGGCCTGGACGCCCTGTGGGCTTATATGGCGCAGGGAGAGCGATGGGAAAAGCTACAGCGTCACACGCGCCTGGCTGAGAAGTCCGTCAGGAAAGCGCTATCGGACGCCGATCGCAAGCTGCTCATGGACCTGCTCAGCGGCTATCAGTATTTCGACGACGTTGAAACCGTCGCGGCGGCGATCGTGAAGGCGACTCGGTTTGACACGTTCGAGGCCGCGGCGAAGTTTGCACTGGGGCAGCTCGGCATCAAGGCCGCCGACTTCGAACTGCGCAATGAGCGGATCCGCGACTTCCTGGAGTCGCGCAAGTCAGCCGAGGTGATGGCGACGCGCAATCACGTCGACCAGGTATTCGAAACGATCATGACGAACTTCTACGAACTGGGGCGCAACCCGTTCGACAAGGAGTTCCTTGAGCAGCTCCGGAAAGATCTGGGCTACACGTCCACGTATGAAGCCAAGCGGTTCGCGCTGACTGAGACCGGGATCGCGAGTGAGCTGGCCCAGGTCGAGACCTACCGCCGCAATGGGGTTGTACGCAAGCAGTGGAACATCCTGGGCGACAACACCCGCCCGACGCATGCTGTGCTCGACGGCGTCCAGGTCGAAATCGACGAGAAGTTCGACGTGGGCGGCTATGCCGCCGACCATCCGCTGGATCCCACCCTGCCGGCCGGGGAACTGGTGAACTGCCACTGCTGGCTCTCGCCGGTAGTCGATGACGACTACCAGATCGATCCGAGCCGGATCTGGGAGGGCGAATGAGTTATTGGCAAGCCGGGCGTTCCTGGCGTTTCCGGACGGCGTATGCCCCCGTTGGGCGTGGCAAGTGTTTTGGAACGTTTTTAAACGGGTTTCCGTGCGAAGAGCGGGGTAACGTCGCATGAAGCAAGTCACGTTGAAGGTCCAGGTAACGCGGAAGTCGGATGAGTTGGGCATCTTGTGGGGGTATGCCTCCGTGGCCGACATCGTCGACCTCCAGGGGGATGTGGTCCCGCAAGAGGAGCTTTTCCGGGCGGTCTACCAGTTCATGGAGGACTACTACGCCGGAAACGCCTCGATCAAGGTGAACCACGACAAACCGGCGAAGGCCGTGCTGGTGGAGAGCACGTTCCACGTCCTGGGCACCAACGCGGCCTGGTTTGTCGGCGTGAAGCTGCTCGACGAGGATTTGCGCAAAGCGGCCCGCGAGGGAGAGATCTCGGGGTTCTCGATCGGCGGCTGGGCCAACGATGCGGAGGGAAATAGCGATGGGGAAGCTGAGCAACCTACAGCTTGAAGAGTTTTCGATTGTCCGGGGCAGCGAAGTACAGCCAGCGAACCCCGGAGCGAAGGTCTTAGCTTACAAGACCACACAACGTCAAAAGGAGAGCAACAGCAATATGGCGAAAGACACAGCTCCGGCACCGAAAGCGAAATCGTTGGCCGGACAAATCGGCGACGCGGTGAAATCCGTGCTCGCCAAGGCACAGCAGACGCGGACCATGACGAGTTCCTACACGTCGGAGTCGCACGCAACCGAGACGATCGATGACGGCGGCACGCCGGCGGCGAACGCCCCTGGCGATGGCTCCACCACCATCGTGATCACCGACGCGGTCGAGAAGAGCGAACCGGCTCCGGTGGTCAAGACGCAGCCGGACGCCGCGCCCACGGATTCCGGCGAAGCCATTGGTTCAGCGGTCACCAAGGCGATGGAGCCGCTGGTTACCGTCGTCGACAAGATCGACGAGCGGCTGACAGCGATCGAGAATCGCAGCGTGGGATCGCAGCGCCTGAAGTCGGTCGGCGCCATCGGCGGCGACAACCCCGGCGGGCCGAAGTTCGCGGAATTCACGAAGTATCTGGCGGCCGTGTCCGGCCTGACGCCGGGCCAGCGCCTCACCAAGGCGACCATTTCGACGAGCGGCTGGACCTATGGCCTGGCGCTCGACGAAGCCACGGCTTTCATCGACTACGTCGTCGACCAGTCTGTGTTGCTCAAGAAGATCCGCACGGTGCAGATGAAGGCGCGGACGCAGAACATCGACAAGATTGGTCTCGGCGGAAAAGTCCTGGTGAAGGGCGTCGCCGGCACGGATCCGGGAGACACAGTTTCCATCTCCGGCCCGACCCAAGTGCAGTTGGTGACCTCCGAGGTGATCGGGATCGTGAGCGTCGGCGACGACGCGCTCGAAGACAACATCGAGGGAGAAGCCTTCCTGCAGCACCTGCTCAAGATGATTGCCGCCAGCGCGGCCAACGAGCTCGAGCAGGCCGCGATTCACGGTGACACCTCTGTCTCCGATACCGGCATCCTGGATCGCTGGGATGGCTGGTACAAGCTGGCCAAGGCCGCCAGCGCGCATGTCTCGGATGCGATGAGCGACAGCGACCGGTATTGGCCGGGCACCGACGGCGGCAAAGCGACGAAGCTGCTGAAGTCGCTCCCGTCGAAGTACCGGCAGGACACGCGCAACCTGGCGTGGCTGCTCAACAGCGACCTGTACCTCGATTACAACGAGATGCTGGCCGCGAAGGGGTACAGCGAAGCGTGGGCCAGCATCACGGGCGTACGCGACCTGCCGCTGCGCGGCATTCAAAACGTGCAGGTTCCGTTGATGAAAACGGATATGGCCTTCACCCACGAGGCGACGCCGCATACCGACGGCACGATCGTTGTGCTGACCGACCTGCGCAACCTGATCTTCGGCATCCAGCGCGACATCCGCATCGAGCCGTTCCGCCAGCCGCGCAAGCGCGCCACGGATTACGTGCTGACCATGCGCGCGGCCGTGCAGATCGAGAACGGCGACGCGATCGCCATCTACGACCACGCCGCGGTGAAGGCGTAGTTCGCCTGAAGTTCTCGGGCCGAGGGCGCGCCTGACTGTCAGGCGAGGTTCGGAGCCCAGGCAATCACTGGGAGGAGGAAGGGCGGCGGTTTTAGAGAATCGCCGCCCTGGCCCTGAGAATCGTCCATGCCGATTACGCTGATACAACTCGCACCCGGATCGGTGAAGCCCGGAGATCAGATCACACTCACCGGCACCGGCTTCGCGGCCGGAGCCGCCGTCGTCTACACGGGAACCGGCGTTCAATACGCCGACACGCGCGCGGTGGTGGTTTCCGCAACAGAGATCACCTCGGCCGTGCCCGACCTGCTGCTCGGCGTTGCCGGACCGCTCACAGTCAAGGTCCAGCTTGGCGAGGAATCCTCCAACGAACTCGCGCTCGCTGTGCAGGCGCATCCCGCGGTCGCCGAGCCCTATCCGCTATGCTCGCTTGGCCAGGTCAGGGAGTTTCTGGGTGTTGCCTCCAGTGAAACATTGAACGACGCGAAGCTCGCGTTTCTGATCAAGGTCGCCAGCGGGCAGATTTCCGGCGAATGCGGCCGGAACTTCGGCGTCCAGACCTATACCTCCGAACTGTACGACGGCGATGGATCGAACCTGCTGGCTCTGCGGCACTCGCCGGTGGTGAAAATCACGTCGGTCGCGATCGACGGTGAATCGATCCCGGTCAGCGAAATCAAGGTCTACGAGAACTTCCTGAAGCTGGACGAAGGCGTTGAGTATAACCCGCGCCTGCGCTCGACCTCGCGCCTCTTTGCGCGTGGGGCCCAGAACGTGTCAGTCAGCTATGAGGCGGGTTATGCCGCAGTGCCGGCCGAGATCTCGCACGCCTGCATCCTACAGGTGATGTATCTGATGAATCTGGGCAACCGCCAGGGAGTCATCTCGGAGGGCAACAACAACGCCGGCACCACGACGACTTATGCGCAGGCGGCGTTGTGCCCATCGGCGCGCGTCGCCTGCAATCGCTACAAGCGGCCCAAGGTGCAGATCGCATGACGGTGAAGTTCGAGTGGGACAACCCGAACAAGCTGGTCGAGCAGGTCACTGAGATGCTGCGCGCCAAGGGACGCGCGATCGCGCGCGTGCCGGAGGCGGCCGTGCGCAATGCAGCCTTCGAGCTGCTCGCGATCCTCAAGCACAAATTGCCGAAAGGCAAGACATCGAAACTCACTCAGACGACAGGCGTGCAGATAGATCGGTTGAGTGATGGAACCATCCAGGCGCGCATCGGCACGCATTTGCAGTATGCGCCTTGGGTCGAATATGGAACGGGCATCTATGGACCACTGAAGCGGCGCATTGTTGCGCGCGGGCCATGGCCACTCCAGCAGCCGCAGTTGCCCCTCGTGAAGGGCAAGGTGCAATACCGGTGGTCGATTGCCGGCATGCGGCCGCGCCCGGTGTTCGGCCAGTCGACCATAGCATTCTTGCCGCGGTACGTCGAAATCATCGAGCGCGAACTCGCCAAGGAGACCGCATGAGCGACGTCTACGCGGAGATGGAACACGCCGTCCTGGCGATCCTCCAGAACGCCTCGACACTCCGAGAAGTCAAAACGTTCGAGGACGAAGTCCGCGAATGCCTGTTTACGGGAGATAGGCTGATTCAAGGTTTTCGGCCGGAGGAACTTCCAGCAATCGCGGTGAGTTGCATGTTGACGCCAACAAAGTCAGCCGCATTCACCGCAAGCCAGATCCAGTACGTCGTGCCCACGACCGTTGCGATCATCGTGCGCTCTCATACCAAAGCGGCAGCGCGCGGACGGGCCACGCATTTGATGCGCCAGGTCGAGATCCTGCTGCACCAGGCGCGGCGCTCGAATTCCGGCCTGGGCGCGAATGCGTTCGTGACTGGCGACCTGGTTTCGAGCGTGATTGTCGCTCCGGAGAATCCGTTCTATTTCGCGGTGGGTACGGTTTCCGCGGAAATCACCAAGGTGGTGAATCTATGAAGTCTATGACCGAGCAGCCCTCGGAAGGAGTGAAGTAATGCCTCAATCAATTATCGGCGCCTGGCGCGCATTTTCGCTGCTGAAGCAAGCCGACATCGCGACGGCGCAACCTGTCGACACGCGGTTGAACTTCGAGGGCGAGCCCATGGAGCCCGAGCCCGAAAAGTTCTACATGAACGACGACGAAGTCACGGGCGAGCTTCTCCCGACGAAGACCCGTCTGTTGACCAAGAAATTCTCAGGCAAGCACAAGTCCAAGGCGTTCCCGCATATCGTCGGCCTGTTTGCCTCGATGGCGATGGGCAAGGACACGCCGACGCCTGTGGGCACAACGACGGCCTACAAACACAAAATCGAGATCGACAAGACCGTCGGGGAACTGCCGACGCGCACGATGGTCGAGAACGACGGCTTCAATCAGAAGGTCTACCGCGGCGTCGCCTGCACGGGCTTCACGCTCAGCGGCCAGCGGGGAGACTTCGTGGAATTCGAGGCCGATCTGATCGGCGCCGGCGCGGAGGCAGATGATGTCACCGCCAAGCCGGACGGCGTCGACGAGAGCTACCTCGTCTACGGCGACGCGAATCTGCTTCGCGGCGGCACCTTCGACGGAACGGCGGTCACTGGAGGGACCAGTCTCAGCGCGCCGCTCCGGAACTTCAAGTTCAGCTTCAAGAACAGCGGCAAGGGCGTGTACCTGTTCGGAGACGCCAGCGGGAACGTGGGGAGCATTCGCCGCGGATCGAAGTTCGAGGCGGAACTGGAGGCCGATCTCGAACTGGAAGACTCCAGTCACCGCGATGCGCTGTTGGCCGGCACCGAGTATGTCATGAATATCCCGATCATCGGTGGCACGGCGAATGGTACGGCGAAGTACACCATCGAGGTGATCCTGCCGCGCGTGGTCTACAGGGAAGCCAAGAAGGGCGTCGATGACGGCACGCTGAAGCTGGCGGCCAAGTTCGCCGTCCTGGCTCATCCCACCTACGGCGGCCCGAGCATCCACGTCATCAACCTGCAGCAGGCCAGTTACCTGGCGGCTGCGTAACAAGAAAACACCTCGGAAGGAGATTACGATGCCACTTTCTTTCAGTGACCAAATACGAATTGTGATCGACGTTCAAGACGAGACTGTCACCTTCATCTGCCGGCAACCAACCGGCAAGGAGGTCAGCGAGTTTCTCAGCCGGAGATTCATCACGAAGCGCAACAAGGTGCAGTCGCGCCTCTATGAAGCCCGCGAAGAGTTTGTGAATGGGATCCTGCTGGACGTCGAAAACGCGCAATACAAGAACGCCAAGGATGAAGTGCTCCCGCTGACCAAAGACACGCAGCTCTCTGATGAGGACAAGCGTTTCTGTTCCTCCGTCTTGGGAACGCAAGTCGAGACCTGGAAGGATCTCATCCCGCTCAATTGGAAATGCGGTGTCGCGCTGCACTTTGAGGACACCGCGGCCGGGGACGAAGCGGGAAACTGACGGAGCTCATTCGCGAGTTTCTGGAATGCGATTACGAGGCCAAAGTTCGAGACTGCGAGCGGTGCCCGGCACCCGAGTCGGATCACGACGAGGAAGGGTATTGCTCGGTCTGCAAACTGCGGCCTCTGAATCGACTCTACCCGCTGGAATTTCGCGAATGGGTGAACAATCTGGTCCGGCTGTTCCTCTGGCGCAAGGCGGGGTATCCGCTGGAAAACGAGGCGCTCGACTATCAGCAGTGGCAGGGGTTGGCGACGATCACGCGCTACTACGAGGTGAAGGACGCCGAAGCGATGCTCAAAGCGTCGGCCGGGACAACGAAGTAGGCGGCGCGAAGAAGCGCAGTACCAAAATGATCAGGCCGAGCAACGCGGCGGCGGAGTGCAGAAGGACGATGCGCACAGCCCTGAAAGCGAACAGCAGCAGGAAGCCTACGGCGATCGCGGTGAGCATCGATCCCATTGTCGCGCGGAGGCGAGGGAGACGCAATGGCCGCTAATACCGTTGAAGCAACGCTGCGATCGAATTATTCGGACGGAGTCAGCCGGGCAGTCGAAGCGACCCGCCGTACGCTCGAACAGAACATGGCTGTCATGCGCCAGGCCGGAACGGCGATGAGTGCCGGGTTCAACGCTGCCTTCGACTCGGTTATGTCCAAGCTGGACGCCTGGCAGAGGCAACTGAATCAGGCGGCCAGTTCTGCCGAGGGGGGCTTCAAGCGCATCGGCCTCGGCGCGACCGCTATGGTTGTGGGCCTCAGCTCGGCTTTGCTCGTGGTCGCCAAGAGCGTGGGAAGCTTCCTGGCGAGTCTTGCGAAAGAAGCCTCCGACCTAACCGAACTCAAGCTCACTTATGAGGGCCTGACTCAGACGGTGGGTTGGCATGCCAATACGCTGGGAAAGCTGAAGGCCGCGACCGAAGGGCTGGTCGGGTCAACCGATCTGCTTAAGAACACCAACCGGGTAATGCAGTCGGGCGCCAAGCTCAGTGCCAACCAGTACGTCGAGCTGACCGAAAACGTCTTTCGCCTCGCAAAGTCAGCGCGCGTCGATGGCGCGCAAGCCATGAATACGCTCACAGACGCGATCATTCGCGGCAACGCGCGCGGTTTTCAGGCGATCGGCATTCACATCAACGTAAGGGATGCTATTTCGGAAATGGCGATGGCCACCGGCCGGCACAGCAGCGCCCTCCAGGATTCCGCGCGGATGCAGGCCTTTTACAACGAGCTGCTTGAGAGAACACGCGAGGCCGCCGCCAAACTTCCACCGGACTTCTTGAGTATCCAGGACGCCATAACTCGTGGCGAAAGGATTTGGCGCGGCTATCTGCTATCAATCGGCGAAGCAATCAATCGGTCGGAAGTGCTTCAACAAATGAACCGGAAGCTGCTGGAGTCGTTGGCTGGCTACGCGGCGAAGAAGCAGGATGTCGATGGCCTGGCAAAGAGCGTGAACCGTTTCGTGCTCGATACGTTGAACGGACTTGCGGATCTTGCACGTTACCTGGGCTATTTCGCGACGCTCTGGGACATGGTTTGGGGCGCGATCAAGCTGGTTGTGAACCTGGCCGGAGCGACAAATCTTGCCGTGCTGGCTGCCATCAGTTACGCCTTCAGCCAATTCCTGAGTTTCCTAGGAAAGCTACCTGGAGAGGCCGGGCGCATCTATCGAGTAATGGCGCAGAATGCCCGCTCGACGGTCGATTTCTTAGGTGAGGCAGCGAAACAGTTCGGTAACGGGGCTATCAACGCGTTCTCTGGATTTGGCGCAAACCAGCGGAAATTGGAGGCGTTCGAGGCGTCCACGCGTGCGCTCTCCGGCGAACTCACGAAATTCGTGGACCAGGTCGCCAAGGGTGCGGCGGGAACGAACAACCAGGGCGACGCCGCCGGCGCCGCGGCGGAACAGCAGAGAAAGCTGAACGACCAGCTGAAGCAGTACAACGACCTCCTGAAGGAACTGCGGTCCCGCCTCGCAACGCCTGAACAGAAGTTGATTGCCGAGTATGCCGAAACGCTCAGAAAGATCGACGCAGCGGTGCAGGATGACGAGGAAAAGAAGAACAACCTGCGACGCATGGCATACAAGGCCTGGCTGGCAGAGCAGTTGA
>CAZLOS010000122.1:0-15544 GCA_964561215.1 uncultured Solibacteraceae bacterium | reverse complement strand
AGCCGCAACGGCATCGGGTTCTGCGGCGTGGCGATGGACCAGATGCACCTGTTCCAGGCGCAGGACGAGGTGCGCATGCTTCTGCGCGCGCACCGCCACATGCGGCCGAACCAGGAGGATAATTTCGGGCTGGCCAACTCGGACTCGCTGGTCTCGGCCTGGGACCGCCTCACGGGCGCCATCGCCGCCACCGCCATCGCCGTGGTCTCGGTCTTCATGGTGGTGGGCGGGGTTGTGATCATGAACATCATGCTGGCGGTGGTCACCGAACGGACGCACGAGATCGGGATCCGCAAATCCGTCGGAGCCCGCAGGAGCGACATTCTGAACCAGTTCCTGGTTGAATCGAGCCTGCTGGCGGCCGCCGGAGGTGCCGTAGGTGTCGGAACCGCCTGGATTATCGGCATTGTGGTGAGCAAACTGACCCCGGTGCCGATGGCCATGCCGTTGTCGGCCGTGCTGATCTCGCTGGTGCTATCGACGGCGGTGGGGCTGTTCTTCGGCATCTACCCGGCGCAGCGCGCCGCGCGATTGGATCCGATCGCCGCGCTAAGGATGGAACGATGAGCTGGTTCACATTCAAGTCGAGCGCCTGGCTCGCGCTGGGTACCATCCGCGCGCACAAGATGCGGACGTTCCTGACCGTGCTCGGCGTCATCATCGGGACCAGCACCATCATCGGCGTCGGCTCCATCATCGCGGGGCTGGACGGCGCCATCACCGACATCATCCGCAGCTTCGGGCCGAACACGCTGATCGTGTTCAAGATCCGTGGCACCATGCGCTTCGGCGACTTGACGCCCGAGGAGCGCCAGCGCAAACCGCTCACTTACGAAAACGCCCGCGCCGTCGCCGAGCGCTGCCCATCGGTCAAGCACGTCAGTCCCTACATTTTCCCGATGTTCGATTTCCGGACGGTCTACCGCGCCAAGTATAAAGGCAATGAGGTCTATCAGATCCGCTTTGCCGGCACCACGGAAAGCTACGCCTACGGTGGCTTGGTGGACATGAAGTACGGGCGCTTCTTCACCGATATGGAGAGCCAGCACCGCATGCCAGTGGTGGTGATCGGCGAGGACATCCAGAAAACCTTCTTCCCGAATGTGGACCCGGTCGGCAAATGGATCGATGTGAACGGCCGGCAGTTTGAGGTGGTGGGCAGCATGGCGCGGCCCTCGGTGATGATGGCATCGCAGGACGACACGCGGGTCCTGATTCCTTACTGGACCCTGCGCAAGATGTTTCCTAATGCGAAGGAACACATGCTGGTCATCGTGGGCGAGGAGGGCAAGTTGGCCCAGGCCATGGACGAAGTGCGCGGGGTGCTGCGCCAGGAGCGCCGGGTGCCGTACGACAAGCCCGACAATTTCTGGATCTCCACCGCCGAGCAGATGGTGGAGGACTTCCGCAAGACTACATCGGTGGTGGCCATCGTCATGGTGGTGCTCAGCAGCATTGGATTGCTGGTGGGCGGTATCGGCGTAATGAACATCATGCTGGTTTCCGTGACCGAGCGCACGCGCGAGATCGGGGTCCGCAAGGCCCTCGGCGCGCGCCGGGCGGACATCATCCTGCAATTCCTGACGGAGGCGACCGTGCTCACCGGGACAGGGGGCCTGCTCGGCATCCTGCTCGGCTGGCTCATCGCCACCGTGGCGCACCTGGCATTCCCGGCGCTTCCCACCGCGGTTCCGGTTTGGGCGGCGGTGCTGGGCGTGGCGGTATCGGTCGGCATCGGATTGTTTTTCGGCATCTGGCCCGCCAGCAAAGCCGCCCGCCTTGACCCGGTGGACGCGCTTCGGTATGAATAGATACTAAGGCCCGAAGTTCCGCCAAGTCTGTTGTGTTCCGGGGGATCGGATGAACCTACCGCGGTGGAAACACGTCGTAGCGGCAGCGGTTGTTCTCGGGGTCGCGTTTCCAGGGCTGGCGGCGGAGGCAATCTCCGGCCAGGTGGTACACGCCTTAACGGGCAATCCCTTGCGGCGCGTAACATTGACGGCCACGCGCGTCGACGGCAAGGGCACGCCGGCAACCACCCAGGTGGATGAATTCGGCCGGTTCGTTTTCCAGAATCTCGCCGCGGGCGGATACCTGCTCTCGGGCGAAAGGAACGGCTTCGACCGGCAAATCCACGGTTCTCGCTCGAATCCCAACACCGGCGCCGTGCTGGCGGTTAACGATGGGCAACCCGTCACGGGCGTGATTTTCCGCTTGTTTCCGAACGCCGTCCTCTCCGGGCGCGTGCTGGATGCGGACGGCGAGCCGATGGCGAATGTTGGCGTGCGCCTGTTCCGGCGGGAGTTCCGCAACGGGAGGCGAGACTGGTACATGGCGGGAGGCACTGGAACAAATGACCGCGGCGAGTACCGAGTGAGCGGGTTGCGCGCCGGGCGGTACCTCGTCTGTGCGGTCGATTACAGCTCTGGTGTCGACATGCCCGGCGCGACGAAGGGTCCGTTGCCGGAGGCGCCGGACCGGGTCAACGCCACCACATTCTATCCGAACACTACGGAAATGGAGCGCGCCGCGCCGGTGGCCATCGCGCGAGGTGAGGACCTCCGCGGCATCGACATCCAGTTGATCAAAGGCACCGCGGTGCGCATCCGCGGGCGGCTTGCGGGCGAGGCGGCCAGCACGATGCTCGCGGTGGGCCTGCGGCCTACGACCGTCACGCAAGCTATGCTCACGGCCGGTAGAGGTGCGCTGATACAGCCGGGCGAGCGCACATTTGAGATCAAAGGTGTGCGGCCGGGATTGTACGTCCTGACGGTGCAATCCATGCGTGATGCACCCGTCGTGAGCGCGTTCCTTCCCATTGAAGTCGGCGAGCAGCACATCGACGGGGTGGAACTCCCACTCAGCGAGGGAATCGAGATCGCGGGCCGTGCTTTATTCGAGGGTGGCGCCAAAAGCATGTCGGTGCGGCTTGGAACGGAGGCCTACCTCACGGGCGCGATCTCCGGCACCGCGAACGAGAGCGGTGAGTTCAAGTTGAAAGGCGTCCATTCCATCCCCTATCGCGTATACGTGGCGGACCTGCCGGCGGGCGCTTACTTGAAAACCGTGAAGCTGAACGGGCAAATCACAGATCCCGAGAAGGTGAGCTTCCCGCCGGGGGCGAAGCTTGAAATTCAGCTCGGGAAAGCTTCGGCCGAGTTGAAGGGCGTCGTGCTGGGCGCTGACGAGAAACCGCTCGCGGGCGCCACTGTGGCGCTGGTTCCCGAATCCGGCCGCGCCGCGCTGTACCGCATGGCGATATCCGATCATGAAGGCACATTCCTGATCAAGAACATCGCACCGGGCCGCTACAAGGCGCTCGCCTGGGAAGACCTGGAGCCGGAAGCCTACGTCGACCCCGAGGTGGTGAAGCCTGTGGAAGACCGCGCCGCGCAAGTAGTGCTGGAAGAGAACGGCCGCGGGGAAGTCAAGTTGAACGTCATTCCGATCACAAAGGAGTGAGGTGCCGCCATGAAATGCATCATGATTCTTCTTTCGGCCGCGCTGACGATGAACGCGTTCCAGGAGAAGCAGCAAGAGCAGGCCAAGCCCGCCGTCGAGGAGAAGAAGGCATCCATCGAAGGGACGGTACTGGATGCGGCGTCGGGAAGTCCTCTGAAGAACGTCAGCGTGATGTCGCTGCCTGCCGCCTCTGGTGGATCCCGGACCAGCGCCACTACGGATGAAAGCGGACATTATGTCCTCAAGGACCTGGACGCCGGTAAGTACATGGTGTTGGCCCGGCACCCACGCCACGTTCTCCAGATGTACGGCTCGCGCGGCAGGCCGATGGGTGGTACGCCCTTAAGTCTGGCCGCGGGGCAGGCGCTCAAGGGGATCGACTTCAAGCTCCAACCCAACGCCGTCATATCGGGGAAGGTCGTGGATGAGGAGAACGAGCCGCTTAAGGATGTTTCGGTGAGCGCCCTGGCATCCGTCTATCAGCGCGGCCGGCGGCAGTATGCGCCGACGGGCGGCATGGCGAACACAAACGACTTGGGCGAGTTTCGCATCTCCAACGTGGTAGCAGGGAAATACCTGGTGCTTGCGATTCCGAGGATGCAGGGCGGCGGCACGCCGGCGGTGGACGGGACCGAGCCCGCGTACCTGCCCACTTACTATCCGAACTCGCCGGATGCGAGCGGTGCCGCGCCAGTCACAGTGACGGCGGGAACGGAAGCGGGCGGCACGGACATCCGCCTGATCAAGACCAAGGCCGTGCGGGTGCGAGGGAAGGTGCTGGGCACGACCGCCGGGCAGAGGCTGTATGTCCAGTTAAGCCAGAAGGACGGCGGCATGCCTGGAATGATGTCGGGACGCGGCGCGCCGGTCAAGCCGGCCGACGGAAGCTTCGAGATTACAGCCGTGACGCCGGGTTCCTATGTGCTGCACGTCAGGGATGGATCCGCTCCACGATCCGGTGGAGCGAGTGTCACGCTCGAAGTGGGCGACAAGCCCATCAGCGGCGTCACGGTGGATTTCGTGCTGCCCCCCGATGTAAGCGGTGAGATCGTCTTCGACGGCGAGCAGAGCCAGAAACCCACTCTCAAAGCTCAGCGTGTTTATCTCGAAGCCATAGAGGCGACCTCAATGCCATCCATGGGCAATGCGGACGAAAGCGGTGCTTTCCAACTGAAGGCGGTCTCGCCGGGAAAGTACTTCGTGCGCATGATGCCTGCGCCGGAGGGCACCTACGTGAGTTCGGTCACGCTCGGTGGCCAGCGGATGGCTGATGACGGACTGGAGATCCCCCTTGGAGGCGGTGGAAAATTGGAGATCAAGCTGCGGCCGGGCGCGGCGCAGGTGGAAGGCACGGTACAGGACGCCGAGGGCCAACCGGTCTCCGGCGCCTGGGTAGCCTTGATCCCGAAATCGAAGAGTTATCCGCTTCATCGGCTCAGCGGGACCGACCAGAAGGGCGCGTTCAGCTTTAAGAGCGTCACGCCGGAAGATTACCTGCTGCTTGCCGTGCAGGACATGGAGCCGGGCGCCCACATGGATCCGGAGTTCGTGAAACGTTACGAGAGCAAAGGCGAAAAGCTTACCCTCAAGGAAAACGACCGCAGGGGCGTGACGCTGAAGCTGATCCCCAAGGAGTAAACCGGGCAAGCTCCTCCGTTAAGTTCGCGCACGTTTCGCGATATATTGGAACATTCCGCGACCTTCAGGAGGTAGCTTGAATCGACGCAGTTTCCTGGGAACCATGAGTGTGGCCGGACCGGCCACAAGTGCCGCCGCCGGCGCACCCGCCGCGCCACCGCGCAAAGGGCTGACGAAAGAGCGCTATCGCGGCGTCTTCGCCTACCCGCCCACCCCGTTTGCGGACGACCTGTCGCTGGACGAGGAGGCGCTGCGCTCCAACATCCGCAAGCTGGTCCGCCTGGGCGTGGACGGCATCGTGCTCGCGGGTTCGACCGGCGAGTTCTACACGCTCACCGACGCCGAGCACCGGCGCATCGCCGAGATTCTGGCCGAGGAGACGCGTCCCCACGGTGTAGTGAGCGTGATTGGCGCGCAGGGCCTCAATCCCAAGGAAGTCATCGACCGCGGCCGGGCCGCTATGGAAGCCGGCTGCGAAGCCGTGCTCGCCATGCAGCCGTTCTATTACACACTCAAGAAGCGCGAGTTGATGGTCTTCTGGGAGCAGTTCTCCAAGGCCTGCCCCGATCTCGGCATTGTCATCTACCACTTCGATTGGATCCGCCAGGAATACACCGCGGAAACTTTCCGCCAACTGGCGCACCTGCCGAACATGGTGGGCAGTAAGGAAGCGCATTTCGATTTTCGCGGCTGGCGCGCGCTGCAAGGCGCTACAGGGTTGGTGCACATGAGCGCCACCGACGCCGGCTGGCTGGTGGAAATGTACCGGCTCGGCGCGCCCGGGGTGGGCAGCGTCAGCCTCACCCTGATGCCTCATCTCGAGCAGAAGGCGTTGAAGCTGTGCGGCGAAGGCAAGTACGAGGAAGCCGAACGCGTCTGGGCGCTGTTCACCGAAGTGGTGGGCCGGTTGCGCGCGGGAGCCGGACGGCCCTACCTCGCGCCCCCCGAGCTGAAAGGATGGGACGATTACGGGGGAGCCGCGCGCGGCAAGGCGCTCAACGATGCCTTCGGATTCATTAAAGCCGGCCCGCCGCGTCCTCCGGGTCTGCCCGTTCCTAAAGATTTGCAGATGCGTTTGAAGGATTTCATATTGGCGCGGTACCCCGAGGCCGTTGCTCCGGCCAACTTCCTGGACACGATTCCTCCGGGCACGAAATTGTGGCCGCGCCACGAGAAAGCGTAAGGTATATTCGATGCTTCGACGAACTGTTGTGTTGATCACGGCCCTGTCGGGCCTGGCCCTGGCGGCGCACAATCCGCTGCTGCCGCGTCCCGTGAAGGTCCGTTACGGCGAAGGCTCCGTTCGTGTATCCGAGCTTTCCATCCGCTTCGCCAAACCGGCAAGCGTGGAGGACCGGTTTGTTCAGAATTTGCTCTCCGGCCGGCTCAGATTCGCCGCGAGCGGGGCGAAGCAGCTCACCCTGAACCGCACGGGCGAAGGCGCGGCCCTGCCGGGCGTCGACGAAAAGGCGGGCCCGGAGTCCCGCGAGGCTTACTCGATCAAGGTTGCTCCGGCCGGTGTCGAAGTCCGTGCCAAATCGAGCGCTGGCTTGTTTTACGCCGCGCAGACGATTCTGCAACTGGCCGAGGGCTCGGGCGCGGAGGCCGCGCTGCCGGTGGTTGAAATCGAGGACTATCCGTCGCTCGCCTATCGCGGCTTCATGATGGACATGAGCCACGGCGGGCTGCCGACCGAAGACGAGGTGAAGCGCCAGCTCGACTTCCTGGCCCGCTGGAAAGCCAACCAGTACTACTTCTACTCGGAAGCCAGCATTGAGTTCAAAGGCTATTCGCTGCTGAATCCTACGGCGCGCTTCACGCAGGACGAAGTGCGGCGCATTGTCGACTACGGCCGCGAGCGCCACATCGACGTGGTTCCGTGCGTGGAGCTTTACGGACACCTCCACGACGTGTTCCGCCTGGAGAAGTACGCCGACCTGGCTCCGCTGCGCTACGGCGGCGAATTCGATCCGCGCAATCCGGCGGTGCGGCCGATGATCCAGGACTGGGTGCAGCAACTGGCGCGGATGTTCCCCAGCCCGTTCTTCCACATCGGCATGGATGAGACCTACGAATTGGAGAAGGTGTCCAGCGTTGCCGCCGGCGGTACGGATCCCGGGCGGCTTTACATCGACCACTTCAAGCAGGTGGCACGCATTGTCCAGGCTCAAGGCAAGCGCCCGATGATCTGGGCCGACATCCTGACGCGCTATCCGGAGGTGATCCCGGAACTCAAGGGCGGCACCATCGCCATGCCCTGGGTGTATGGGCCGGAGAAAGACTACACGCGCCACGTGGCGCCGTTCGCGGCTGCGAAAGTGCCAACCTTTATCGCCACGGCCGTCTCGAATTGGGTAGACATCACCCCGAAGTTCACGCGCACCTTCGACAACGTGGACCAGTTTCTCGCCGCCGCCCGCAAGTACGGCGTCCTGGGCATGCTGCACACCGGCTGGACCGACGATGCGCACGTTTTGTACCGCCCGTCGTTCGCCGCCGTGGCCTATGGCGTGATCGCGCCCTGGCAGGAGGCGCCCATCGATCGCGCGAGCTTCTATTCCGACTACGCGAAGCTGATGTACCCGCAGGCTGCGGCCGCGGACGTCGCGGCGGCGCTCGGCGCGCTGCAGAAATCGGACGATCTGCTGTTCGAAGGCCTGGGCGGGAACACGCGCCGCCAGATGTGGCTGGACCCGCTCGATCCCAAGCGAATGAAGTTCTTCGCGGCACACCGTGAGCAACTGCGCGGGGCACGCATCCGTGCCGAAGAGGCCCAGGAGCACCTGCTCGCAGCCATCGCGAAGGGCGGCGACAGGGCGACGCTGGATGGCCTGTTGCTGGGCGCTCGCACGCTCGACTACGCGGGAATGAAGCCGCTGTTCGCACTGCAGATCGCCGATTTTGTGGAACGTTGCAGCGTCTCGAAGGACGTCTCTTCCGTGTACCTGTTCCTGCGCCTCGAGACGGCAGCACTGGACCACAGCCGGTTGGCCGACCTGGCCGACGTGGCCATGGAACTCAAAGAAGAGTTCCAACGCAACTGGCTCAACGAGTACACACATTACCGCCTGGGCTCCGCGCTTGGCCGTTGGGACATGGAGTACCAATATTGGCGCAAGCTGCAGACGAACATTGAAGCTTTCAGTCGCGCTTACAAACAGGGTGACCCGGTGCCCGCGCTCGAATCGTTCCGGCCGTAGGCCACCTTGCCCTACGGCGCAGCGTTCAGGTTACGGTTCTCCATAAGCTTGGCCAGCACCGACTTCTCCCAGTCCGTCTCCGCCGGGTTGAAGCCCATCTGGACCCATTGCCATTTGCCTTGGGCGTCGATGATCCAGTTCTGCGGTACGCCCACGCTTTCGAGCAGGATGGTTACATAGCGCTCGGCCGGCAGGACCGGGAATGTGTACTCCTTCTCCTTCACGAACGGCTCCACGAGCCCGATATCGGAGTCGATATTAAGACTCACAATCACGATATCGCTCCGGTCTTTCACCTGTTCGTAGAGCTTCTGCAAATGAGGCAACTCGGTCTGGCAGGGGCCGCACCATGTGGCCCAGACGTTGATCAGCACAGCCTTCCCTTCCAGCGACTTCAGCCGCCAGCGCTTGCCGGGGCCGGCGGCTTGTTCTCCTCGTACGTGCGGCGGGAAACCAAGGAGAACGCTTGCTGGCTGGCGGGCTTGGGTGTCAGCTTCTCCAGCCGCCACAGCCGCTCATAGAAAAGCAGTCTGCGCGGCGCGGTCTCGGCTTCGAGCGCCTGGCGCAGGTTGTGCGCCACCCGGGCCTGTAATTCGGGCGTTCCGGCGCGGAGCAGGATGTACAGCGGATTGGCTTCAAAACCGGCCGGGCAGAGCTCGAAATACTTGGCCATGTTCTCGGCGGCCTTGGCTTCGTCTTTGAACCTGGCCGAGCGTGACAGGATGCTCGAAAGGGACACGTAAGGGTAGTACAGCTTGGGGTCCAGTTCCTTGGCCCGCTCCAGTTGGCGCACCGACTCGGCCGTGTTGAAGCGCTGCAACAGGAACCCGTAAAGATAGACCGACGCCGCGTCCTTGCGCGTCTCGGCCCGCTGGCGGTAGCGCTCGCGCAGTGCCGGAAACTCCCGGTAGAGCCGGACGTCCTGGGTGAAGATCTCGATGTAACGGCGGTGGAGATCGATGTCCTCGGGGGCGGCCGCCAACCACTTCTCCAGTTGCCGCCGCGCCCAGAGGGCATACTCATACGACGGTATGCTCTCGCGGCTTTTGTCGAGCGCGTCCAGGTGCGCTTGGGTATCGGGGCTTATGCTGCAGGAGGGCTGCGCCGCGAGTGCCGCGCAGCCAAGAACTAAAGCGGCCAGGAACCGTTTCAGAGCAGGCATGTTTCCTCTGATGGCCTGACGCTGGATCCGGCCGAATGGTTTAGATAAGTTGGCCGGGCACGACGTGGCCAGCCTATGGCTGCTTGACCTGTGTCATTCTCACCACTTTGTAATCCTGGCCCTGGAATTCATAGGTGGTGGTACCTTCACGCTTTGCCGAAGGATTGTAGCGCCAGCTTTCACGGAATTCGGCGGGATGAGACTCGACTTCATCCGGCGGCCCCTCCTCAATGTAAATACGGCCGCGCGAGGTCTTCCAGCCGGGTATGCCCGTAGCGAACCGCTCGTTCGCGTAAGCGATCCGGCGGTAGTGCTCCTGCTTGAATTCGTTCACTGCGGTGCCAGGAGTCGGATCACGGCGGAGCCAGAACTGCACGATGAACTGCTCCCGCTCTTCGTCAGTGCGGAGCCGCTCGAACGCCTTCCGCTCCTCGACTGTGATGATGTAGGCTACATCCTCGTTCACCCACTTGCGGTAAGGGGTGCCCAGTTCCTTCCTGAGTTTCTGTTCCCTCTTGAGGCTTTCCGCCTTAGGTTTGTCTTCGCTGCGAACCGCCTGCGGTGCCAGCAGCAGGCCGCCCAGCGCGATCAACGGCAGCAGGAGCAGCGCAGCCGGCCAGGGGCTCGCCGGGGCGTACCGGGGATCGACGAGCAGGCGAATGCGATCCTTCAGGGAGCCTCCGCCGGCCGCCGGTGCCAGCGACACGCGGCATTCCTCCAAAGCCAGTAGCGCCCGGGAATACTCGAATCTGTCTCCACACAACTCGGCCGCCATGGCATCCGCGCACACTTCCCGCTCCTGACGGATGCGGCTGGACAGCCACCACACCGCGGGGTGATAAAACAGCAGCGTCTCGACCAGGGTTTGCAGGAGGTTGACCAGGAAGTCATGGCGGGCGATGTGGGCCAGTTCGTGCGCCAGGATGGCCTCCACCTGCTCCGGAGGCAGATTCGCCAGCGCGCTGAGCGGCAGGACCACCACAGGCCTCCACCATCCGTACGTGCAGGGCGTTTCGGCATGCAGTGCGCGCACGAAGCGCACGCCGCGCGCGATGCCGAGCCGGTCCGCAATTTCCCGGCCGCGCCGCGAGAGTTGTTCCGATATCGGGCCGGACTGACGACCCATCCGCACGCGGACCCACGCCCACCCTCCGGCCGCGCGCAGCGCCAATGCGAAAACTCCCAGGAGCCAGAATGGGATGACGAGCTTCATCCAGTCCACCCCAGCGCCTTGCCCGCCGCCCTGCCACGGGACGTCTTCCAGCGGGAGCGGTTGCAGCTCTACAGTGAGCGTCCCCGCGCCCGATGCCCCATCGAACCAGAACCACGCCCAGGTCAAAACGGGGGCGGCGGCCATGGCGGCAAGCGCGAGACAGGCAACACCGTAACGTCGTTCGGCGGATTCCCGCGCCGCGAAGCGGAAGTACAACGCGGCCAGAACGCCGATCGCGGCCCCCTGCCACAGGAAATGCAGCAGCGCCTTTGCGGCGGGTTCCCAGCCTGGGGACAACAGCCAGCCCGGCAACGAAGTCATTGCTTGCCTCCTTCCATTTCATTGAGCAACTGGCGAATCTCGGCCAATTCCCGCTTCGACGCGCGCTTCGTCGAGAGGGCCTGCATCAGCAGCGCGGCCGCCGACCCGCCGAAGACCTTGTCGAGCAGCTCGCCGGCCAGTTGGCGCTGCGTTTGTTCCCGGCGCAGCGCCGGGCGGTAGACGTGCGTCCGTTCCTTCTCGTCGCGAGCGAGCAGGCCCTTCTCCGTCATGATCTGCATGAGCTTCAGGACAGTGGTGTAACCGGTCGAGGGCTTCTGCGCCCGCACGTGTTCAAGGACCTGCCGCACCGTCGCCGGACCGAGGTCCCAGAGCGCGCGGAGGATATCGAGTTCGGCCCGAGTAGGTTTGGGAACAGTCACACGAACAGGATAAACGAAAGTCTTCGTACTGTCAACGAAGAAGTTCGTAGATCAACGCGATGTCGAGTTAACAGCCCGCATCCGTTACAATCGACTACATGAAGATCGCAAGGTGCGTGGCTTTCGTGTGCGTATGCATACTGATTGCTTCGGTTGCGGCCCAAGGCGCGCCGAAGCCCGGCAAGTGGATCAAGATGTTCGATGGCAAGTCGCTCAAGAACTGGAAGGCCGGCGACAACCCGGAATCCTGGAAAGTGGAGGACGGCGCGATTGTCAGTTCCGGTAAGCGTAGCCACCTTTTCTGGATGAAGAAGCAATGCGAGAATTGCGAGTTCAAAGCCGACGTGATGACCAAGCCCAAGACCAACTCGGGCATGTATTTCCGGACCCAGTTCGGTCCCGGCTTCCCGAAAGGCTATGAAGCGCAGGTCAACAATAGCGGCGGCGACCCCGTGCGCACGGGCAGCCTGTACAACTTCGTGAAGATCTTCGACCAGTTGGCGCAGGACGATGTCTGGTTCACCCAGCACATCATCGTCGACAGCAATCACATCACCATCAAGGTGAACGACAAGGTCGTGGTGGACTTTGTCGACCAGAAGAATACGTACACCAAAGGCTACCTGGCGATGCAGCAGCACGATCCGGGCGGGTCGGTGCGCTACCGCAACCTCATGATGCGCACGCTGCCGGTGAAGAAGTAACCGCCATGAACAAGCGCAACAGTGAGCTGATAACGCGGCGGGCCTGGCTCGCCGCCGGCGCCGCGCCGCTCATCGTGCCGGCATCGGCGCTGGGCTTGGGAAAGCCGTCGCCGTCGAACCGTATTACGGTGGGCATGATCGGCGTGGGACGGCAGACCGTCCAGGTCAACCTGAAGCAACTGCTCGCCATGCCCGACGTCAACGTCGTGGCGGTCTGCGAGGTGGATTCGTGGCGTCTCGATCGGGCCAAGGCGCAGGTTGAACAGGCGTACCAGAAGACGGGTTGCCGGACGTTCCGCGATTACAAGGAACTGCTCGCCGACAAGAGCATCGACGCGGTCATGATCTCGACGCCGGACCACTGGCACGTGCCCATGTCGCTCGACGCCGTGAAGGCGGGCAAGGACGTAAGCTGCGAAAAGCCGCTGACGCGCACCATCGCCGAAGGGCGCGCGCTGGCCAACGCCGTCGCGAAATACAAGCGCGTGTTCCGCACCGACAGCGAGTTCCGTTCGCACGACTATTTCCACCGCGCCATCGAACTGGTGCGCAACGGCTACATCGGCAAGCTGCACACGATCCGCACGGGCGTGCCGGCGGGGGATGAAGGCTGCCCGCCGCAGCCGGAAATGCCGGTGCCGCCGGAGCTCGACTACGAGCGCTGGCAGGGCCCCGCGCCGCGCGCGCCTTACACCGAGAAGCGCGTGCACAAGCCGAAGTCTTACGAACGGCCCGGCTGGATGCGCAACCTTTACTACTGCGACGGCATGGTGACCAATTGGGGCACGCATCTGAATGACCTGGCGCAGTGGGGCAACGGCACGGATCGCACGGGGCCGGTGGAAGTCGAGGGCCGGGGCGTGTATCCGCCCGCGGACAGCTTCTGGAATGTGCTGCTCAGTTTTGAGATTCAGTATCGTTACGCGAACGGGGTGCGGCTCTATTACAAGATCGACAAGCCCTACGTGCGCTTCGAAGGCAGCGAAGGGTGGATCCACGCCGAGTACGGCAAAGCGCTGGTCGCCGAGCCCGCGTCTATTCTGAAGGCGGAGCTTGGACCCAACGCCATCCGTTTCCCGTTGAAGAGCGACAAGCAGGATTGGATCGACGCGGTGAAGACGCGCGGCCGTACGCTGGAAGACGCTGAAGTGGGCCACCGTACTACGTCCATGTGCCACCTGGGCCACATCGCCATCCAGCTCGGCAAGCGTTTGGAATGGGATCCCAAGCGCGAACGCTTTACCAATAATGAAGCAGCCAATGAGTACATTGCGAAGCCCATTCACGCGCCGAAGCGTGCGTAGCGCGGTACTGGCGTTCGTGACTGCGGGCCTGCTGCCGGCGGCCGATTTTTACGTGCTGGACAACTGCGCCGGGCGCGGCCGGCTGACCACCGCCGAACAAACGGCGCTGCTCAAGAAGCTGGGCGTTCGGGGAATCGGGTCCACGCGTCCCGCCAGTGTCGCGGCGGCGCTCGAAGCGTTCGACGCGAACGGGGTGGCGGTGCGGGCGCTTTACACCGTGGCCGACATTTCGGCCGAGGGTGTGCGGATCGATCCAGAAGTGGCGCCCGCAATCCAGGCGCTGAAGGGGCGCCCAACTATCGTGCTGTTGGGCATCAACGGCAAGGCGCCCGAGGGGGACAAACTGGCGCTGGACATCATCGGCCGCGTGCACCGGATGGCCGCGGCGTCCGGGCTCAAGGTGGCGCTCTACCCACACTACGGTTTTCACGTTGCCAGTATCGACGACGCCCTGCGATTGGCCGACATGTACAATTCGCCGGATGTCGGCATCTCCTTCAACCTCTGCCATTGGCTCCGGGAGAGCGGCGGCAAAGAGCCGGTCGAGAATGTGGTGCGCCGTCTGCGGCGCCTGCGGACCATCGTCGTTAACGGCGCCGATTACGAGGGCGGGTGGAACCGCTTGATACAGACGCTCGACCGTGGGCAGTTCGACATCTACCGGCTGCTGCGCCTGCTGAAAGCTCGCGGACTCGACGTGCCGGTGGGCTTGCAGTGCTACAACATTCCCGGCGAGCCGGAGGAGAACCTCACGCGGTCCTGCGCCGCGTGGCGGGCGTTCTCCAAGCGTCTGGCCTCGGAAAAATAGCCCGCCGGCGGTCCTGGTATGCTGTACACCATGACGCGCCGGACTTTTCTGGGTACCACAACTGCGCCCGCCTTCCTGAGAGCGCAAACGCGGAGCCGTCCCAACCTTCTGCTGATCATGACGGACCAGCACCGCGGCGATTGTCTCGGTGTGGACGGCAACCGCGCCATCCACACGCCGAACTTCGACCGCATCGCCAACGAAGGCGTACGCTTCCGTCACGCCTACTCTTCCACGCCAACCTGCACGCCGGCACGCGCGGCGCTGCTGACCGGCCAGTCGCCCTGGAACCACGGGATGCTCGGCTACGGGCGGGTAGCCGAGAAGTACCCGGTCGAGATGCCGCGAATCATGCGCGACGCGGGCTACTACGGCCTGGGGATCGGCAAGATGCACTGGTATCCGCAGCGGAACCTGCACGGTTTCCACCGCACAATCCTCGACGAGCAGGCCATGCAACTCACGCCGGATTTCCGTTCCGATTACCTGGGATGGTTCAACAGCGTGGCGCCGAATCTGGACTTCGCGGCCACGCGTCTCGATTGGAACGGCTATGAAGCCCGTCCTTACGCGCTGCCCGAACAACTTCACCCCACCAATTGGACGGCGCAGACCGCGGTGAGCTTTATCGAGAGTTACAGCCGTCCCGAGCCGTTCTTCCTGAAGGTTTCGTTCGTGCGCCCGCACAGCCCTTACGATCCCGCGCCACGTTTTTGGAAGATGTACGAGGACGCGGATCTGCCCAAGGCCGCGGTCGGCTCGTGGGCCGCGAAGTACGCGCCGCGCAGCGACAATGGCCGCTCGATCTGGCACGGCGACCTGGCGGCGGAGGCGGTGCGCACGGCGCGGCAGGGCTACTACGGGTCCGTGTCGCAGATCGACGATCAGCTCGGCCGCATTCTCGCGGCGCTCGAAAAGCGCGGCTGGTACGACGAGACGCTGATCCTCTGCACGGCCGACCACGGAGACATGACCGGCGACCACAACCTGTGGCGCAAGTCGTACGCCTACGAGCCTTCGGCGCGCATTCCGATGCTGATGCGCTGGCCGTCGGGCCTGGTTTCGGCGCGGCGCGGCCAGGTGCTCGACCAAACCGTGGAACTGCGCGACGTGCTTCCGACGCTGGCGGAAGCCGCCGGCGCGACGGTGCCCGCGTCCGTGGACGGCAAGAGCATGCTGGCTCCTGCGCGCGGAAAGACCGATGGCTGGCGCAGGTGGATCGACCTGGAGCACGACGTCTGCTACGATCCCTCGAACCACTGGAACGCGCTCACCGACGGCCGCACGAAGTACATTTTCCACGCCCCCGATGCGAGCGAGCAGTTGTTCGACCTCGTAGCCGACCCGCACGA
>CAZLOS010000121.1:0-15829 GCA_964561215.1 uncultured Solibacteraceae bacterium | reverse complement strand
CGGCTTCACTTCACAATTACGTCTAGCTCTTCCATGTAGGGAACCGCTTCCCGCGTTCGTTCGGTGTGCAGGATGATTCCGAGTTCGTTGTCGCCTCGGAACGGTGGGCAATCGCCGAGACTGACCTCGATCCATAGGCCCGGGAGACCGATGGCATCGCGATCACACGGAGTCTTCTTGATTTTGGAATCTGCCACCGGTCTCCCGTTTATGTCGATTTCGATGTGGTCTTCCGGCTGGACGAAGTAGATCGGGAATCGAAGAGTGCCCGTCAACTTCTCTCCATGTCTGCCATCCGCCATACGAAACCGGTATGTTTGACGGACACCGGCTTCGTCGAACTGGAGGATCTGAGTCTTCACGGCACCGAGCGGGCTTTGGCGTTTTCCGTACCAAGGGTAGTTCCGGTCCGGCGGAGCCATCCGCACCGACCATTTGTGAAGCGGCAGATAGTGGTACCGCCGCGGACCACTCAGGACCATTTCTGGTGAGCTCACGGCATTCATCCACAAGAAGGTGCGACTTTGTTGTGCCTGTCCCGCGAAAAGTCCGCGATTGCCCAAATCGCAGGAGATGTTCCAGAAGTGAATTCCGTCAGCACCCCACGCGTAGTAATTGTTGGCGAACGCGCGTGCTTCCTCCGCCGTCAAAAGCATGCCGGAATAGCTCGGACTGAACTGGGCGAGGCCCCGGTCTGTCACTTTCGGCAGTCCCTTCCAATATCCCCCCATCATGTTGCCCATGGACACCAGAAGTTGTGTGCGCCCTTTTGTAAAACGCGAGAACTCGTCAACCCGGATTTGTGGGTCCGCTTCGTTCCAGGTGGAGACAATCACGTAACTGATCCAGCCATTGCGGACCCAGGTTTCGGGGTCGAGACCCGCCAGCCAGCACGAGCGTATCGAATCGGGCACGCGCACGCCGAGGACGGGGCGCTTTCTCGAACGTTGCCGTGCGGTTGTGTCCAGCATGTTCCGGACTTCGCCCACGAACTCGGTCATGATGTGCGCGTTCTCGTAACCGCGGTCTCGCGGAAAAAACTTCGCCCAGCGGCAGAAATCCAGTTCCAGGCCATCGAGGTCGTAATTGCTGGCCAGTTCCCGGAAGATGGCCAACCGGTGGGCACGCACCTGCGGATGAGAATAGTCGAGCGCGGTTTCATTGGTCCGGCCATCCGGCTGGCGAATCAGGTAACTAGGATTCTCAAACGTAAACCGCGGCGCCAGAGGCTCGGATACGTCGATCGTCCGGTGGTGTGTGTCGTTCATGCGGATCGCCGCAAGTACCTCGATCTTCCGCGCTCGCATTTCACTCGTGACAATTCTGAGCACGTCGGTTCCCCGCGCCCGCAGAGCGCGGATCGCGGGAGCATACTTTCGGTCGAATCCAACTCCTAAACGATCGCCATAGACTTCGCCCACTTTCGTGTCGTAGAAGCACATGTCGGGCAGCGCGGCCAAGTAAGTAAACGTCGTGATCGGGGCGGCAGAGACTTCCCTGGCGAGAAAGTCCCGCAGGAATCTTTCGGTTCCCTGCGCCGGTGCCTCCATCAAGCTTTGAGCGTCATCGTTGAATACGATCCGTCGATTCTCTTCACCCTTCAAGCTAGCCAACGAGGATACATACCCCGCCATAAGCAGGAGCCCAATGGTCGTTCGTGTCACTCGAGAATCTCCCTTCAGCCTGCGCATTTTGCGGAATCGAGCGCAGACGCAGCTACGCATCAACAGCTCGATAGAATATCGATACTACGATGCGTCTCCATTATAAGTCAAATAATCCATGGAGATTACAGATCGTCTTTCGTTATAGTATCGTTAATCATGGGTGCGCCGTTTGCCCGGTTCGCCGCGGAGTTGCCGCGTGCCGCGAACACGGAGGCCACTCGTTATGTTGCGGTGACGCCAATATGAAGACTTTGATCGCATTCTTCTCGGCCGCCCTGGCTCTTGCGGTGCCGCCATCGTCGCTCGATCAGCACGACATGACGTGGGAGATTGCTCCTACGCGTTGGCTGGAAGGTGTTCCACTGGCGAACGGCCGCATTGGAGCCATGGTATGGGGAAACGGTTCCCCAATCAAGATCACGCTGGACAAGTACGATGCCTGGGAAACGCGCGAACGTGTTTTGGGTGAAGGAGACATCACCTATGCCGAACTGCGGCGCTTGGTTGCCGAGGGCAAACGTCAGGAAGTGGAGGCCAGCTTGTTCCGGGCTCTGCGAGTCGCGCCGAGGCCGACGCGTCTTCCCATGCCGCGAGTCGAAATCAATCCGGGGCCGAACACCAGGTGGTTGGGCGGGCGCCTCAATCTGCGGACCGGGACGGCTTTCATCAACCTCTCAGTTGACGGCGCGCCGCTGACGATTACACTTTGGACGCACGCCAAACACAATTTTCTGTTCTTGCGGATGAAAGGGCCTGCGGCGGCGCGCGCCGCGGTCAGTGTTACCATGCAGCATCTCGACCAAAGGGCTCAGGACGAACTGGCGAAGATGGGACGTGTGACCCGGGTTGTGAATTCCGGTCCGAACGGAGGTTACCTGCATTCGACGGCCCCCGCCGGCTACGAGTATGCCGTCGCTTGGCGTCGCACCACGAACGACGCGGGCGAACAGGGAATCGGCGTCTCGCTGGTGTCGGGAAGCGACGCCAGCGATCCTCTAGCCGCCGCGCGAGCAATGGCGGAACGGGCGTGCCGGAACGATGGAGAACGAAACACTCACGTGGGCTGGTGGGGAAGATACTGGGAGCGTTCCAGCCTCGCGATTCCAGATGCTGGCCTGGAGGCCTTGTACTACGTCGAGATGTACAAGCTCGGAGCCTCCACGCAACCCGGTGGTTATCCCATCACTTTGCAGGGGCTCTGGACTTTGGACGGCGGTATGCCGCCATGGGCAGGAGACTACCACCTGGATATGAATGTCCAGCAAACCTACTGGCCGGTGTATGCTTCGAACCGGCTCGAGTTGGGAGAGCCGCTTTACCGGACGTTCTTTGAGTGCCTTCCGCGATGGCAGCGCCAATGCAGACAGTTCTTTGGTTTTGAAGGCATCTGGACAGGCTGCGCGATTGGGCCGCGTGGCGAGCGCGTGTGGGGATACACGGGCGCCGAGCTTTGGCCCGGCAACGGCGCGTGGCTGGCGCATCATTATTGGTTGCACTTTCTCTATTCGCGTGACACGCAGTTTCTACAGCAGCAAGCGCTTCCGTTTATCCGGTTGGCCTTCCTGACTTACGCCAACCTTCTGGAAGCCGGAGCCGACAACAAGTTGCACGTGCCGCTGAGTTACTCACCCGAATGGGGAGAGGGTTCCATGGAGGCTCTGGTTCCGGATCCGACCTGCGATCTCGCACTGATTCGCTTTCTAGGCGAGGCAATTCTGGAATCCCACCGGATTCTGAAAGTTGACGATGGATTGACTGCCCGCGCCCACGATGTTCTGAAAAGGCTGGTGGACTACCCGCAATCGGAAGACCGGCTGCTCCTCAGCCCGGGCCGCGACCTGTCCACTTCTCACCGGCACCATTCGCACCTCATGGCCATCTATCCATTGGGCTTGCTGAGCATGGATGGCAACGACAGCGAACGCAAGCTTATTGAAGGGTCGCTCGCCGAGATCCGGAGCCGCGGCACGGCGGCCTGGACCGGATGGGCATTTCCGTGGATGTCGCTGATCGCCTCGCGAGCGCGCAATGGGAATATGGCGTGGCAGATGCTCGACCTCTACCGTAATCTGTTCATCAAGGCGAATACGCTTCACGTCAATGGCGACCCGCGGATGTTCGGACCGACGCGGTTTACCTATGAACCCATGACGCTTGAGGGTGGGTTCGGAGCCGCCGCAGCGGTCATGGAGATGCTTCTGCAATCGCACCACGGACGTATCCGGTTGTTCCCGAGTATTCCTGATCGATGGCATGACGCGTACTTCCGCGACTTGCGTGCCGAAGGCGCCTTCCTGGTAACGGCGAAACTGGCGCGCGGTTCGGTCACGTTTGTGACGATCAAATCCGAGGCGGGACTGCGCTGCGAAGTATCGAATCCGTTTCGAGGTTCGGCCATCCTGGAGGAATTGGGGGCTCCCGCCACGTCACAAAGAAGGCTCGAAGGCGATGTCCTGCGGTTTCCAACCAAACCGGGAGCGCGCTACCTGCTGTATCCAGCGAACCGGCGACCCGGCGCGAAGGAAATGGAACCCTCGGAATTTTTGCGAACCGCGCAGGACCACAATTTCTACGGGTTGAAACAGTTCGCGCGTTTCTAGCTGCGATCGAGCGGTGAGGGTACGGCGCTGGAACACCGCCGCATCGGCGCTCGGAATTGCCGGAAGTGCGCCGTTAATTGAGCGACTGCCGCACTATCGGTGTTCGCACCCATTTCAGTCTGAGTCCCGGGGTGAGCGCTAATTCGCCTTTCCCATGTACACTCCGGCTGAGCTGTGCTGGATCGCGTTTGAAGAGTAGGAACCAACTTCGGCAAGATAAGGAACTAACGATCCGGACATGGATCTACGCGACGCGATTCAGCGGATCGCGGTGCAGTGGCCCGCGTACGGGCGGCCACGCATCACGCGGGAGTTGCGCGATCGCGGCTGGACGGTCAATCCGAAACGCGTCTACCGGACTCGGCGCGGGACATGGTCCTGACTGCGATCAATCAACTGTGGCGGGCCGATATCACCTACATCCGGCTGCGCGATGAATTCGTGTTGTTGGCCGTAATCCTGGACGCGTACTCGCGCCGCACACCAGGTAACCCGAGAGTGCTACGCGGTTCCACTTCTCGACGTTGTGTTTGATCTTAGACTTGTGGAGGCTCCCCTCGGCATCGAAGGGAGTCGCGATTGGCGTGAAAATGCCCTGGAAGTTCATACGGGGAAGCGGCTGGCGCTTGTCCTCAGAATACTACCTCGGGGCAGCCCACAGGTTCGCGCGAGATTGCTCAACAATCTAGAGTTTTGGGGCCGAGCACGTCCCGCATGACGACGGCAAGGTCGCGGAGCGCCCTCGCCCCGTCGCCGGCGTAACAGGAACCGTGCATGACCGCCGGCATCCCATCCGTGCGGAACGTGCGGCGTGGGAAGGAAGCGGAACGTATAGCGTCCCGTTGGCAGCGTGTCGTCAGCCGTCAGTGCGCGGGCCTGCCGCATCGAGAAGTCGTTCACGCTAACCAGCGCGCCAACCAACCCGCAGACAGGCTGGGCCGCCGGGGCAAGTTCCAGCCAGTGGTTCAGGGCTCCGCACTCGTCCGACTCGAAGTGGCTGAATGCGATGTGCCGGAGCTTCGAGACGTCGATCAGGCGCGAGACCTCGTCCCGGAGCGCGGGGAACATGCCGCGTAACCCTGCGTGGAACAACAGCGGTTCATCGTCTCGCACCAGGAAGTGGCTGAATTCCAGGTTGAACTCCGGCACGAAAACCGACATGCGGTAGATTTCGGGCGCAATTTCGGTTGTCTTGACCATTTCCCCTCCTCTGCCTCCCCTTGATGTGACGGCGACACCACACGCGTCCGCACGGCCAACAAGGATAGGAGCCTCTCTGATTGATCACAAGATACCACACCCACCCGCGGTTCCCTCCACCGGGCAGTCGCGCTACTATATGGGCGGAGAGTACAAGGCCAGGAGGCGCAGGTCATGCCTTACTACGTCTTTCTCTGTCAGGATTGCGGCAAAGAGTCCACCCAGGTGCTGCACATCGCGGATCTCGATAAGGGCGTCGCGGTGTGCCCACACTGCGGCAGCAAACGTGTGACCCAGAAGGTGTCGGCGTTCTCCGCCGTCACGTCCAAGAAGAGCTGACCCGCGTGAGCGGTCCGCTCGCATTGGAAAAGGTTGGTTTTGTACCCGCCGGGCTATAAGCCGGTTTCTGTGCCTCTTTTGGAGGCGGCAGCCATTCCTCTGGGCCGCCCATTACTGAACGGCTCTAGCGACCTACCCGGGAGTTGAACGGAGCGGGCCGCTCCTCCTCCCCTATTTGGTCTTGCTCCGCGTGGGGCTTGCCCTGCCAGCCGGATTACTCCGGCCGCGGTGCGCTCTTACCGCACCATTTCACCCTTACCGCGCGCAGCTTGCGCCTTGCGCGGCGGTATATTTTCTGTGGCGCTTTCCGTGAAATCCGCTTTGAGCGAATCCCCCCGGCCGTTAGCCGGCACGTCGCCCTATGGAGACCGGACTTTCCTCTCGTTGCCGAGCGGCTGCCCGCCCGGCGGGTCCGCTTCAATTATCCCACGCCCGGACGAACTTAACGAAACCTGAGTGTGCGCAGCCTCCCTATATAATGACCTTGTGAAACCGACCGTCCAGATCTCGCTCGATCTTACCGGCATCGACGAAGCCGTCCGGACCGCGGCCATGGCCGTGCGCGCTGGCATCGACTGGCTCGAAGTCGGAACGCCGCTCATCATCGCACACGGCATGCACGGCGTGCGCGAATTGAAAGCCCGGTGGCCGGAGGTGCCCATTGTCGCCGACCTGAAGACCATGGACGGCGGCTGGCTGGAGGCCGAAATCATGGCCAAGGCCGGCGCCAGCATGGTGGTGGTGATGGGGCAGGCGCACGCGGAAACGGTGGAACTGGTGGTGAAGGCCGGGCGCGACTTCGGGGTCAAGGTGATGGGCGACAACATGGCCATGCCCGATCCGGTCGACGGCGCGCGGCGGCTGGAAGAACTGGGCTGCGACTACGTCATCCACCACATCGGCTACGACATGCGCAACGTGCAGCGCGAGCGGGGCCTGCATCCCCCCACGCCGCTCGATCGGCTGCGCGAAATCGTCGAGGCCGTGAACGTGCCGGTGCAGGCCGTCGGCGGGCTCACCATCGACCAGGCCATCGACACGCCCCGTTACGGAGCGCCGCTGGTGGTGGTGGGCGCGCCGCTGGCCATCGACGCCAGTTCGTTCCGCACCGCCGGCGGCGACGTCGAGAAGGTGCTGAAGTTGATCTGCGAGAAGGTCCATTCTTTCGGAGACGTGCCCATCGGAAAGGAACGCCATTCATGAAAGTCATGATGCCCGCGGTGGTGAACTACGCGCGCGAGCCGTTCAGCGTCGAGCTGCGCGAGGTGCCGGTGCCTCAGATCGGCGAAGACGATGTGCTGCTGAAGGTGGGCGCGGTCAGCGTCTGCGGCAGCGACCTGCACCAGTGGAAAGGCAGCGCGAGCTGGGCGGTGAATTATCCCTGCATCCTGGGGCACGAATTCTGCGGCACCGTGGCCGAGTGCGGCGCGCGTGTCAAAGCGTTCAAGCCAGGCGACCGCGTGGTGAGCGAAACCGCCGCCGTCATCGACGAGACTTCTCCCTATTCGAGACGCGGCCTTTACAACCTGGACCCGTCGCGCCGCGGCTTCGGCTACGGAGTGGATGGTGCCATGACGCACTACGCGCGCGTGCCGCAGCGCTGCCTGCACCGTTTGCCGGATTCCCTCAGCTTCGTGAAGGCCGCGCTGACCGAACCTTGCTGCGTCGCCTACAACGCCGTTTGTGTGAACGCGCGCGTGCGGCCGGGCGACAACGTACTGGTGATCGGTCCCGGTCCCATCGGCCTGCTCTGCGCCGTGATGGCGAAGTTGAGCGGCGCCGGACAGTTGATCGTGGCGGGCCTTCCCGCCGATGCACGGCGGTTCCTGGCGGCGCGCGCGCTGGGTGCCGATGCAACGCTCGACAGCGGCGTAGCCGAATACATCAAGAACCTTGGAGACGGTCTGGGCGTCGACGTCGTGATCGACGCCGCCGGTCATTCCTCGACGCTGCAGCTCGCCATGCAAGCGGTGCGGCCCGCGGGCCAGATTGTGAAAGTGGGCTGGGGTCCGCAGCCCATGAACTTCTCGCTCGATCCGGCGGTGCAGAAGAACGTCACCATCCAGGGCAGCTTCTCGCACAACTGGCCCATATGGGAGCGCGTCATTGCGATGATCGCTTCCGGCCAGATCAATCTCGACCCGGTGATCGGGCGCGTCGGAGCGCTCGCCCAGTGGCGGGAGTGCTTTGAAGGAATGCAATCGGGTGATTTTGTGAAGACCGTGATTACGCCGAATGGAGACTGATCCGTGCCTCTAGCCGCCTTCCCTAAATGCTTTCTGCACGCCATGTGCGTGACCCATGAGATGAGCGTGGACGACTGGCTCAATATGGCCGAAAAGTTCGACGTGGACGGCTACGAGTTTTACTGGCCGTTCACGCCGCATGAGAATCCGGTCGAGATGGAACGCATACGCCGCCGCGTTGAGGACCAGAAGCGCTCCATACCGATGATGTGCTATTCGCCGGACTTCACCAAGCCGGACGCCGAAGGGCGCGCCGCCGAGGTGGAAGCGGAGAAGGTGGCCATCCGCGCCTGCCCCATGCTGGGCGTGAAGTACCTGCGCGTATTGAGCGGGCAGCGCCGCCCCGAAGTCTCGCGCGCGGACGGCGTTCGATGGGTAGCGGAGTGCATCCACGCGCTTCTTCCCGAAGCCGAGAAGAACGGCGTCACGCTGATTCTCGAAAACCATTACAAGGACACTTTCTGGAGTTTTCCGGAATTCGCCCAGCACAGCGAGATTTTTCTCGAACTGCTGGACGCTGTCGGAACGCATCCCAATTTCGGCGTGAACTTCGACCCATCCAATTCGGTGATCTGCGGCGAGGACCCGATCGCGCTGCTCGATGCTGTCAAGCACCGCGTCGTGTCCATGCACGCAAGCGACCGGTACTTCGAAGGCGGCACGCTGGAAGACCTGGTGAAGATCGACGCGAATCCCAACACCGGATATGCCGGCATCCTGCGGCACGGCGTTGTAGGCAAGGGCCTCAACGACTACGGCCGCATCTTCTCGACGCTGAAGAGCGTGGGCTTCAACGGCTGGATTTCGATCGAGGACGGCGCGGACCCGCTCGTGGGTGCGCAGGACATCGCCGAATCAGCCGGCTTCCTGCGTGAGAAAATGCGCCAGCACGGACTCAGATAGCGCGGATCAGTCGCACCGCAACGCTTCCACCGGTTCGATCCGCGAGGCCCGATTGGCTGGAACGAAGCCTGCCGCTGCCGCCACCAGCGCCAGTATGGCAATCGTGGCCACGATCGTCACCGTATCGTTGGGCTTCACGTCATAAAGCACGCTCCGTATCCAGCGCGACATTATGAAAGCCAAAGGAAGCCCCACTACCGCGCCAATACCGGCCATGGTTAGCGACTCGCGCAGAATCATCCATAGCACATGCCCGCGTCCGGCACCCAGCGCCAAGCGAATCCCGATCTCGCTCGATCGGCGCGCCACCGAATAAGAAAGCGTGCCATATAGTCCGATCGCCACCAGCGCCAGCGCCAAAACTCCGAACAGACCGCCGAGTCGTGCAAACAGGCGCTCACGCTGCATGGCGTCTTCCATCACCGCGCGTTGCGAACGCATGCGGATCAGCGGAAGAGCCGGATCGATTTCGCGCATGGCATCCCGAACCGCAGCCGTCATGGCTGCGAGGTTGCCCGAAACACGGATTTCGAAAAACATGGGGCAGGACTCTTCGTAAAGGAAATAGAGCTGCGCCTTTGGCTCCTCGCGAAGGTCGGTGTACCTGGCGTCACGCGCGACGCCGGCGATTTCGAACGATTCGGCCGGATCAAAGCGTTTGCCGCGGTTCAGCCGGTGGCCAACCGGATTCTCATTGGGATAGAACTGTTTTGCGAAGGACTCGCTCACCACCACGAGTTTTCGCCCGGCATCGAAATCGTGCCAGTCCATGCCGCGCCCTATGTTGATGGGGATACCCATGGTCTGGAAGAATTCCGGGCCGACTATATTCCAATACACCGTTCGCGCCGTCTCAGACAGTTCCGTGCCGGAGTCCGTCGAGATCGTCGACATGTTGTGCGTTCCCGACAACAGCGCCAACTCGGAGAACGAGACCGAACGCACGCCGGGGAGCGTTTGCAGCCTTGCGGCCGCACGGCGGTAGAGTTGCCGCTCATCCTGTTTGTTGTATCCGTTGCGCGCCGGATCCACCTGAAAGAGGACGATGTTGTCGCCGCGGAAGCCCAGATCAATGCTTTCGAGGTTCTGTAATGTCCGCGTGAAAAGCCCTGCGCTGTACAGAAGCGCGCACGATAACGCCACCTGAACGGCGATGAGCACGCGCCCCAGAGTCAGGCGCGTAGTCGTGTTGGTGGCGGTTTCACGCAGCCGCGAAGCCAAATCAGCGCGAGTGGATCTCAGGGCCGGTGCCAGTCCAAATAGCAGGCCGGTGGCGACGGACACGGCTACGCTGAAAGCCAGTACCACCGCATCCAGCCGGACATCCAACGCCAGGGAGGCCGCACCGCCGGGTCCCAGCGGCAGCATCAAAAGCAGTGCGCGACTGCCCCAATGCGCCAGCAACAACCCGAACAGACCACCCACGAACGACAACAGCACGCTTTCGGTCAGCAATTGCCGGACCAGGCGTCCGCGCGATGCACCAACGGCCAATCGTATGCCCATTTCCCGCTGCCGCGAGCGGGCGCGTGCCACCAACAGTGTCGCCACATTTGCGCAGGCTATCAGCAGCACCAACGCCACTGCGGTCATTAGCATCCGCAACGGACTCGAAAGGTACGCCCGCAGAGTCTCTAGCCCCCGGCCGGCAGGCGTAAGCACGAGCGATGGAACCTGTGCGGGACGCGGGGGCGGGACCACGCCGGCCGTGATCACGCTTTGAAACAGCGCGTTCGTTTCCGGCAATGCCTGTTGTTCCGTTTGACCCGGCTTCAGGCGCCCAATCATCATGCACCACCACCATTGCCGGTTGCCCCAGACCTTCTTGCCGGAGGGTAGTCGCAGGCCCCAGGGTTGCAGATCGCGAACGTCGCGCAAGGGGATCCAAACGTCTGCCGGATGCGCCGAGTCGACGCCGAAGAACTCCGCCGGAGCGATGCCCACGATCGTGAAGGGCGCCCGGTTGAGACTGATCTCCCTGCCGACTACCGACGGCTCTCCGCCAAACTCGCGCTTCCAATACTTGTAGCTGATCACGGCAACGTTCGGCGCGCTGGCAACGATGTCGGTGTCCGCGATGGCGCGGCCGGCCAACGGCACAACGCCGAGTAGAGAGAAGTAGTTCCCGCTCACCATGTCGCCGTCCGCCGTGGTGGTGCGTCCGCTATTCGTCACGGTCAGGCTGTCTTTGGCGAAACCTGCGTGCACGAACGCAGCCACATCGGCCAAGCTGCCGCTGTGCGCCCGAAGGGCTTCAAAAACCTCGTAGGGAAACGAGTTGCGGTTGTACCCGGAGACACTCTGCCGTATCTGCGGCGTGACGCGGCCAGCGGTGTAATTGAGCAGGACCAGTTGCCCGGGCGCTTTCACCGGCAGATAGCGCAGCATTACGGCGTTGAACACGCTGAAGATCGCAGTGTTCGCACCGATGCCCAACGCCAGGCAGCCCACGGCCACCGCCGTGAAACCGGGATTCTTCCGCATGCCCCGAAGCGCGTAGCGAAGGTCCTGCAAGAGCGTCTCGATCCATGGGAATCCTCGTTGGTCGCGGTAGTTCTCTTTTGTGGATTCGATCCCGCCGAAAGTGATCAATGCCTGCCGCCGCGCCTCTTCAGGCGGCATTCCGCGCCGGAGGTTTTCCTCCGTCAGCATGTCCACGTGCAGCTTCAGCTCTTCATTGATCTCGGTCTCGCGCCGTTCGCGGGAGACGTTGCCGGCGAGCCGGCTCAACAACCGGCGCAGCTTCTTCAACGCGACTCTCCTTCCAGGGCGAAGAATCGCGCAACGATCTCAGTGGTTTGCTGCCAGTGGCGCTGTTCCGCGGCCAGGACTCTCTTTCCGGCTTTCGTAATGCGATAGAAGCGCGCCTTGCGGTTGTTGTCGGACACGCCCCAGGACGACGCGATCGACCCTTCCTGCTCCAGCTTGAGTAAAACCGGATAGAGCGTCCCATGGTTCACCGAAAGCAGGTTGTTACTGATCTGCTCGATTCGCCTCGCGATGCCGTAGCCATGCTGCTCGCCCATGGCATCGAGCGTCTTCAGTACCATGATGGCCAGTGTGCCCTGCCAGACTTCGTTTCTGTCCTTCATGCGGCCCTTCCGTTGGGTATCCCATATGAGTCTGGCACAACTCTTGTGGGAAAGCAATAGGAGGGGCTGAAAGACTTAGTGCACGGGCGCTTCTACCGTTGTGACGCCTTCCCACTTGGCCACGACGGCGGTGGCCAGGCAGTTGCCCAGTACGTTCACCGAGGTGCGGGCCATATCCATGGCAGCGTCGATGCCCAGCAGCACGGCCACGCCTTCCATGGGCAGCCGGAAGCTGGCGAGCGTTCCGGCCAGGATCACTAGAGAGGCGCGCGGCACCCCGGCCACGCCTTTGCTTGTGAGCATCAGCGTCAGCATCATGAGCAACTGCTGGCCGAGCGACATCTCGATGCCAGCCGCCTGCGCCACAAATACGCTGGCCAGCGAGAGGTACAGCGTGCTGCCGTCGAGGTTGAAGCTGTAGCCGGTCGGGATGACGAAGGCCACGATGTGCTTGGGCACACCGAAGCGCTCCATGTTCTCCAGCGCGCGGGGGAGGGCCGCTTCGCTCGACGCAGTGGAAAACGCGATGAGGAAGGGCTCGCGCGCGGCGGCCACGAATCGGCGCACAGGGACGCGCACCAGCACGATGACCGCGCCCAGCACCCCGACCACAAACACGATCTGCGCCGCGTACATCGTGAGCACCAGCTTGCCCAGGCCCACCAGGACCGCGAAGCCCTTGCCACCCACCGTCACGGCCATCGCCGCGCCCACGCCGATCGGCGCCAGGTACATCACGTACTTCGTGTAGCGGAACATCACCTCGGCCAGCGACTCCGCGAACTCCACCACCGGCCGCGCCTTGGCGCCCACCGCCGCGCAGGCCGCGCCGAACAGGAACGCGAAAACCACGATCTGCAGTACCTCACCCCGCGCCATCGAATCGATGATGCTCACCGGGAACGTGTGTTCGAGCACGCTTCCCAGGCTCATCGAGGTTTGCGGAAGAGCCGCGTCGGCGGCGCTGCGCTCGAGCTTCATTCCCACGCCCGGTTTCACGAAGTTGACGAAACCGAGGCCCAGGAACAGCGCGATGGTGGTGACGGCCTCGAAATATAGGATGGCCTTCACGCCGATGCGGCCCATGGTCTTCACGTTGCCGGAGCCCGCGATGCCGTACACCAGGGTGCCGAAGATGAGCGGTGCGATGATGGACTTGATCAGGCGGAGAAAGATGTTGCTCAACGGCGCCAGCTTCACGGCAACATTCGGGACGAACAGGCCCAGGGCGATGCCCACCGCCATGCCGATGAAGATCCAAACTGTGAGCGACAGCCGCTTCAACGCTCACCCCACTTGAGCTTGTCTCGCAGCACGTCGAAGAAGCGCATCTTGGGCGGGCGCACTAGTCGCAGCACGTGAGCCGAACTGTGGCACAAGACCTTGTCCCCCTTCTTAAGCGGCTGGCCTACCTGCCCATCGATGGTGAGGTAGGCGGCATCGTCGCCCGCGCGGCAGAGCAGGCTCACCATGCTGGTCTCCGGCACGATCACGGGACGGTTGGTGAGCATATGCGGGCAAATGGGGGTGACCGAAAGCACGCCGACGCTGGGGAAGATGATCGGCCCGCCGGCCGAAAGCGAGTACGCCGTGGAACCCGTGGCGGTCGAGACGATCAACCCGTCGGCCTTATAGTCGCACATGAACTGGCTGTCGATAAACGCTTCGATGTCGATCATGCGGGCGATGGAAGCCTTGGTGATCACGACGTCGTTCAGCGCGCGGTATTCGGCTACAGTCTGCTCGTTGCGTACGACCCGGCAGTCGAGGAACCTCCGCTTCGCAATGCGGTGTTCTCTGCGGAGAGCGCGCTCGAGTTCCGGGAAGAGTTCGTCCACCGTCATGGCGGTCAGGAAGCCCAGCCCGCCAAGGTTCACGGGCAGTAGCGGCGTCTCGCGGCCCGCGATGGCGCGCGCCGCGGCCAGCAGCGTCCCATCGCCGCCAAGTACGATGACCATGTCGGCGCCATCCGGCACCTCTTCCCGGGGAAAGAACTCCGTCCGATTGGCGTAGCCGGCCGCGCTGGCGTCGCAGCGCACGGATATGCCGCGCTTTTCCAGCCAGTCGAGCAATTCGGGTATCAGGCTCTCGGCCCGCTTCACGCCGGGCTTGGCGATGATGCCGACCGTCTTAATGGTGGACATAGAGCAGGAACTCCTTATTGCCTTCGGTCCCCAAAATCGGACTCTCCATGATATCCGTTTCGAAACCCAGCGCCCGGACGGCGCTGTCTACTTTCCTGCAGGCCGCTTCGTGCAGCGCGGGGTCTCGCACAATGCCGCCCTTGCCCACCTGCCCGCGCCCCACTTCAAACTGCGGCTTTACCAGGATCGCCATCCGGCCCGCCTCATCCAGTACCGCGGTTATCGCTTCCAGAATGAGCGTCACCGAGATGAAACTCACGTCGCAGACCACGAACGAGACGGTTTCGCCGATGTCCTCGCGCGTAAGGTAGCGCGCGTTGATGCCTTCGCGCACCACGACGCGCGGATCGTTGCGCAGCTTCCAATCGAGCTGGCCCTTGCCCACGTCGACCGAGTACACACGCGCCGCGCCGCGTTGCAGCAGACAATCGGTGAAGCCGCCGGTGGATGAGCCCACGTCCATGCAGACCCGGCCCGCCACGTCGATATGAAACTGGTCCAACGCGGCCTCCAGCTTCAATCCACCCCGGCTCGAATAGCGCAAGCCTTCCAGAACTTCGACGCGGCATTCCACGTCCACCGCGTGCCCCGGCTTGTCGAGCTTCTGGCCGTCCACCAGGACGGAGCCGGCCATGATCAATGCCTGGGCTTTCTCCCGCGTTTCGGCCAGTCCTCGCGCCACCAGCAGCCGGTCCAGCCGGGACTTCGCATGCGCGCTCATGCTTTGCGGTGCACGATGAGGTCGGCCAGTTCCCTGAGCCACTTCGCGCGAGCGCCGAAGCGCTCCAGCGCCGCGTGGGCGCGCTCGCGTTCCTGCTCCGCCATGCGGTGCGAGACCTCCAGACCGTAGACGGCCGGAAAAGTGATCTTGTGTTGGGCCGCGTCCTTGCCCGCGGTTTTGCCGAGCGTGGCCGAGGACTCCTCGACGTCGAGAATGTCGTCCACAATTTGAAACGCCAGGCCGATGTGCTCGCCGTAGCGCGAGAAGGCGTCCAACTGCTCCTCGTTTGCGCCGGCCAGGATCGCGCCCATGCGCACGCTCACGCGCAGCAGAGCCCCCGTCTTGGCACGGTGGATCGATTCGAGCAGCTCGGGAGTCGGCGGCTGGTTTTCGCCTTCGAGATCGTTCACCTGCCCGCCGATCATGCCTCCCACCGAACCCGCGGCGACGGCCAGTTCCTCGACCAGCCGCGCGCTCCGGTTTACCGCAACGCCATCCAACTGGCCCAGCACCTGGAAAGCGTGCGTGAGCAGTCCGTCGCCCGCCAGAATCGCCATGGCCTCGCCGAAGACCTTGTGGCTGGTGGGGCGGCCCCGGCGCAGATCGTCGTTATCGAGCGCTGGCAGGTCGTCGTGGATCAGCGAGTAGGTGTGCACCATCTCGAGCGAACACGCCGCGGCGGCCAAGCCCGGCGTTCCGTCCGCGATCGCGCGCCCGCCTTCCAGGCATAGGAATGGGCGTATGCGCTTGCCGCCCGCGAAAAGGCTGTACCGCATGGCGCGGTGGATGGTCGCCGGAGGAGTGTCCTCGGGCGGCATCAGGCGGTCGAGCTCGGCGTCGATCAGTTTGGTCTGTTCAGCGAGGTATTCGCGAATGGTCATTCTTTGTCGGTCTGGAAGGTCTCGGGCGCGACCTCG
>CAZLOS010000120.1:0-16108 GCA_964561215.1 uncultured Solibacteraceae bacterium | reverse complement strand
CTTGCATGTGTTAAGCGCGCCGCCAGCGTTGATTCTGAGCCGGGATCAAACTCTCGTTGTAAATTGTAGAGTTTTGATCGCCTCGGTTTTTAACTCAGCGTTCTGACGAATTTAAACTTTGCGTCCAACCAGATTGTCAAACATCTTTGCGGATCAGCCGGCGATCCTTTCGGAAAACCGATCCAACCCGCAGGCCTCGAAACCCTTTAGGGCGCAAGGTATCGCGGCGCCTCACTTTTGGGCGCACGCTTCTGCTCCCTGGAATCTCTTGGAACTTGTAAGACCTGCTTAAGGAAGGCTACATCAAAACTTCGTACTGCCTACCCTGCGGTTTCTTCCGCTGCCGTTTACCGATTCTATCAGATCCGTCCGTGGCGCGCAAGAGCGCCTCCGTCCGTTTTCTCTGTTTCGTCCGGTCCAGCTCGCGACAACCTCAGAATAACAAAGCGATTCCGCCTGCGCAAGCGCCGGAGCCGTTTTTTTTGGGCCGAAGACATCCAAACCGGCCCTCCAATAGCGTCCTGATGGACGTAACTCATGAAAGATCAACATCTTGCGAAAAGAAAGAAATAATCTCGCAAACTACGTTTTCCCTAGCATTTTCATCGCCAGATCCGCCGCCCGCACTCCCCGGTACTGCGCCTCCTCGAAAATCGACAGTCCGCTCAGGTCCGAATTCGCCATCAGGATCCTTCCCCTGCTCTGCGTCGCATGCAGCCTGCCCGCGCTCGAGCGGAAACCTACCACGGGCCTCACCATGGCATGGCCCAGCCGCCAGATGTCGATCCGCGAAACGCATTCGCGGATATCCGGATGCGCTTTGGCTATATCTTCCAGGATGACATCCTTCCAATACACCCAATCCTGCGCCAGCATCCACTCGCGGTTCCGCGACGGCGCGCCCTCTGCCAATGCCCAGTACCAGGTCCAGACGGTGCGCTCCTGGCGCCGCGCCAATCCCTGGTGCGTCGCCACCACGTAGCCCAGCATGGGCGAGCCGTACATCACGTTGTCCCAGGCCACCTCGACCCCCCGCTCCCGCGGAAAACGCTCCAGCGTCAGGTTCGCCGTGATCCAGGGCGAGTACTCGAATCCGCCGGTCTGCGGCGCGTTCTCCGTCACGTAAGGCATCAGAAACGTTGCCGCGGCCCAAATGACAACCTCGGCATCGCATTCCAGGTTCTCCGCCACCACCCTCACACGCCGGCCCTGCTCCCGCACCCGCCTCACCATGGCACCGGTGCGCACGTACGGGCGCAACCACTCCATCATCCGGCGCACAATCCATCCATTGCCTTCCGGCCAGACCAGCGGCCCCTTCTCGTCCGGCTCGCGCGCCGCGAAGTAGTGAATGCCTGCCCATGCGGAAGCCTCCGAGAACAGCGTCCCGTAGTCGTCCCGGCACGCGTAGTTCACATACCACGCAAGATAGGGAGACTTGAAACCCTGCTCCCGCATCCAGTCCGCCATCGCGATCCTGTCGAGCGGCGACCCGCGACCGCGTTCCTCGATCGGGATGGTGAATTCGCCCGTGGCCCGGAACCGCCCCATCAGTTCCTCAAAGCGCCGGTATTCGTCCCGGTCCCGCGCCGAAACGCCCAGTTCGGGTTCCAGTCCTTCCTGCCATCGTCCGTGTATGAACAGTCGCTCCTGGGGCGAGTGGCACAGGTGGCGCTCTTCCCACACGCCGTCGCGCAGCACGCCCAGATCCTCGAAAAGCTCGCGAATCAGGCGCGACCGCTTGCCCGGGACTGGCACGTAATGCGCAGCCCACGGGTACGCCGTGATCTCGTTCTCACCCCAGCGCGCGTTTCCGCCCACCTGGGGCTCCAATTCGAGGACGATGAAATCCGTGAACCCTCTTTTGAGCAGGCGCCACGCCGTGCACAACCCGGCCACGCCGCCGCCTACAATGACCACCGGCTTTCGCAACACTTCGCGCGGCATCTGGAAAGTGGAGTTGTCGCGCAGTCTATGTCCCGGCTTCTGTGATTCCCAAACGAAATCTCCGGCGACCGGCCGCCCGGCTTTCTTCGTCAGCCCCACCAAACCGGCGCCGAGGAATCCCCGCCGATCAAGGCTCAATGTGCGATCTCCGCCCATTCGTGATCGTAATAACGCACCAGCACCTGATCGTTGAGCCGATTCACGCCAGCCGGGACCTCCTGCATGTCCACGGGGAAGGCGAACAGTTGCGCAAGATTGCCGCCGCTTAGGAATCGCAGCCCGGGCGGTAGTTTCGCGGGAGGTTGGTATTCCGCCGCGCCCGCCAGCACAAAGCCCCACTCGCCGAACGAAGGCACATATACGTGGTAGGGGTATGTCTTGAAGCCGGCCTGCCGCATGGTTTCGACTATGCACCAGTAGGACTGGCGCGCGAACAGAGGCGAGGTGCTCTGCACCGCAACAAGCCCCTGCCGGCTCAAGTGCTTCGCCAGCAGCCGGTAGAACGCCGTGGTATACAGCTTGCCAAGCGAGAAATTGGTGGGATCGGGGAAGTCCACCACCGCGAAGTCGTAGCTCTCGGTATTCGATTCCAGCCACGGGAACGCATCCGCGTTGATGACGCGCACTTTCGGGTTCGAAAACGCGCCCGCGTTCAACCGCGTGAGCATGGGATGCGTAGCGAACAGACGCGTCATCTCCGGGTCCAGATCGACGAGCGTGATGCTTTCGAGCGCCGGATATTTCAGGATCTCGCGCAGCGCCAGGCCGTCTCCGCCGCCCAACACCAACGCGCGCCGCGGCGCGGGCACGGCCGCCAACCCGGGGTGCACGAGCGCTTCGTGATAGCGGTACTCGTCGCGCGAGCTGAACTGCAGGTGTGAGCTCAGGAACAGCCGTACGTCGTCCTTCCAGCGCGTCAGCACGATGCGCTGGTAGCGCGTTGTGCGCGACAGGATCACCTCGTCGGCGTACAGGCTGTCGTCCGCGGCGCGTGTGATCTGTTCCGCGCCGAACATCCCCGCGCCCAGCACGGCCGCCACGGCTAGCGACATGACCCTCAGCGAAGCCGGCCTGCCGATGCGGTCCCCGAAAAGGTACGTCGACCACAGCGCCACGCCCGCGTTGATCAACCCGAACAGGATCGCCGAGCGCACCAGTCCCAGCTTCGGCACCAGTAGGATGGGAAACAGCAGCGAGGCGCCCAGCGCACCCAGGTAGTCGAAAGTGAGCACGTGCGCCACGAGGTCGCGAAATTCAAATCGCCCCTTGAGAATGCGCATGAGCAACGGAATCTCCAGGCCCACCAGGATCCCGACCACCACCACGATGACGTATAGCAGCAGCCGGAACCCTTGCGTGTAAGCGAAGGCCAGAAACAACATGGCCGAGGAGAAACCGCCCACCAGCCCTACCATCAGTTCGATCAAAACGAACCTGGCCACCAGCGAGCGCCCGATGAACCGCGACAGCCAGCTCCCCACGCCCATCGCAAACAGGTAGCTGCCAATAACCGTGGAGAATTGGAAGACACTGTCGCCCAGCAGGTAGCTGGCCAGCGTGCCCGCAATCAGTTCATACACCAACCCGCAGGCGGCGATGAGGAATACCGAGAGAAAGAGTACGGCGGACAAGTCTCAATGTACCGCCGCTGCGATGATCACGCACATGCCGAGCGACATCGCGCCCACCAGGATGGCCAGCGCCAGGTTCTTCTGCTCGACGATCTCCTTCCACAGAGCATAAGGCGTCAACAGGTCCAGGACCCAGAACGCCACCACGAAGATAGCGATGCCGAGCACCGAATACAACAACGCGTTCAACACGTAGCCGGGATGGAAATCGGCCATTTTCACTTTCCTCCAATATAGCGGGGCAGATACCGGTAATGAGACCGGTACGCGCCGGGATTGTCGCGCACGGTCTTGGGAACGTCCTTGAGTTCGTTTACGTTCAGCAGGCTCCAACCGCGATACTCGGCTACCCCCAGCAGTCCGAGCAGCACCGTGCCGTAAACCAGAAACAACGGTTGTTTCAGCATCAATCGTCTCCCGAATCCGAGTCGTCGCTGGAGCTCACCGTCGCGTAGTCGCTCTCCTGCCAGCGCGCGCCCTCGAATCGCGCCGAGCGGAACGAAACCATGATCGGCGGGATTAGCAGCAACAACAACGCCAGGCCGAACCAGATCGCATTGGGCACGTCGCGCCGGATCGTGATCGTGTAGTTCACGTACCTCTCCGCGGGCCCCTCCGGCTCCACGCGCAAATAGTAGCGGCCCGGGGGCACGCTGGGGATCACGGCGCTGTCATTTCTGCTGCCTTCCGTCCATGCGCCGTCCGAGTCCTGCCCCGAGTAGCGGCTCACCTCGCGCCCGAAATCGAAAGCCTCGCCTGTCGAATCGTTGATCAAGGAATAGCCGAAATAGACCCAGCTATTGTCCAGGTCGGTGTCGACCGCTACCTCCACGTTGGAGGTGTGTCCCTTCAAATCGAACACCGGCGTCACGAAGCTGGGCTCGCCGCCCTCGCGCGGCGCAAAACGATAGCTGCCCGCAAAAACCCGTTCGTTGCGCGCGTTCAAGGCCACCAGCAGCATGATCGTGAACAGGCCCACAAAGAAGGTCAGGAACAGCATCCACGCCTTGCGCGGGCGGCCTGCGAAGGGCGATGGCTGATTCGCAAATACGCCTTCGGCCGGTGGCGCCTGTCCCGGCAGCCCGAAAGCCTGCCAGATCTCCGAGCCCGGCGTGTAGCGTGCCATCGACCACACCACTTCTTCCGGCGTCGTTTCCGCCGAGAGCATCTTCGGCGGCGCGGTACAGTCGGCGCACTGGACGGTTTCGCCCACCTTCACCCGCCAGGGGAACTCCCCCATCACGTACGTCGTCTGCGCCGATGCCGTCTGGAAATGCGTGAACGGCTCTCCCCCGGCCCGCGCAGCCGGCTTGGCGCCCGCCGTCGCGGCGGTGGGCAGCGTGCGCAGCGTGCGCCCCAGGTTCCAGTGCCCCCGGTATTCGCTCAGATACCGATACCCCTTGTAAGGGTTGAACAGCAGGTACTCGTACCAGCTATAGGGGACGCCCTCCACCGTGATGGTGCGCTCCTGAAACCCGATGGTCTCCCAATCCGCCCCATCCAGCTTGCCGCGCTTGCCCAGCGGAATCTTCGGCTGGATGCGCGCGCGCGCCTGGAATGTCTGCAGTACGCCCAGCGCCGGGTCTTTCGCGTCCAGCACAGAGCAGCACTGGATGCACACCACCGTCAACGCGTTGGCGCCGGAGCGGATCGTAAGCGGCGCGCCGCAATGGGAGCAGTTCAGCGCGCGGGTGGCGGCCGGGGGCGCAGGCGAAGCGCTCATCGCTTCCACCCTTCGAACTCGCGCAACCGCGTCATGCGCAGGTCCTCAAACTCGACGGCCTCGCCCAAGAACAGGAGCGGTGGCGATTCGCTGTAGTCGATCGTGCCGAAGCGCGCATCCGCGCCGCGCAAGTCGGCGAACAGCACATCGGACTTATCCCAGTACTGAAACGGCAGATCCCCTTCTACCCCTCTATAGTGGGCCTTCGTAAGAGTGGTCACCTGAAGGGGCACCCCGTGAAACTGAAAGTGCTGCCCGCGCGCCACCGCGTTGGCCGCCGGTAACGTCTGCCCGGGACTGCTCAACATGGAAACCGCGAACTCCAGTTGCGCGTCCGAGAGCCAACCGCTCGAATTGTCGTTGAACACCAGGTGCCATTCATTCCAGGCGCCCAGTTCGTACTCATAGATGATCCGTCCCACCACCAGAAACGACTTGTTGCGGTAGAGGCCCTCCACTCCCAGTTGGATCGGCGAGCTGTCCGCCGGCAGATCCGCCGCCTCGCCCACCTTGGCGAGATCCACGTCCGTGCGCACCAGGATCGAACGGCAGTACGGGCAGACGGTTTGTATCGCGCTAGACCACCGGAACTGAACCTGCGCCCCGCAGTTGGGACAATTCGCGCTTCTCTGGATCATCCGCCTCCTGGTAGGTTCGCTCAATCCGCCGCACATTCACACGGGCGGCTCCCAACTCCTTCCGGAAAAAGCCGGCGAAATCCCAATCCGGACGGCGCCGGCAGCAGAAGAGGTTCAGGCAAACCGACGCGTATTCGGGGAAAGTATGACACGCCAGGTGCGATTCGGCAAGGATCTGGAAGCCCGTCATCCCGCCTGTGGCCGGAAACCGGTGCCACACGGCATCGCTCACCGGATGCAGATCGAGCGCCGCGATCAGTTGCTCGAACATGGCGCGCAGTTTGGCCATATCGGTGAGATCCGCCGGACGGCAGCCGTACGCCTCCACCACCCACTCGCAGCCGGCCATGGGTTACTGTTGCGACGCCCCGCACGCCGGGCAGAACTTGGCGCGGCCGGGCATAGGCTTGCCACACTCGATGCAGAACCTGGCGCCAGCCGCGGCTGCCGCGCCGCCGCCGGCCGCCTGTGCCGTGGGCGTTCCCGCGGGAGGCGGCGCCAATGGTTCCGGTGCCGGTCCGCCCGGCGTGCGCATGGCGTTCACCATGGTCTGGGCCATGGCCATTCCCGCGCCCAGTCCTACGCCGATGCCGGCCGCGCCGCCGCCTTCGTTGGCCGCGGCGATGGGCATGGATTGCGCCACCTGGAATTGCGTGTACCGGCCCATGTCGCCCACCATGTTCATGCCGATCCGCTCGTTGAGGCGCTTCTGCAGTTCCTCGGGCAGCGACAGGTTCTGGACCACGAACGCTTCCAGCGCCAATCCCAACCCGGCGAACGCCGGCGCAAGTTGCCCGGCGATCTTCTGGCCCAACTCCACCTGGTTCGCCGCCATGTCGAGGAACGGTACTTGGCTTTCGGCAAACGTATCGGTCATGCGGCCGATAATCGTGTTCCGGAGCTGGCCCTCGATTTCGCCGGTCTTGTACAGGTCGCGCGTGCCACTCACTTTGGTGTGAAACGCGCGCGGATCCTGGATGCGCCAGCTATAGATTCCGTAGCCGCGTAGTTGCACGGCGCCGAAGTCGCGGTCCCGCACGGTGATAGGCGTCGCCGTGCCCCAGGGCTGGTTCACCTGCAAACGGGTCGAGAAGTAGTACACGTCGCTCTTGAAGGGGCTCTGGAACATCTTGTCCCAATTCAAGAGGTTAGTGAGCAGCGGCAACGTGTGCGTGTTGAGCGTGTACAGGCCGGGATCGAAAACGTCGGCCATGCGGCCTTCGTTGACGAACGCCGCCATCTGCGATTCGCGCACCGTGAGTTTGGCCCCGGTTTGTATCTCCATGTCCCTCATCGGGAAACGGTAGGCCAGGATGCCATCTTCGGGTTCGACCCACTGGATGACATCAATGAACTGTTTCGCCAGGAAATCCTTCAGTGCCATAGTGCCTCGGGTCTCTCTGAAGTATACGCCCGGCCCGGCCGCCATGTTCCGGGAATCGGACCCTATCCGGCGGCCCGTTAAGCCATCTTCTCAATCTTCCCCTAGAATAGATAGAATGTCCTGGCAAAACGAGGAGTTTTATCGCATCGGGAAACTACCGCCCTACGTCTTCGCGGTGGTAAACGAGATGAAAGCACGCCTGCGGGCCGCCCAGCAGGACGTGGTCGATCTCGGCATGGGCAATCCGGACGGTGCCACGCCCAAGCCGATCGTCAGCAAGCTCATCGAAGCCGCCAGGAATTCGCGCAACCACCGGTACTCGATGTCGCGAGGTATCCCCAACTTGCGGCAGGAGATCGTCAAGCGCTACAAGTCGCATTACGGGGTCAGTCTCGACGCGGAAAGGGAAGCTATCGTCACCATCGGCGCCAAGGATGCGCTGGCACACCTCCTGTTCGCCGTCATCGGACCCGGCGACGTGGTGGTCTGCCCCAACCCGGCTTACCCTATCCACCAGTACGGCGTGGTGATGGCCGAAGGACATGCCGCCGCGCTCCCCATGCCGACGCCTGAGGAGTTCCTGAACCGGCTCGAGGACTTCTATCGCACGGCGCTCGTTAAGCCGCGCATGATCCTGATTTCGTTCCCGCACAACCCCACCACCTTGTGCGTCGAGCGCGAGTTCTTCCGCGAGATCATCCGCTTGGCTTCCCTTCACGGCACCATGGTGGTCCACGATTTCGCGTACGCCGACCTGGGCTTCGACGGCTATCGTGCCCCCAGCATCCTGGAGATCGACGGCGCCAAGGAGGTGGCCGTCGAGATCTACTCGATGTCGAAGAGTTTCAACATGGCCGGCTGGCGCATCGGGTTTTGCCTGGGTAATCGTAAGATGATCGCCGCGCTGGCCCGCATCAAAAGTTACCTCGACTATGGCGTCTTCCAGCCCCTGCAAATCGCGGCCATCATCGGCTTGCGTGAGTGTGAGGACGAAACGAGAAAGATCTGCGAAACGTACCGCCGCCGCCGCGACGTCCTGATCGACGGCCTTAAGCGCGCAGGCTGGCCTGTCGAGCCGCCGCGCGGCTCCATGTTCCTCTGGGCACCCATTCCGGAACGCTTCCGCGAGGCGGGTTCGCTCGAGTTCTCCAAGATGCTGCTCGAAAAGGCGTTGGTGGCCGTCTCGCCCGGCATTGGCTTCGGACCGATGGGCGAGGGATTCGTCCGCTTCGCACTGGTCGAAAACGACCATCGCATCCGGCAGGCCACCCGATCCATCAGACAGGCGCTGCGATGATCATCGCCCCCGCCAACCGGTGACGGAAACAAGAGCCGCCCATGACCGCGCGACAGGAACCCGCGGATTTCCAGGTGGCCGACCTGGCGCAGATTTCGGCCGCCGATCTGGATGCCCTGCTCAGCGAAGAGGGCGCCGTCTGGCGGGAGAAGCTCGATTGGGACTTTACCGCTTCGGCGGACCTGGTGCGCCGTTTCACCGGCCGCCGCATGCTCTCGGGCAACGCGTACATCGCGAACGGCATCGTGGCTGGGTACGGATATTTCGTCTCCGACCAGCGCAAAGGGCTGATCGGCGATTTGTATGCCCGCCGTGGGGCTGGCGGCGAGCGTGTCGAGATGCTGCTGCTCGAAACTATGGTCCGGCGATTGATGGCGTGGCCCCAGGTGCACCGCATCGAAAGCCAGCTCATGCTGCTCGACGACGCTCTGTCTCGGCGCCTGCCCGCATCCGAATACGCCCAAGTGCACGAGCGTTACTTCATGTCGGTGGAACTCCCTGCCCCGCACCTCGAGCCGGCCCCTGTGCGCGCGGATGTCGGAATCGAGAATTGGAATGAGTGGCGGCAGCCGGAAGTCGCCGCGCTGATCGCCGGGGCTTACAGCAACCACATCGACAGCCAGATCAACGATCAGTACCGCAGCATGGCCGGTGCGCGGCACTTTCTCATTAACATCGTGCAGTACCCCGGCTGTGGTACCTTCTTCGCACCGGCCAGTTTCCTCGCCGTTCACGCTTCCACCGGCGGCGTATGCGGTGCCTGCCTGGCCAGCCTGGTGGCCGCCCACACCGGGCACATAACCCAGGTTTGCGTCGACACCGCCGTGCAGGGAACCGGCCTCGGCTACGAACTCGTGCGCCGCTCGCTCGCCGCGCTGGCTGGCCACGGCTGCTCGCGTGCCAGCCTGACCGTTACCCGCGCCAATCGGAACGCGGTCGCTCTCTACCAGCGCATGGGCTTCACCGTCCGGCGCAGCTTCGCCGCCTACGTTTGGGACGGCTTCTGCTCGTAGGCCGGCGCCGGGACAGGCGCGCTTGTGGCGAAGCGGTGAACCGTGTCCAGCAGCTGTTGAATCTGGAACGGCTTCGCGAGGTATGAATCCATGCCGGCCGCCAGGCACATTTCCTTGTCCTTGGCCATGGCATGCGCGGTGAGCGCGACGATGGGCACGCGTGTATTGGTGGACTTCTCCCGTTCGCGTATCGTGCGTGTGGCATCTATGCCGCCCATCAGCGGCATTTGCACATCCATCAGAATCAGGTCCACGCTTTCGCGTTCGAGGATCTCCAGAGCTTCCACGCCATTGTTGGCGACACTTACATGGTGGCCGTTTTTTTCGAGCGCACGCACCGCCACCCTCTGATTGACGGCATTGTCCTCGGCCAGGAGCACGCGCAGGCGAGGCTGGTTTCCGGTTTCCGCCCGCCGGCCGGCCGGCTTCGGAATGCATACGCCTCCGCCTAAAGCCCGCTCGATGGCCGTCAGCAGGTCCGCGGGCGCGATGGGCTTGATGATGTGGGCCGGCACACCCAACTGGCGGCAGCGCGCCACGCTGCCCTCCAATCCCACCGAGTTCAGCATAAGCACAATAGCGCTGTCCAGATCAGGCTCGGCGCGAATAGCCGCCGCCACCTCGAATCCGCTCATCTCGGGCATGCATTCATCCAGAAGGACTGCCGCGTAGGGACGCCCCGCCTCCGCCGCCTCACGCAGCTGACCGAGTGCCTCCGCTCCGCTCGCGGCTGTGGACGGCTCCATGCCGTTGCTTGCCAGAATCTCATTCATGATGCGGCGGCCAAAGGCGCAGTCATCCACGCCCAACACGCGCATACCAGCCAGTGCCGGACGCGGCGAACTGGCCGGCTGGGAATTGGCCTGAATGCCCATCCGGGCCGTGAAATAAAACGTGCTGCCCACTCCTTCTTTGCTGTCCACCCAGATGCGCCCGCCCATCATCGCCACCAGCCGGGCTGAAATCGCCAGACCCAGTCCCGTGCCGCCGTAGCGGCGGGTGGTCGATCCGTCGGCCTGCACGAAAGCCTCGAAGATCGAAGCGGTGCGGCTTTCAGAGATTCCAATCCCCGTATCTGAGACACGGAAGTGAAACTCCGCCGCATCGCCCAGCGACTGATCGGCTTCCACCTGCACGGTCACCTCGCCGCGGTCGGTGAATTTGATGGCGTTGCCTAAGAGGTTCAGCAGCACCTGCCGCAGCCGCACGGAATCGCCCACCAGCCGCGAGGGCACCTCGGGCAAGCCTCGCCAGGCCAGTTCCAGTCCTTTTTCGTGCGCCCGCACCGCTACCGAGCGGCAGGTCTCTTCGAGTAGCGCGTCCAGGTCGAACGGCGCCGCGTTGAGCGTCATCCGGCCCGCTTCGATCTTCGAGAAGTCCAGTATGTCGTTGAGAATCGCCAGCAGCCCCACGGCCGAACTCTTCACTGTCGCAAGATATTCCGTCTGCTCGGAAGTGAGCGACGTACCCAGGGCCAATTCGATCATCCCCAGAATGCCGTTCATGGGCGTGCGGATCTCGTGGCTCATGTTCGCCAGGAATACGCTCTTCAATTGTGTGGCTTCCTCGGCCCGTTCCTTGGCGTCTTTGAGTTGCCCATTTAAATCCATCAGCTCGCGCGTTTGCGCCGAAATCTGCGCCAGCATCATGTTGAACGCCTCGATCAGCGTTCCGATCTCGTCCTTGCTCGGCTGCGGCAAGTGCAAATCGTAATTCCTGCTCGACGCGATCCATCGCACCGTGCGGGCCAGCTTCAGCAGCGGTTCGCTGACGCGCTTTTGCAGCTGCGAACTGATGGCGAACGCCACCGCCAGAGAGAGCAGCGTCACGACTACGCAGATGGCGGCATAGCCCGCCAGTTGCGAATACACTTCGTCCAGGTCCCCGCAAAGGTACATGGTGCCGGCCACCTCCCCGTCCAGGCGGATGGTTTGGAAGACCAGCACACGGCCGGATTCAAAGTACAGGCCGTCGGCGCGAGGCCCCACCGGGAAATCGTGCGGTACCCGCGCCGCACGGGCATACTGCGCCAGGATGCCGCCGCTCCGTGTGTACAGCGCGGCGGCCACGACGCGCGGGTTCGCCCGCAAACCGCTCAACGTTCCCCATGCACCGCGTTCGTCGTGAAACACCAGCGCGGCGGTGCTGTTCGCACCCACCACCTCGCCGATGACCGCCATCTGCCGCCCGATGTTACGGCGCGTGAGCGAGACTTCCAGCAACAGGAACGCGCTGGACGCCAGAACCAGGGCCAACGACACGCTGGCAATCGTCAGCACCATGAGTTTCTTGCGGATGGGATAATCCTTGAACCGCTCCACGCTATTGCCTCTCCCTCGCGTGGCCTCGTCCCTCGATCCGGGCCAACCGGATCAGTTGCGCGCTCAGCTTCAGGCCAGACTTCCTGGCGGCCGCCGGATTCAGTTCGAAACGTACCCGGTTGTTTTCGAGATAGAAATTCAGGACGCCGCCGGCCGCCAGAAAGCCGGGCGCGTCCCCCACCGTCAGCACGGCCGTGCGGCGCAGAGGCGTGAGAATCTCCGGCCAACGGTTGCGCTCCGAAGAGCTTACGAACAGGACGGCGCAGCCGGACGCCGCTTCCACGCTGCCGACTTTGCGCACCAGGACCGGCCGGCCGTCGACGCTCTTGCCGTGGGCTGTATCCGCTAACGCTCCTCTGAACGGATCAGCGCCCAGCACGCCGATCACCAGGGGGCCCGCGTTACGGGACTGGGGCCACTCGACAAACCGCGCAAAGTTGTACAGGAATGCCGCCTTCACGCGGTACTCCATGGTTGCGGCGGCAAGCATGGGCGCGAGCGTCAGGATCAACAGGATCACGCTCAACCGCACCCTTGCGAGAAGTCCACGGCCGCCGGTTCCGCGCCTTAGAATCGCCATGCGACCATCCCGTAAAGGCTCCGGCCAAAAACTCCTGGCCGGCCGAAGAACTCGGAGTAGAACTCGATGTGCCTGCCACCCTGCAACTCCGTTCCGGTGATACTGAACTCGGTGCGCTCGCCGGCGCCCCAGGCCAGGCGCGCGTCCAGGCGCGCGTGCGCCGGCAAGTCGAACCGTTCCAGCGGGCCGCTAACGTACAGAGTGGTGTCAAACGTCACCTTGCGCGGAAGCGTGAAGTAACTCCTCAGTTGGCCTTCGTGCGCCGGGACGGTACCGTATCCTCCAACACCCGCCGGTAAGCGCGGGCCGCTGGCCTCTCTTAATGACAGCCGGGTCCAGGTGTGGTTGGCCACCAGCCTCAGGTAGTTCCCAGGCCGCCATTCGACGTTGCTTTCCAGACCCGCGACGCGTCCACTGTCCCGGTCGTCGAACTTCACATACAGCCGAGCGGGAGCGCCAAGCGAAAATCCGGCGAGTTGCACGCTGCGCAGCCCGGTGTAGGAATTCCAATACGCCGCCAGGTCCACCGACAGCTTCGCGGAGAGGTCGGCACGGTAGCCGGTCTCCACTGCCCGGACGGCTTCGGATCCGATTTCGGGGTTGTCGGTCAGATACAACTGGACCGGCACCTGGCCGATCGGAGCGATCTCGCCAAGTTCGCCGCGCGCGTCGGCCTCCAGCGGGGTCGGCGGGCGGACGCCACGCGCCAGGGCGAACCAGAGAGTATGCCCGCGCCTTGGTTCCCACGCCAGGCGGACCTCGGGCTGGATCTCGATCCCTGTGTAGGTGTTGTGTTCGACACGCCCACCCATGCTCAAGCTCAAGGTGTCCGTCAGCGCCCACTCATCATCCAGGAACACGCTGAAGCGCCGGGGGCTTCGGCGGAGGTCATCCGCGGACGGGTCGCTGAAATCCACAAGAGAGCAGCGCGTCTGGACGTAGTTGACCCCATACTGCAGGCTGTGCCTGCCATAGGAACGCGAACGCCGCCGCAGGTCGAAGTCCACATTGTAGACGTCTTCCTCCCAGCGCCATCCACGATTCGCCGCCCAGTCTTGAGAGAACTGAAGGTCCATTTGCGAACCGTCGATCGAGTCGTGACGCCAGTGAAACAGCGTGTCCCCGCCATGTCCGCGTAGTTCCGCCACCGCCGCTTCGCCGTATGGGAAGGGGAACGGCGGCCCGGCGTTTTGTCCTGTCCGGGTATTGTAAGCGTTCCCGCTCAGGTTGACCTCATCGCGCTCCGCCGCATCCCAATCCAGCCGGAATCCGGCCCGTTCCGCGTTCCAACCGTCGGCGCCATCGCTGGAATCCTCCCGCCGCGTGTGATGACGCCGCAGCATTTGGCCGGAAACGCGGTAGTGGGCGTGGGAACCCAATTTCCCGCCAAAGCGCGTGCCGCCGAAGACACGCTCATGCCCTCCCCCGCCGGTTTCCAGGTAACCGCCCTGCGTCTCAGCCGCCTTCTTCGTGATGATGTCGACCACCCCGTTCGCGGCTCGCGGCCCCCATGCCGTGGCGCCCGGCCCACGGAGGACCTCGATGCGCGCGACATCCTCCAGCAGCAGGTCCTGGGCATCCCAGTACACTCCACCGTAGATGGAAGTCGAAAGGGCGCGGCCGTCCACCATCACCAGCATCCGGTTGGAATACTGGCCGTTTGTACCGCGCGTGGCGATGGCCCACTGGCTGGCGTTGATGCGGGCCACGTGCAGGCCTGGCACGATCCGCAACAGTTCCGGGATGGAGCGGGCCCCTGAACGGCGGATCTCCTCTGCCGTGACGATATAAACCGCCGCCGCGGTCCGCGACTTGGGTTGAGGCCTGCGAGTCACCGAGACGACCTCGATGTCCATGAGTTGCTCGAGACTGGCCTCGGAGAGGTCCTCGGGCGGGGACCGCCGTGCGTCGCCCGGTTCGCTCGCGCACACTTGCAGCAGACTTAGAATCGCCGTAGCCAGGCCGATACGCAGTCTTGTCCACAACATGCCCACACCTTGCTTATCGGAGACGATCGTGGAGGCGTGAGGAGGAACCGCCGGAAGGCTATCTTATTCGGACAGTTGGCTGCGGCGGAATCCGAACAGGAAGTATACGCCCAGCCCGATGGCCATCCAGCCGAGGAAGCGCAGCCAGGTGAGAATCGGAAGGCCCATCATCAATCCCAGACAGGACAGAATGGAAAGCCACGGCAGCAGCGGCACCAGCGGCACGCGGAACCCGCGCGGCCTCTCGGGCTGCTTCTTTCTCAGAACGAGCACTCCGGCCGACACCACCATGAAGGCGAACAGCGTGCCTATGTTGGACAGATCCGCGAAGGTGCCGATGTCCCAGATCCCGGCCGGGATGCCCACCGCCAGGCCGGCGATCCATGTGCTCACGTACGGGGTCCGGTGCTGCGGATGCACCTTGGAAAACAGCTTCGGCAGCAGCCCGTCGCGCGACATGGCGAACCACACCCGCGCCTGCCCGTACTGGAAGACCAGCAGGGAACTGAGCATGCCGACGACGGCGCCGGCGCCCACCCAGCGGCGGATGTTGATATAACCCAACGCATGCAGCGCGTTCACCACCGGCGCGGCATTGTTCATCTGGCGATAGTCGCCGATGCCGGTGAGCACCACGGCCACCGCGATGTAGAGCACCGTGCACACGCCCAGGCTGGCGATGATGCCGATCGGCAGATCGCGCTGCGGACGCTTGCACTCTTCGGCCGCCGTCGAAACCGAATCGAAGCCGATGTAGGTGAAAAACACCAGCGCCGCGCCCGTCAGCACGCCGGGAAAGCCGTTGGGCATGAAAGGCTGCCAATTGGACGGTTGCACCGCTGACGAGGCGCCGAAAACGAAGATCAGGATGGCAAGGAGCTTGATGCCCACCATCACGTTGTTGGTTTCGGCGCTCTCCTTGACGCCGCGCACCAGCACCCAGGTGAGCACGAGCAGTACCACCAGCGCCGGAACGTTGAACCAGGCGCCCGTCACGCGACCGCCTTGGAATATGGGCTCGGTGAGCGCGTGCGGCAGTTCGAATCCCGTCAGGCTCTGAACCAGGTCCTTCAGGTAGGCGGAAAAACCCACCGCCACCGCCATGTTCGAGACGGCGTATTCGAGGATCAGATCCCAGCCCAGCACCCAGGCGAAAATTTCGCCGAGGGTGGCGTAGGCGAACGTGTAGGCGCTGCCCGAAACGGGGATCATCGACGCCAGTTCGGCATAGCACAGCGCCGCAAAGGCGCAGGCCAGCGCCGCCACCAGGAACGACAGCGAAACGGCCGGCCCGGCGCCGGGGCGGCCCGTAGTCGCCACCGCGTTGCCGCCGTGCAGCAGCACGTCCAGCAACGGCGCGTGCAGGATGGAACGATAAGCAAGACTCTCGCCCGCCGCGGCCGTGCCTACCAGCGTGAAGATGCCGGAGCCGATGACGGCGCCGATGCCCAACGCCGTCAAACTCCACGGTCCGAGGCTCTTGTTCAGGCGCTGTTCGGGCTCCTCGCTGGCCGCGAGAAGCGCATCAATGCTTTTGGTCCGGAGAAGTCGTCGCATGAAGACAGCCGCCATGCGTTCGCGCAAAG
>CAZLOS010000119.1:0-16132 GCA_964561215.1 uncultured Solibacteraceae bacterium | reverse complement strand
CTCTCGAACTCTGTCGTGCATTGGCGCACCGGTGGAGTGGTGCTTTCCTCACTTTGAATGCGCCCGCCCTGCTGCCGGATGCGGAGACCTGCCGCCGCCTGCTCGAACTGGAACAGGTGGCAGGGGTGTTCCACCGCATCTCGAAAGCCAGCCTGGCGCTGGTGGGCATCGGAACGCCGCAAAACTCCGTCTTCGTCGAGCGCAAGGTGCTCGGGCCGCGAGACGACGACATGCTACGTAAAGCCAGGGCTGTGGGAGAAATCCTGGGCCGGTTTTACGGCGCCGACGGCAACGAACTCGATACGCCCTTGCGTTCCCGTGTGGTCAGCATCAGTTTTAAGGAGTTGAAGCGAGTCAGGAATGTGGTGGCCATCGTCGCCGGCGGGAATCGCGCCGCGGCGATCCGCGCTGCCGCGCGAGGTGGTCTGATCAAGACGCTGGTCATCGATGAGCGCGGCGCGCGCTGCGTTTTGGGAGAGATCCAATGACGGCCGAGCCGGCATTGCTCGATGCGGCGCTCCGCGCGGCGCGAGACACGCGTTGCCTGCGCGTGAGCAATGGCGCGCGGCGCGAGGCGGCCGGGGTGTTCGCCTCGCTGTTCAGCGGCCGGACAGCGGCGATCATTGCTGACGAGAATACGTTTGCCGCCGCTGGCGCGGACGTCTATGACTCACTGCGCGCCGCCGGCCAGCCATGCCTCGAACCGCTCATTCTGGGGCCGGACATTCACGCCGAAATGCTCCTGGTCGAGCGGGTGGAAGCGCATCTGGAACCGGCCGGCGCTATCGGCGTGGCCGTCGGCTCCGGCACCATCAACGATTTGACGAAGCTCGCCTCGGGCCGGCGCCACCGTCCCTACCTGACCGTAGCGACGGCGGCCAGCATGGACGGCTACACTTCCTTCGGCGCATCCATTCTGTACCAGGGGTCGAAGCAGACCTTCCCGTGTCCCGCGCCGCTCGGCGTGGTGGCGGATCTGGACGTTATACAGCACGCTCCCGAGGGGATGAACGCCTCCGGTTACGCGGATCTGCTCGCGAAGTGCCCTGCCGGGGCGGACTGGATTGTCGCGGACGCTTGCGGCGTGGAGCCCGTCAATGCGGCCGTCTGGGACACCGTGCAATCCCGGCTGCGCGCCTGGATCGCCGATCCCGCAGCCGTGCGCCGCCGCGAGCCGGAAGCCCTGCACCGGTTGGTGACCGGCTTGATGATGACCGGCTTCGCCATGCAGGCGGCTTGCTCCAGCCGCCCGGCCTCCGGTGCCGAACACCAGTTCAGCCATCTCTGGGACATGCAGCATCACACGTACCGGGGCGTCGCGCCCTCGCACGGCTTCAAAGTCGGCATCGGTTCGCTCGCTTCCCTGGCGCTCTACGAAGCGATCCTCGATCGCGGCCTCGACGGGCTCGATATCGATGCGGCCGTTTCCCGCTGGCCCGAAGCGGCTGAGAACGATCGTGAGATCGCCGCGCTGTTCCCGCAGGCGGAACTCGCCGCCACGGCGCGCAAAGAGACCGGCGCAAAGTACATCGACAAGTCGCGACTTCGCTCTGAGCTGACGGCGCTCAAGGAAGGTTGGCCGTCGCTCCGTGCGCGTTTGTCCAAGCATCTCCTGTCCCGCGCGGAGGCGGCGCAGATGCTCGCCGAAGCCGGCGCCCCTACCGGCTGCACGGAGATCGGCATCACCCGCGCGCGGCTCAAGCGCAGCCATTTGCAGGCCTATCACATTCGCCGGCGCTACACCGTGCTCGACCTGGCGCGCCGGTCCGGCCTCATGACCGAACTGCTCGACAAGCTCTACCCGGAAGAGGCGCGCGCATGAACTCCCGGCTTGCCCGCCTTCGCCACGTAGTGCTCGACATGGACGGTACGCTCTACAGCGGCGCACACTTGTTCGACACAACACTGCCGTTTCTTGCCACCCTCGATTCCCTTGGCATCGGGCACACTTTTCTGACCAACAACACCTCGCGCAGCCGCGCCGATTACGTTTCGAAGCTGCGCAACCTGGGGATTCCGACCACCGGCGACGACATCTACACCGCGGCCGATTCGACCATTGCCTATCTGTGCGACGAACTCGCGGGCGTCCGCAGCATTGGGCTGCTCGGCACGCCCAGCCTGTGCGCACAGTTCGAACAGGAAGGCTTCGCCGTCGATTGGAACAATCCCCAAGCCGTCGTGGTTGGATTCGACACGACTCTCGACTATGCGCGCCTGTGCCGCGCAGCGTGGTGGATCAGCCGGGGCCTGCCGTATCTGGCCACCCATCCGGACTACGTCTGCCCGACCAGCGAACCGACCGTGCTCGTGGATTGCGGCTCGATCTGCGCGTGCCTGGAAGCCGCGACGGGCGGCCGCAAGCCTGTAGTTCTAGGCAAGCCCGATCCATCGATCCTGCGCGCGCTTGCGAAACGACGCGGGGTCTCGGTGAGCGAGATGGCCATGGTCGGTGATCGCCTTTACACGGATGTCGAACTCGCCCAGCGAGCCGGTGCGCTGGCCGTGCTTGTGCTCTCGGGCGAAGCCACGGCTGAGGAGGCCGCCCGCAGGCAGCCGCCGCCGGACATGGTGGTGAGCGATGTGGGCGAATTCGGCCGATCTTTACGCGAAGCTCGTGCGGAGGCGCCCCCGTTATGAACGACGTTTACGACGTGCTGGTGATTGGCGGCGGGATTGTCGGCGCCGGCGTGGCGCGCGACGCGGCCATGCGCGGTCTTCGCGTGAAACTGGTGGATCGTGCGGACTTCGCTTCGGGCACCAGCAGCCGTTCCTCGCGTTTGCTCCACGGAGGTTTGCGTTATCTAGCGCAAGGCCGCATCGGCCTGGTGCGGGAAGCCAGCCGTGAAAAGATGACCCTGGCGCGCATCGCGCCGCATCTGGCCGCCCCGCTGCCCTTCCTGTTTCCCACGCGCCGGCGGACCGAATGGCAGCGATGGAAGCTCTCGATCGGCGTTCGCATCTACGACCTGCTATGCGGCACGGGCAACCTGGGACGCTGCTCGACGCTGTCGGTCTCCCAGATGCTTGCCATGCTGCCGGGACTCGCGAGCGACCGCCTCACCGGCGGCGTGCGCTACTTCGACGGGTTTACGAACGACGCGCGCCTGGTGATCGACACGCTGCGCTCCGCCGTGGCCCGCGGCGCTTCGGTCGCCAGCTACTCCCGCCTGGTCGAAGGCTTTCGCGAACCCGGTCAGTGGCGCTGCACGATCGCCGACGAGCGCGCCGGCGGTGTCGTGGACGTTCTCGCCAAGAGTGTGGTCAATGCCGCTGGAGCCTGGGCGTCCCGCATCCCCCACAGTCGTGTGCGGCTGCGCCTGACCAAGGGCGTCCACCTCGTGATCGATCGCAAGCACCTGCCGGTGCCCGAAGCCGTGGTTCTTGCGGAGCGCCGTCGCATCCTCTTCGTGATTCCCTGGGGCGAGCGCATCATCCTGGGGACGACCGACACGGATTTCGCCGGCGATCTGGCCGATCCGGCGACCGATCCGTCGGACATTGCTTACATCCTCGACGCCGTGAATCAGGCGTTTCCCGACCTGCATCTCGGTCCCGGCGACGTGATTTCGACCTGGGCCGGTGTGCGTCCGCTTATCGCGCCGCGCCGCGTGCGATCCGGCGCGCCCAGCGACATTTCCCGCGCGCACCAGATCCACATGAGCCGGCTGGGCTGGTTCGAAGTCGCCGGCGGTAAGCTGACCACTTACCGCCTGATGGCCGAGCAGACCGTGGACCGCATCGGCGAATACTTCAAGACCAGTTTGCCGTCCTCGCCGACCGGCGCCACGCCACTTCTCGAAGCCGCGCCGCGGTGGAGCGGGCTATTACCCCCGCCGTTCGAGCGCGACGTGGCCGGCGCCATTTGCGCCGAAGAATGGCCCGAGCACCTGGATGACCTGATGTGCCGGCGCACCAGTTGGCATTTCTATCAAGGTTACAATCAGCAGATGGCGAGCACCGCCGCCGGGTGGATGGCCGGCGCGCTCGGTTGGAGTGCGGAACGAACGCGCGAAGAACTCTCCCGGTACGAAGCAATATGCGCACCCACGTCGCCCAGCGCCCTATGATGAAAGTGTCATGTTGACTCTGGATAAGTATTCCATTGGTGTGGGCGACCGCTTCGCGCATCAGGCAAGGCCGCAGCTCGCCGCCTGCATGAAAGCCGCCGAAAAAGGCGTGGATGTGGTTCCGGTCTGGAACAAGTCTTACCGCGAGCACAGTATTGTGGGCTCCGAGCCTATGAGCGCCCGCAAAGCCGCCGATGAGGCCGTTGCCGGCCTCGGCTGGAAGCGCGGTTACTTTGTCGACGCCGATCACATCAACATCGACAACGTCGGAGGCTTTCTGGACGCCTGCGATTTTTACACCATCGATGTCGCCTCCGCGATTAGCAGTCCGGTTGGGTTGGCCGAGATTGCCGCATTTTTGAGGCGCCATCCCGAGATGACCCGCTCCATCGAGATACCGGGGCTCGACGCTCCTGTTTATCTGTCCGGCGAAACGACGATGCGGATGGCCTCCAAGTACCTCTGCGCCGCCAGCGAGGCCGGGCGTATCTACCGCTACATCGAATCGCACAAAGGCGCCGGCAACTTCATTACGGAAGTTTCGATGGACGAGACCGACCTGCCGCAAACGCCGCCCGAACTGCTCGTCATCCTTGCTGCGATTGCCGATGAGCACATTCCGGTGCAGACCATCGCGCCGAAATTCACCGGCCGCTTCAACAAGGGCGTCGACTACGAGGGCGATGCGGCGCAGTTCGAGCGCGAGTTCTCCAGCGACATCGCCGTGATCGCATACGCCGTGTCGCACTACGGCCTTCCCGCCAACCTCAAACTCAGCGTGCATTCAGGCAGCGACAAGTTTTCGATCTATCCGTCCATCCGTCGTTCGCTCGAAAAGTCCGGCGCCGGTGTGCACCTGAAGACGGCCGGGACCACGTGGCTCGAAGAAATCATCGGGCTCGCCGAAGCAGACGGCGACGGCCTGGCGCTCGCCAAACAGGTGTACGCCGAGGCTTTCGCGAATCGCGAGGCGCTGTGCGCGCCTTACGCGGCCGTGATCGACATCGATCCCGCGCGCCTGCCCGAGCCCGCCCAGGTGGACGGCTGGACGTCGCAGGAATTCACGAGCGCGTTGCGCCACGATTCGTCCTGCCCCGCCTACAACCCGCACATGCGCCAGTTGCTGCACGTGGGTTACAAAGTGGCGGCCAAGCTGGGTGCGCGCTACCTCGACATGTTGGAAGCCTGCGAAGAGTCCATCGCCCGCAACGTGACGCTGAACCTCTACGAACGCCACATCGCGCGAGTCTTCCCAAACTGAACCCGATAGGGGACGAGCCGCACGGCTGTCGCCGGTGCTCTTTTACGCCTTCACGGGCAGCTCGTAGCCTTTGCGGCGGGGACGGTTCACCATCCGGTTGGCTTCCTTGTCGCCCACAAAGCGCTCCTTGCGCGGATTCCATTGGAGCTTGCGGTTCAGTTGCCGCGTGATGTTGGCCAGGTGCGCGATGCTGATCGAACGGTGGCCGATCTCGACGTCCGCCACGGGCGTCGAGCGCGTGCGGATGCAGTCGAGCCAGTTCTCCATGTGGTAGCGCGCCTGCCACAGCGCCACGTCGTCGCGCCACTTCTGCACTTCTTCGCGGCTGGGCAGGTCCTTGATCATGCCGCGTGGCTCGGTCCTGAAATTGTTGCGGATGATCTCGATCTTGCCCTTCTCTCCTATGAAGGTGGCGCCGCCCATGATCGGCCCCGGAGGCTGGTCGAGCCGCACGGTCACGCCGTTCGCGTAACGGAATCCGATGGAGTACTTGGGTCCGTCTTCGAGCGGCCACCATTCCACGGGTCCCGTGCCGTCGGTGCCGAGCGCACATTGGATCATGTCCAGTCCGTGCGCGCCCCAGTTGGTCATCTCGCCGCCCGAGTAATCCCACCAGCCCATCCAGCCGCCGTGCAGCTTCTTGTTGTACGGACGCGCGGCGGTGAAGTTCTGCCACATATCCCAGTTCAGGGTTGCGGGCACTGGCTCTTCGGGCAGCCCTGGGTCCCGCTTGGAACTGGTGTAGTTGCAGGCCTCGACCAGCTTGATCCTGCCCAGCCCGCCCTTGCGGACAAACTCGCAGGCGATGCGGTTCATGGCCATGGAACGCTGCTGGCTGCCAACCTGGAACACACGCTTATACTTGTGCGCCGCCTTCACCAACGCGCGTCCCTCTTCGATGTAGACCGTGAGGGGTTTCTCGGCGTACACGTCCTTGCCGGCCTGGCAGGCGTGAATGCATGTCCGCACGCGGCCGTGATCGTGGGTGGCGACGATCACGGCATCGACGTCCTTGCTGTCGAGCAGCTTGCGGTAATCGTCGTACAGCTTCCAGCCGGCCGTCCGTTTGGCCGCCGCGTTCTGGCAGCGCTGGAAGAAGCAGTCCGCGGCCGCGACAATCCGGCCCTTCTCGGGCAATTGGTCGATCAGCAGGTTTCCGCGTCCGCCCGTGCCGATGATCCCGACGTTGATGCGGTCATTGGCTCCGAATACGCTCCGCGGTACGAATAGCGGCGCCACCGCGCACTGCAACACCCGGCGGCGGTCAATCTTATTGGACATCATGGGACGAGGCTCCTAAAACAGGTAGTCTATCTCACGTAACGTGCTTCTGTGCGTCAACGTTAAAATGAAAGAGATGCATTTCGCACGCTTCGTTCTGCTCGCCTCCCTGCTTCCGCTCACCGGACTGGCGCAGGCTCCTACGGACCTGTTCCAGAAAGCTCCGCCGGAGATTGACCAAGCCTTGCGGGAGCGCGTCGCCGCATTCTTGCAGGCTCATGTCGATGGGAAGTTCCGCCTCGCCGATCAATACGTCGCCGAGGATAGTAAAGACGCGTTCTTCGAGGCGCACAAGCGCCGCTACCGCGACTTCGAAATCGCCAAGATCACTTACAGCGACGAGTACACGAAAGCCGTAGTCCTGGCTGTCTGCGGGACCGAGATGGCGATCCCCGGCCAGCAAAGCCCCCTCCCGGTCAAGATGCCGGTCAATCAGTACTGGAAGATTGTTGAGGGAAAGTGGTTCTGGTATATGCCACCCGCGCCGGCGTCGTATGACACCCCCTTCGGCAAGATGAAGCCGGGACCGGACAATCCACCGGGCGCGGCCGGACAGCGGTCGCCGTCAGGATTCGGGCAAGGGCCCTCGCTTGCCCAACTCGGCCAGCTCGCCGCGATAGATAAGACCGAAGTCAGGCTGACTGCCGCCAGTCCTTCCGCCGTGGCGACGCTGATCAACAGGCTGCCGGGGAAGGCGACTGTCCACATCGAAGGCGATGTTCCCGAAGGACTTGAAGCGAAGTTGGACCGGACAGACCTGAACGGTGGCGAGAGAGCCAAGCTGACCGTCAAGTTGGTGGACGCTACCAAGTTGACAACTCCTCCTTACACTCTTCGTTTGCGGGTGGATCCGCTCAATCAATTGTTTTCGGTCAAGGTAGTCACCCCCCTGCCGCATAAGAAGTGAAGCGATTGGAAGCCGGCGTGCTCCCGCCAACGCCGGAGGCATGTCCAGATCATGTTCAATCCCGTAGGGGGCTTCACCCGGACAGGCGGTTGGTATGCCGACGCCATGACCGCTGGCCGGTCCCTGTCCACCGGCGCAAACTCATTTGAAAAGCAATTGCTTAGCGCGATTTCCGGATCGTTGGAACGCTCGGCTCACCGATCCGTGGAAGTGCCAGCCGCCGACAGCCAGGCCGCATCCCAAAATGGGACGGCCGGATCCGTCGAGTGCCAAAATTCCGTCGCTTACGTGCGTACGGTAGACGAGCAGACGTCGGCGCCGGAATCGACCGTCGCCGAATCCGCCGCGGCTTCGACGGACATGGAAAACAGTGAACCGGCGGTAATGACCGCGTTGAAGGAGGCGCTGGTGGCTGCCGGCCACGATCCGGACAGATTCAACCTCACCTATCAGGAACAGGAAGTCTACTTCCCCGGCGGCAATTCCATGGACCACAGCATCACTGCCACCTTTGACAATGGCTACACGGAGACCTACGGCGCGGACTTGACCGCCGAGTCGCCCAACTGCACGGTCCTCTCGATGGAACACACGCTGCGCGACCTCGCCGACGGCGTTTGCTCCTGAACCAGCTTTACGGAACGTCCTTGACCGGCACCACTACGTGCTTGATTTTCCTGCGGTTCCATGTGTAAGTGATATGCAGGTCGCCGTTGCGAGCCTGGATGATGGCCGGGTACGAGAATTCGCCGGGTTCGGTCTCCAGTGCCAAAAAACTGTTCCAGCGCTCTCCATCGCGAGAGACCGCCAGGTTCAGCGGTGAACGGCCGCGCGTAGTGTGGTTGTAAACCATTATGATGCGCCCGTCGCGCAGGCCTACGGCGTCGATCCCGCTGTTGGGGTTCGGCAGCACAGTTGGTCTGGCCGGCGTCCAACTCGAGCCGCCGTCGGAGGAATCCGAATAGCAAATGCGGCCGATGCTCTGGGTTGCCCTAACAAACATACGGATTCGCTTTTGCCCCAACTGAACCACCGCCGGCTGGATGATGCCGTGCGTGCGGTGCCAGTTCTCCGATCCCGGCACTGCGGCCAGCCGCACTGGCGCGCCCGGTTTCCCCTGGTCCGCCTCTTCCGGCATGATGGGGCCGTGACGGGTCCAAGTTTTTCCGTTATCGCGGCTTACCTCCGCCCAGCAGGACCAGGACCGATAACTCTCCACGGATGTTCCGCTTACGACGGTCCCATCTTTCAGGAGTAAGGGCTTGTTCTTGATCGGACCGTAGATGCCTGCGGGAAGATGCTCGGCCGGGAGCCAGGTCCTGCCGTGATCGTGGCTGGCTCGCCTTCCCGCGGTCCATTGCTGGGGGCTGGGGCCGAACTTGTAGTAGAGCCAGATGGTGCCATCGGCCGCCGTGAACAGCACGGGATTCCAGGCAGGCGTGTTCTCTTCCCGGGCCATCTCGAATGGTCCGGACCATCCGTTTTTGTCCCGGCGCGCTCCCCAGATGGCCACGTCGTTGGCGCCTTCCTCGGTTCCTCCGAACCAGGCCGCGAGAAACTCGCCGGGCACGGTTTCGACGATCGTGGACGCATGGCAGGATGGAAACGGCGCTTTCTCAAAGACAAATTCGGCTTGCGGAGCCGCGCTGAGCAAAGCCGCGCCGGACGCCAGCGTGATTACGAGCAGTTTTTCTGAGAACATTCTCCCCCCAGACTACAATCTTCCAGGAGTCCTTTGCGAGATCCGTTGATCGCCCCGCTGGTCGCCGTGGCCACCGGTATTCTGCTTTCTCGCTTTGTTTCGTTTGAGATACGCGAACTGCTTGCCGCCGGGGCAGCCTACATCCTATTGGCGGCGCTGTCACAACGCCGCGACTTTCCAGCATTGGCGCGCGTGTGCGTCCTGCTGGCGCTCGCCGCCGCCGGGACTCTGATTGGGACTGTCCGCCGGCCCGGGCCGCCACCTGTCATTGACGCGCCGTTCGATGAAACAGTGGTGCTCGCGGGGTGCGTGGTTTCGCCTCCGATGCTCGTGGAAGACCGCCAGCAGTTCACGCTCGAACTCGATCCCGGCGCCCGCGCCCGTGTGAACCTCTACTTGCGCGAAGGGGAAAAGCTTCCGACGTTCGGTTACGGGCGGAGAATCGAACTGGAGGCGCGCCTTCGCCGCCCCCACAACTTCGGCAACCCCGGTGCGTTCGACTATGCCGGTTACCTGGCCCGCCAGGACATCTACTGGAATGCCTCGGCGCGCGGCGCCTCCAGCATCCACCTGCTTGACGGCGCGTGCGGATCTCCGTTCTGGAGTGCCGTGTTCGGGCTGCGCATGAGCGCGCTGGCGCGCATCGAGGAACTATACCGGGGCGACGCCTGGGCCACCGGCATGATGCAGGCCATCCTGATCGGGGAGTCCTCGCAACTGGAGAGAATCTGGACCGAACATTTCCGCCGTACCGGCACCTACCATGCGCTGGTGATCTCCGGACTGCACGTCACCGTGCTGGCCGGCTGCCTGCTTTTCTTTCTCCGCCTGTTGGCCTTTCCCGAAATCCCGGCTCTCTTCCTCACGGCCTCGGCCGGATGGCTCTATGCGCTGGTTGCGGGCTGGCAGGCGCCCGTGGTGCGCGCCGCCGGTGGTTTTACGTTGTATCTGGTGGCGCGTTTTTTCTATCGCCGCACACGCGTATTAAACCTGCTGGCTGCCGTCGCCCTGCTGTACCTCGTACTGGATCCGTACCAGATGTTCGAGGCCAGCTTCCAGCTTTCGTTTCTGTCCGTAGCGGCCATCGGCGCGCTGGCGGTCCCCCTGCTCGACGCGGCGACCGCGCCGTTCGTACGGGGCCTTCGTGGCTTGGCTAATGTGGACCTGGATCCGCATCTAGTCCCTCGTGCGGCGGCTTTCCGCGTCGAATTGCGCCTGCTTGCGCAAACCGCGGCCCTGTGGACACGGCTCCCCGAACGTTTCTGGCTGGGCGCTATCGCGGGCTTTCTTCGCCCGTTCTTCTGCATGGTGGAACTGACCATAGTCTCGGCAGTCGTGCAGATCGGTCTGGCGCTGCCCATGATCGTTTACTTCCACCGCGCTTCGTTCACCGGGGTATTCGCCAACGCGGTGATCGTGCCGCTGCTCTCCGGGGTCGTGCCCATCGGTTTTCTCGCGGTTTTCTGCAATTGGACAATGGCAGCGAAGACAGCCGAGGCGCTGCTGGCGTTGGCCGGGGCTGTAGCGCGATGGTGCGCGGCAATCGAGCCGAACTGGAGGGTGCCGGACCCGCCGCCGCTGCTCGGCCTGGCCTTCGTCGCCGCGTTGCTCGCGGTGCCGTTCGCGGTCAACCGCGGCAGAGTCCTCCGCAGCGCAGCGCCGGCGGTTGCCCTCGGTTTGTTCGCCCTGCTGCTGTGGCATCCGTTCGCCCCCTCGCTGAAGCCAGGTTTTCTTGAACTTACCGCCATCGACGTCGGCGAGGGCGACAGCCTTCTTGTTGCCACGCCGCAAGGCAAACTCGTGCTTATGGATGCGGGCGGCATAGTCCGCTATTCGAGCCAGCACCGGCCCCGGTTGGACATCGGAGAAGATGTTGTCTCGCCTTATCTTTGGAGCCGTTCCATCAAGCGCCTGGATGCGGTGGCGTTCTCCCACCCGGACGAAGATCACATTGGCGGGATGGCCGCCGTGGTGCGCAACTTCCGGCCGGCGGAGTTGTGGATCGGGGTCGGCGACCCGGACGTCTGGGCCGCGTTACATGACGAGGCCTCGCGCCAGGGAACCCGCATCGTAAGGCTCGAGACCGGGCAGCGCTTCGATTTCGGAGGCGCCCGTTTCGAAGTGATTTCCGCCTCCGAATCCCTGCATGTTAACGATTCGCTCCTGGTGAGGTTCCGCCACGGCCGTCACTCATTCCTGCTCACCGGCGACGCGCAACGCAACCTTGAAAACGACCTCCTGGCGCGCGGCGATCTGCCCGGAGCCGATGTCCTGAAGGTCGCCCATCATGGGAGCAAAACCAGCACCCAGGAGGCTTTCCTGGACGTGGTGCATCCGGCTTTCGCGTTGATTTCAGTGGGTTTCGAGAACTCGTTCCACCATCCTCATCCGGATGTGCTGGGCCGGATCGCCGCGCGGCACATTGACATTCTGCGGACGGACGAGCAGGGCGCGGTTTCAATCTTGACCGATGGCGCCAGATTCGAGGTCACCAGCAATCGTCAATCCGCCGGGATGGCCGCGCTCCGGCAGGATCCTTTTTGAAGGAATTAACACAACACGATGTAAAGCCGGTGCGGGCGAGAGCCGATAGTATGAAAAGCACGAGATGCCCATGTCTCCGACAGACTCGCCGCGTATCGTTCAGTTACAGGCGAAATCGACGCCGGCCAGCGCGACCGCCGAGATGCTGGGGGAGTTGAGCGCTGCTTTGTGGGTGGATCAGCACGCCGGTCCCGAAAGCAACCCCATGCGGGCGATTTGCCAGGACGGGGATCACGATGTGCTGGCGCGAGCGGCCGAAGCGGACCCGATCGCTTTTTGCGCCGAGGCGCTCAAATTGCTCCGTGGGCCGGAGCCGGCGGCGGCCCCCGAACGCCTGGTACGCGTGCTGCTCGAGAGTGACGTCTTGCTCGCGCCGCTGTGCGACCCACTCTCTTTCAGCCGCGCCAAGGCGCTGAAACTTGCCTCGCTTTATGCCACCGTCCAGCCTCAACTGGCCGGACGTACGCTGGCACGAATGCTGGCTAGCAACGGCGCGGTCTCCGATGCCCTTTCAGGACTGGCCGCCGAGCGCGCCATCGAGATCATCGCCGCGACGGGCGATCCCAAGCAACTGGAGGAGGGACTGTGCCTGCTGCTGGATCACGTTAACCCGCGCATCCGCTCGAAGATCGCCCTCCTCATCGCCCAGGCCAGGCCCGACGCGGAGTGGGTAGGCCAGCGCATTCTGCTGGAACCCGACTCCAGATTGCGCGCCAATCTCATCGAAGGGCTTTGGCACAACGACAACGAAGAGGCGCGGACGGTCCTGTGGGACGCTGCCGGCGACGCCGACAACCGTGTGGTGGCGAACGCGCTCTTGGGACTGGCGCTTCTGGGTGAACCCGAGGCCTTCAAGCTCATCCGGCGCATGACGATCCATCCCAAACCTCTGTTCCGCGCTTCGGGCGCCTGGGCCATGGGCGAAACCGGGGACTCCAATTACCTTGACGACCTGGACCGTCTGCAAAAGGACGCCGACCCGGCGGTTCGTCGCATGGCGATCCGCGCGATGAATCGCCTCCGCGAAGTGCTGGTCCGTTCAGCCTAACTGGCTATCTCACTCCCCTTTTTTCGGCGACATGGCGGTAGTCTATTCCTATGCGAATCCGGCACCTTGTACTCGTCGTGTTCCTGTTTCTGCCCTTGTCGGCGCAGGTCACCGGCTTGCTCACGCACCGCGGGCGTACCGTTTTCCCCATCGGCAGCTATGAGATGCCGAAGACCGACGCCGGGCTGAAGGCCATGGCCGAAGCCGGCGTCAACCTGGTGCGCTGCGGCAATGCCGCGGACCTGAACCGCGCGGCCGCGGCCGGCATGCTCGGCTGGGTGAGTTTGCCCATGCAAATCGGAGACGAGCCAAAAGGCGCCCTGAGGAAATCCATCGACGCCCTGAAGGGCCACCCCGCGCTCGCCGTCTGGGAAGGACCGGATGAAGTGGTCTGGAACTTCACCGCGTTGAGCCAGCTTTTCAACAACGGCATCCACAAGGTGAAGGGCGAGTGGTGGTTGCAGACGCCCGATGCTGTCTCTTACGCCGAAAAGGAAGCCGCCGGGATCATGCCGAAGCTCCGCGAGGGTGCGCGGCTCGTGCGCACTCTCGACCCCAAGCGCCGCCCGATCTGGGTGAACGAAGCCGCCAAGAGCGATCTCGGCTATATACGCCAGTACATCGACTCGATCGACATCACGGGTTGCGACATCTATCCGATCCACGAGAAAGAGAAGGAACCTGCCGAGGTGGCCGACTACACGGAGCGTTTCAAGGCCCTTGGCCGCGGCCACCCGGTCTGGATGGTCCTCCAGGCGTTTTCCTGGGGAAACTTGAAAGGCTATTCAACGGAGGCGGTCACCTATCCCACTTTTGAAGAGACCCGTTTGATGGCGTACGCTTCCCTCACCCATGGCGCCAGGGCCATTCTCTACTGGGGATCGGCTTACCTGCCGCCGGAGGAGACGGCGTTCCGGGATTCGATCCTCGCCATGACCAGCGAACTCTCCGCGCTCCAACCGTTCCTGGTGGCGCCCGAAGACAAGACCGTGCGAGTGAAGCTCGTCGAGTCGGAAGGACGGGGTCAAGTGGGCGACCGCGGCGTGAGCTGGATGGCGCGCCGCGCAGGCACCGAATGGCTCATCGTGCTCGCCAACGAAGACGCGCGCCAGCACATGGGCGCCGAAGTGAGCGGCCTAGGCTTGCTCAACGGCCGTTCGCTGCACGAGCTTTATACAGCGAATTCCGTGAAAGTCTCACGCGGCGAAATCGTCGCGCGCATGATGCCGCGCCAGGTGAAGGTCTACTCGACCAGCCGCAAGTTTGAAACCACGCGCCGCGCGGGGCGCGACTACACCCGCTGAGGTCTCACATATGACGTTGAGAACGCTCTTCGCCACCCTTCTACTCGCCGTAGCAGCCTGGAGCGCGACCGGCTCGTCCATGATCGTCTACTCGGCGCAGCCGAACGCCTACTTCGACGATCATGCGGTTGACATCAAGAAGTTCGCCGATGGATTCTTCTTCGTGGCGGGCGATTGGTCCGAAGCATCCAAACGTCTCGCGGAGCCGAACAACCCCTGGTTGGAGGCGCTGCGGAAGAACATTGCGTCCTTGCGAAAGGCCGGGGCCGGCGAGAACCTGTTGGGCGTCTCCTTCGGGGAGGATGCCGCGTGGCCGTCCGAACAAACCGTGCTCGGCGAACCCGGAATGGCGAAGATGCGCACGGAATTCGCAGCCGTGGGGCGCACCGCGCGGTCTCTCGGCTTCCGCGGTGTTTCAATCGACGTCGAATACCCTTACAAGCGTTACGAGTTCGGCCATCCCGTCTGGACATACGCCGGATACACGGCGGAGGATCTCTCGCGTGCGGCCTGCCGTCAGGGCGAGGCGGCCATCGCGGCGCTGCTGGACGAGTTTCCCGAAGCTGTGGTTGTTTTGTTGCCCGGCGAATTGCACCGCATGCGCCCGTTGGGCCGCGAATTCATGCGCGGCGTGTTTGCCGAAATGGCGCGCCGTGACGCACCCGGCGGACTGCATCTCGGCTCCGAATATACTTATTGCATCGGCGACCCCCTTTCGACGCTGGCCGCTGCCCGGCTGGAAGAGCCATTCGTGGCAAAGCTGGCCGGTCCGCGCGAGGCATCGTACTGGAAGCGCCGTTGCACTGTGGCGCCCGGTGTGTGGCCCTTGCACATGGTGGAGACCGGAGGCAAGGACTACCCCGTTCAGCCGTGGAAGAAAGAGATCGCCGAGTTGCGCGAACAGATGGCGCTCGTACGCGCCGTCGCCAAGCGCTATGTGTGGACATATACGGGGAATCCGATCTGGTACATCCATTCGCCCGAAATCGAAGCGAGATACGGGTTGCGAAAGCAGGATCTGAAGCGCGAGGACATCGATCTTCGCGACTGGCAAAAGGTGATGGCGGAGCGTGCCGTGCCGCCCGCCAAGTGGCTCGGCACGATCGAGAACCTCCGCCGCTACGACCGTGGCGAGCTTTCCCCGGATCAACTCTGTGACACTTTCGGGACGCCGGGCCGCTGGTGGGTGCTGGGTTTGCTCGCCGCTCCGCGCAAGTCGCCGCAGTTTGCCGCCGTTGGCGCAGCCACCACTCCTATCGATCCGGAGATCGCCCATCAGGGACGTGACGGGGCGCTCCATTGGTTTCCCATCAGCCTGTACGATCCGCGCGGAATCGTGAACGGCCAGCACGTATTCGATTGGCGCGGCACCGATTCGAGCGGCGCGCACTTTGCCACTTACGTGCATTCCGCCGCCGCGCGCCGCGCTACGCTACACCTCGGGTGGGACGACGTGATCACCGTTCGCTGGAACGACAGAATCGTTTTCGACACCCGGGAAGATGCAAGGCAAGTGAAGGGTCTGCTCTATCTCGACAAGTACCGCTTCGAAAAGCAGGTTCCCATCGAGTTGAAGGCAGGCCGCAACAAGCTGGTGCTGACCAGCACCAACGATCACGGCGTCTGGGCGCTCGATGTGCGCATCACCGGCGAGGACGGGGTGCCGCTGCCCGGCGTACGTTTCCGCCTGGACTGAGGCCTGAAGCCAACTTGGGAAAAGACGGACGGTGAGCTGAACAAGGCGCTGATCCGGACTGGAAGTTCGCCTGGAAACTCGATAGTCTGGCTGGATCAGGTAGACCCATGTCAGCCAGATTCTTCGCATTGTGGATTAGCCTGGCCGCGTGCTCGCTCGCGGCGGGTGATGGTTTCGTGGCCGTGCCCGGGGGTTCGTTCCGCACGGCTGGAGTCGACGCCCGCGTAGAGCCCTTCGAGATGCTCGACCATCCGGTGACCAACGCCGAGTACCTCGAATTCGTGACCGCCACCAGACACGCGCCGCCGCTGCATTGGAC
>CAZLOS010000118.1:0-16197 GCA_964561215.1 uncultured Solibacteraceae bacterium | reverse complement strand
CTGCGGATCTACGAGCAATTGCGCGAGCGAAACCTGAGGCCTGATCTCCAGGCCCGTCTGCTAGAAGAAGCCCGCTGGGGACTCGACTGGCTGCTCAAGACGCGATTCGGGGACGGGTATAGGATTACGTGGGTGCTGGGCCGCTACTACAGTGACAACAAGCTGGGCACGATCGACGACATGATCGTTCCGGCACAGCACGTCGCATTCGAGAATTACCTGTTTGCCGCAGTGGCCGCGCACGCCTCCCGTGTGTTGAAGGACGCCGACCCGCCCCGTGCGGCGTCGAGCCTGCAGGCGGCCCGAGAGGACTACCGGGCGACTCTGGCGCGCCGTTCAGGCTGGCTGACGGCGGCACGCGACGAGGCAGCCTTCGGTGCTCTGGCTTCGGCGGAACTGTATCGGGCGACAGGCGACCACACTTATGCTGAGAACGCGGAGCGGTTCGGCAAACTGCTTCTGCAATGTCAGGAGCAGCGCTTCGTGGACGGCATCCCCGTGGCGGGCTACTTTTACACCGGGACCGGCCGCGAGCGCATCCAGCATGATCATCACATGAGCTTCGAGGAAGCGCCTCTGCTGGCGCTGGGCGCTCTGTGCGATGCCTTCCCAGGACATCGCGATTGGATGAATTGGTACGGTGCGGCCCTGCTGCACTCGGAGTTCTTCCTACGCCGCGGCGCGGCGTACTCCGAGCCATATCGCCACCTGCCCAATTCCATCTGGCGGCGCAGCGAGGTTGAGGCGCTCAAGGCCGACTCCGGGTGGGACCTGGCTGGCGCCTTGCAGCAGTTCAACGAAGGGACGGTCCTGGCCCGCGACTACCGCCTTCGCGTGTTCCCCATCTGGCGGGACAAAACCTTCCACGGGAGCACGGCCATCCAACTCTCCGCCACCGCCGGGCTCTCGGTGGCTGCAGCTCTGCGCGGCAGGGCGGAGAGCGAGCGTCTGGCCGGGCGCCAACTCGATTGGGTCTTCGGCGGCAATCCTTTTTCGCAGAGCTTGATGTACGGCGAAGGGTACGACTTCCAGCCGCACTTCGCCTATTGCCAGCGGGACATGGTGGGTGCACTCCCGGTGGGGATCGATTCACGGCGGAACGACGCTCCCATTTGGCCGGCGACCAACACCGCGACATATAAGGAAATCTGGGTAGTTCCGGTGAGCCGGTTGCTGCTAACTCTTGGCTATGCGGCGGTGCCCGCGCGGGTAAGTGGCGCTGCTCCGCGGGGGGCGGTGTTCCGCGAAGAGCGCAGCGGTGCGGAGGTCCGAGTTCCGGTGGGAGAATTCTCCATCAACCTGCCCCCCGGCGTCTATATGGTTTCCTACGGCGGTTTCACGCAGCGCCTGCACCTGCGGGCTGGGACGAGCCGTGAATTGCACCTGGATGCGCGGCAAGCACTGGACGTGACGCTCTCTGCGGAGACGGCGGGTCCATCCACGGTCCGTATAACGGCGCGGATTCGCGGGGCGGGTGCCCACAAGATACGGTTGCTCGTCTTCAACGCCAAGACCGATGTTTCGGAAGCGGCCGTCGAACTCGGGACCGGCGGAGAGCGAACGCTGACCTGGATGCTCGAAGCGGGGTCCCGCGACACCCCTTGGGCGGCGGTGGCAATCGCCGATGGTGGCCGGAGAGGCAGGCCGGAAATCTTTGGGACGTTCCCGCTCCAGGCGCCGGATTAGCAGGCTGTTGTCCGGATGGGCCGTGATATCATCGGCGCAAATGCGATGACACCCCGGCATATGACACGCCGAGTGCTTTTAGCCTCCGCCGCAGCCTTCTCGTCCAGGTCGACGCCGAGTCCGGGCAGGTCGTGCGCGTGCATACGGCCGCCTTTTGGAAACGGCGACATGGGGTTCCGGAGGTAAAATATGGGTGGGGCGATCTCTTCCACGACCCAGGAGGTGTTGCTTATGCCTCATGGTTTTGCAGAGCGGCTTCACGGCGACGAAGAGCGGATGCGGGCTGCGCTGGTAAATGCAATGCTCGAGTATGGCGTGCTATTTGGTTTCGTTTTGCTGCTGGCGGCGGTCGGGTTTGGCATCGTCTTTTTCGAGTCCTGATGCTCGGATGGGTGCACCGGCCTGACATCGTTTTCGAACAGCGATCCAGCCATTGAGCACGGCCGGGCAGGCCCAGCCATAGTGTGCAGTACAATAGAGGTGCATCCCTCCGTATGATTATTGACGACATTCTTGCCAAAATATTCGGCACCAAGAATGAGCGCGAAATCAAGGGCATCCGGCCCGTTGTCGCGGCTATCAACGATTTCGAGTCTCATCTGACACCGCTTTCCGACGCCGAGTTGGCAGCCAAGACGGTAGAGTTCCGCCAGCGCCTGGCCCAGGGCGCCCCTCTCGACGACCTGCTCATCGAGGCCTTCGCTGTGGTGCGCGAGGCTGGCCGCCGCACGCTCAACATGCGCCATTTCGACGTGCAGTTGATCGGCGGCATCGTTCTGCACCACGGCAAGATCGCCGAAATGAAGACCGGTGAAGGAAAAACGCTGGTAGCTACACTGCCGGTCTACCTGAACGCACTCGCATCCAAAGGCGTTCACGTAGTCACGGTGAACGACTACCTGGCCAAGCGCGACGCCGAGTGGATGGGCAAGATTTACAAGTTCCTGGGGATGTCGGTGGGCACCATTGTCCACGATCTCGACGACCGCGAGCGTTACGACGCCTATCACTGCGACATCACTTACGGCACCAACAACGAGTTCGGTTTCGATTACCTCCGTGACAACATGAAGTTTCGTCTGGAGGACTGCACGCAGCGCGAGCACTACTTCGGTATCGTCGACGAAGTCGATTCGATCCTCATCGACGAAGCGCGCACGCCGCTCATCATTTCCGGCCCCAGCGAGGAGTCGACCGACAAGTACTACAAGGTCAACCGCATCATCCCGAAGCTGATCCGCGGCGAGGTGATCGAGGGCAAGGAGCCCGGCGAGAAATACCTCACGGGCGACTATACCGTCGACGAAAAGCATCGCAGCGTCGGACTCACCGAAGAGGGTGTTACGAAGTGCGAGAAGCTGCTGGGCTTGGGCAACCTGTACGACGCGGTGAACATGGAGTTCAACCACCACGTGCAGCAGGCTTTGCGCGCGCACGTGCTCTATCACCGCGATAAGGATTACGTTGTCAACGACGGCCAGGTGGTCATCGTGGACGAGTTCACCGGCCGCCTCATGCCGGGCCGGCGCTGGAGCGACGGCCTGCATCAGGCCATCGAAGCGAAGGAAAACGTGAAGATCGAGCGCGAGAACCAGACGCTCGCCACCATCACGTTCCAGAACTACTTCCGCCTGTACAAAAAGCTGGCCGGTATGACCGGTACGGCCGAGACCGAGGCCGCCGAGTTCCAGAAGATCTACAACCTCGACGTGGTGGTGATTCCCACCAACCGCACGCTGATCCGCATTGAGAATCCGGACGTCGTTTACCGCACCGAGGAAGAGAAGTTCCGCAACGCCGCCAAGGAAATCAAGGAGCGCAACGAGAAGGGCCAGCCCGTGCTGGTCGGCACGATCTCGGTGGAGAAGAGCGAAAAGCTCTCCGGCACTCTCAAGCGCATGGGTGTCAAGCACGAGGTGCTGAACGCCAAGCATCACGACCGAGAGGCGGCGATCGTCGCGCAAGCCGGCCGTAAGAACGCCGTCACCGTTTCCACCAACATGGCCGGCCGCGGTACCGACATTCTGCTTGGCGGCAACCCCGAGTTCATGGCCAAAGAGCAGTGCCTGCGCCAGAAACTGGCCGAGGTGCTGCCCGAAGGCGAGGAGACGTTCCTCAGCAATCACGAGTTTTATCACTTCCACCATCTGGGGCAGTTCTACCGCGTGCCGCGCGCGAAGTGGGATGAGTTCTACCAGGCAGCCAAGGCCCAGACCGATCTCGAACACGACGAAGTGGTGACGCTCGGCGGCTTGCACATCGTCGGCACCGAGCGGCACGAATCACGCCGCATCGACAACCAGTTGCGCGGACGCGCCGGCCGCCAGGGCGATCCGGGCAGCTCGCGCTTCTTCCTCTCCCTGCAGGACGACCTGCTGCGCATCTTCGGTGGCGAGCGCATCCAGAACCTGATGCTGCGGCTGGGCATGGAAGAGGACGTGCCTATCGAGTCGCGCCTGATCACCAAGCGTATCGAGAAGGCGCAGAAGGCCGTCGAGGCGCAGAACTTCGCCGCCCGCAAACACATCCTCGAATACGACGATGTGATGAACAAGCAGCGGCAGTACGTCTACCGGATGCGCCGCCAGTTGCTGGAAGGCGCCGACCAGCGCGAACGGGTCATGGAGATGGTGCGCGGTATCGTAGCTTCGGCCGTGGACACGCGCTGCCCGGAGGGTTCCCACCCCTCGGCGTGGGAGTTGGCCGCGCTGCAGTCGGATATCCTCACCGCCTTCGGACACAAGGTCAACATCGCCGAGCTGGCGGAGCTTCGCCGGGAAGAAATCGAGGAGACGATCTTCGAGCAGCTCGAAGGGCGCTACAAAGAGAAAGAAAAGCTGGTCGGAATCGATATCATGCGCGAAACCGAGCGCATGATCATTCTTCACGTCATCGACGGGCAGTGGAAAGATCACCTGCTATCGATGGACCACTTGAAGGAAGGCATCGGCCTGCGCGGTTACGGTCAGAAAGACCCGCTGGTCGAGTACAAGAAAGAGTCCTTCGTGATCTTCCAGGACATGATGGACCGGATTGAGGACGAGACGATCCGTTTCCTGTTCTTCCTGCAGCCGGTCCAGGACGGGCGTCCTGTCATGCCGTTCCCCGAAGAAGAGGAAGAATTCGAGTACGACGACGAGGGCGAGGGCCAGGAACCGGTGCCTGCCGCGGCGATTGCCCCCGTGGCGGCGCAGAGCTCAATCCAGGACTTCACGCGCAACATACAGCGTAAGAAGGACAAGGAGATGGCCGAGCTGCAGCTTGTGGGCGGAGAGGCCTCCGCTCCCAAGGGCCCCGTCGTGAAGGGAAAGAAAGTTGGCCGCAACGAGCCATGTCCCTGCGGCAGCGGAAAGAAATACAAGAAATGTTGCGGCGCCAACGAATGAGATCGGGTCCGCGGGTTCGGCTGGCGGTGTGTCTGCTGGCCCTGGCGGCCAGCCTCCCCGCGTTCGGCGGACTCTGGCCGGATCGCTTTGGCGGTTTCACACGCGTGGAAGTGTCGGCGGCGCCACCCGCCGCCGATAAAGCGCTGTGGGACGAATACGGGCTGGAAGAAGCTGAACATGCTAAGTTTACGGCCGCCAATGGAAACAAGCTGGTTGCCACAGCCTGGCGATTCAGAGATTCCACCGGCGCCTTTTCGGCGTTTTACTGGCAGGTGCCTGCCGCAGCCCGGCCCAGCCCTTTGAGCAAGCTTGCGGCTGAGGCGGGCCCGGACTTGTGGCTGGCTCATGGCAACTACCTGTTCCACTTTGCCGGGGCGCATTTGGAATCCGCTGATTTACAAGCACTTGTGGAAGGATTGGCGAGGTTGGAGCAGTCGCCTCTGCCGACGCTTCCATCCAGCCTTCCGGTTGGGGACATGGTGCCGAATTCAAGCCGGCACATCATCGGGCCGGCAGGGCTCGAACGGTTCGCATCGCAGTTTCCCGCCGCTCTAGCCGGATTCCGTTTCGGTGCAGAAGCCCATCTGGCACGGTACCAGGCCCCCGGTGGGGAAATGACGCTTGTAGTATTCTCTTACCCGACGCCGCACATTGCTCGCGAGCAGGAGAGTGCATTCCAGAAGCTCCAGGGCGCCATGGTGAAACGCACGGGTCCTTTGGTTGCGGTGATCGTTTCACCGAATGATCCCAATGCGGCCGAGAAACTGCTTTCGAAGGTGCGATACCAGGCGGAAATCACCTGGAATGAAAGAATTCCGACCAGGCGCGACAACATAGGCAACCTCATCCTGAATATCTTCCTGCTGATCGGGATCCTGTTGGCGTTCGCCATAGTGTCGGGTCTGATTGTTGCCGGGTTGCGCGTGCTGGCCCGCCGTTTGTTCGGATGGAAGCCGGACACGGAGACGATTATCACTCTGGATCTCTCCAGTGAAAAATAAGCTGGCTGGTTTCTTTCGGTTAGAGAGAAAGCGGTGGGAGCGGAAAGGGCTTTTCGGCTAGTTTTCCACAGGCCATGAGATTTCCACAGATTCTCTAAACGGCTTGATTCTAAAGGCTTAGAGACGATTTTTTTGGCCGCCTTTTTTCCTTGACTTCGGACCCTGGAGGCCCTAATATCCAATCACGACAGGTTCTCACGGCCGCGACGCCGTCGAATCTGATTCTCCCATTAACATCGCCCTGGTAATCCAGGGAGTTGAAGACAAAAGCCCATCCGGTCCCGGATGGGCTTTTGCTTTGTGTGATGTGCACTCGCGCGAAGTTTTCCACAGCCAGGGCCGGTTTTCCACCAGTTTTCCACAGGAGGGGTAATGAAGCCCATCAGCGGCTCCGTGCGATCCTGTACGACTGTCCGGTGCGGGCGACAAAAGTGTAGGAATTCTTTGCGGAGGGATCTTTCTCGATAATTACAGGCCGGGCTCCCGCCTCGCTCTTGACGAGCGGCGTAGCATCCGGCCATGGGCTTCTGAACCGGCACACGACGTCTCTCCTCGATCTGATGCTGACGTTCACGAGCTTGCCCTTTATCATCTCCGCCGGCACGAGAAAGCCTCCGCGCGCCTGGAAATTTCGGAAGGCGACGGTTGCGCCGGGCGGCACACAGGGGAAGAAATGAATACGGCCGGAGCGGGAGTTCAGCAACCGCTCGGGCTCGCGCGCCACAGCGTCGAGGAGTTGCGTCCGGCTGGCGATTCGCACATCCGGTTGCGCGTCGAAATGCATGGAGGGGCGACGGCCCTTCACCAGGTCAGGATGCGCGGTTAGCAGATGGAATACCTTGCCGCTCGTCCAGCCCCCGACAAGGCGCGCCGTGCGCAGCATGGCCTGAATCTCCTCAGGAGGAGAACCAGGTTAATCTCGTCGGCCAGCAGCGCGGGCGTTACGCCCGCGACGTCCGTGTAGACGGTGCCCCCAGGACCCTCCGCCATCGGATATGGTGCCATCCGCCTGACGACGCGCAGCCACTCTTCGCGCAGGCCCGCATCCCGGCCGAGCAGTTGCGCGGCAGCGGCGGCGGATTTCAAGGTCCACTTAATGAGGCTCAGCGCGGAGGCTGAATCCCGGTTCCGCTCAAACCGCCAGGGCCGGCCCCAGTGCTCTGCCGACATGGCCGGAATGGCATGATAGGCGCCATCCTCGGTTCTGGTCAGGTAAGCGGCATAGAAGACCGCCAAGTCCCTCAATGCCGGGTACACGTCGCGGGCCAGGAACTGCTCGTCGCCGCCGTAATCCCAGATGTCCCAGGCCGCCTTCATGACCTGGGCGGGAATCTCCATGCAGAACTCCCAGGAGGAGATGGTGTGGAAGTAATCGTCTGCCTTGATCGGTGGCAGATAGCCGTGCGCGGGGCCGAACATGCCGGGCAAGCCGAACACCTCGCGAGCGTTCTTCCGGCTGGCCTCGAGCCAATGCTTCGCCAGCGCTGAGTAGTAATGAAGGCCGTCGGTTTGGTTCAGCACAGCGCCGTGCGTGGCGTACACCTCGTTCAGGCAAGGTAAGCCGTGCCAGGGGGAGACGTCGGCTTCCAGTCGTGCATAGGTCTCGTCGGCCTCGAAACGGGCCGGATCGGGGCTGGTGAGCCAGAGTTGGACCTCTTCCTGGTCGGCTCCGTAGTCGGTGGTGGGCCAACTGCGGAACAGATGCGGAATCTGGCTTCGGTCCCAGTTCGAGTCGCCGAGAATGCGCCCGTTCTCGCGCTTCTCATAGGAATCCTTGAACCAGCGCTCATTCTCCGCTGCCAGTCCGCTTACCTTGGTTCGTTCCGCCCAGTCTAGGAGGGCGCTCGCTTCAGCGAAAGGGACAGACGACTCCGCGCTGGTTGCGACCGCGATGTAAACCTGAAAGCGCAGCGGGGAGGCCGTCCGCACGGACGCCGTGGCGGCAGACGCTGGAGCCGCGTTGAGGACATCGTAGTCCGGCAGGTGCCTTCCGAAGGGGCGCTTGCGCTCTATATCTGGGATGCCCATCGGGGTGCCCAGTCCCGTTTCGCTGTTGCTGGTTTGGACAGAGGCTGCGACACCTACGACCCGTGCCAGCAAGACGCACTCGAAGCCAGCGGGGAAAGTCTTCTCGGCTGGCAGACGCTGCCGGATCCAAAAGTCATGCCCCGATGCCCCGCTTTCCGGCGGGGCAATCCCGGTCTCCGTGGGATCGGTGTGGCCGCGTCTCAGGGGAGACGGCGCCTTCGAACGGCGTTCGCGTGTGTTGTAGCGAACCATGTCCGCGTCCGGGAGCAGCGTATCCCGCGCCGTGGCGCCGGCGGCAATCCAGGCGCCTTCCGCAACCAGTGCCGGCGTGAGTAACGACAAGACAACCAGGCTGTGATGCCACATCGGAGTCTTACCTTGCTGATATCCTGACCGCTTTCCGGTCCCACCGAACCTGTTATCCTACGGGGGCGCGCGATAACCACCATGGACGCTACGAGATTCCGCAGCCGGCGGACAGCGAACTTCACTGAATCCGTCATTCGCGAGATGACCCGGTTGGCCATCCAACACAAGGCCATCAATCTTGCACAGGGATTTCCGGATTTTGCCGCGCCGGATGAGATCAAGACTGCCGCCCAGCAAGCTATCGCAGCGGACCTGAACCAATACGCAATTACCTGGGGCGCGCCGCCGCTGCGCCAAGCCATCGCGCGCAAGTACCACGACTGGTACAAGCTCGACTACGATCCTGAAGCCGAGATCACGGTTTGCTGCGGCGCCACCGAAGGCATGATCGCCTCGCTGCTGGCGGTGGCGGATCCGGACGACGAGGTCATCGTCTTCGAACCGTTTTACGAGAACTACCGCCCGGATGCGCTGCTGGCCGGGGCGGAAAGCCGCGTGGTGCGGCTGCGTGCGCCGGACTGGACGTTCGATCCCGTCGAACTGCGCCGCGCATTCTCTCCACGCACGAAAGCCATCATTCTGAATTCGCCGAACAATCCGACGGGAAAGGTGTTCAGCGCGGGCGAACTGGGCCAGATCGCGGAGTTGTGCCGCGAGTTCAACGTCCTGGCCGTCACCGACGAGATCTACGAGCACATCCTGTATGACGGCGCCAAGCACATTCCCATCGCGACACTGGAGGGAATGCGCGAGCGCACGGTGCTGGTGAACAGCATGAGCAAGACGTTCTCCGTGACCGGCTGGCGGGTGGGATGGGTGCTGGCGCCGCCGGAGATCACGAGTTCGATCCGCAAGGTGCACGATTTTCTCACCGTGGGCGCCGCGGCTCCGCTGCAGTACGCCGGTGCCACGGCTTTGAATGCAGGACAGGAATATTACGAGCGTCTGGCGCGGGACTACGCGGTGCGGCGCGACATCCTGCTTGGAGCACTGGAGCGGGCGGGCTTCCGCTGCTTCCGCCCGCGCGGCGCCTATTACATCATGTGCGACATTTCGGGCTTCGGCCTCGGAGACGACACCGCGTTCACCCGGCACATGATCGAGCGGATCGGCGTGGCGCCCGTGCCAGGATCCAGCTTCTTCGCCGACCCGGCCGACGGCGCGCACATCGTCCGCTTTTGCTTCCCGAAGCGCATCGAGACCCTGCAGGCGGCGGCCGAGCGGTTGGCGAAGCTGTAAGGACGGTTCCCGGCGGAGGGGCTTTCGCCCCGCGATTCAGTCGTATACACTCGCTGGAATGACGATTACCAGGCGGGACTTTGGCGCATCTATCGGCGCGGCCGCGGCGAAGCCGGCATGGCGTCGCGCGCAATCGAAGCAGCCGTTTTTCCTGTACTTCCCGCTCACCACGCCCCACGAGCCGATCCGTCCTTCGGCGCGTTTTCGAGGTAAGAGCGGAATCGGAGCATGGGCGGACCTGATGCTCGAAACGGACTGGGCCGTGGGTGAAGTTCTGGCGGCGATCGACCGGCACAAGCTCACTCAAAACACGCTGGTCATCTTCGCGGGCGACAACGACCACACATCCTATGCCGGCCTGAAGGAACTGCTCGCCTCTGGCCACAAGCCTTGCGGGGAGTTTCGGGGGTACAAGGCGGACATTTACGAAGGCGGGCATCGCGTACCCTTCGTCGCCCGCTGGCCCGGTAAGATCCGGCCGGGCGGCGTCAGCCAGGAGTTGATCTGCCTGAACGACATGATGCGGACCGCGGCCGCGATCGTGGGCGCGGAGTTGCCGCCCAATTCGGCCGAGGACAGTTTCGACATCCTGCCGGATCTACTTGGGCATGCCACGGGCCGGCGCTCGCAGCGGGCCGTTGTGCATCACTCGAGCAACGGGGTGTCCGCCATCCGGAGAGGCCCGTGGAAGCTCATTCCCGAACGAGCCGCACCGGACAAGCCCGGCCTGGCGCGACCAGGGGAACTTTACTACCCGGGAGAAGACGTTTCCGAGACGCGAAACGTGATTCAGGAGCAGCCAGTGGTTGCGAAGGAACTGGCCACACTACTCACAAAGTATCGACGGGACGGCCGTTCCCAGTGAGCCGCGCCGGGCGCACTATAATGGCAAGGTTCAACTCGCGGGAGGTTTCCATGACGACGATGGACGTATGCATGACGCGGCGCTCTTTCGGCATGGCGTCGCTGGCAAATCTGTTAGCCCTAACGCACCTGGCTTCGGCTTCTTCCGACGACGGCCCGTGGTCCGGGCCGGCCCTGGTGCGGACCGTGTTTCTCATCAGCCAAAAGCCCAGCTGGCCGCGTCCCGATGTGGACGCCAACCAGGAGATGTCCGATATTCGCGCGCAGCTTGACGAACTCTCGCGCCGGCATCCGGGGAAGCTTCGCCACATCGGCGGCGATCTGCTCCGCGAAGGTACGGACATCTCGGCGTGGATCGAGGGCGCCAAGGACGCCGACGTGGTGCTGGCCTTCAACCTCAGCAGCGGGCTGGGAGCCATCCTGCAGAAGGTTGTGAGCACGGGCCGTCCCACACTCCTGTTCTCGCGGCCCTATGCGGGGCACTCCTGGACGACGTTCTCCGATTTCGCCAAGCAGGGCGTCAAGGCCGACGTGATCGCCAGCAGCGACTTCGGCGAGCTGGACGCTTACGTGCCGCTGTTCCGCACCGTACACTACATGCGCAACAGTAAGGTGATGCTGGTGTCGCCTCCCGCGAGAGCGCGGCGCGGTGAGGACTATACCGCGCAGTTCGGCACATCATTCGCATATCCGAGCTATGCGGACCTCAAAGCCGCGTTCGACGGCGCGGACGTAGCAACGGCGCGCAAGGAAGCCGCCGCGTTCACCAAGGCGGCCCTGCGAGTGGTGGAGCCGTCGGAGAACGAAATCGTCGATTCGATGCGGCTGTATCACGGAATGTCCGAGTTCATACGGAAGGAGAAGGCCAACGCCATCGCCATCGACTGCCTGGGCGGTTTCGCGCGTGGCGAGTTGCCCGCGTATCCTTGCGTATCGTTTTCCAAATTGAACGATGCCGGACTCTACGGTGTGTGCGAGTGCGACCTGGCCTCGACCATGACGCAACTTCTGGTGACTTCGTTCTCGAACATGCCGGGATTTGTGACCGATCCCGTCTTCGACACCAGCCGCAACGAAGTGATCCACGCCCACTGCGTGGCAGCGACGAAGATGGCGGGTATCGAAGGGCCTGCCTCGCCATACATCGTGCGCTCGCACCTGGAAGACAACAAGGGCGTTTCGATGCAGGTGCTGGCGCCGGAGAGCGGCACGGTGACGGTGGCACGTTTCGCCAAGGCCGACAAATTCCTGATCTCGACCGCGGAGGTTATCGGGAACGCCGACGGTCCGCGTGGCTGCCGCACGAAGATCCGGACCCGGGTGAGCGACGCCCGCAAGTTCCTGCGCGCGTACTCGGCCGGGTTGCATCGCGTCCTGTTCTATGGCGACCATACAGAAAATGTCGATCGTCTGAGCCGCCTCACCGGCTTCCAAATGGTGTGGGAGGTCTGAGCGCGGTCGCGCGCACATGGTTCTCGTTATCATCTCCATCCTGGCGAGCGTGGCTTACATCGCGGCGACCGAGTGGCATGCGGCTCTCGGCATCGTCGTGCTGAAGACGCTGCCGGTGGCATTGCTGGCGATCTACGCGCTGCGCAAGCGCCGCGTGGACCTGAGTGTGGCGCTGATGCTATCGGCGGCTGGCGATGCGCTGCTCGGATTGGGCAAGGCGTGGTTCCTGGCGGGGCTGATCGCCTTTCTTGCGTCCCATCTGGTCTACACCTTCACATTCGTGCGGCGATGGCGCAAGCCGCGCTTCGGTGTGCCGGCCATCGCTGTCATTCTATACGGCGCAGCCCTGGGCATATGGCTGATACCGGCTGCGGGCAAGCTGGCCGTACCCGTGGGCTGTTACCTCGTAGCCATCACAGCGATGGTAGTGAGCGCACTGGCGGCGCGTTTCCCGACATGCTGGGTCGCCGTGGGCGCGGTGCTGTTTCTGGTTTCCGACTCGATCCTCGCCATCCGCAAATTCCGTATGCCGGTCCCCTATGCGTCCTTCCTGATTTGGACGACGTATTACGCAGGGCAACTGGCCATCACACTCGGCGCCGCCGGCGGCGCGCGCGGATCGCGCCGGAGGGCCTGAGTGCTCGGATTGCTATACTTTTCTTAGTGTTCCTTCTCATTGAAAAACGCATAGGGGAGGCGGTGTCCGCGTACTTGCGCGAGCGTTACGGACTTGATACGCCGGCCTCTACAGAACAACCGAAACAATCCAGCTTTGGCGAAATCGCGCTACCGGTGGCTTTCCATCTGGCGCGCAAACTGAAGAAACCGCCCAAGAGCATCGCGCTCGACCTGGCGGCCGGCCTGCATGGCACGCCTGGCGTGGAGTCCCTGGAAGTGGCCGGCAACGGCTACATCAACGTCCGCTTTGACCGGGGCTACTACGCCGCGGGCCTGATGGACGAATCGTTCCGCTCGCCGGCCAACCTGAGCGAGAAGATCATCGTCGAGCACACCAACATCAACCCGAACAAGGCGGCGCACATCGGGCACCTGCGCAACGCGGTGCTCGGCGATACGTTTGTGAGGATGCTTCGCTCGACGGGCGCGCGGGTGGAAGTGCAGAACTACATCGACAACACCGGCGTGCAGGTGGCCGACGTGGTGGCGGGTTTCCACTATCTGGAGCATCGCACAGCCGACGACGTGCGCGCCTTGATCGCCGATGCGTCGGTGCGATTCGACTACCTGTGCTGGGACCTCTATGCGCGCGTGTCGGCTTACTATGACACGCATCCGGAAGCGCGCGAGTGGCGGATGGAGACTCTGCACGCCATCGAAGCCGGAGAAGGCGCGCAGGCCGAGTTGGGGCAAGTGATCTCGGATGCGATCGTCAGGGCGCATCTGGCCACCATGTGGCGGCTCGGCATCGTGTATGACGTCCTGCCGCGGGAAAGCGAAATCCTGCACCTTCAGTTCTGGGCCACGGCTTTTGAACTGCTCAAAGAACGGAAGGCGATTTACTTCGAAACCGAAGGCAAGAACAAAGGCTGTTGGGTCATGCCCGGCAGCGCCTTCGACGAGGATGCGGATGAAGATTCGAGCAAAGTGATCGTGCGTTCCAACGGTACGGTCACTTACGTGGGCAAGGACATCGCCTACCAGCTTTGGAAGTTCGGCCTGCTCGGCAAGGATTTCTATTACAGGCAGTGGAGCCAGTATCCGGACGGACGCTGGATCTGGGTCTCGACTACCGAACCGGGGCCAGGCGCCGCGCCATCGTTCGGCGGCGGTACACGGGTATACAATGTCATCGATTCGCGCCAGAGCTATCTGCAGGACGTCGTAGCGGCGGGCTTGCGCGCCCTCGGTTTCAACGAACAGGCGGACCGCTCGGTGCATTTCTCTTATGAGATGGTGGCGCTCTCCATGCGCTGTGCAGCGGAACTGGGCCTGAAGATCCCGGAGGAGGACCAGCAGCGCCCTTACGTGGAAGTCTCCGGGCGGAAGGGGTTGGGCGTTAAAGCCGACGACCTGATCGATAAGCTGATCGAGGCAGCCCTGCGGGAAGTGGACTCGCGCCATCCGGAGGCCGATGCCGAAGAGCGTCGTCATGTGGCCACGCAGATCGCTATCGGCGCCCTGCGTTATTTCCTGCTCAAGTACACGCGAAACAGCGTGATCGCGTTCGATTTCCAGGAAGCGCTCAGTTTCGAGGGCGAGACCGGGCCGTATGTTCAATACACCGCCGTGCGTGCGCGGAACATCTTGCGCAAGCTGGGCGAGCGCGGCGAGACGTTGCCGGATTTCCGCTCCGAGCTGGGCCGTGAGGCCTTCGCGCGCCAGCTCGCCGACGAGAACTGCTGGCAGTTGCTGCTCGCGGCGTCGAAGGTCGGCTCGGCGGTGGCCCGCGCCGTTTCGAGCGGCGAACCGGCGCACGTGGCCAAGTACGCGTTCCAGTTGGCGCAGGCATTCAACGCTTTCTATCACGAGTATCCCGTGCTGCAAGAGGAAAACCACGAGAAGCGTGTGTTCCTGTTGTGGATGACGGATTATTTTCGCAAGCAGTTGGAGGGCACGCTCGGCATCCTGGGAATTGACGTGCCCGAGTATATGTAGCAGATCCGGGGACAGGCTAGGTGATTCCGGAATCACCAATAGATGCCGGACGAGGCAATTACGGAATCACGTAGCCTGTCCCCGGAATGATGCGGGGGCAGCTATGAGTTCGAAGGATTCTTTCGGTGTTCGGGCCATGCTGGCGGCGGGCGGCGTCAGCCACGAGTATTTCAGCCTGCAGGCGCTGGAAAGGGCCGGATTCGGCAACCTGGCGCGACTTCCGTATTCGATTCGCGTCCTGCTGGAAAACCTGCTGCGCCACGAAGACGGCCGCTCCACGACGGCCGCGGACATCGAGTTCGTAGCGCGCTGGGACGGGGTGCCGGTGGAGAAGGAAATCAACTTCATGCCGGCGCGGGTGCTTCTGCAGGACTTCACCGGGGTTCCGGCAGTGGTAGACCTGGCCGCCATGCGCGACGCGCTCAAGAAAATGGGCGCCGACCCCGCCCGCGCCAACCCGCTGCTCAGGGCAGACCTCGTGATCGACCACTCGGTGCAGGTGGATCAATTCGGCACACCGGGGGCTTTCAGCGCCAACGCGCTCATCGAGTTCCAGCGTAACCGCGAGCGCTACGAGTTTTTGCGCTGGGGACAGTCGGCATTTCGCAACTTCCGCGTGGTGCCTCCCGACACCGGCATCGTGCATCAGGTGAACCTGGAATTCCTGGCGCCGGTAGTTTACTCTGCCAGCGGCAATGGACGAGTGCTGGTCTATCCGGACACCGTGGTAGGCACGGATTCCCACACCACGATGATCAACGGGCTGGGCGTGGTGGGCTGGGGTGTGGGCGGCATCGAGGCCGAAGCGTGCATGCTCGGCCAGCCGATCTCCATGCTGCTGCCGCCGGTGGTGGGGTTCAAGCTTTTCGGCAAGCTGCCAGAGGGCGCCACGGCCACGGACCTTGTGCTTACCGTGGTCCAGATGCTGCGCAAGCGCGGCGTGGTGGGCAAGTTCGTCGAGTATTGCGGTCCGGGCCTGGATGCGCTCAGCGTGGCCGACCGCGCCACCATTGCCAACATGGGGCCTGAGTACGGCGCCACCATTGGATTCTTCCCGGTGGACGCGGCGACGCTCGACTACCTGCGCATGACCAACCGGCCGCCGGAATTGGTAGCGCTGGTTGAAGCCTATACGAAGGAGCAAGGGCTGTTCCGCACGGCCGGCGCTCCCGAGCCGGTCTGCTCAGAGACTATCGAACTGGATTTGGGAACCGTGGTTCCCTCGCTCGCCGGTCCAAAGCGCCCGCAAGATCGCATCGAGTTGCCGCAGGTCAAGCAGAGCTTCCTGGAGACGCTCGGCGCGCCGCCGCGTGGAACCGATGTTGTGAAGGACGGTGCCGTCGTGATCGCGGCCATCACAAGTTGCACCAACACGTCGAACCCGTCCGCGATGATCGCGGCGGGTCTGGTGGCAAAGAAGGCTGTGGCGCGCGGCCTTGAAGCAAAGCCGTGGGTGAAGACTTCGCTCTCACCCGGCTCCAAGGTGGTCTTCGACTACCTCCGGGACGCCGGGCTGATGGATGCGCTCGAACTGTTGAAATTTCACCTGGCCGGCT
>CAZLOS010000117.1:0-16371 GCA_964561215.1 uncultured Solibacteraceae bacterium | reverse complement strand
AACCCGTTGAATCCGAACCGGTTGACCCCGAAATCCCCGCCGCGACCGAACCCGAGCCGAACCCGCAACCTGTTGATTCTATGAAACCGCCTCCGCCCGCCAAATCCGGCGAAAACCCCGAAACTGCCCTCCCGGAGGCCGCTTGAGCCGTGACAAAACACCATCCTGATCGTGACGGGGCGCCTCCGCGCGAGATGTGGCCGAAGTGCGATTTGCTATAATGCCCCATCGTCTCGTTGATGTTTTAGTCCCGCTGTGAGGTGAAATGCCGCGAGTCCGCGTTGTATCTTTCGACCTGTGGGATACCGTCTTCGTCGATGACTCCGACGAACCCAAGCGCCGCGCGCAGAGCCTCGCCCCCAAGCCGGTGGCACGCCGGGAATTGGTGTACAGGTATCTATCACGGCACGCACCCATTGAGCGCACGCTGGTCGATTGCGCCTACGACACGGCTGACGCGGCTTTCCGCGAGGTCTGGCATAACCAGCATTTCACCTGGACGGTGGCAGTGCGCTTAGGTGTGTTATTAAAGGGCCTGAAGCGCGAGTTGCCCGCCCCGGAGTTCGCCGAGTTAGTCCGGCTGCAAGAGGACATGGAGTTGATGGTCCGGCCGGACCTGGTTCCAGGCGTCGCCGAAGCGGTGCGCGCACTGGCCGCCAGGTACAAGCTCGTGGTGATTTCCGACGCGATCTTCTCGCCGGGCCGCGCGCTGCGCGAGTTGCTCACAGGTTACGGGCTGCTGGATGCATTCTCCGCGTTCATTTTCTCGGACGAAGCCGGCTGCTCCAAGCCCGACCCGGCCGCTTTTCAGAAAGCCGCCGAACTGGCCGGCTGCCGCGTGGATGAGATCGTCCACGTCGGCGACCGGGAGCACAACGACATTGCCGGACCGAAGCGCGTGGGCGCCCGCTCCGTGCTGTTGACCGCGGCGATCGACCGGGGCGGCGCGAACACGGCCGCCGACGCCGTTTGCCGGGATTACCGCGAGTTGCCCGCGATCATCGAATCATTGGACACGAATTAGAACAGCGATCATGCCAACCAAACTGAAATTCCTCATCGTGGATGGTTACGCGAAAGCCAGCCGCGACGAGTTCGACGTGGCCGGGATGAAGCACGCCTGGCGGCTTTATGCGGAGATGCTCAAGCGCCACCTTCACGAGGCCGAATACGAAGTCTGGTTCCCGAGCGACATCGCCACACCGCCGGATAACCTGGGCCCGGATCATTACGCGGGCATTCTCTGGACGGGCTGCAACCTGACTATCTACCACGACGAGGACCGCGTCAAGCGCCAGATCGAGTACGCCAGGAAGAGTTACGAAGCCGGCACGCCCGCGTTTGGCACCTGCTGGGGTCTGCAAATGGCGGCGGCGGCGGCCGGCGGCACGGTGGGAGCCAATCCACGCGGCCGGGAAATGGGCATCGCGCGCAAAATCCATTTGACCGAAGCGGGCCAGAACCATCCGTTCCTGGCGGGCAAGCCGCTCGTCTACACCGGCTTCATCAGCCACGTGGACCAGGTGACAAAACTTCCGCCGGGCGGCACGCTGCTCGCTTCGAACGATTTCACGCACGTGCAGGCGATCGCGGTCACCTACGGCAAGGGCACGTTTTGGGCGACGCAGTATCACCCGGAGTACGACCTGCACGAGGTGGCGCGCCTGTTCATCGCCCGCGAGCCGAAACTATTGCGCGAAGGTTTCTTCGAAAGTCACGAAGCGCTCGTCGAACACGTGAACAAATTCGAAACGCTGTCCGAAGCGCCGAAACGCAAGGACCTGCGCTGGCAGTTGGACATCGACGACGACGTGCTCGATGAGGACCTGCGCCAGGTCGAATTCCATAACTGGATCGAGAAACTCGTGCTGCCGCACGCTGCCAAAGGCTAACCCGTCATGTTCGAGAACATCACGACGTTCAATTTCCCCACCAGGATCGTGTTCGGCTGCGACGCCGTGCGCCAGTTGCCGGCCTGTCTGGCGGAAACCGGAATCCACAAGCCCATGATCCTCACCGATCCCGGCTTGCGCGCGACGCCTGTGCTCTCCGCGGTGACTGGAGTGCTAACGGATGAGGGCATTCCGCACGAAGTGTTCGCCGAAGTGCATGGCAACCCCATCGAGGACGACGTCATCCAGTCCGCGGCGCGGTATCGCGCGACCGGCTGCGACGGGGCCATTGGTCTGGGTGGCGGCAGCGCGCTGGATGTGTCGAAAGCCGTGGTCGCGATGGCGCGCCACGACGGCGATATCGCGGAGCTGGACGCCTTCAACGGCGGCGTCGCGCGCATCGCGCCGAACCTGGACCCCATCATCGCCATCCCCACGACGGCGGGCACCGGCAGCGAGGTCGGCCGCTCGGCCGTCATCACTGTCCGCAAGCTGGGCAAGAAGATCTTCATTTTCCACCCGCAACTTCTGCCCGCGCGCGCCATTCTCGATCCCGAGCTGACCGTGGGGCTGCCGCCAGCGCTCACCGCGGCCACCGGCATGGATGCCTTCACGCATTGCCTTGAGTCCTACACCTGCCCGGTGTTCCATCCCATTTGCGACGCCATTGCCATCCACGGCATGGAACTGGCGATCCGCTACCTGGAGCGCGCCACGCGCGACGGCGCGGACATCGAAGCGCGCGGCAACATGCAGGTGGCCGCCACTATGGGCGCCATCGCATTTCAAAAGGACCTGGGCGCGACGCACTCGCTGGCACACCCGCTGTCGACCGAATTCGGCCTGAACCACGGGCTGGCCAACGCCCTGGTGCTGCCCGCGGTCATGCGCTTCAACATCGAGCCTGCGGCCAGCCACTACGCGCGCCTGGCCGGATTGTTCGGTGTCGAGACCAGGAAGATGAGCGAGGCCGGTGCGGCAGCGCGAGCAATCGAGGAAGTCGAGGCGCTCATCGACCGCCTGGGCATCCAGCGCGGCTTGCGCAACCACAAGGTGACGCGCGAGGCTTTGACCACATTGGCGCGGAAGGCCTTCGATGATCCGTGCCACAAAACCAACATCCGCGCTTGCACGGAAGACGATTTGCTTGAGATGTACGAAGCAAGCTGGTGAAAAGAAACTGTAAACAGGAGCGGAGTTCATGAGCGAGACTTCCAAGTGGAACCTGATCAATCCGGCTAACGAGAGCGTCTTCCTCACTGTCGAGCCGACCAGCGAACAGGAAATAGACGGTATCCTGTCGCGCATGCGCAAGGCGCAGGAGGAATGGCGCAACGTGCCGGTGTATGAGCGGGTGGAGGTGTGCAGCGAATTCATCGGCGCTTTCCGCGCCATGAAGGACAACGTCGCACTCGACATCACGCACCAGATGGGCAGGCCGTTCTTGCAGGCGATGCGCGAAGTCGATACCATGCTCGATCGCGCCCAGACCATGCTCAACCTAGCGTCCTTCGCGCTCGACGACGACCGACTGCCGCCGAAGGAAGGCTTCCGGCGCTACATACGCCGTGAGCCGCTCGGCATCGTGCTGAACATTCCAGCGTGGAACTATCCGCTGCTGATCGCGGTGAACGTGGTTATCCCGGCGCTGGTGGCCGGCAACGCTGTACTCATCAAGCACGCGCGCCTGACGCCGCTGTGCGGCGACGCCTTCGCCGAAGCCTTCCGCAGGACCAACCTTCCACCCGACCTGTTGGCCTCCATTCACGTCGATCACGCGACGGTCCGTAAACTCATTGACCGGCGCGCGGTGGATTTCATTTCGTTCACCGGATCGGTGGAGGGTGGCCGCCAGGTATACGAAGCAGCTTCGACGAAGCTGATCGACATGGGCCTCGAGTTGGGCGGCAAAGACCCGGCGTTCGTCTGTGAGGACGCCGACTTCTGGTATGCCGTGAATAACACCGTGGACGGAGCCTTTTACAACGCCGGGCAGAGCTGCTGCGCGGTGGAGCGCATATATGTGATGCGTTCCATCTACCAGCGTTTCGTGGACGCGTACGTGGCTGAAGTCGAGAAGTACAAAGTGGGCGATCCCGAGCGGCTGGGTGTAACGATGGGTCCGCTGGCGCAAGCAAAGGCCGTCGAGTTCATGGAGTACCAGGTGAAGGATGCCGTGAGCCGCGGCGCCAAGGTGCTCACCGGCGGCAAGCGCCTGCCCGGTCCCGGCTACTACTTCCAGCCCACGGTGCTGGTGAATGTGGACCACACCATGAGCGTGATGATGCAGGAGACCTTCGGCCCGCTGATCGGCATCATGCCGGTAGACACCGAAGACGAAGCCGTGCGGCTGATGAACGACAGCCCTTACGGATTGACCGCGTCGATCTGGACTGAGGATATCGAGCGCGGCGAAGCGCTCGCCACCCGGACCAATGCCGGCACGGTGTACGTGAACCGCTGCGACTACCTGGACCCCGAGCTGGCCTGGGTAGGCATCAAGGACAGCGGTCACGGCTGCACACTCTCGCACCTCGGCTACCAGTATTTGACCCGGCCCAAGAGCTTCCACCTGCGAGTGAAGACCAGCTAGCAATGGCAGACTGAAGTCCCTGTTCTGCGTCATACACGCGACGGACCCGTGTATCCTGAGAGTCTGTCTCGGGTAATTTGAATCGATCGGGTGGACTTGATGGATAGTTGGGCTCTACTGGCGCGTGTCGTGATCCTGCTGGCTGTGGCGGCGGGGCTGGGCGTGGTGCTGCGACGCCTGGGACAGAACGCCATCGTCGGTTATCTGCTGGCCGGGGTCGCTCTTGGGCCCACCGGCGCCGGATTGATCGGGAGCGGCCAGCAACTGCACGCTGTAAGTGAACTGGGCGTAGCCCTTCTTCTGTTCACCATCGGGCTCGAGTTCTCCTTCGCACGCCTCCGGCAGATCGGCCGGATCGCCACCTGGGGCGGGCTGGCGCAGGTCACGCTGACGTTGGCGGCGGTGACCGCGATCCTGCGCGCCGCGGGGATGGGATTCAACGAGTCCTTCGTCCTGGCATCAGCGATTGCAATGAGCAGCACGGCGGTGGTGCTGCGGGTCTTCGCGGACAATGCCGAACTGGACAGCCGGCATGGCCGCGCCGCGGTGGGCATGCTGCTGATGCAGGACATCTCCGTGGTTCCGCTGCTGCTGGCCACCGATGCGATGTCGGAAAACTTGAGCGGCCCTGAAGCTATCTCGCATTTTGCCCTGAAGGCCCTGGGGATGGCAGGCGCCGGCGTAGTGCTATGGCTTCTGATGAGGTACCTGGCGCCGGTCCTGTTCGCACGCGCCATGCTCTCCAAGAACCGGGAACTGCCTGTGGTGGTAGCGGCGTGCGCGAGTTTGGGGGCGGCGGCGGGCGCTCATGCGGTCGGCATTTCTCCGGCGATCGGCGCGTTCGCGGCCGGAATGGTGCTGTCCGAGTCGCCGTTTGCGATCCAGATGAAGGCGGATGTCACTCCTCTTTCGGCCGTCTTCATCGCCATATTCTTTGCTTCCGTCGGGACGATCGTCAACGTGCCCATCGGCAGGCAGGTCGTTTATGTGTTGCTGGCAGCGGCCGCGGTCATGATCTTGAAGACCATTGTTGCAGCGGGTGTGGCATGGACATTTCAACGGTCGGCACGCGTCGCGCTGGCGACCGGGATCGCTTTGTCGCAGGTTGGCGAGTTCACCTTCGTGCTGGCCGACAACGCCAGTCGTAAAGGCATGATCGGGGCGGCGGACCTCGAGTTCCTGGTGGCCCTGTCACTGGTTACATTGGTTGCCACGCCTTACGTGATGGGCGCGGCGCCGCGTTTGGCTGACGCCATCTCGCGGCGCCGTACGCCGCCTGTTCCCCAACCCGTGGAACAGGTTGCGAAAGGAGGCGCGGGGAACACGGTCATCGTGATCGGCTACGGACCCGCCGGCCAGGAAGTGGTGGATGCGCTGCAGCGGGCCGGCATTCCTGTCCTGATCCTCGAGTTCAATCCGAACACCGCCGCCGCTTTCGCCTCAACGCTCCCCATGCAAGTTGGAGATGCCACTCAACTCGAGATCCTGGAACACGCCGGAGTCGCGGGAGCCCGCGCCGTGATTGTGACAATCCCGGACCCGTCGGCTTCCCGAGCCATCATCGAACAAGTCAGGCGCCTCGCTCCCGGCGTCCCGGTCATTGCGAGGGGACGCTACCACCAGTACGCGCCGATGCTCGAAACCGCGGGCGCCGTCTCGGTCATCGACGAGGAACAGATCGTGGGAACGGAGATGGCACAACAGGCACTGCGGCTTCTCACCTCTGGCAGTTCCGGAGCCTGAGGCTCACTTTTTCGCGGACACTTTCTCCAGCCGCCAGACATCGCTTTCCATGTTATTGCCGGCCACCATCCAGAGATGCCCGGCGTGCACGAAGACGCTCGCGGCATGGCGCGGTTTCCAGGGAGTCGCGGGCACTTCTTCCCAATGGACCCCGTCGGCGGAGTGCCACACGTCGCTGCGGTTGCCGCCCCGCGCGTTGTAGCCTTCGAGCACCCACAGGCGGCCGTCCCACACGGCGACGTCATGGTACTGGCGAGGCGTCCAGGGCGCGCGCGGCGTGTGGCACTTCCAGCGAACGCCATCCTCGGAACTCCACACGTCGTTGTAGAAATTGCGGCTCGGCGTCGCGGGCGTATCGTAGGTGCCGCCACCCAGGATCCAGATGCGCCCGTTGTGCACTGCCGCCCCGCCGATCATGCCGCGGGCGCTCCAGTACGGTTCCTGGGGCTTCACCTGCCGCCAGTGAACGCCGTCCGTGGTAGTCCAAATATCGCGATAGAACCGCTCTTCCGACGGCGCGAACGCCGGCATGGTCTGTCCACCGATGACCCAGATACGATCCCGGAAGACTACCGTGTGGTGCAGCGCGCGCGGCGCCCAGGGAACGTTCGCGCTCACGTGCCGCCATATTCTGCCATCGGCGGAGTTCCACACGTCGTTCTGATAGTGGTGCTGGTTGGCGTCGCCACCCACGATCCAGAGCTTGCCCTTGAAAACGGCGTAGCCGGCGGTGTGGCGCCCTTCCCAATCGCTTGCCGCGTCGAACCGCGCATCGAGAAACGTGTTCGGCTTTTCGAGTTTCCAGTCCAGCCCGTCCCGGGAACACCAGACCTCGTTGTTGCAAACCATGGGGAAGTGGGCCTTGTCGCGCGGGTTCCAACCGCCCAGCAGCCACATGCGACCGCGAAAGCTCAGTGCTCCGGCGCCGTCGCGGGGCGCGAAAGGAGCGGCCCCGGTCACCTTCACCCAACGGTAGTCAGCGGCGGTTGCGGCGGTGACCAGAAGCAGAAACGGCAGAATCCGGATGGCTCGGCGGAACATAGCTTGGGGTCGATCTTACATCTTTACTGAGGGTGTATGCTGAGGGGTGTGCAGGCGTCGGCCTGATGATCCTGATGGAAAGAGAGGCGTGAAGGAAATGAAGCATCTGAGAATTCTTCTACCGGTGGTTCTTGCTCTTGCGGTGCTGTGTTCTTGCACGAAGAAGAGCGCACAGGCGCCCTCCGAGCAGCGGCACGCCACGGTGGTCATGCGCGACGGCAGCAGCGTGCCCGGCTCCATCGTATCCAGTTCCCCCACCGAAGTGACCATCGCGGGCGACGACAAGATCACGCGCACCATCCCCATGGATCAGGTGAAGTCCATCGAGTACGGCGACGTGGCACAGACACAGATCCCAGCCCAGGAGCAACCTCAGGCAGGTCCGCAACCTTCAGGACGCAGGGAGATGGCCCCCTCTATGCCAGGACCGGTGAAGCCCAGCGCGGCCGTGCCCGGAAGGGCCGCCGAGCCCCCTGCCAGGGTCTATGAGATCGCCGCGGGGAGCCAGATCGCCATCCGGACCAACGAGACCATCGATTCCGCCAAAGCTTCCGAGGGACAGAGCTTCGACGCGCAGGTTTCCAAAGATGTGCAAGACGCAAGTGGTGCTGTGGTGATTCCGCGCGGATCCAGGGCCCAGTTGGCGATCGTGTCAGTATCCAAGGGTGGGCGCATCAAGGGTGCGTCGGACCTGGTGCTGGACTTGAAGTCCGTCACGATTGGCGGACAGCGTTACCAGCTCGACGCAGCCAACGTTCAGCAGAAGGGTAAGTCCGGTATCGGTGCAAATAAGCGGACCGCCACCTACACCGGAGGCGGCGCCGCTCTTGGCGCAATCATCGGAGCCATCGCCGGTGGTGGCAAAGGGGCCGCAATCGGTGCGGGTGCCGGCGCGGGCGCCGGGGCGCTGACGCAGATTGTCACCAAGGGCGGTTCGATCAGAGTGCCTGCGGAGACGGTGTTGACCTTCCGCCTCCAGAACCCGCTCCGCGTAACTGAAGCCAAGTAAGCGGACCGGACGTTCGGGAGCCAATTCGCGAAAGTAACAGGATGAACGTGTCTTGACGTGTGTGATTGCAAAGTGATATCATTACGATATCGAGAAACCCACATGAAAGAGAAGGACATCCGCTCCCTCAATGGCCTGTTCATGCTGATACTGCTGCTCGCGGTGTTGGCTCTGTGTGTCTACGGATTCATCGGTCTCAAGAATCAGCCGCCCGAGGAACTTCTCACCCCGCTGATTTTTTGGATTGCGGTTCTGGTAGTGGACAGCATCCTGATGGCGGGGCTGTTCATGGTGCAACCGAACCAGGGTGTTGTTCTGCAACTGTTCGGCAGCTACACCGGGACGACCAAAGTGCCGGGACTGCGATGGGCCAACCCATTCCTGAGCAAGCGCCACGTTTCGCTACGCGTGCGCAACTTCGAGACGACACACCTGAAGGTAAATGACCGCGACGGCAACCCGATCGAAATCGCCGCCGTGGTGGTCTGGCGGGTGGTGGACACCGCCGAGGCCATCTTCATGGTGGACAACTACGAGAACTACGTCCACGTGCAGAGCGAGGCCGCGCTGCGCAACCTGGCCACGGCGTATCCATACGACTCTCACGAAGATGACGTCATGAGCTTGCGCGGGCACACGCAGAAAGTGGCTGAGCACCTGAAAGAGGAGATCCAGGCGCGGCTCGTGGTCGCCGGCGTGGACGTCATCGAGGCGCGGATCAGCCACCTGGCTTACGCGGCCGAGATCGCGGCGGCCATGCTGCAGCGCCAGCAGGCCTCGGCCATCATCGCCGCGCGGCAGAAGATCGTGGAAGGCGCCGTAGGGATGGTGGAGATGGCTATCGACAGGCTTTCCAGCAAGCACGTAATCGAGTTGGACGAAGAGCGCAAGGCGGCCATGGTGAGCAACCTGCTGGTGGTGCTGTGTGGCGAGCGCGCGGCGCAACCAGTAGTGAACACCGGCACCATCTATCAGTAAGCGCGGGACGAATGGCGGAACGTAAACACTTCCTTCTTCGAATCGACGGACAGGTACTTGATGAGGTTCGGCGCTGGGCGGACGACGAATTGCGCAGCCTCAACGGCCAGATCGAGTTCATTTTGCGGGAGGCGCTGCGCGCGCGCGGGCGTCTCCCGGCAAGTGAGAAGGAATCCGAACGCACGAGCGGCAAGTGAGAACCGGCACACGGTAGCGTAACATAGTAATTTGTCCCGAATCTCCGCTTCGCCCTTATCCGATCACGTTCAGTGGCCGCAAGTTTATGTGGGAGTGTTTCTCACTTCGCTGGCTACTCTGATCGTCGAACTGTCCCTCACGCGGATCTTTTCGGTAGTCTTCTACTACCACTTCGCGTTTCTGGCCATCTCCATCGCTCTCTTCGGCCTCGGCGCGGGAGGTGTGTTCAGCTACGTGGTCGCCGGATGGCGCGCGCCGCTTTACGCGAAGCTGGGCGGACTGGCCGCGCTCGACAGCGTGGCGGTTCTCGGCAGCCTGAGTTTCCTGTTGGCGCGGCCCGGCGAGCCGGGCAACGTGACGCTCGCGCTGGTCTACTTCACCTCTGCGCTGCCATTCTTTTTCGCCGGTGCGGTACTCTCGCTGGTGATCGCCGACACGGTCCAGAAGGTGGGCCGGGTTTATTTCTTCGACCTGATTGGGGCCGGCGCGGGATGCTTACTGCTGGTGCCCCTGCTCAACCGCTTCGGCGGACCTAACACGGTGATTGCGGCGGCGGCTGTCTACGCCGTCTCCTCAGCGATCTGGTTCAATCTGGCCGGGAAGCTGGCCGGCCGCGCCGGTGGCGTTGGTCTGGCGCTGGCGCTGGTCTTCCTCCTCGGATACAACGCACGCGTACCGGTGATCGACGTGCGTTACGCGAAGGGCGCGAGACTCGCCGGGGAGCGCTTCGTCAAGTGGAACAGTTCTTCCCGGGTAGCGCTGGCGCCGTTGGGCGGACATTTAGAAAGCGGCCAGTTGGAGATCGTGATCGACGCCGACGCCGCCACGAGCATACCGAACATCGACTTCGCGAGCCTCGCCGACAAAGACCGCGACGGCCTGCTCAGCCAGGGCCCCGGCCTGCCCTACGCTCTGCGGCCGGGAGCCAAGACACTGGTGATCGGCCCTGGGGGCGGCTATGACGTGGCCCGCGCGCTGGCTTCCGGTAGCCGCGACATTACCGGCGTCGAGATCAACCCCATTATCGCTAACACGATCATGCGCGAGCGTTTCGCGGGGCTTAGCGGCGGCTTGTATTTGCGCCCGGAGGTCAATATCCACGTCGAGGATGGCCGCAGCTTCGTGAGGCGTACGCACGAACGCTACCAGGTGATCCAGGCCACCCTGGTCGACACCTGGGCCTCGACCGCGGCCGGTGCTTTCGCGTTGTCGGAAAGCACGCTCTACACCACCGACGCGTTCCGCGACTACCTGAACCGGCTCTCCGACGACGGCATCCTGGCGTTCACGCGCTGGGGCTTCGAGCCGCCGCGCGAATCGCTGCGCGTGGTGGTGCTGGCGCGTACGGCACTGGAAAAGCTGGGCGAGCGCGACGCGGCCTCGCATGTCATGGTGCTGCGCGAGGGCGCAGCGGAGGACCTGGCACGCTGGGGAAACTCCGATACGATTCTCATCGCCCGCAAGCCGTTCACAGCCGCCGATATCGCGCGGATCAGACAGATCGCCGCCAAGGGAAGCATCCAGCCGGTCTATCTGCCGGGGGAAGCTCCCTCGAACGCGTTCGGCCAGTATCTACTGTGCCGCGATCAATCGTCGTTCTTTACGAACTATGCGCACGACGTCTCGCCGGTGAGCGACAACCGGCCCTTCTTCTTTTACACGGTGCAGCCGCGCGACATTTGGGACTTCGTGAGCAGCGCCTCGCGGCTCAGCGCCGATTACAAGATCAACCGCGCGGTGCCGATGCTGTTCGGCCTCGTAGTAGTGAGCCTGCTGGCCGTAGCGCTGACACTGGCGCTGCCTCCGCTCCTACTGCGGAGCAAACTGCCTTGCGAGAAGGGCGTGCGCGCCTTCCTGGCCTACTTCGTGCTGATCGGAGTGGGATACATCCTGATCCAGGTGGCGCTGATCCAGAAGTTCGTGCTGTTCCTGGGCCATCCAACTTATGCGCTCACGGTCATCATCTTTTCGATGTTGATGGCCAGCGGTTTCGGCAGCTTCTATAGTTCGAGACTGCTGGCGGACCAGGACCGTCGCTGGCGCATGCTGCTGGCGGGCGTCGCGATGTTTGTCACGGTGCTGGCCGTCCTGGCCGGCCCGTTGACCGGCGGCCTGGTCGGACTGCCGCTCAGCGCGCGGGTCATCGTCACCGCGCTGTCGATCCTGCCGGCCGGATTCCTGATGGGCATGCCGTTCCCCACGGGGCTCGCGCGACTCGACGTGCTGCACAAACCCGCCGTGCGTTGGGCGTGGGCGCTTAACGCGGCATCAAGCGTACTTGGGTCGGTTGCCGCGATCTTCTTCGCGATCTACCTTGGCCTGCGCGAAACGCTGCTGGTGGGCGCGGCGTGTTACGTGGCCGCGGCGTTCGTCATCCGGCGGCGCGTTTCGATAGATAGCTAACGCGGGGCCCCAGTCCTGACTACAATGGGCCATAGGAGGACTCCCATGCGTCGTCGCGAGTTTCTGGCCACCACGGCCGCGATGCAGGCCGCCAGTGTTGCTTCGGCGGGTTCCGCACTGCCCCGCCGCCCTTACAAGAAGGGTATTGAGCTTTCGATCATCGGTCTGGGCGGGATCGTCATCTGCAAGACGCCTCAGAAGGACGCGTCGCGCCGCGTCGCAGAGGCTTTCGATCGCGGTGTCAACTACTTCGACTGCGCGCCCACGTATTTTGACGGCGAGGCGGAGTTGAAGCTGGGCGAAGCGCTCCGGCCGTACCGGTCGAAAGTCTTCCTGGCGGAGAAGACCACGCGCCGCGACGCCAAGGGCGCGCGAGAGGAACTGGAACGCACTCTCACGCGGTTCCACACGGACCATGTAGACCTCTACCAGTTCCACGGCATCGCCTCGCTGGCCGACGTGGAAAAGATCCTGGCTCCCGGCGGCGCCGCGGAAACGTTCTTCGCCGCCCGCAAGGAGGGCAAGACTCGTTTCATCGGTTTTTCCGTCCACCACGCGCCGGCGGCTTTGCGCCTGATGGATGCGCTGGAACTGGACAGCGTCCTGTTCCCGGTGAATGTCAACGCCTGGGAGTACGGTGGATTCGGACCCCAAATCCTTGAAAAGGCGAAGTCCAAGGGACTCGCCCGCATGGCCTTGAAGGCGTTGGCGACGGGGAAGTGGCCGGCGGGGACAAAGGCGGAGGACCGCACGTCCCCGAAGTGCTGGTACCAGCCGATCGACGACCGCGAAACCGCGCGCATGGCGTTGCGGTTCACCTTGAACCAGGACATCACAGCGGCCATCCCACCCGGCGATGAGCGCGTGTTCGACCTGGCACTGGAACTGGCGGCGTCCCCGCTGCCCAAGTTGAGCGGCTCCGAACTGGCCGGTTTGAAAGCCCAGGTCTCCAAGCTTGAACCGCTATTCCGGGCCTGAGCGTTACATGTGCGAACAATGAGATCCCTCTTGGTTGCCGCATTCCTGTGCGTTCTCGCGGTGGCTCAGCCCCACGACCCGCGTGACATCATCGAGGGAAGCGTCATTCCCGACGAGGGCTATGCGGATCAACCGTACATCGTGAAGACGGAGGACGGCGCGTGGCTCTCGGTGATCACGACAGGTCCCGGCAACGAGGGCGCAAGCGGCCAACACGTCGTGACGCGGCGGAGTACGGATCAGGGTAAGAGCTGGTCGGCCGCCGTGGATGTTGAACCGTCAAGCGGCCCGGAAGCCTCCTACGCGGTTCTGCTCAAGGCGCCCTACGGCCGCATTTACGTCTTCTACAATCACAATACGGATAACGTGCGCCGTGTGATTGCGGACAATCCTCCTTACGCAGACGGCTTTGCGCGGCGCGTGGACAGCCTGGGGCACTTCGTCTTCAAGTATTCGGATGATCACGGCCGGACATGGTCCAGCCGGCGCTACGATATCCCGGTGCGGGATTTCGCCATCGACCGGCGGAACCCCTATGGCGGAAAGCTAAAGTTCTTCTGGAACGTCGGCAGAGCCTTCGCACACGGCGGCGCGGGCTATGTGCCGCTGCACAAGGTCGGTGGCATCGGCGAGGGGTTCTTCACGTCGTCGGAAGGCGTGCTACTTAGAAGCGACAACATCTTCAGCGAGCGCGACCCGGAGAAACTGCACTGGGATACGCTGCCGGAGGGCGACAGAGGCCTGCGCGCCCCGGCAGGCGGCGGCCCGGTGGCCGAGGAGCAGAGTTTCTCCGTGCTGAGCGACGGCTCGTTTTTCGCGGTCTACCGGACCGTCGATGGGCACCCTGCTATCAGCTACAGCCGGGATGGCGGCCGCAAATGGGAGCCGCCTCAGTACATGCGATTCGACGACGGACGCCTGGTGAAGCACCCACGGGCGGCAAACTTCGCCTGGCGCTGCGCGAACGGCAAGTACCTTTACTGGTTCCACAATCACGGCGGCCGGTTCATTGGCGAACATCCCCGCCGCCGCACGATGGCTTACGACAACCGCAATCCGGTTTGGCTCTCCGGCGGCGTGGAAGCCGATTCGCCTCGCGGGCGGATCATTCGCTGGTCGCAGCCTGAGATCGTTCTCTATGATGACGATCCACTGGTGCGCATGAGCTATCCGGATCTGGTGGAGGACGGCGGCAAGTACTTCCTTACAGAGACCCAAAAAGACGTGGCGAGAGTGCACGAGATCTCCCCGGCGCTTCTCGAAGGGCTCTGGGCCCAGTTTGATGCGAAGGGCTTCCCGGACAAGGGGGTGCTGGTGGATCATCGGGCACCGTTCCCCGCCGGTATCCGTGCTCCCGAACTGCCGGCTTTTCTGCGACGTTCGTCGCGGGGCGATTACGGCCGGGAGGATCTGCGCGCCGGCTTTTCGGTGGAACTCTGGGCACGGCTCGCTTCGGCCGGCCCCGGCCAGGTTCTTGTGGACAATCGCAGCGAAGACGGCAGGGGCTTCGTGTTGCGCACGGTGGAGAATCACGCCGTCGAAATCGTGCTTAATGACGGCATGACGGAAAACCGCTGGTCCTCGGACCCCGGCGTGATCGCCGAAGGTAAGACGCAGCACATCGTAGTCATCGTGGACGGCGGTCCGAAGATCATCACGTTCGTGGTCGATGGGAAGCTGTGCGACGGCGGCGACGCGCGGCAGTTCGGTTGGGGGCGCTTCAGTCCCCACTTGAAGAGCGCCAACGGTGGGCCGGATTTGCGCGTCGGGAGCGGAGTCCTGCGCATGCGGGTCTACAACCGATACCTGCGTACGTCGGAAGCGATCGCGGCGTATCGCGCCGGGTATTGAACCCGGACGCGGCGTGTTACCGTTGAGGGTGGTGTTTCATTTCGAAGCCGCACTCATCAATGTTCTTCTTTTGTGGATTCTCACTGTGCCGCACGAGTTCGCGCACGCGTGGGTCGCTACACGCCTGGGCGACGACACACCCCGGCTCGAAGGGCGCGTGACGCTCCATCCGCTGGCCCACGTGGACTGGCTCGGCACCGTCCTGCTGCCCTTTATCACTTCGCTTGTGAGCGGGGGCTTTCTCGGGTGGGGCAAGCCTGTCAACACCAACCCGTCTAAGCTGCGCGGCGGGGTGAACGGTCTCGCCATGGTGGCGGTAGCAGGCCCGGCCAGCAATGTGGTCTTTTCGCTGATTCTGGCCTTGTTCGCCGTGCTGGTCGCGCGCCCGTTTCCCGCCGTGGCCGGTATTGCGGCGCAGGCGGTTGCGCTGAGCATCTACCTGGCTTTGTTCAACCTCATCCCGGTACCGCCACTGGACGGTTCGAAGCTGCTGCTGTTGGTTCGCACGCCGCCTGCGATTTACAACGAACTGGCACGAGGAGGGTTCATCATCATCATGGTCCTCATCATGGCCACACCGCTGGGCCGCTGGATGTCCATGGCGAGTTTCGCCGCCACCGACGGCATTTTCCGCCTCCTCCCCTTCCGCTTCTAGACCAGGACCCGCGTCATGGCTGAGTCGAAATCGACGACGGTGGCGATCCTGGCCGAGAAGCCGTCTGTCGCGCGGGACATTGCATCGGTCCTGGGGGCCACCGGAAAAGGAGAGGGGTTCCTGCACGGCAACGGCTACGTGGTGACGTGGGCCGTCGGGCACCTGGCTGCCCTGGCCGAGCCGCACGAAATCGATCCGGCGTGGCGCGTGTGGCGTCGCGACCGCTTGCCGATGCTGCCAAAAGAGTGGCCGCTGGTGGTTTACGAGCAGACGCGCGACCAATTCGAAGTCGTGCGCAAGATCTTCAATTCGCCGCGCGTTTCACACCTTGTGTGCGCTACCGACGCCGGCCGCGAGGGCGAGTTGATCTTCCGCTACATTTACGAAGCGGCAGGATGCCGGAAGCCGTTCCACCGGCTGTGGATCTCTTCCCTCACGCCGGACGCCATCCGCAAGGGCTTCCAGAAGCTGCGCCCCGGCGGGGACTATGATGCGCTGGCGGACGCGGCGAGAGGGCGCAGCCGCGCGGACTGGCTGGTGGGTATGAACCTGTCGCGCGCGTACTCGCTCAGTTACGGAGAGGATCTATCGGTGGGCCGCGTGCAGACGCCCACGCTGGCCATGGTGGTCGAGCGCGAACTGGCCATCCGCAATTTCGTTCCCGAGGACTACCTGGAGGCGATCGCCACTTTTCACCCGGCGGGCACCCCCGGCGACCACCACTACCAGGGCACATGGTTCCGCGAACGCGCGAAAGGCGGCACGGACGCGGCGACATTGCGGGAATCGATGCGCCTGGCGGCGGACTCGGAGGAAGCCGCGCAAATCGTGGAGCGCGCGCGCACGGGGCAGGCGGCTATCGAGTCGATCGAAGCGAAAACCGAGCGCATGGCGCCTCCGCTACTGTACGACCTGACGGAGTTGCAGCGCCACGCCAACCGGCTTTACGGCTTCAGCGCGCAGCAGACCCTGAATCTCGCCCAGGCGCTTTACGAGCGGCACAAGTTGCTCAGCTATCCGCGAACCGACA
>CAZLOS010000116.1:0-16476 GCA_964561215.1 uncultured Solibacteraceae bacterium | reverse complement strand
TCGGCGCCATGGGTTGCGTCGGCTGCGGCCGCTGCATCACGTGGTGTCCGGTGGGTATCGACATTACCGAGGAAGCCGCCGCCCTGCGCGGGCAGGAACCGCCCGCCGCGGCGCAGCAAGGAGCGAACCATGGAGATGCGACAGCTCGTTGAGACGCTTGGATCGCACCCATTCGTCCGGGGCCTTCCAGCCACTCACATCGAAAAGCTGGCCGGACTGGCGGCGGCAGCCCGCTACCAGGACGAGCAGGTCATCTTTCGGCAGGGGGACGTTTCAAACCTGTTTTGTCTGGTGATCTCCGGCAAGATCGGAATTGAAGTGAACGCGCCGGGACGCACGTTCCGCATTCAGACCATCGGCGAAGGGGAAGTCTTCGGATGGTCGAGCGTGCTTGGCGGGCGCGACAAGCAATTCCAGGCGCGCGCGCTGGGCTCGGTCCGCGTGCTGGCCTTCGACGGCGCCCGGTTGCGCGAGGCGTGCGAGAGCGATTGCAGCCTGGGCTATGCCATCATGAACCGCCTGCTGCGCGTGGTGGCGGACCGTCTGCAAGCCCTCCGATTGCAGCTGATCGACGTCTATACTCCTCCCGGAGCGAGACAAGCATGAGCGCAGCTACCTTGCACCCCCCCGCGGCCGCGGCCGGAGACCCCATGGTTCCGGCCGAGGCGAGGGTCTCAAAAGTAGAGAAAGAGACCCACGACACGTTTACTTTGTCGCTCGAACCGTCGAACGGATCGGATTTGGCGCCGTTCAGCACGGGGCAATTCAGCATGCTGTACGTGTTCGGAGTCGGCGAACTGCCCATCTCGATCAGCGGCGACCCCGAGGAGCCCGGACGGTTGGTCTACACCGTCCGTTCGGTGGGCAAGGCCACGCACCGGCTGGTAACGCTCCAAGCCGGGGAGACCGTCGGTGTGCGCGGTCCCTTCGGCACCACCTGGCCGCTCACCGAAGCTCGCGGCAAGGACGTGCTGGTGGTGGCCGGGGGCATCGGCCTGGCGCCGCTGCGTCCCGCCATCTATCACATCCTGCGCCACCGGGGCGACTATCGCCGCCTGGTGGTGCTCTACGGCGCGCGGAGCCCGCGCGATCTGCTTTACAAAAAGCAGCTCACGGCGTGGGGCTACGTCCCGGACACGCAAATACTCACCACGGTGGACTACGGCGGGTTGAGCTGGCGCGGCTATGTCGGTGTCGTCACCACCCTGTTCCGATATGTGCGCCTGCAGCCGGAGCGTACCGTGGCGCTGGTCTGCGGTCCTGAGATCATGATGCGTTACGTGGTCCGCGAACTCGATACTCGCGGCTTCGCGGCCAACGATATTCACCTTTCCATGGAGCGCAATATGAAGTGCGCGGTGGGCTTTTGCGGCCACTGCCAGTTCGGTCCCCACTTTATCTGCAAGGACGGTCCCATTTTTCCATGGAGCCGCCTGCGGCCCTGGTTGGATAAGTATGAGCTCTGACGCCAAGAAAAAACCCAAGATCGCCGTCTTCAAGTTCGCCAGTTGCGATGGGTGCCAGTTGAGCCTGCTGGACACCGAGGATGAACTGCTCGAAGTAGTGGGCGCGGTGGACCTGGCGTATTTCCCCGAAGCTTCGCGCAACATGGCGAAAGGGCCGTACGACATCGGGCTGGTGGAGGGCTCCATCACCACGCACCACGACGCCGAGCACATCCAGCACATCCGCCGGCAGTGCCGGATGCTGGTCACCATCGGCGCCTGCGCCACCGCCGGCGGCATACAGGCGCTGCGCAACTGGAAGGACGTGAACGAATTCGTCCGTTACGTTTACGCCTCGCCCGACTACATCCACACGCTGAAGATGTCGACGCCCGTGGCCGAGCACGTCCCCGTCGATTTCGAACTGCGCGGCTGCCCGATCAACAAGCTGCAGCTTGTGGAGCTTATTTCGGCCACGATCGCCGGGCGGCGTCCCAACATACCCACCTACAGCGTTTGCCTGGAATGCAAGAGGCGCGGCAACGTGTGCATCGCCGTGGCGCAGGGGGCGGCGTGCGTCGGCCCGTTGACGCAAGCCGGATGCGGCGCCATCTGTCCCGCCTTCGGGCGCGGCTGTTACGGCTGCTACGGCCCCATGGAGAGTCCGAACGCGACTTCGCTGGCGGACTGGTTCGAGCAGACAGGCAAGAGCAACGCGGAGATCGTGCGGACGTTCCGGTTGTTCAATGCCTGGAGCTGGCAGTTCCGCCAGGTGAGCGAAGAGAGGGAACGCAAATGAGCGGCAACGGCGGCAAAGCGGCCAACACGATCAAAGTGGACGTCCTGGCCCGCGTGGAAGGCGAGGGCGCGCTGCTGGTCAGGCTCAAGGGCAACCGCGTCGAGGAAGTGAAGCTCAAGATCCCGGAGCCGCCGCGCCTGTTCGAAAGTTTCCTGCGCGGCCGCCATGCCAGCGAAGCTCCGGACATCACCGCGCGTATCTGCGGCATCTGCCCGGTGGCCTACCAGATGAGCGCGGTGCACGCCATCGAGCGCATCGTGGGCGTGAAGCCCGGCCCCATGGTGCGCCTGCTGCGGCGCCTGCTCTACTGCGGCGAGTACATCGAAAGCCACGCGCTGCACGTGTACATGCTCCACGCGCCGGACTTTCTCGGCTATCAGGACGTGATCGAGATGGCGCGGGATCATCGCGCGGCCGTCGAGGATGCGTTGCGCCTCAAGAAGATAGGCAACAACCTGATGAGCATTCTTGGCGGGCGCGAGATTCACCCCGTCGCGGTGGCGCTGGGCGGCTTCTATCGGGCGCCGTCCAAACGCGAACTGAGCGCGATCGTGGAGGACCTGAAGTGGGCCCTCGATGCCTCCATCAAAACCGTGAAGCTGGTCGCCGGCTTCCCGATGCCGGAGTTCGAACAGGACTACGAATTCGTCGCGGTTTCGCACCCGGACGAGTACCCCCTGAATGAAGGGCGCATCGTGTCGAACAAAGGCCTCGACATCGACGCGGCCGAGTACGAGGACCGTTTCTTTGAGCAGCACGTCAAGCACGCCAACGCCCTGCATTCGCAGCTACGCGAGCGCGGCTCCTATATGGTGGGGCCGCTGGCGCGCTTCAACCTGCACGCCGCCAAGCTGACGCCGGCGGCCCGGCAGGCGGTGTCGGACGCGGGCCTTGGCGTACCTTGCCTGAACCCGTTCAAGAGCATTGTGGTGAGGGCCGTGGAATTGGTGTCCGCTTGCGAGGAAGCGCTCCGGCTGATCGCCGGGTATGAGCCGCCGCCCGCGCCGCGCTCCGAATTCGAATACCACGCCGGCACAGGCCAGGCCGCCACGGAAGCGCCACGGGGACTGCTTTACCATCGCTATATTATCGACGAGCAAGGCATCATCACGGGGGCGAAGATCGTGCCGCCGACCTCGCAGAATCAGAAACGAATCGAGGACGATCTATGGCGCTTCGTTCCGCAGCTTGCCGGGCAGCCCATCGACCGCATGACGTGGGCCTGCGAACAGGCCATTCGCAACTACGATCCTTGCATCTCCTGCGCCACGCATTTCCTTAAGCTGGAGATCCGGAAAGACTAGACGGCGGCTTACTGCCAGCGCCGATCTCTGTGTTGCTCTGTCCCTCCGGCCTGTTGTCCCATATAAATGGAGTCCTATGAAACGAATTGCACGTTACATGTTGGTGGTAACGGCGCTCGCGGTGGGCTACGCGGCCTGGGTCATGCTCGGCCGCTACATGGAGAACCGGCGGATCGAAGAGCGCGACCGGCTCCAGCGCGAGGCGGCCGGTCACGTGTTGCCCTCGGACCTGAGCGGCACGAAATTGAAGATCCTGCAGTTCTATGCCGTGCCCGCACAGTTGCGGCCGCGGGAGAAGGGGAAGGTTTGCTACAGCGTAGTCAACGCGAAATCCCTGTGGCTCGACCCGCCCGTGGAAGCGGTCTGGCCCTCGCTCAGCCGCTGCTTCGAGGTTGCGCCCGAGGCGACTACGCGGTACAGACTCACGGCCCAGGGCAACGATGGGAGCCTGGTCTCCGAGTCGTTTGTTCTCAAGGTCGTACCGTAATCGGTGTAATGCCGATTCCGGTATATTGGTTAAGGCGCGCGAGCGCGATCAATCCGGACAAGAGGATTTATGGATCGAAGATATTTCCTGATGAGTTCCACGGCCGGCATAGCCGCGCGGACCGTTTTGGCCAGCCCGAACGACACCGTTCGGGTGGCTTGCGTGGGCGTGCGCGGCCAGGGTCGCAGCCATATCAACTCCTACGCCAAGATGCCGAATGTCGAGATCGCCGCCTTGTGCGACATCGACGAGAACGTCCTGAAGGAGCGGTTGCAGATGGTGGAGAAGTTGGGCAAGAAGCGGCCCGCTGCTTTCACCGACATCCGCAAACTGCTCGAAGATAAATCCATCGACGCGGTTTCCATCGCCACGCCGAACCATTCGCACACGCTGCAGACCATCTGGAGTTTGCAGGCCGGCAAGGATGTGTATGTCGAGAAGCCGTGTTCACACAACGTGTTCGAGTCCAAGCAGATCGTCGCCGCGGCGCGGCATTACAATCGCCTGGTGCAGCACGGCACCAACAGCCGCTCCACCGTGGCGCTGCGCGAGGCCATGCAGAAGCTTCGGGAAGGCGTGATCGGCGAGGTCTATATGGCCCGCGGACTGTGCTTCAAGTGGCGCAATACGATCGGCCGCAAGCCGGAGGCCCCGGTGCCTCCGGGCGTGCATTACGACATGTGGCTGGGGCCCGCGCCCGTGCGTCCCTTTACGGAAAACCGCTTCCACTACACTTGGCACTGGTTCTGGGACACCGGCAATGGCGACTTCGGCAATCAGGGCATCCACGAGATCGACATTTGCCGATGGGGCCTGGGCGTAAAGTACCCCACCAAGATCTCCGGCATCGGCGCCAAGGTAATGTTCGACGACGATCAGGAGACGCCCAATATCCTTACGGCCTCTTACGAGTTCGACGAAGGCGGCAAGAAGAAGGTCATGGTCTTCGACGTGCGCCACTGGATTACCAACCACGAATCCGGCATCGGCGGCGATAAACCCGGCAACACCGTCGGCAACATTTTCTATGGCTCCAACGGCTACATGGTGATCGACGGCTACGGCAAGTACTGGACTTACATCGGTAAGGAGCAGGTGCCGGGCCCGGCGCGTAGCGAGGGTGGCAACAATTGGGCCAACTTCATCGACGCCGTGCGTTCGCGTAAACAGTCCGACTTGAACGCCCCCATCGAGGAGGGCGCCATGTCCTGCACACTGATGCACCTGGCCAACACGTCCTACCGGCTGGGGCGCACGCTGCATTTCGACGGCGCCACCATGCAGTGCAAGGGCGATCCGGAAGCCAACAGGATGCTCACGCGCGTTTACCGCAAGCCCTACGTGGTTCCGGAGAAGTTCTGATGCGGCGTAGAGAATTCCTCGCCGCTGCCCCTTTGGTTCCAGCGGTTCTAAAGGGGCAGCCCGAAAGCGGTTTCGAATCTCTATTCGATGGCCGTTCGCTGGACGGCTGGTCCATTCGCGAAGGGACGGAATCGGCGTTCTACGTTTCCGGAGGCGAGATCGTAGTTCACGAAGGTTCGGGTTTCCCCACCTGGCTTCGTTCCGCCAGGCAGTACGAGAATTTCGACTTCCGCTGCGAGTTCTTCATCAAGGGATGGATCGATGCGGGTATCTTCCTGCACGCGCCCGAGCACGGCCGCAACACCGAGACAGGGCTTTGCATCAAGATCTTCCACAAGCAGGACGAGAAGATGCTGCCGGAGTCGATTGGCGCCGTGTTTCCGCTGGTCCCGCCGCTCAAGGTGAACGTGCGCAACCAGGGCGAGTGGAACACGATGCGCATCGTCATGGACTGGCCGTCGCTCAAGGTGTGGATCAACGACGCGCTGGTGCAGGATCTGAACCTCGAATCCAATCCGGAATTGCGCTACCGTTTGCGTAGCGGCTACCTCGGCATCGAGTCGCTGTCCTACCCGATCCGTTTCCGCAACCTGCGCATCAAAGAGCTTCCCTCGAAAGAGAAGTGGGAGATCCTCTACGAGAAGCCGGAAGACTTCGCCAAGTGGCGCATCACCGACGGAAAGCCCAAGTTCGAGGCTCTGGGCGGCGTCATCCGCGGCGACGGGGCGGGGCATCTCGGTACTATCGAGAAGTACCGGGATTTCGAGCTGCATCTATACTTGCGGAGCGCCAAGCACGCCAACGGCGGCATCCTGTTCCGCCATCAGCAGCCGGAACTGGGCACGCGCGGCACGCACTATGAAATCCAGGTGCACGACGTCGAAGGCGCGGTTTATCCGACAGGTTCGCTGTATCACTTCAAGAGGGCGATCTACCCCAGGATCGAACCCGAGAAGTGGTTCCTGTTCCAGTTGGTGGTGAAGGACCGTTTCTGCCTGGTCCGCATCAACGGCGAGAACGTGATGGAGTACCACGATCTCGACAACCTCGAGCCCGGCCCCATCATGCTGCAGGCGCATCGGCCGGGCTGGTGGATTGAGTATAAGCAGATTCGCATCAAGCGGATCTGAACATTCAGGACAATACGAACTTATGAAAATCGCCATGATCGGTTTGGGCTTCATGGGCAGCACCCATTTGAAAGCCCTCAGCAACATCCCGGGCGCGGAGTTGGTGGCCGTCAGCTCGGCGGACCCGAAGCAATTGAGCGGCGACCTCAGTGGCGTTCAGGGCAATATCGGCGGACCCGGCGAGAAGCTCGACTTCTCGAACCTGCGCCGCTACCCCGACGCTATGGACGCTGCGCGCGACCCGGAAGTCGAGGCCGTGGACATCTGTCTTCCCACCAGCCTCCACGCGCCGGTTGCCATCGAGGCGTTGCGACACGGCAAACACGTGCTCGTCGAGAAGCCCATGGCTATCGACGGCGCGGTTGCCGACCAGATGATCGAAGAGGCCGCCAAACAGGGCAGAATCCTGATGACGGCGCAGGTGCTGCGTTTCTGGCCGGAATACGTCGTGATGCACGACCTGGTCAAAGGCGGCAGCGTGGGCCAGGTGCGGGCGGGCATGTTCCGGCGCCGCTGCGCCGCGCCGATGTGGGGCGCCTGGATCGCCGATCCGAAAGTGAGCGGCGGCGGCATCTTTGACCTGCTCATCCACGACGTGGACATCTGCCTGCACTTGTTCGGAGCGCCCGAGGCGCTCGCAAGTTGGGGATACGAGGACATGCCCCATGGCATCGACATCCTCACGTCGGAATTCTATTACCCCGAGATCGGAACCGTGACCGTCACGGGCGGGTGGCACCATCCCAAGGCATACCCGTTTTCGGCGGAATACACCGTAGTGGCCGACGGCGGCACCATCGAATTCAGTACGGCCGGCCGTCCCGCCACGCTGTACAAGGCAAACGGCGAGGCTCAAACGCTGCCGGTGGCGCAGAAGTCGGGCTACCAGGCGGAGATTGAGTACTTCCTGGATTGCGTCAAGGCGAACCGGCAGCCGGAGATTTGCCCGCCGGCAGAATCGTCATTGGCCGTGAAGTTGACCAGGCTGATGGTGGAGGCGCGCAAGCGGAAAGGAGAGAAAGTCTCATGTCACTTCTGAGCGTCATGGAAATCGGACTGATGTTCTGGGCCGGCCCGGACCCGGTGGCCACCATTCAAGGTGTGAAGGCGTACGGGCTGCGCTGCGGCCAGTTGGGCATCCCGGGTGACTATAAGATGGACGCGGCGGCGTGGAAGCGCGCGATCGATGCCGAGAAGTTCACCATCGTCACCGTGTTCGCCGGCTACGTCGGAGAGGACTATGCGGACATCCCGACCATCCAGCGCACGGTAGGCTGGATTCCGCCGGCGACGCGGGCCGAACGTGAGAAGCGCACTTACGAGATCAGCGACTTCGCCGCCGCCATCGGAGTGAAGAGCATCGCGCTGCACGTCGGATTCATCCCCGAGGATAAAACCGATCCGAACTACATTGCGGTGCGCGCCATGGTGCGGCGCGTGGCCGATCACGCCGCGAAGAACGGCCAGACCTTCGCGCTCGAGACCGGACAGGAACCGGCGCCCATCCTACTCAAGTTCTTCGAAGATGTCGCCCGGCCCAACCTGCGCATCAACTTCGATCCGGCGAACCTGATCCTGTACGGTTCGGGCGATCCCATCGAAGCGCTGGGACTGCTGTCGAAGTACGTGATCACCGTTCATTGCAAGGACGGCAACTGGCCGCCGAAGGACAAGCCTGGCGCCCTGGGCACCGAGATGGCGCTCGGGAAAGGCGCGGTCGGCATCGACCGTTTCATCGCCAAGCTGAAGGAAGTCGGTTATCGCGGCCCGTTGACCATCGAGCGCGAAATCGAGGACCAGAACCAGAAACGCGAAGACGTCAAGATGGCCATTGGCCTTCTCGAACGGCTCCGTGGTTAGCAGACGCCAACTCCTGTCTCTTGCCGGCGCGAGCGCATTTGCCCGCGCCGGCGTCCCTCCCAACCTCCTCTTTGTCATCGTCGACGATCTCGGCTGGGCCGACGTCGGTTTCCACAGTTCCGAGATCGAGACGCCAAACCTGGACCGTCTGGCGCGTACTGGAATCGAGTTCGGACAGCATTACGCGACGCCTACGTGCAGCCCCACGCGCACTGCCATCATGAGCGGGCGTTTTCCCGGACGTTACGGCGTCACTGCCCCGACCAACAATCGCGTTTTCGAGCCGGGCACGCTGACGCTTCCCGTGGCGCTGCGAGCAGCGGGATACGACACCTGCATCTCCGGCAAGTGGCATCTTGGCTCGCGCCTGGAATGGGGGCCGCGCAATTACGGATTCAACCGTTCCTATGGGTGCCTGGCCGGCGGCATCAACCAGTACCTGCACCGTTACAAGCACGGGCCGTTCACGCAGACCTGGCATCGCGACGGCCAGTTCATCGAGGAAGAAGGCCACTCGACGGACCTGATTGCACGCGAAGCCGTGCGCTACATTGAGGCGCCGCGCAAGTCGCCTTTCTTCATTTACACGGCCTTCACCGCGCCGCATATTCCCTTGCAGGAGCCCAAGGAGTGGCTGGCGCACTATGAAGGTAAGATCGCCGATCCTTCGCGCCTCCGGTATGCTGCCGCGGTCACACACATGGACGATGCCGTGGGGCGGTTGATCGCCGCTTTGGAACGCACTGGCCAGCGCGATCGCACGCTGGTTGTTTTCACTTCCGACAACGGGGCGCAGCGGGATTGGAAGAACCCGCCCGAGTACCCGGGTGATGGCCTACTCCCCAACGCCACCTTGGGCCGCAACACGCCCTGGCGCGGATGGAAAGGTGAAGTTTACGAGGGCGGCATCCGCGTACCGGCTTTCGTGAACTGGCCCGGTATTCTCAGCTCGGGCAAATACGGTGCTCCGCTGCACGTCGTGGACTGGATGCCGACACTGTGCCATCTGGGTGGTTACAAGCCGTCGGGCCGCGTGGATTGGGAGGGCCGGAATTTCTGGCCGCCGCGCGACGGCGCCGCAAAAGCCGATGATCGCATCCTCTATTGGCGCACTCCTTCCCAGCGGGCCGTGCGGCAAGGCCCGTGGAAGCTCATCGCCACGCGCGGCAAGGCTGGCGAGACGCTGGAACTTTACAACATAGAGCGAGACCCGTACGAGACCAAGGATTCGGCCGTCACGGAGACGGGTATTCTCACGCGCCTGCGTCAACGCATGAGCGAACAATCCCGGCTAGACCGCTTGCCCTCTATTGTTTGATGATGGTGCCGTCGCGGCGGCGAACTTCTCCCCACCCGCCGTTCAGGCGCTTGCGTTCGCCTTGCTCGAAGCTGCCGAAAGGATACTTCGCCGCGGCTTTCTCGTCCACTTCAATGCCCCAACCGGGCTTCTCGTTGGCGTACAAGTAGCCGTTGCGCATCTCCGGGCATCCCGAGAAAACCTCGCGCACACGCTCGCTGAACGGCGAGTACTCCTGCACTCCGAAGTTGTGGCAGGCCAGATCGAGCGCCACGTTGGCCGCGTGCCCGATGGGCGAGACATCTCCCGGACCGTGCCATGCGGTGCGCACACCGAACAGTTCAGCGAAGGCCGCCACTTTGCGCGCCGGAGTGACTCCGCCCATCTGCGAAATGTGCATGCGTATGTAGTCGATGAGACGCCCGGCGATGAGCGGTGTCCACTCGTGCGGGCTGTTGAACAGTTCGCCCATGGCGATGGGCGTGGAGGTCTGCTGGCGCATCTGGCGAAAGTAGGCGATGTCCTCGGGCGAGAGCGGATCTTCGAGGAAGAACAACCGGAACGGCTCCACATCCTTCGCGAACTGGATGGCCTGCGAAGGCGACACGCGCTCGTGCACGTCGTGCAGCAGTTCCACTTCGTCGCCCAACTGCTTGCGGCACGCTTCGATCATCTTGAGAGCGCGGCGCAGGTAAACCGCCGGCTCGTACACCGGCGACTGGTGCAGCGCCTCGGCCCGCGCGCCCGCGCCGCCGGCCCCGTAACCCGCCATGCCGGAAACTCCAATCTGCACGCGCACGTGCCGGAAGCCCTGTTCCAGGAAGCGGCGCGCGCTGTCGATGACCTCGGGAATCTCCGAGCCGCCGGCGTGCCCATAGCAATCCACCGCTTCCCGGCACTTGCCGCCCAGGAGTTGGTACACGGGCAGCCCCGCCTGCCGTCCCTTGATGTCCCACAGCGCCATGTCCACGCCGCTCAGCGCATTGTTGAGCACCGGACCGTTGCGCCAGTAGGAGGAGTTGTAGCAGGCCTGCCAGATGTCGTCGATGCGGTCGGCAGGCTTGCCTTCGAGGAGTGGCTTGAGATAGCGCTCGACCGCGGCCACCACCAGGTCGGCGCGTTGCGTAAAAGTGGCGCAGCCGTAACCGTACAGACCGTCCTGGTCCGTGAGGATCTTCACGACGGCCAGCCGCAAGCCGGCGGGCGCCGTGGCGATAACGCGCACGTCGCGGATCTTGGGAGACGGCATGCCGCGCAAGGCCGCTTGGCCCACGGAGCCGCACACTGCCAGTTGCAGCAGGTCGCGCCGCCGCATCTACTTGCGCTCCCTTTCCTCGATCATGCGCTTCAGGCCTTCGATTTCCTTTTTGAGCTTCTCCTCGCGCCTGGCCAGCACCACGACGTAGGCGAACAAAATCAGCCATGCCACCGTGAAGCCATAGAACATGTACAGGAAATTAGTTGTATCCACCCCAGCATCCTCCACCTATGACCTTACCGGATATCCGGCGGATCCGCCAGAGTAACACGGGCGGCGGCTTACCCTGCTACTCGCACCAGCACCTTCCCCATGGGGCCTTCGGCGAGTCGCGCGAATGCGGCTGGTACTTCTTCGAGCAAAAACACACGGTCGATTACTGGCTTGCGCCCGGCGGCAGCCAACCGGGCCACGATTTCCGTCCACAGCGTCTGCGCGGTTGCATGTGAGTAATCGCCCGCCGCGACGCCTCCGATCCGGATGCGCCGGAAAAACAGGGTCGCGGTATTGAACTCGGGGACCACACCGCCGCTGCGGCCGACCGTGCTGACCCGCCCGCCGTAGCCCAACACCGAAATGACCTGGCTAAAGAGCGGTCCGGCGACGTTGTCCACTATCAGGTCGACCTTCCGCGGGTCAAGCGTTTTGAGGATTGCCTTGCGCAGGTCCGGGCTGGCCGGATCGAAGACAAAATCGGCGCCGAGATGGCGGAGCCTCTCGCGTTTCGACGCGCTTCGCGAAAGCGCAACCACAGTCAGGCCCATCGACTTGCCCAGCAGCACCGATGCCACGCCCACGCCGCCGGACGCTCCCGTGACCAGCAGCACTTCCCCGGCGGGTGGCGGAGCCTCCGGCGTGCTCCACTGCGTGAGCGCCTGCCAGGCGGTCAGAAACACCAGCGGCGCTCCAGCCATCTCCTCCGGCGTCCAGCCCTCGGGGATCGGCGCAAGCGCGTCTGCTGGGGCCGCCACCCTTTCGGCCAGCGTGCCGCGGACAGTGACGCCCACTTCGCAGCGAAGGATGCCGACCATGTCGCCTGGACGCACGTTCGTCACGCCCTCGCCCACGGCCAGGACTTCTCCCACGGCATCCCGGCCGAGAATGTGGGGCAGCGGCGGCTTGGCTGGGTACTGTCCCTGGGCCAGGAAGGCATCGGCCGGATTGAGCGCGGCCCACAGAACTTTGAGCAGTGCCTCCCCAGGCCCGGGTGCCGGTTCGTCCGCCTCACCGAGTCGGAGCTTTTCGACGCCGTCATAGGAATCCATCAACCATGCGCGCATGCTTCGATTGTCTCAACTTACGGCCACCAGCAGCCGGGTATGCCGGCGGTACGCGTGCGAGCGCGTGTTTCCTAAAAGCTCTGGGTCCCGGCCGCCGTCCTCCGGTTACAATATCGAGATGCAGGTCGCGGCCCGCCGGCAGGTTGAATTTGGAGGGTTGTGAACAAGCCGCGTGCGGGTACCTTCACGATCGCATTCGTGCTGCTGGCGACAACAGCGGCTCAACGAGGACGGAGCGCAGCCGTTCCGGCGGTCATGATCGACTGTCCCGCCGAAGGATCCATCTTCCCTCCCGGGACTACTCCTCCCACGTTCCTCTGGCGCGACGCGGCGTCCGGTGCCACTGTATGGAGAATCAGTATCACTTTCCCCGGCGCGGACGCTCCAATTGAGGCCATCTCACGCGGCGAACGGCTGCAAATCGGCGAGATCGACCCACGCTGTGTCGCAAGAACGAACGAACTCCCCAGGTTGACGCCCGAGCAGATGGCGGCCCACACCTGGACGCCGGCGCCCAAAATCTGGGACACCATCAAGAAACGTTCAACAGAGCGGCCGGCTAAGATCACTATCACAGGTTTCACGCACGAGCATGCACCTGAACCGGTTTCCCGCGGGGAAGTTACTATTCAGACCTCGAAAGATCCCGTCGGCGCGCCGATTTTCTACCGCGACGTTCCGCTCATGCCCTCGGACATCGAGAAAGGCGTGATAAAGCCTTTGGCTGCGAGCGCCCTGCCGCTCGTCGCCTGGCGTCTGCGCGAGGTCGGGGCGCCCAAGAGCAGGCTGCTGATGGAAGGGCTACCATCGACGGATCGGACTCGGACGCCGTCGGCGGCGGTAGTGCACCGCATCCTCGAAAGAACCCAAGCAATTACTACGTAGCCAATTTCAAGGATTACCGCTTCCTCCAGGTGTTCTATCCCACGCGCGGCATCCTCGCCTCGTATGACCGCGCCACTGGCCAGCTGCAACCGCTCCCCGGCGCCAACGATCCGCGATTCGCACAGACGGGCGTGGTCTGGAGTCCCGACGGCAAGTACCTGGTGTTCGCACGGGCGCCCGCCAAGGACCCTTACCCCGAGGGAGCAAAACTGGCGGCTTTTGCTAACGATCCGAACGAAACCCAGATCCAGTTCGACCTCTACCGGATCCCATTCAGCGAAGGCCCGGGCGGCAAGCCCGAGCCGGTTGCCGGCGCCTCGCACAACGGCATGAGTAACACCTTCCCCAAAGTCTCGCCGGATGGCCGGTGGATCGTCTTCACCCAGTGCCGCAACGGGCTATTGATGCGCCCCGACAGTCAGCTTTACATCGTTCCGTCCGGAGGCGGCCAGGCGCGCCGCGTGCGCTGCAACACGCCGTTGATGAACTCCTGGCATAGCTTCTCGCCCAATGGCCGCTGGCTGGTGTTTTCCTCCAAGAGCCGCTCGCCTTACACGCAAATGTTCCTGACGCACATCGACGAGAATGGCTACGACAGCCCGCCGGTCCTGGTCGAGAATTCGACCGCCGCCAACCGCGCCGTGAACATCCCTGAGTTCGTGAACGTTCCCGCCAGCGGCCTGCTGAGCATTGACGCTCCCGCGGCAGAGTTCTACAGGTTGTTCGACCGCGCTTGGGAACTGGCGGAGAAATCGCAGTTCGCGGAGGCCGTCGGCGCCTGGGGCGATGCCTTGAAGCTCAATCCGGCCGACTCGCGGGCGTACTACAACCTCGGCATCGCGTTGGCCATGACGGGCAAGTTCAACGAAGCCATCGCCAAGTACCAAAAGGCATTGGAGATCAATCCTGAATTCGCCGAGGTTCACAACAACCTTGGGGCGGCTTTGGCGCGCACAGGCAAGTTGGACGACGCGATCGCTCATTATCTAAAGGCCCTGGACATCAACCCCCGGGTGGCCGAGTTCCACACGAACCTGGGGGTGGCGCTGGTCTGGAAAGGAAGACCTGAGGACGCGATCAGGCGGTTCAAAGCCGCGCTGGAGATCAATCCCCAGTTTGTTGAGGCGCATCATTGTCTAGGCGACGCCTTCTACTACTTGCGCGGGAATCCCTCCGCGGCGCTGGCTGAATGGCGACAAGTGCTTCGCCTGCGGCCGGACTATCTCGCTGTTTTGAACCAGACGGCATGGCTGCTGGCGACTCATCCGGACGCGAGCATCAGGAAGGGGGATGAGGCTGTCATGCTGGCCCAGCGAGCCGCTCGGATCACGGGTGGACGTGAGCCGGAAGTGCTTGGCATTCTGGCGGCCGCTTACGCCGAGGTGGGTAGATTCTCCGACGCCGTTGAAACCTCGCGCCGCGCGATGGTCCAGGCAGCGCAACAGAAAAGGGAGCCGTTGGCGCAGGCGCTGAAAACCCGAATCGCGCTGTACCAAAAGGGTGTTCCCTTCCGGGAAGCGCCGCCGGCGGCTTCTACTCAAGCACGCTGAATCGTTGCCTGTCTCACCCGGTCGCCTTCAGTTTGAACCAACCCGCAAACGACTGCTGTTCAGCCTAGTGGGATGACTCCGCTTCCTTTGTCCGATTGTTTATCGAAACACAAGACTAACGCCGATTTTCCTTGACCCCGCTTGTGACTCGGTGTATATCCGAGTTGCAGAGGTGGTGTACTCAGAGCGACAACGGCAATTCATGGGGCGACGCAGGAGGATGCAATGAGGCAAACTGCCAGTTTCCTGGTCGTCTGCGCCTTGCTGCTGGTTATCGTGTGTCAGTTCGCAGCGGCGCAAATGACAGTACGAGGCACGATCACCGGTCTAGTCACAGACGCCACAGGAGCCGTCGTGCCCGGTGTGAAAGTGATTGCCAAGAATACCGCCACTGGAGTTTTGGCAGAGACCGTCAGCTCCAGCAGCGGAAACTACGTGATTCCGAACCTACAGGTCGGCACGTATGAAGTGAGTGTTTCAAGCACAGGCTTCAAGAGCTGGTCCCGCTCGGGCATCCTGCTGTCGGTGGGAGAAAGTGCTCGCGTGGACGTGACACTTGAAGTCGGCCAGGTGACCGAACAGGTCACAGTCTCAGGCGCAGCCCCGCTTCTCAAAACCGAGACGACAGAAGTCAGTGCCACCATGGAAAGCAAATTGGTCGGGGACATGCCAGTGCCGATGAGCAGCTCCTGGGGTATGCGCAGCGTGTTCAGCGTCATGCTCATGATGCCGCAGGTGAAGAGCAACGACGGTCAGGGTGCGTGGGATGACTTTATCGTGGGCGGCGGCCAGGGTTTTGCCTGGCAGGTAGTTGTCGATGGTGCTTCCATCGAGACAGGTTTCCGCAACAACATCGGTGTTTTCAACCGTCTCGCACCGGTCCTCGACGCGGTTGAGGAAGCCCATGTCGACACGGCTGCGTTCAAAGCGGAGCAAACCCACACCAGCGGCGGGAACATGGTGCTCACCACCAAGTCCGGCACCAATGAGTTCCACGGGTCCGCGTTCGACTACTACGCGTCGCAGGTGTTTAGCGCGAACTCGTGGGGAGCCAATAGGATCGGCTCGCCAAAGGCAATCTTCCACAAGAATGAGTTCGGGATCAACGCGGGTGGGCCGATCTTCATCCCAAAGATCTACAACGGGAAGAACCGCACCTTCTTCTACTTCGGCTACGAGGGCTCGCGGCAACCCAGCACTTCGGCCGCAGGCCTGCTCACCGTGGCGACGGCGGCGATGAAGCAGGGCGACTTCTCCGACTGGAAGAAGGCCAACGGTACCCTGATCCCCGTTTACGATCCGACCACCACGCAGAGCAACCCTGCCGGCGGGTACACCCGGCAGGTTTTCTCAGGCAACCTCATCCCCGCTTCGCGGATCACCCAGATTGCCAAGAACATCACGAAGTACATGCCGGATCCGAACAGGTCGACGGCATCGGTCCTGGCTCAGTACGGTGCCATGGTTAGCAATCTCCAAACTTCGGGCACGGCGCCGGCCAAGGCGATCAACAACGCCGAAACCATGAAGTTCGATCACAATTTCGGGGTGAAGAACCGTCTTTCGCTGACATACACACGTAACGTGAGTTACACCGACAGTGCATACGATCATGACACCTCGGATTGGAACAACTGGGGACCCCGCTTGCCATTCCCGTTGACGGGTCGGACTTACTACCGGGGCTCGACCTATTACGGAAACGTTTTCCGGATGAACGACACGCACTTGATTACACCCACCTTGATCAACACCTTCACGTTTGGGGCATTCCGGGTTCTCAGTGGGTTGAGGGCATGAGATCGAGGTCGGCGCAGTG
>CAZLOS010000115.1:0-16483 GCA_964561215.1 uncultured Solibacteraceae bacterium | reverse complement strand
GCCTGATCTCGTGCTTCGATGATATTGTACAGATTATTGTTTAACAGCCCCTAAGCCACTTCGATCAATTCGATCTGGACGTCCGACCTGCCAGGCGTGACCGACTGGTTCCAATCGGAATTGAAGCGGACGGTATACCTGCCGGTCACCGCCACGCCGGTCGGGTCGTACGAAAACTTCGGGTTCGTCTCGTACGGGTCGTAAAAGTAGAACGGTTCGAGGCTCCCGCCCTGAGCGTCATAGAACGTCCGGAGCGTGGCCAATTGCGACGGCGACAGCCGCTTCGTGAGCGTCCACTTCTTCCTGCTGGTTGCGGCCTGCACCGACCGTTGCGATTCCCCGTTTCGGTACTCGTTGTCGATGACCGGGTACTCGCGCGTGTGGACGAACGTGCGGCACAGGCTGTTGGGCATCACTGCGGCCGGTGCGGCGTTGGCAACGGGGCCAGGCATTACGAGGTCACCAGGCCGGGACTCAGTTGGAGGCTCGTCAACTCTCGCCGGCCAGCGTTGGACTTTGACGCGCTCAGGACCGCACTCTGGACGACGCGCGGATTGCTCGCAATGGCCTGTACCGCCTGCCCCTGCAGGAGGCTCGTCGTCGCCGGGCCGTCGAGTTGGATCACCACCGGCTGCGCGCCGGAGGCCACGCCGCCGCCGATGGAGTCGAGCGTCGGCAGGCCGCCCAAGCCGGGGAGCGCGGTCCCGTTGTTGTAGCCGGGCGATTGGTATAGCGACCCGCCCGTATGGACAACATCGAGCGGGTGAACCGTGGCGGGCATCCCCTTGGTCTGCTGGCCCGTACTCATGGCGTACAACTGGATCAGGTCGCGAACCTGCTGCGTCCGGATTGCCATGTCCAGGTTGCCGCCGCAGGACTGCTTGGCCATATCCACGATCTGCTGGAGCACCGCCTTGTCGGAGATATCCACGCCGTACAGATCCTTGATCTTCTGGCGGGCCTTCTCCGTCGCGCCCTTCACGAACAGCCGCACGACGCCAGCGATGGCTCCGACGCCCGCGCCAATGAGCGCGCCCAGAGGACCGCCGACGTTCCAGCCGAACATGGCGCCGCCCGCTGCGCCCTCCGCGACTCCCCAGCCGCCGCCGCGCCGCATGGCGTCCGCGAACAGCCCGATGCCCGCGCCGCCAATCGCGCCAATGGGGCCACCGGACAGGCCGATGCCCGCCCCCATGAGCGCGCCGCCTCCGATGGTGCTGAGTGCGCTTCCACGCTGGACGCCGCTGAGCATCATCAGCCCGCTGCCCAGCGCCATCGCGGAGTAGAGATTCTTCCAACTGGCGAGGTTCTTGATGTTCTGCCAGTTGAAGAAGTTGGCCGCACCAGCCTTCGAGGTCAGCCCGCCGCCGCTGGGAACGAAGGGAGGCGTGGTGCCCGGAGTAACGCCCGGAACGACGCCACCACCGGGCGCGGCGCCTGCGAACACCGGGACCGCGCCGATCCCCAGCAAGCCGCCCAGCCCGCCCAGCATGCCACCCGAACCGCCAGGCCCCGCGCCGCCGCCAGCGAACGACACCTTCTGGCCGGTGAACAACTGCATCAGCATGGCCGCGACCCGCGAGGTGACGACCTCCTTGATGGCCGTCAGGATCGCGGTCTTGAACGAGTTGCCGATGGCAGACCACACGGACTGCGACTTCTGGAGGAGTGCGTCGAACACTCCGCCCGCCTGTTGCTTGAGCGACTCGAAGATCTGCCGGTTGTGCTCGCGGATCAACTGCGCCTGCCGGTCGGCGGCGTTCTCCCGCGCCGCCTTGATCGCGGCATCGTTGGCTTCATCGGACTCGTCGCGGATCTCCTGCCGTTGGCCCTTCAGTTCATCGATGCGCGCCTTGATCTCGTCGGCGCGGTAGCCGAGTCGCTTAAGCGTTAACTCCTCCTCATCGAGGATCTGCCGTGTCTCGATATCGTAGAGCGCCTGTTTGACGTGATGGACCTTCTCCAGGTAATCGATCTCGATCTGCGCCTTCTGCGCCTCGACCGCAACCTTCTGCTGGAGCGTTACAGCGTCCTGGCCTTCCATCTGGCGCAGGCGCGCGTCCCGCTCGAAGCCGGCCCGCTGCTCTTCGAAGCCGTACACCTCCTTGAGATGGTCGAGGTTGCGTTGGGCGATCTCCGTGTCGTTCTGAAGACGCTGCTGGAACCGGTGCGCCTCCCACTCCGACTGCTTATGGGCGGCGTCCTCCTGGTCCTTCAGGTAATCCGCGAGCGCCTTCTTGTTGTCGTCGGACGTTTTCAGGAGGAACGCGTGGAGCTTGTTATTCGCGTACTCGATGATCTGGTCCCACGCCTTCTTGGTGAGCGGGACGTGGTGCTCGCCGTTGTCATCGACCCACGTGGTCCTGCTGGCGATCTCCTTGTTGATATCGGCCGCGTCCTTCGCAAAGCCGGAGAGCGGGACATCCATCGGCATGCCGTTGACCATGATGGTGTTCATGCGAGAGCCAATGGCTTGATCGCGGAAGTACTTCTCGTTTTCCCGCTGCCGCTTCTGGATCTCAATCTGCCGCTTCAGATCGTCCGGATCGGGCTGGCCCGCGATCTTGATCTTGGGCAGACCGGCACCCAACTCCCACTGCGAGCCTTCCTCGCCCAAGCCGGGAACCGACTTGCGGCCGGAGACCAATTCGCGGATCTGATCGTCCGACATGCCGCGCTTCCGGAGGTCGTCAATTTTGACCTTGCCGGAGAGGAGGTCGTTCCGGAGCGCGTTGTTCTGCATCTCCTGGGTGCGCGTCTCCCAGGTCTGGCGCATATCGGAGTACTCTTTGTACACGATTGCGCCCGCCGCGACCACGCCAGTCGCCAGCAACGCCCAAGGGTTCGCCGCCAAAGCAGCGGTGAGCGCCTTCACCGCCGAAGCGATGCCGAGGATCTTCGTGGCGATGGCGTACGTGGCCAGAATGCCTGCCAGCCAGATCGCCATCTGGCCGAACTTCTGGATCAGGCCGATGTTGTCCTTGAGCCAGCCCACCATGTTCTTCAGGTGCCCGACCACGGCTTGCAACTCGCCCTGGAACGCCTTGCCGACGTCCTCCCTGAGATCCACAACGTCGCGCCCGAGTTGCTTCATCTGGCCCGCGACCGTTTTCGCCTCGTCGCCGGCCGCGCCCTGAATTTTGGTCGCCGCCTCGACGATGGCGTTGTAGCGGATCATCAGCACTTCGTTGTCGGAGAGGGTCTTGCCGTGGAGTTGCGCCTGCAAGCGGGCCGTTTGCTCTGCCTTAGCGAGGTCGGGGAACAGGCTGAGGGTCCGGAGCCCGCGAGACTGCCCCGTCTCGATCGCCAGCATGATCTTCTCGAATGCCGTGCGCGCGTTGTCGCCTTCGGTGCTGAGTGCGGCGGCGTCCTTGGCGATCTTGGCGAGGCCCTGGGCCTTGTCCAGACCGATATCCGCGATGATGAGCTTCTGGACGGCGGCGGTCGCGTCGGCGGCGGTGTACCCGACCGCGCGCACCGCCTCGACAGCCTTGCTCGCGGCGGCGGCACCGTCGCCGTGCGCCTTGGCTAGACCACGCGTCACCTCCGCGGCACGCTCTGCCTGCGCCGCCTCCTTCGCCGCCTCGACGGTCCACTCCTGCGCGAACTCGATGGCCTTCTTGATGGCGTCCGCGAGCAGGTTGCCAGCCGTGGCGCCCTTCACCATCGAGGCCGTCATGCCGTCGATGCCCTGCGAGGCGCCACGCGCGGCGCGCACCGCCGTCTGCTCGATCCCCGAGAGATTCGCGTTGACGCTCTTGATGGACTGGTTCGCCTTGTCCACCTCGACGGTGACGACCAGTTCGATCTGGTTATTATTTGCCATGGGCGTTCGCTGTGCGCTCGCGATCCAACTGGTCCCGTTCGTCGTCCAGGATCAGCATGGCGTAAAACTCGTCGGCCCGGATATCGTCAAGGCCGATGTGGATGCCGAGATTGAGCGCCGCGCGCAGATCGAGAGCACGCCGGATGAGCAATCCGGCTTCGGAGGTCTGCGCGGCGTCGAGTTGGTCTTGGGGGCAGTGGTCGCAACGACCACCTTCGGGCGCGTCCGGACACAAACCGGGTTCGCATAGTTCGTCGCGCCGGAGCGCCCAATGGATGAGGTAGCGGAGGGAGGGCTTCTCCGGCCACTGCCCGGCTAAAAATTTGCTTCCCGATCCTCTTGGAAGGAGGCGTCGAGAGCGTCGATGGCTGCTTTGACCACGACCGCCTGATGGATGATCGGCACGTCCCCGGCGTACCCTTCGGTGGTGTCGATCAGCTTCTTGTAGAGGTCGCCGGCCGCGCGCACGTTGATGGTGAGTTCCTGGCGGTTGAATGGCAGGTCTAGCACGCGAGCGAAGCCGCGCCGGTACTGGTTCACGTCCTTCGCGGACGGCATCTTCAGCAGATGCGTGACCGTGCCGCCCAGCACGCGGAGAATCACCCGGAACGAGTCGCCGGCCAGCACCACGTCGTCCACGTCGCAGATGGCCAACTGCTCGATGACCTTCTGCGCCTCGAAGGCATCGACCTCCGGTTCCTCCTCCGTGCGGATCTTGGCCAGGAGCGCGGCGTCGATATCCTCGCCGTTCGGGATCATCGTCTCAGAGATCCCGCGCCCGAGATTCTTGACGATGACCTTGCGGTGCCGCTGCCTTTCTGCCCACTCATCGTCGGAAGGGAAGCGGACCCGAACGGTCTTCAGACCGTCGGGACCGCGGAGTTGAATCGCGACCGGCCTGGCCGCGTCGAACACAGGAGTGTTGGTATCCATTGATTGTCCTTACTGGCAGATCGCATCGACGGTCGTCTTGCCGACCGCAGTCAGGATGCCGTTGGTCGAGTCGTACATAGGCAGGCAGTCCACCGCGACAGTGAGAATCTGGTCCGTCTCCGCGACCTCGACCACGGAGTAGGTGATCTTCTGCCAGGTCAACTCGAGCGAGTCGTTCGCGTCGTAGGCGAGGGTGAGGACGGCGGTGCCGGAAGTCTGCGCCTTCAGCTTCGTGTACTCGTCCGATCCGTTCATGAACCGGGCGACGAACCGCAGGTTGCCCTGCCGGTTGCCGAACTCGAGGCGGCCGCGGATCGCACCCGTGGACCCATCGCCGACCGTCTGGAAGCCGGAGCCGGGGAAGAAGCCCGCGTCCATCCGGATGTTGTTCTTCCACCCCGTCTCCAGCGAGACGATGTTCTTGTTGGTCACGTAATCCACGCCGTTAATCGACAACGTGAGCGAGGCGGACGGCAGCAGCTTCTCCGTCTGAGCGGCGGGCATCGTGATGCCTGTCGCGGAATCGATGACCTTTCCGGAACCGACCAGTTCGACCGTGATCTTGCTGTTGGCGCGACCGGGCCCGGAGCCAGCGCTGATCTGAAACGATTCGACGGCCATGCCGACGGCCTGCCGGTCCAAGACCACGCCGGCGCCAGGACGGATCTGCTCAACATAGGAAAGGTACGGCAATTCGGCCGCATCGCCGTTGGCCGGCATCAGCGGAGTGCAGGTGTAGGTGAAGTTCGGGGTCGTGCCCGACTTCACAACCTTGCCCAACGCGAACGCGACCGCCCACGTGCCGATCTCCGCACTGAGATACTTCTCCAGCGTGGCATTCACATCCCAGGCGGTCTTGTAGGTGACGGTCGGGAACTCGTGACCCTTGCCGTACTCTTCAGCGTCGTTCTCTGTCGCGAGCTTCGGATTCGCGAGCGCAGCGTTCAACTTCGAGAACCGCCACATGTCGGCGGCGGCCTGCGCGGTTGCGATATCGGCCTGCTTCTTCTTCCCGAAGCAGACCAAAACCTCTTGGAGCCTAGTCGTGGACATCGGTCGTTACCTCCTCGTTGGTGGCTGGCGGTTCGCACTGGCTCCAGCCGGCAACCATGAGCGGCACCAAAACGGCGGGCGTTGCATCGACTTCCTTCGGATCGCCCACTCCGAAAGGCGGTTTTAACCAAACTCTGTCAGGCATCACTCGTCTCCAATCTCGGTGAACGTCATCGGTACTTCGAAGTAGTCAAGCCCCTCCGCATCCGTCTGCCGCTGGATCAACGGCAGGTCCATGGGGTGGCAGTTCGGGTGGACCTGGACGTTCAACATCTCCTGCCCGCTCTGGGTCGGAACGCCCTTCGTGATGAGCCGAAAGATCCGGTAATAGGGCGTAGGCGGGTCGCCGTCAACCGTCTCGCGCGCCCGGACGTACAGCGTGACCTGATGCTTCCATACGTCGAAGCCGCCGAACCCGCCGGGTGCGGTACCCTGCCAGACCGCCATGACGGACGGCGCGGGCATCTGGTGGATCGCGTGCGCGAGACTGATCTTCTTCGGGTACTGGTCGTGGTACGCGAAGATCCGCTCCGGATCGCCGCCCATTTCATCGACCAGCTCGGGAATGTCGCGCAACGTGGCGACCAGATTGTCTACCAGAACAGAGGTGTCAATCATTGCTGTCTACCGCCGAGGCTGCGCTCCATTACGAGGCGTGGTGCGATTTCCGCGAGGATCTTCTGCGCAGTCTGGTGGACCACCTCGCGGTTCTTGGGAGAGAACACCACCCAAGGCTCGATTTTGTTCGTGATCCAGGCCTTGATGCGGTCCTTGCGTGTGGAGTTGCTGGCCTTGGCCTTGTTCTCGCTGACCGTCCGGACCTGGAAATTCCGAAGCATGTCGCCGGTCAACATGAGGTTGCGGCGGTTGCCCTTGCCCATCTTGGTCTTGCGGATCGCATAGTAGCGGGAAAGCGGCTTCGCCGGCGAGTCGTTCGGCCCCTGCGCCGCCGCCAGACGGTTCTTGACGGACGCCAGGCCGACGTTGCCGATCTTGAACATCTGCGCCTGCTTGACGTTGAGCCGGTCGAGGCAGGCCACTTTCTTCTGGTAAATCCGGACTGACGCCATGGGAACCTCACGCCGCCGCGCGCAGGGAGAGAGTTGCGCCGCCCATCGCGTCGGCCAGCACCTCGAAGACCGTGAACGCCACACAGTCGATGATCGCCACGTCGCCATGGTCCGGAGGGATCGCGAAGTCGGCCAGATTGACGAACAGACGTGCGTACAGGCCCTCGCGATGCTGCTCCTCGTCGGAGTCCTTCATTACGATTCCACGCAAGGAGAACGACGCGGCGGCACCCTGCTGATAGGACACCGCCGTACCGAAGGAGTTGATGCACGCCTTGTTGAGCGCGGCAAACGGATCTGCCGCCATTGGGCCTTACGCCTTCCTCGTGTACTGAATCCAGGCGGCGTACACGTACAGGGCATCGCCTGCGTGGGCAGCCGGAATGAGCGACACATTCAGGAAGCTCGGGGGCGCGGGCACGTCGGCAGCGGCGACCGTGACGGTGTACTCCTTGAGCGCCTGCGCGATGCTCGAGGTGTTGCCGCCGCAGTTCGTATCGCCCACGCCGAAGAATGCATTGACCGCTACCGCGAAGGTATTTGCGTTCGCGTCCTTCCCGGCCAGGAGATGAATCTCCACGCCCGCGCTCGGGTCGAGATCGGCCGGCAGCGGGATGGGCGCGAATTGGACCTCGTCCACTTGCGCCGCCGCCCAGGTCAACCGGAGTGCCTTATCGGTCGCACCGTTGACACGCGCCAGCGCGGGACCAGCGGTGTTGCCATCCGGGAGGCCACCCTCCGCGGTGTTCTGGATCGCGTTCGCCGCGATGATGCGCGCCGTGGTCAGATCGAGCGGAATGTGCCCCAGCTTGAGGCGGCCAGCCTGCGTGATCTGGGAAATCGACAAAACCTGTTTCGACATCTACCTTTTCCCCTTTCTGGCGGCGCCAGATGCGCTCGCCTCCTTGCGTGGTGCGGCCGTGGGCGCGACAACCACGTCGCGCTTTTCGTATAGCTGCCGCAGGCGGCGCGTCGGAATACCCTCGACCAGTTCTCCGGGCTGGATCTGCTGGCCGTTATACAGAAAGGCCCGGTTCGCAATGAACCGGGCTTCCGGGTTGAACTTCGGCAGAGAGCGATAAGCCATCGGGCACCTCCTACGCCACGGCGTCCTTGAAGAAGTACCCGAGTTCGGTGGCCACGAGCTTGATGTCGAAGGCCATCTCGATCTCCACGATGTCGCTGGAGATGATCTCCCAGCGATACCGCTTGATGCGGTTACCTTCGTTGCCCGCGCCGAGATAGCCGGTCCACCCGAAGGTGTACGCAGCCGACGGCGTGAGCAAGCCCGGGTTGGGCGCCACGTTGCAGAGGAGCGCGTTCTTGCCACCGATGAACGAATGCGAAGCGGCCTGCCCCTCGTTGGCAGTGTTCTCGATGGAACCCATCACGAGGATGCGGTCGATCTCCAGGATGGCGGCCAGAGCCTCGCGCGTGATGCGCGCGGGACCGCCGTTGGTCTGGCCGTACTTCACACGATCGACCAGGTCCGGATGGTCCACCAGCTTCAGCCACACCGGTTCGGAGATGACCAGCGTGTTCGCGGGGTACCCGGTGGCCTGCTTGATGGCCAGTTTGCCGGCCCGGATGTCCTCGATGGGCGTCGAGGCGCCGTCGTTCCACTGCAGGAACTGGCCGGCGCCGGGGTTCGCGGCTACGCCCGCCACGTCCGTGCCCCACTTGCCGGCAGTGAACAGGTTGGCGGCGAAGATCTTCTCGCGCCGGATGAGCGCCTGCTGCGTCAGGAACTCCGTGGCGTCCCGATCCATATTCAGCACGGCGTCGGCGTTGCCGCGCAACTGGTCGGGGATGGGCTTGGATTCGGCCCACACGTCGCAGAAGTAAGTCGGCGTGTTGTCCAGCCGGTAACCGACGCTCGCGGCCGGAGTGCCGGGAGCGCGTTTCTGCATCTGATCGCGGAAAAAGTCGCCCCGATTATAAACGTAGTACCGGTCGCTCTGCTTCGAGACCGGGATCACCGGGCACATCTGGGCCGCGACGAACTGGTCCTGGTTCTGAAGGTACGCGATGCTGATCTGCGTCAGCGGCGTATTGACATGGACATCACCGTTGGTCGGCGTGTACATAGGTTTTCAATCTCCTTTCGTCTTCTGGGCACAAAAAAGCCCCGACCGCGAGGCCAGGGCTTCTTTGCCGCCGCTTGTCTGGCTACCGCTGAAGGATCAGCAGAGCCGGGATAATGGACCCGTCCCCGGTACCCGCAGCCAGAGCCTTGGCGAGGATCTTCCCCGCCGCCTGCGTCACCGCCTTGCCTGCGGCATCCGCCTCGAGCAGCGCGCCGTCAGCGACGGGGGCGCCGCACATCACCCGAACGACCTGTCCGGGCTGGGTGAAGAGCGCGCACGGGCGGCCCGCCGCAGCGGGCTTGTCGCCGATCACGCCATCCGCGGCAGCCGCCGCACCGGTCACCGCTACCTGCCCGTTCGCGTCGATCGTGCCGAACAAGAACTGCTTCGCGGAGAGGTCGGCACTGGCGGGAACGGAGATCGCTTCGTTTCCAAGTTCGTAAGCCATCGTTGTGTTTCCTTTGTCCTTTCGGATTGGCTCGCCGTTCTTAGTTCGGCTTCACCGTGGCCGACTTCTCAGCGAGGTACTGCGTGTAGAGGTTGGGGTGGAGCTTCATCGCCTCCACATACGCCTGCGCGAAGGTGATGTGCTTGCCGGCCGCGATCTCGGTGGCGGCAGCGTTCAACTGCGCCTCGGCACCGACCGGCGCGGCATCCACGTGCGAGGTCAACTGGGTGGTCTGGCTCCTGGCAGCCTTCCTCGCCAGGAGAGCCTCCCGCACCTGCGCCGGCGACATGCGCTTCGCGATGGCTTCGGCGGCGAACTCCGGAGATCCGGCCAGCGTGCAGAGAGCGGCGATCTCCTCGTGCTCGGCGCGAATCCGGGCTTCGATGGCAGCGGCGTCCACGGCGGGTGCAGCCGGAGCAGCAGCGGGTTCCGGCGCGGGAGCAGGTTCGGCAACAGGCGCGACGGGCGCGGGAACTTCCGCAGCGGGTTTCGTTTCGACAGGCGCGCTCCCCTGAGCGGCGGGAGCGTCTGCCGGTTTGTTATCGGGCTTTTGAGCCATTGGTTCTTCTCCTTGTTCGATTTGCGCTTCGGCAGACGCCGTTGCGCGAGACTGCCGGAACGAGCGCGCCACTTCGGTTACTGCGGCGAGCGCGTCGTCAAAACCTCCAACCTGATCCGCGAGTCCTGCGCTGATCGCCTTCTCGCCCCAGAACAGACCCGCCTCCGTGTTCCGGATGAGCGCGGGCTTGAGTCCTCTGTTCCGGGCGACCGTGGCCACGAACATGTCGTAGAGCCGGTCGATCTCGCCTTGCAGGTTCGCGCGGGCATGGTCGGACAACGGCTGATGCGTCGAGAAGTCGTTCTTCCGCGCGCCGGCATAGACCGCCGTGTACTTGCGGCCCATCTTCTCGTCGAAGCCCGATTGGTCCATGTGGACCGCGATCACGCCGATGCTGCCGACGCCACCGGTTCTCGTGACGAACAGTCGCTGGGCGCTCGATGCCAGAGCGTACGCAGCAGAGAACGCCTCGTCGTTGGCGATGGCGTAGCAGGGCTTCTGGTCGCGCACTGCGAACACCTCGTCCGCAAGGTCGAACAGGCCGCCCACCTCACCGCCAGGCGAGTCCACGTCGAGCAAAACGCCGCGGATGCCGGGGTCGTCGCGAGCGTCCGCGAGCATCGTCCGGAGCAGCTCGTAAGACTGGAGGCCCGATTCAGCATCGAGCCAGGACGCCTTCTTCACCAGCGTGCCGGAGATCGTGATGACCGCAATTCCGTCCGGACTCACCGGGTACGGTTTCCGGCCCGCCGGCAACAGGTCATCCTCGTCCGGTTCCTCCGGATCGATGGGCACCGCCAGGACCGGCGCCACCCCTTCGATCAACACCGGCTCCCGCAGGCCGAGGCGCGGCCCGATGGCTTCGAGAATGACCGTCAGCTTCTCCGGCTGAATCAGGAGGGGCACGCCGAACACGCGCGCGGCGAGATGCGGCAGAACGTTCTGTTTCACTGGGACAACCCCTTGCGCGAGTCCTTGCCGCGCTTCTTGGCTGGCGCCTTGGCGGGCTTACTCTCACCGGAGTCGGCGCCCGTGTCTCCGGCATCCTGGGCGGTCACGTCTTCGACCCTCTGCGCGCCACGAGCATCCGTCCTGCGCGGATCGGAGTCGAGCACGAGGCCCAGTTCGTCGGCGCGCTCGTTGTCCCTCGAAATCTGCCGATCGACCTCCTCTTCGTCCATACCCGTCTCGTTGATGGACATGCTGCGCGACTTCAAGCCCGACCGGATCGCAATGACTTCGGCCTTCACGTCCTTCTCCGGATCGACCCAAGCCCACTTCGGCGTGTGCCACTCCACCGCGAGGTAGTCGGCGCGGTTGGCCTGATAGTCTCGGGCGTCCAACTGGCCGGCGAGCACGGCCGCTTCGAGGAACGCCTGCCACACCGGGCGGCAGAACTGGAAGATGAAAACGCCGTACTGGATCTGCTCGCACAGCCTCCGGAACGAAAGGATGCCCGCGCGGATCGAGCTATAGCTCGTCTGCGAGAGGTCCCCGGTCAGCATGTCGTAGGGCATGCCCAAGCCCGCGCCGATCCGCAGCAAAGTCTGGCGTTCGAACGCTTCGTAGTTACCGCCGACGTCCGCTGGATCGGTGAACTTCACGTCCTCGCCGGGCTCGAGGTCCATCATGGTCCCGGCTTCGAGTTGCGCGACCTGGACGCCGGGCTGCTCGTCGCCGGTGCTGCCGCCGGCATCCGTAGTCTGCGGCCCGGTCTGCTCGTTGCCGAAGAACGGATCTTCCGGGTTCTGCCGGATGATGAACGCCATCATCATCGCGGCAAACTTCTTCCGCAGGACTTCGGCGTCGTCGTACTGGTCGAGTTCCCACAACCGGACCAGGGCGTTCGCGAGCCACGGGATGCCGCGGAGTTGGCCGGGACGCAGCGGCCGGAACAGATGCATCACCTCTACGGCCGGAATCCGGAGCAGGTCGAGGTAGTTCGGGAAAAACAACCGCTCGCCCGGATGCTCCCTGTAGAAGTAGTAAGCCGTGCGACGCCCCTGCGGATCGAACTCGATCGACGCGCGGACCACGTTACCCTGCGGTGTGTCCGGAGTCGGGCGCGCGAGGTAGAAGGGCAACTGTTCCGCTTCCATCAACTGGAGTTGCATCGGAACCGTCAGGCCGTCGCTCATCGCCCGGGTGTGCTTCCGGACGAAGCATTCACCGCCCTCAACCATCGAGCGGAACGCGAGCGCCTCGAGGCCGTAGATATCGGTCGTGCCAGTGGTGTCGCACTCGTTGGCGAACTGCGACCAGAGCTTCTGGATCTTCTGCTTGATGGCCTCATCCGGGTGGAGCGACTGCGGCTTGATGCCGTTTCCAATGGCGTTGCAGACCCACTCGTCGATGGCCTTCGCCGCCCACCCGTCCTTGCGCGCGATGTCACGCGAGCGCGCAACCAACTGGTCCGCGCTCTGATACCAGACGGAGTTGACCGCATCGCGGGTTGTGGCCCACGTGCCAAGCCGCCGGCCGGTGGTCGCGCCCTCGTACGGGAACGAACTCGCACGCCGCGCGGGCTGACGATTCGGCACACCGCTCCCGCCCCGCTTGAAGCGGGTCAGAAAACTGGAGAATGTGAACACGGATTAGAAGCCCTTGCTCGACATCAGACGGGTCTGGCGGCGGCGCGTGCCCGACTTCGACCGATTCGCGTTCACCATGTACTGCTGCGCCTTGATCTCCTCGTCGGTGGACCGGAACTCGACCGCGCGGCCGTCCGGAGCGACGACGCGCTTCTCCGGCGACGCGATGCGGTCGCTCGATCCCTTGATCTGTTCGTCGGTAAACGGGTTCGCCATTCTTCAAACTCCAAAGCGCCCGATGACCCTGCGGCCTCGGCGCGGTTGCGTTGATCGGGCCTGCGGAACTGGTTCCGGTGGCGTAGGCGGCTGCGAGTGGGCCTGTACCCCGAGGCGGTCCTCCACTGCACGCCAGTGCTTTTCCTGGAAGCGATCGAGGCCGACCCGCGCTGCGGCTGCGCGAGCGTACACCCGGCAGTCCAGCGCCTCATTGCGCTCCCGCATCTTCTGCCACTCCAGCTTGCGGTAGCCCTTGACGATCTTGGTGACCACTTGCTCCGCGGTGATCTGCTTGAAGTACTCTTCGCTGTACTTCGGGAAGTGGCAAAATCCGGGTGGGAACAGAATGCCTTTCTCGATGTCTTCGTCGGTCGGCCGCTCCAGCCGAAGCCAGCGATACAACTCCTCCTTCGCCATACCGGAATTCACCGGCCACACGCGCACGCCGCGCTTCAGCTTGGAGCCGAGCGGGCCCACCTCAACCGGCGATGCCGCACCAATCAGCGCGGGCGCCCGCGAATCGCCTTTGATGACCAGAACGCGGCCGCCCTGCTGCCGGGCCCACTGGTACACCTCAGTCGTGGCAAACCCGGAATCGACCGCCAGTTGCAGAATCGGCAACTCGATCCCGCCCGCAGCCGGATAGGTTTCATCGAGTAGCGATCTCAGCTTCTCCCACACCGCGACGCGCGAGGTGTCGCCCTCGAATACCCGGTAGTCGACCGACCAGGATTCCTTGCCGCGTCCGTACGCGACGACCTCGACTTCGATGCGATCCTTCTGCACGTCCGCGCCGGCCACCAGAAACAAGCCGCCGCGCGGCACCGTGGCAATCCTGTAGGACTCGCGGCGAGCGTAGAGCTTCTGCCAGTCGGGAGCCTCGCCCAGCAGGGTCCACGTCTCGCCCAGGACTGTGTTGACGAAAACCTGGAGCAGCGACGGATTCTTCTGCGCCTGCTCGAAGTGCTTCGCTGCATCCGACCAGGCGAACCAACCGACGGGCGAGTACAGGCTCGAAAGATGGAAGCCGGCAGTCCGGCCGTCGCCGGCCGCACCCTTGCGCCACTCGCCGCGAGGCAGCATCCACTGTTTCTGGTGGTTCTGGATCTCCTGACCACAGTGCTCGCAGACGTAAACCGCCTTCTCCGGCTGAGCCTTCGGCCACCGCAGCTGTGCGAACTTCAGAACCTGGAACTCGCGGCAAACCGGGCAAGGCAACCAGTACAGCCGCCGATCGCTTTCCTCCCAGGCGGCCTCGATCCGGCTCATCCCGGTGATCTTCGGCGTCGAACACAGGAACACCTTGCGCCGCGCGAACGTGCGGGTGCGCGCCATCGCCAGGTTAACCGGGTCGCCCTCGCCTTCAACATCGCCCGGATACGCGTCCACCTCGTCGAGGAACAGGAAACGCGCGGCCATGGAGCGCAGGCCGACGGCAGAATTCGCGCCCGTCATCACCAGCACTCCCCCAGGGAATTCTTTTGAAAGCACCGTGTTGCCGGAGTCCCTGGAACGCGGGCTCTGCACTAGATCGCGCAGCACCTCGGACTCTTCAATGAGCGGGTCCACTCGCTGCTTCGAGTTACGCTTGGCCATCTCGACGGTAGGTTGCACCGCCATCATGGGGCCCGGCGCCTGGTGGATGATGTAGCCGATCCAGTTATTGCCGCACTCGGTACCTCCGATCTGCGCGCCCTTCATGAACACGACCCGCTCCATGGGCGAGGAGGGCGACAGGCAATCCATGATCTCCCGGAGATACGGCGTGCGATCTGTGCGCCATGGCCCCGGTTCCGCCGATGCGCGCTGAGAAAGCTTCCGATACTTGTCCGCCCACTGCGAAATGGTCAGCAGAGGATCCGGACGCGCGCCCGCGGCCGCGGCGGCATAGTAGATCTCGTCAGCGGTGGGCGGCATCCGCGAACTCCTCCAGGAAGCTGCGCACTTCGGCCATCAGGATTCCGTGAACCTTCTCCAGGCTCACCGCGTCCGGGCTCAAACCGGCCGCTCGCAGCGCCTCCCGCAATTCCGCGAGGACGGCGCCGACCACGCGGTCGGGCAGATTGAGCATCTGATCGCGGAACATACGGTACAGATTGAAGCCTGCGATGGAGACTTCATCGGCCTTGACCAGCTTCTTGATGCGCTCTTCGTAATCGAGCTTGATGAGGCGCGCTTCGTAGTTGGCCGTGATCGCGCGCGCCATCGCATAATCGAGGCCGCCGCCGCTGGCAGATTCGGGACGGGGGTGCTCGGAGCGCGTCGGCGTTGGAGCGGCTGCGGCCGTTCGCCTCATCTTCGGGCCGGTATTGCGAGCCCATTCGGCATCGGCCCGCTCGGCGTCGATCTTTCCGTCGGCATTGGTGTGAATCCGGCCGGATTCGATCGCCTTCTGCACCGCCTTGAGCGTCACGCCGCGATGTTTCGCGTAGCCGCGCAGGCTTAACGCCGCCATAGAGCTTTTCTTTCCGAAACCTGCAGATTCAAGTTGCTATTCCCGCCCACCGAAGCGATTCATGTGTTCGATGCCACGGACCACCAAGACCACCAAGCAAACCGCCGCCTCCTGTTACGCGGAACGCCACGCCGAGTGCCAGGACCTGCTGAAACGCATCGCCAGCCGCCTCGCGCAGCACCAGAAGGAGCAGGCCCAGGAGCCGGCCAACTGGGGCTACCCGGGCGACCTCGGCCGCGTTACCGAAGAACTCGCCTACGTGCTCGCCAGCCTCGGCGATCGCAGTGCCGTCGACGCCAAAGGACTGGAGTGCTGACCATGACCCGCGACGAACTGATCGCCTGGGCCACGCACAACGGGTGGACGCCCGACCGCTGGGGCCACCTCAAGAAGGAGTTCGACAACGGGACGCATCGCCTGAAACTGAGCCGCATCGCCGCCCGCCACGAGATCCACACGCCTTTCGGCTGGGCACGTCTTGCCAGCGGCTACTACAAGGATCTGCAGCTAACCGCCGACGGGAAACTCGCCGGCATGACTCGTTGATCAAGGAGAAACCGAACCATGAGACTGTTTGCCATCGATACCGACAACAACATCACGGCCTTCCCTGCCGCCGAGCGGCTCCCCGAAGGTCAGGAGCACTTCGCCAGCGAGAAGGAACTCGCCAAACTCGCCGCCAACTGGCCCGGCGACCGCCTGGTCCAGGTCTGGAACGGCTTCGCCGGCGTGACGCCCTTCGACGAGCTCAAGCCGGTCAAGAAGTTCACGGACCGCAAGAGCGCCGCGGCCCGGATCTGGAAGGCCGTCCAACGCCTCGACGCCACTCCCGCGCCCCAGGCGGCCGACGTTGCGCCGAAGACCAAGAGGTCGAGTAAGGCGGCCACCGCCGCCGACGGCGCGCCCACGGCCAAAGGGGCGCGCGAGGGCAGCAAGAAAGCCCGCGTCCTGGAGCTGGTCCGCCAGCCCGGCGGAGCCACCCTCAAGGAGATCATGGCCGCCACCGACTGGCAGGCCCACAGCGTGCGCGGCTTCATCTCCGGCAGTCTCAGCAAGAAGATGGGCCTCAAGATCGAGAGCGTCAAGCGCGAGGATGGCGAGCGCGCCTACACGCTGGCGCGGTAGCAAATCTGCCTCCAATCCCGCCTCCCGCCGCCTGGCTAATCGGCGGCGGCGGTTCTGTTCTGCATCTCCTGCACAAGGGTCGCCAGTTTCTCGCGAACCAGTTGCTCCAGCAATTGGCGT
>CAZLOS010000114.1:0-16706 GCA_964561215.1 uncultured Solibacteraceae bacterium | reverse complement strand
GCACGCTGCTCGGCGCCGCGGAGCGCCTCGCGGGACGAGACGACATCGTCTTCCTGTTCATCGGCGAGGGCGTGCGGCGCGCGGAAGTGGAGGCCGCCGCCTCGCGGCTCCCGAACCTCAAGTTGCTTCCTTATCAGCGGCGAGAGGACCTGCCGTACAGCCTCGGCGCCGCGGATCTCTGCCTGATCACGCTCCGCGACGGACTGGAGGATGTCGTGGAAGGCGTTCTTGTTTTCGCCGCAGAGGACGCGAGCGCGCTTGGCGTGGCGGCCATGCTTGAGGGCGTTCATGGAGGAACGGGCCTCGTCTTCGGGAGTCCTCGGGTCGCGGGACCGGACGCCGTTGCGCCGGGCGCCTTCGAGTTGCTTATGGGTGAGTCGGATAAGCGGCATGATTCGGGCTCGGTGGGGATTGTAGCAGGCGAGGCGACAGAACCACGGGATGTGGGCGGCCTATTTCGTTGATAATCCGCGAAATAAGAAGTCTGCCTCCGCGGTGAACGCGATTTTCCGAGGCTCAAACACGACTTGGACAGAGGCGCCTGTGGGAAACCGTCGAGTGCGAGACCTTGGCGGGGGGGATGGCGGGGATACGGGCAAGGATCACACAGGCGGCCAGGGTGCGTCAGGAAACACGCGGGCTGTCCCCCGCAGTCCCCCCGCAGTCCTCCAGCGCGGTACACGGCGGTTGCTTTAGACTACGTTCCCTGCGGACGCCTTGATGTAGAATTGAGTGCGGCGGACACCCCAGACTGGAGAACCGGGATGAAATCCTTTCTCAAGTGCCCGAGCATGGCCGTGCGGTGGGGACTCCTTGGTCTCGTTTCGGGAGTGTTGTCATGTGTGATCTCGCAATCGTACATCATCGTGCGAGATCAACGGACGCTGGATCACATTATCTGGCCTGGAATGGTGTTCGCGTTGGTGGTTCTCCTCCCGCTCTCCCGCTGGGCCGCGGATAACTGGCTGCGGACCGCCGCCGCGCTGATCGCGAGTTCCGCCATCTATCCGCTCACCTGGCGAATCGCCGCATTGGGTATCCGCTCTTCGTGGGAATTCATGATCGGAACGTTCGCGCTTGCGGGATTCCTGGGCTCATTCGTCCTGGCGGACGTGGTCTTGACCGGACGGCCGCGTTGGGTGAAGGCCGCATGCGTGACCGTGGTTCTAGGCACGGTAATTGGCGCACTCGGGGGCGCGCATCTGGGTGCGACGATGGCCGGCATCCACTCACCATTGACCGCTGGCGACGGACTCGGACTGCTCATGGTGCTCTGGCAGGCCGCCGTGGCTGTGTCGCTTGGGCGAGGAGTAGGGGCAAGGAGCAGCCAGCCGGGTGTCTAGTGATTCGGCGGCAGAGGCAAAGGCCTTGGGTGTACGCACTGGAATTGGATCGGAAAACAGGAAGCACCCAGCAAAGTCAACACTCGCGTTCCAGATCTCAGGAACGGGCGTCTTCCGTCGAGTAACCTGGTAACAGTCGGCGGGCATAAGCCGACTTGCCAAGACCTATGTCCGTCAGCGGCGTATGGGGGATCTATCTATCCTGGCTGTCTTGGTTCTAAAGCGTCATCGACTCTCCATCGGCCAGACGCCGGATTGTGGGGAACCCAGTCGTGTCCCCTTCCCAAGCGACACCATGAATGGGCACGAATTGTTTGGCGTTCATGGCATGGGCGAATGCTCGCAAAACGGCAGGAGAAGCATGGCCGCTAGTATGGATATGGGCAGCGCGACTTCCTCCCTGTTCAAACCACTTGCTGACCAGTGCACCATCCGCGTTCTCAAGGTATCCGCGCCACATTGACCAGCACCAGACATCATCCGGATTTGGCGTGATACCTTTGGGCGCGTAGTCCCGGATGAGCGACGCGCGTACCATCACCACCCACTCTTCCGGAGTTTCCGCGAGTTTAGCGGCGGACATGCCGTGCGGCACCATTTGCTCGACAAAGGCTTTGCGGCCCGTCCTTCGATACATCCGGGCAAACGCCTTGGTGACGACGACTTTCAGATTTCTCCAGCCAGGTCTGGGCAGCTTTCCGAATCCGGCAAGTGACTCTATAACCTCAGCGGTGTAAAGATCGATGACCAATGTTCTGCCGGCCTTCAGGCAGGCGCGATAGAGAGTCACGGTCCGATCGACATTCTGGGCGGACCAGGCGACAAATACGCGGCCGGCGGTAGATCGGAAGAGATCGACGAAATCGTCCTCCAGATCGCTCTCCGCGACGCACGGCTTATCGCTACCGAAGTTGGTCCCCTCCATCAGTAACGCATCAAGATTTTCAGGCGGTGCAGCCATCAATCTTCTTGTCAGGGCTGACTTACGGCCATGGGTTCTGAAGTCGCCGGAATATAGGATACGCTTCCCATGCACCTCGATCAGCAGCATATAAGCGTCAAAGGCTGAGTGGTCAATCAGGAAGGGTGTTACTCTAAACGGCCCAATCTTAAGTGCGGCGTCGCTCTTCCAAAGCTGAAATGCATGTGGCAACTCCTTCCCGAAAATACGGCAACTCAGCCTGATGAGCCGTTCGGGGGCCGGGCCACAGTAGATCGGCCATCCGGCCGGCACCTCATCGAGGAGTCCATAGTGGTCCGGGTGCGGGTGTGAGATCAGAACACCATCCACCGCAACGCTCAGGTCCAGTGATTTCGGCAACAGGTGCCGCGCGTCTTGCGGCGCGTCGAGTGGCCGACCAACATCGAGGATGATCCGGTGGCCATCCGCACTGCTCAGTTCAATGCAGTTGCCGCCGATCTGTTTGGTGGCGCGATGGACAGTGAGGCGAACATCAGTCGTTGGATGGACCATCGCTGAATCTGAAATCGCCACATCCATTAGCTGGATAGCCCTCTATTCTCACAGTTTCGAATTGCACAGGTCTATCCGCGTAGAGCCCTTTCATTGCCGTGTTCAGTTCCTCGAACAAGCGTGCCTCTGAAATCAGTGGGTGAAATCCTGGCGCCAGTAACACCCCGTCTATCTTGGAACATCGGGTGATGTCCCCGGGTCCTATATCACAGTTCTTCTCCGCGCATTTGGATCTAAACTTAAAAATCGGCCTGTCGCCGATGGCATCGCGCATAACGCCGGCATAGAAGAGCAATTCCGAGATAGCCCCCGCCTTTCGATTGTCCTCTTTCTTTAATTCGAACAAGACAAGGGTGTCGCCACGAATACCGATCAGATCGACCGCGCTCTTTCCACCCGTAAATATCTGCTGTCCATCCTCTACGCATCCGTCAAATAATCCGACGGGCCATTGGCGCATAACCTTTTCAAGCTGAAAACGCTTTCGGAAGGCGACCGAAACCTCCAGAGCCTTCTCAAGAACTGATTCTGAGGCAGTTGCTGACGCTGCTAGCATCCGCTCCCTGGATTCAGACTGCGGTGGATTCCTGCGCGAGTTTGGTTGGTTCAAAAAACGCTCGATCTTCGGATCCAGCGCTTTCGGTACACCGGCAGAGAAGTTTACCGTCACACGATCGGAAAACAAATTATAGAAGCGTTGGAGGCGATAAAGAAATCTCTCATAATGCCGCTCTTTGGTGCCTGCGCCTGGATCCAGACCGATCTGAACCGTGGGCACGGTACAGGGGAATAGCAGGGCCAACGCCCATGCCTCAAAAGCGGCTGCATCGGTCTGCATGTTTGCGCTCAGCCCCTTTTCTTTCATTGTGATCGTGGCTTGCTCGCGCGTGCCGCCGATTTCGATTTCGGTGCTCGCAGGGAATTTGCAGTCCTTCAGGCCATCAACGCCTCGAAGTGTTGCTTGCCATTGTTTGTTATCAAACTGGGCCGCATCGCCGCCTTCTACATACACAATCCGTTTGGCCAAGATGAGCCATCCTTAATTGAATTAGTCTTTCGAGTCGGTCGGCAACACGCGCCGGTCGATGGGAACCGCGAGTTCTTCATCCTTCTAACCGCTTCGTGCTGACGTAGTGGCTGTCTCGCTTTGTTTCCGTCCTATCCGATGGCAACTTGAATTCTTCGCGGATGATCCTGAGCAATTCCGGACGGCTCAGGATTTGCGCGTCGGCATAGACCACGAAACGGCTGTGGAGTGGGGCATACACGATGCGGCCCCGGGGCCATTCTTCATATTCATCAGTAGCGATGAGGGAGGCTGGACCGGAGCGCTGGTTACTTCCACCTTTGCGCCATTCCTCCCAGATTTCATGATGGCCGTGGGAACAGGTCAGCATGTCGCCGTAGGGCTCGGCATCCGATATAGCGCATCGATGAACCAGAAGAATTGGCGCCGATCCTTTCTCTTGAACGACCCAAAAGATACCGACGAATGAATAGGAATTTGCAGGCATCGAGCCGCGTTTAGCCACAATCGCTGATTGTAACGCACGGAAGGGATGTTAGAGGAATGGGTAGTACGCTAAACGTGTGTGGCTCGGGCGCGATGCAGCAAGAGAAACCTCATCAGCCTGAACTGCGCACGTTTGTGATCACTCGGCAACCGCTTGACGCTGTTCAGCAGGCTCCGGCAGCCATCCGCGCCAGTTGGCTAGGGCCCAGGCCACTCCGGCGATGGCTCCGAACGCTCCGGCTACGATTCCTATCACCCTCGGTGAGACTAAGTCGGCCGCTACGCTTGCCGCGGCCATCGAGACGATCATGGTGGACCAGCGCAGCGATTCCATGGTTCCGAAGACCCGTCCCCGATAAGCGTCGGGCGTGTGCCGCAACAACTGCCCGGTATTGAGCACCGTCGTGACCGCCATGCCGATGCGCGAGGCGGCCAGCAGGACCAGCGCCGCCACATAGCCCTGGGCGATGCTGAACACGATGAACAGCAAACCGTGGGAAACATAGGCCAGGGTGACGGACCGCTTGTATCCCGCAAAGTTCACGCGCGACCCGATGGCGTGCCCGGCCATGCCGCCGAGGAGCAGTCCGATGCCGGCGAAGCTGGCCATCGCGCCGATGCCCTGCGAACCCCGCTGAAAGACCTGCTCGCCGAAGAGCACGAACAGCAATTGCGCGGCGCCGCCGCCCGCCGCCCAGCCCACCGTGAGCAAACCGATCCCTCGGACAAGCGGAGTCCGGGCAATGTAGCGCAGCCCTTCATGGTATTCGCGCCAGGGCCGCAGCCCCGTGGCCGTATCCTGCTGTGTGCGGAAGCCGCCCGGCGGCAACCGCAGCGCCCAACTCGTGATCGCCGAGAACAGGAATCCCAACGCGTTGACGACGAAGGCGGCGCCGTATCCCAGCCAGGCCACGCCGTATCCGGCGAGCATCGTTCCGACGATCTGGGTCGCCCACTGCGTGGTCTGCGTCAGCGAGTTGGCGACGTGCAGTTCGCGCCCGGTGGCGATGGATGGCAGAATCGACACGCGCCCGGTGGTGAAAAACGGCGCGGCCAGCATCAGCAGGGCGCTCAAGGGATACACCGTCCAGACGGTGGCGCGGGACATGGACACCAGGAAAGCCAGCGCCACGGCCGCCCTTGCCAGGTCGGCTGCGATCATGATCCGGCGGCGGTCGTAACGGTCGAGCGCGACGCCGGCCGCCGACCCCGCCAGCAACGCCGGCACGGCGCGAAACAGCAACATGATTCCCACCGCCAGGCCGGACCCGGTCGTCTTCAGAACCAGCGTCGCCACCGCAATGTTATTGAAGTGCGTCCCGACTTCGCTCACCACCTGCCCCAGCCACGCGTAACGGTAGTTCCGGTTGCGCCGGAGCAAGAATAGGAAGTCGTTCATGATTGAAGTCGCCGGGATTTCGCGCTAGAGAACCGCGCCAAGCTCCATCATAGGATGCCGTCGCGCGCCGCGTGTGGCGTAGCAAACGCTGTCTGGGCAATAATAAGTATTCACGCACGCCTTGCAAGTCTCAGGCCCTTCGCTATGCCGCCAGAAAACGTCCCGGGTAGCGCTTTTTCGATTGCAATCGGTGCCACGTTCACGGTTGAGCCGATCGGGGAGACGCTTGCGTATTGGACGGATGGACTCGGCCTGAATTGCCGGATCGAATACGCGCCTTACAACCAGGTATTTCAGCAATTGTTGGATCCCGGCAGCCTGATGGCGTGCAACGAAAACGGAATAAACGTCCTGTTGATTCGCTATCAGGACTGGGCGAAGGCACACGATCCCGGGCACATCGAGGACGTGATGCGGCAGTTCGCCGCCGCTCTGCACGGCGCGCTGGGGCGCTGGCGCTCCCCGGTGATCCTGGTCGAATGCCCCTGCTCGCCCGGCTTCGAGGCGGGAATGGGGCGCGAGCGGGGGACGGGGCATGTCCGGGACCTGCTGGCCGCGGCGATTGCGGACCTGAGTTCCGTGCACCTGATCACGGCGGCCGAACTCGTGGAGCTCTATCCGGTCCGCGAATACTACGACTCCCAGGCGGACTCGGTCGGGCACGTCCCTTACACGCCGGAGGGCTTTGCCGCACTCGGCACCATCGTCGCGCGGAAGATCGACGCCCTGCGGCGGCCACCGTACAAGGTCATCGCTCTCGATGCCGACAACACGCTGTGGAAAGGCATTTGCTCCGAGGACGGCCCGCTGGGCATTTGCCTGGATGACGACCACCGTTTCCTCCAGGAGTTCATGCGCCGGCAGCACGACGCCGGAATGCTGCTGTGCCTGGCGAGCAAGAACGAGGAAGCCGACCTGGTGGCGGCGTTCGAAGCGAATCCGGAAATGCCGCTGCGGCTCGGCGATTTTGTCGCGCGGCGCGTGAACTGGGATCCGAAATCGGCCAACCTTATTTCGCTGGCGGAAGAACTCTCCCTGGGCCTGGATTCGTTCGTGTTTTTGGACGACAACGAAACGGAGACCGCCGAGGTGCGCGCCGGATGTCCGGACGTGCTGTCGCTCACGTTGCCGAAGGAAGACGCGGTGCGTTTTCTCCAGCACGTTTGGGCGTTCGATCATCCGCGAGTCACGAAAGAAGATCGCGAGCGTAGCGCGATGTACGCGCAGAACATCGAGCGGGTGCGGAGCGCGAAGCAGGCGCCGTCGCTTGAGGATTTTCTCGCGGGGCTGCAACTCGATATTCGCATCCGCTCCGTTGAAACTGAGACCTTCGCGCGCGTCGCGCAGCTTACCGGGCGCACCAACCAGATGAACTTCAGCACCCGGCGGCGCCCGGAGATCGAGATCCGCGACCTGGTCGAAACGGGCGCGATGGAGTGCCTGACCGTCAGCCTGAGCGATCGTTTCGGAAGCTACGGGGTGGTGGGCGTGATGATCTTTACGGCGCGCGCCGGAGCGCTGGACGTAGACACCTTCCTGCTCAGTTGCCGCGCCCTCGGCAAGGGTGTGGAGCACCGCATGATGGCGCGCCTCGGCGAGATCGCCCGCGTGCGCGGGCTCGATCATGTGGACGCCATGTTTGTGCCGACGGCGCGGAATCGTCCGGCGCTGAACTTCCTGCGCTCCATCGAGCATGGCGAGGAAATGCCGGCCGATGGCGGAACGATCTTCCGCTTCCCGTCGGACGCCCTGGCAGGGCTGCGTTTCCACCCTGCGGGCACGGTCCAATCCGAAGCCGCGCGCGCGAAGAGGCCCTCCGCGGCCGCTCCCGCGCCGCGCCGCGAGGTGGACTACCAGGAGATCGCGGAAAATCTATGGAATCCCCGCCAAATCTTGAAGCGGGCCCGGGGAAAGCGCGCGGCGGTAATCGAGGAAACGAGGGCCGGCGACGCGCCCCGCACCGGCCTGGAGCGCGAGTTGGTGACGCTGTGGCGGGGGCTGCTGGCGGTGCCGTCGGTGGGGATTCACGAGAACTTCTTCGATGCGGGCGGCCATTCGCTGCTCGCTGTGCAATTGTTGTCGCACGTGCATCAGGAGTACGGCGTGGAGCTGTCGCCCGAACTGGTGTATGACGGCTCCTTCACGGTGGAGACCCTCGCCCGGGCCATCGAGGTCGCCAGGATCGAGGGCGCCGGCACGGAGCAGTATGCGGCGCTGCTGGCCGAAGTGGAGTCCCTTTCCGACGAGGAAGTTCGGGCTCTTCTGGCCGAGGAGGACATGGGGCGCGACTGATGCGGATTCTACTCGCTGCCAACGCCTCCTACGTCCCGCCGCGCGGCGGCGCCACGCGCAGTAACCTCGTGTGGCTGCAGACGCTCGCGGCGTATGGTCATGAGTGCCGCGTGGTGGCGGCGCTGATGACGCGCGATGCGGCCGGCCGGCAGCGCCAGCTTCAGGACGAAGACATCCAGATTGAACTGCTGCACTCCGAGCCGGGGTACGAGGTAGTCCGCCGCGACGCGCTGGTAATCCATTCGGTGGCTGAGCCGGCGCCGCGCAACGAAGTGCTGCGATCGCAGATCCGCCAGTTCCAGCCGGACTGGGTGCTGGTGTCTTCGGAAGACGTCGGGCAGCGGTTGCTTGGCGAGGCGTCACGCCACGCGCCCGGACGCATCGTGTATCTGGCGCACACGCCGCAGTTTTTTCCCTTCGGCCCGGAAAGCTGGAGTCCGAATCCGGAAGGCGCGGAGTTGATCCGGCGCGCGGCGGGCGTGGCCGTAATCGGCCGGCACATGGCGGGTTATGTTGAAAGGCATCTGGGCCGCGTCGCGGAGGTCATTCATCCACCGATTTACGGCCGGGGACCGTGGCCGAACCTGGCGCGCTTCGACGAAGGTTTGATCACCTTCATGAATCCTTGCGCGGTCAAGGGCATGCCGCTGTTTGCGGAAATCGCGCGCCGCATGCCGGAGTGCCGTTTCGGAGTGCTGCCCGGCTGGGGGACCACTGCGGCGGACCGCGAAGCGCTTGGAGCGCTGCCGAATGTGACGGTGCTGGCGAACCGGCGCGACATCGAAGACATCCTGCGCGTGACGCGCATCCTGCTGATGCCGTCGCTGTGGTACGAGGGTTTCGGCCTGATCGTGATGGAGGCGATGCTGCGCGGCATCCCCGTGGTCGCGAGCGATTCCGGCGGCCTCGTGGAAGCCAAGCGCGGTACGGGATTCGTCATTGCCGTGCGGCCCATCGAACGCTACGAGCCGGTCTACGATGAGCGGAACCTGCCGCGGGCCGTCCTCGCCGGGCAGAACGTCGAACCGTGGGTGGAAGCGCTGCGCACGCTGTCACAGGACGGGGCCGCGTACGAAGAGGAATCGAGCCGCGCCCGCGAGGCGGCCTTGCGCTTCGCCGGATCGGTGGATGAGCGCGCGCTGGAAAAGTGGTTGACGGCGCTGCCCAAGGGACGGCGCTTGCGCATCCTGCTGGCCCACAACTCGCTGTACTACCCGGCGCACGGGGGCGGCGACAAGTCGAACCGTCTGCTGATAGAGGCCCTGGCGGCGCGTGGGCATTCGTGCCGCGTGATCGCCCGGTTAGGAAGCTTCGGCGAGCGCGAGCATGCCGAATACGTGGCGGATCTCGGCCATCGAAAAGTGGACATTCTGTCCACCAGCGGTGGTGTGGCGGTGTTCCGGCTGAACGGCGTCGAGGCGCACGTGCTGACCAGCCAGCAGAAATTGCGCGCGTACTTTGCCGAGCAGGTGGCGGCATTCTCGCCGGACATCATCATCAGTTCGACCGACGATCCGGCGCAGCTCATGCTGGAGGTTGCGCTCGAAAACTCCGGTTCACGCGTGGTCTACCTCGCGCGCGCGACGCTGGCGCTGCCGTTCGGCCCGGACTGCGCGTTTCCGAGCGCCGCCAATACGGAAGCGCTGCGGCGCGCGGACGGCTTTGTCGGCGTCAGCCAGTATGTGGCGGATTACGCGTGCGAGCACGGCGGGATCGACGCCGTGCACGTGCCCATCTCCCTGATGGACCCCGGTCCGCAGCCACCCGCGCTGGGCCGGCCGGAGAACGAGTTCGTCACGATGGTGAACCCGTGCGCGGTCAAAGGCATCGACATCTTCCTCGCGCTGGCGGACCGCATGCCGGACGTGCGATTCGCGGCCGTGCCCACCTGGGGCACGAGCGCGGCCGACATGCAGGCGCTCAAAGCGCGGGCCAACGTCGCTATCCTCCCGCCGGTCGACAACATCGACGAACTGCTCGCCCGGACCCGTGTGCTGCTGGTTCCATCCGTGTGGGCCGAGGCGCGGTCGCGCATCGTGGTGGAGGCCATGCTGCGCGGCGTGCCGGTGGTGGCGAGCGACACCGGAGGCATTTCCGAAGCGAAGATGGGCGTCCCATACCTGATACCTGTGAAGCCCATCGAGCGGTATCGCTCCCAGATGGACGAGCAGATGGTCCCGGTGGCCGAGGTTCCTCCGCAGGATATTGCGCCCTGGGAGGAAGCGCTCAGGCGACTGCTCGGCGACCGCGCGCATTACGAAGCGATCTCGCAGACTTCGCGGAAAGCCGCGCTGCGTTACGTGGAAGAAGAACTGACCGTCGAGCCGTTCGAACGATACCTTCACCAGGTGCTGGATCGGCCGCGACGTTCGGAGGCCCCGGAACAATCGCAAGGCCAGGCCGGCGTGCCCCATGGCGTACTTGAAAGGCTCTCGCCGGAAAGGCGGCGCCTGCTCGCGCTGCGGTTGAAGAAAGCCGCGTTGGCGAAAACACCTGCGAACCCGTGGTTCCCGGCGCTGGATTTGCGCCCCGGCGCGTCCGTCCGCCTCTTTGCGTTCCCGCACGCGGGCGCGGGCGCGGCGGCATACCTTGGGTGGAACGAGCATCTGGCGAAAATGTTCTCGGCGTGTCCGGCGCGCCTGCCGGGCCGGGAGAGCCGCAGTCAGGAACCTGCCTTCCGCCAGATGGGGCCGCTGATCGAGGCCCTGGGCCGTGCGATCCAGCCGGGCACGGATCGCCCTTTCGTCTTCTTCGGCCACAGCATGGGCGCAGGCATCGCCTTCGAACTGGCGCGCTGGCTGCGACGGCACAGATTACCGCAACCGCTGGCGCTGCTGGTTTCGGGCGCGTGGGCGCCGCAACTGCGCGTGCCGCGCCCCGGGGATCTGGACGACGCGCAAATTCTGGAGGAAATGCGCCGTCGCGAGGGGATTCCACCCGACGTGCTCGCGGACCCGGACCTGATGCGCATCATCCTCCCGCCCCTGAAAGCCGACACCATGCTGTATCGCGCCTACACATATTCCCCCGATGCACCGCTCGCCTGTCCGATCCGCGCCTATGGAGGGTCGTCGGACCCGGCGGTCGATGAAGAGCACCTTGCGGGATGGGCTCAACTGACGAGCGGTACCTTTGCCATGCGGATGTTCCCCGGCGGGCATTTCTACTTGCGTTCGCGGCGGAAAGCGTTGCTCGATGCCGTCAATCGCGACCTGGAAGAGATTCTGAATGCGAAGGGGGACGTCTAGATGGGCCGCGATCGAGTGGGCTGGCTGAACGCGGCCAGGGGCGCCATGGACGTCGAAGCCGCCGCCATCTCGCTCGCCGCGGAACGGCTCGACGAGAATCTATGCCAGGTGATCCAAACGATCCTGGAGCACGAGGGTAAAGTGGTGGTGAGCGGCGTCGGCAAATCCGGACACGTCGCTCGGAAAATCACGGCCACGTTGTGCAGCACCGGCATTCCCGCCGTGTTCCTGCACGCCGCCGAAGCTGCCCACGGCGACCTCGGCGTTCTCTCGCCGGGCGACCCGTGCATCCTGATTTCAAAAAGCGGCACCACGGCCGAACTGATGCGCCTGTTGCCCACCTTGCGGAGCGTCCAGTGTCCACTGATCGGCATCATCGGGAATCGGAATTCTCCGCTGGCCAAAGAGATGGACATCCTGCTGGACGCTTCGGTGAACGGCGAAGCCAGCCCCGGGAACCCCGTGCCGACCGCCAGTTGCGTCGTGGCGATGGCCCTGGGTGATGCTTTGGCGGTGGCCTTGATGCACGCGCGGCACTTCACGGCGGACGATTTCGGCCGGAATCACCCCGCGGGACAACTGGGGCGCAACCTGCGGCTGCAGGTGAAGACCGCCATGCACGGCGGAGAGGAAGTCGCCTGGGCGAAGCGGGGCGATTCCATTAGAGCGGTGGTGATTGCCATGACGCGCTGTCCAGTGGGCGCTGCATGTGTGATCGCGGAAGACGGCCGATTAGAAGGATTGATCACGGACGGAGACCTGCGCCGGGCGCTGGAAACCCACGAGGACATCCGAAGCTTGTGCGCCGCCGACATCATGACAGTCCGGCCGGTCGCGATCGATCCCGAGGCCCGGCTTCAGAACGCCTTGGAGCTGATGGAAAACCGGCCCCGCCAGATCTCCGTGCTTCCCGTCGTCGAAGCGGAAAGCGGACGCTGTCTCGGTTTGCTTCGCTTGCACGACATCTATCAGGTGAGCCATGTCTGATTCCAGCCTGCGTTCCTCTCCCACGCCCATCGAACTGGTGGACGGTTTGGGCCGCACGATTATATTCGGAGGCGGCGGTCCGCTTCCTCTGATAGCAGGCCCCTGTATCATCGAGAGCGAAGAACACATTCACTGGCTGGCGCGGCGAATCTCTTCGATTGCCGGACCATTCGTTTTCAAAGCGTCCTTCGATAAAGCGAATCGCAGCAGCATGTCGGCATACCGGGGACCCGGCATCAAAGAGGGGTTGCGGATACTGGCCGGATTGAAGTCCGCCGGCTATCCGATTCTTACCGATATCCACGAGCCCGCGCAGGCGGCCCAGGCCGCCGAGGTTGCCGATATCCTCCAGATCCCCGCGTTTCTGTGCCGGCAGACCGATCTTCTTGTGGAGGCTGGGAGGACCGGGCGGATCGTGAACCTGAAGAAGGGCCAATTCGTTGCGCCGCACGATTTCCGTCTTGCCGCGGAAAAGGTCGCCTCGACGGGAAACACGAAGATCCTGCTCACCGAGCGCGGCGCCTGTTTCGGTTACAACAACCTGGTGGTGGACATGCGCGGTCTGGTGATCATGCGCGGTTTCGGCTTTCCGGTCGTATTCGATGCCACGCACAGCGTGCAGTTGCCGGGAGCCGCCGGGGTGTCGTCGGGCGGGCAGTCGCAATTCATCGAGCCGCTGGCGCGCGCGGCCGCCGCGGTGGGGATCGACGGCTTGTTCGTCGAGGTGCACGAAGAACCCCAGAAGGCGCTCTCCGACGGCGCCAATGCGCTTCGCCTGGACCTGCTCGGAGGTTTCCTCAACCAAGTCCGGCGGATCGATGGTCTCGTGAAGAGCCTGGACGAGATCCCACGCGAACAGGCGTAGACCTCACGCCATCAGGCCAGCGCACGCGTCAGGCTCCATTCCCGCCCGGCCGAAGGAACCCGCACGTGGCCACGCAACTGGCGGCCAGCGCCGCCAGGAGAAACGCCTTTCTGTCCCCGGTTCAATCAAGATACTCGCCTCCGTGATGATCCAGGAACTCGCGATCAATGAGCTTGCGGCCGCGGAAACCTTCTTCCATGTCATGCCAGTAGCCGACGCCCCGTTCACCCAGCTTCCAGCAGAGGTACACTTCTTTGCCTTTGAACAGCGCGGGAAAATCGACCAGTCCGACTTCGATGTCCTTAACCAAGCATCCGTGAGACTGGATGGACTCGATCGCCTCCTTGATGTGCGTGGAACTGGAGTCACCACGGTGCTTCAGCGCGGCAAGGCGCCGCAAGTCGATGCGCACGCCACCCAGTTGCACCACGCGCCGGGCGATGTCCTGAATCTCCTCCGCGGCTTGCTTGTGAACCTCACGCAGTGCCTTGATTCGATTCATATGCTCTATGATCTCGGGCAACAGACGTTGCGCCTGATCGACTGTGAAGTATCGAGGCATTGCCTGACGTTACCGTTTAGATGCGGCCCCTTGGCCGGCGGATGCAACTATGTCAGGCGTAGCGGTGGGCGACGTAGTCTTCCAGGATTCCGATGAACTCGGTCACGATGGCGTCGCCGCGCAAGGTCGTCATCAGCCGGCCGTCCACGTAAACCGGGGCGGCGGGTTCCTCGAATGTGCCGGGCAGCGAGATGCCGATGTTGGCGTGCTTGGACTCGCCCGGGCCGTTGACTATACAGCCCATCACGGCCACGCGCAACTGTTCAACACCCGGATATCGGGTGCGCCAGACGGGCATCTGATCGCGCAGGTAGTTCTGAATGCGCTCGGCCATCTCCTGGAAGAACGTGCTGGTGGTACGGCCGCAACCAGGGCAAGAGGTCACGTCGGGCGAGAAGGTGCGGAGCCCGAGCGATTGAAGGATCTGCCGGCTGACGACAACCTCTTCGGTGCGGTCGCCCCCAGGAGGCGGAGTGAGGGAAGCTCGAATGGTGTCGCCGATGCCCTCCTGCAGCAGGATGGCGAGCGCCGCGGTGGTTCCTACGATGGCCTTCGACCCAAGTCCCGCTTCGGTAAGCCCCAGGTGCAGCGGGTAGTCGCAGCGTGCGGCCATGCTGCGGTAGACCGAGATCAGGTCCTGGACGCCGCTGACCTTCGCGCTCAAAACGATGCGGTCGTGAGGAAGTCCGTAACGCTCCGCGGATTCGGCCGATTCGACGGCGCTGGCGACCATGGCCTCCATAAAGACCTCGTTGGGCGGTTTCGGCTGTGCACTCGCCTGGTTCGCGTCCATCATGCGCGCCAGCAGCGTATGGTCCAGCGAGCCCCAATTCACGCCGATGCGCACGGGCTTCGCGTTCTCGACGGCCACATCGATCATGGTGCGGAAGTTGTCGTCATGCTTGCGGCCGATGTCGACGTTACCGGGATTGAGGCGGTACTTGGCCAGTGCGCGAGCGCATTCCGGATACTCCTTCAGAAGCAGGTGACCGTTGTAGTGAAAATCCCCGATGATGGGCACGCGGACACCGGACTGATCCAGCGCTTCCACGATGCGCGGAACCGCCTGGGCGGCATGGCCGGTGTTGACAGTGACACGCACCAACTCGGAACCGGCACGCGCCAGCGCTATCGTTTGATTCACGGTCGCGGTCACGTCGGCCGTGTCCGTGTTGGTCATGGACTGCACGACAATGGGGTGATTCCCGCCGATCTTGACGCCGCCCACATCTACAACAACCGCCGCGCGGCGGCTACGAGTCGCCATCCTGCCTCCTCAAACTTTTATTGTATCGTCGAGTGATGGCGCCACCGGGATCGCGCGGCGGCATTTGGTAGAATGGACGGTTTCAGAGGAGATGGAGCGCGCCGCGAAACTATTCGGGAAGATGAAGCTGCCGGCGGCGGTAGTGTCGCGCGAGGAGTTGATGTGCGCGGCATGGCCTGGAGCGGTGGGTAAGAAGATCGCCGCGCACACGCGTGCCGCGGCGGTCGCGGGAACCCGGCTCATCGTCGACGTCGAGGACGCGGTGTGGCAGAAGCAGTTGTACACGCTGAGCGGCCAGATCCTCACCCGATTGAATGCCGCGCTGGACGGGACCGCCGTAACGGAGCTGAGCTTCCGGTTGGCGGTGCCACGCCGTCTCCCGCAGTTTGAGCATCACACCGCGGCCAGCCAGGACGAGGCCGAGAGCATCGCCGATCCCGTGCTGCGACGGTTGTACCGCAGTTCCCGCAAGAAGGCATTAGCGTGAAGATTTCCGAAAAAGAGGTCCGCTACGTGGCCGATCTGGCCAACCTGAAGCTCACCGACGAGGAAGTTCGCCGGATGGCGTCCGACCTGGACGGCATCCTGACGCACATGGACAAACTGAACGCGCTTCCGACCGACGACATCGAGCCCATGGCGCAGGTACTCTACGAAGCCGGCGAGACAGCGACGCTGGCCGGCGACAAGCCGCGTCCGTCGCTCGACAATGAAACGGCGATGGCCAACGCACCGGAGCACGGCGCCGGGTACTACAAGGTCCCCCTGGTGATTGAAAAGTGAGCGTGCCGCGTATGGACATCTCCAGTCTTTCCATCAGCAGCGTCCGCGAAGGCCTGCGTGCGCACAGCTTCAGCGCCGTGGAACTCGCCACCGCGGCCCTGGCCCACGCCGAGAAAGAAAATCCCGCAACCGACGCCTATCTTTCGTTTTGCCCGGAGCGGGCGCTGGACGCGGCACGGCGCGTGGACGAGAAGATCGCCCGCGGTGAAGACCCGGGCCCCTTGGGCGGCGTTCCGGTGGCCGTGAAGGACGTCATCCTCACCAAGGGCGTGCGGACCACGTGCGGTTCGAAACTGCTGGCCAACTACATTCCGCCTTACGATGCGACTGCCGTTATCCGGCTGGAGCAAGCCGGCGGCGTCGTCATCGGCAAGACCAATTGTGACGAGTTCGCCATGGGTAGTTCGAACGAAAATTCCGCCTTCGGCCCCGTACGCAATCCGGTAGATACGGAACGCGTGCCGGGCGGGTCGAGCGGAGGCTCGGCGGCTGTCGTAGCACAAGGGACGGCGGTGATTTCCCTCGGCTCCGATACGGGCGGTTCCATCCGCCAGCCGGCGTCGTTCTGCGGCGTGGTGGGCGTGACGCCGACCTACGGGCGTGTCTCGCGTTACGGGCTCACCGCGTTTGCCAGTTCGCTCGATCACATCGGACCGTTTGCGCGCAATGTGAAGGATGCCGCCCGGTTGCTCGCGGTCATCGCCGGGCGCGACGAGATGGACTCCACCTCGGCTTTCGCGCCGGTGCCGGATTACGAGACAGCCCTCGACGGAGACATCCGCGGGCTGCGAATCGGATTCCCGAAGGAGTACTTTCAGGGCCTGGCGAGCGAGACGGGCGACCTCATCGCACGCGGCGTTGGCGTGCTGAAGCGGTTGGGCGCGGAAGTCCGCGAAATCAGCCTTCCGGCGACCGAATATGCGATCGCCTGCTACTACATCATCTGCACGGCGGAATCCAGCTCCAACCTGGC
>CAZLOS010000113.1:0-16795 GCA_964561215.1 uncultured Solibacteraceae bacterium | reverse complement strand
TCAAGGATTTTGAACGTTCTGTCACGGTCAGCAACTCCGGCCGCATTCGGGTGCCCAAGCGACGTGCTGTCCATCAACGTGCTCGGGCTCAAGGATTTTGAACGTTCTGTCACGGTCAGCAACTCCGGCCGCATTCGGGTGCCCAAGCGACGTGCTGTCCATCAACGTGCTCGGGCTCAAGGATTTTGAACGTTCTGTCACGGTCAGCAACTCCGGCCGCATTCGGGTGCCGCACATTGGCGTTCTCAACGTCCTCGACATGACCACTTCGCAACTGGAGGCGGATCTGGCTGGCCGGCTGCGCGAACAGAATCTGGTTAGAGATCCTTCGGTTCAAGTGCAAGTCACCACCCCACGTTCGAGAACGGTTTATGTGCTTGGTGAGGTCGGGCAACCTGGTCAATACATCATGAAGGATGGGATGCACTTACTGGACCTGGTTTCACTAGGCCTGGGATTGAATGACGTTACCGACAAGTGGGTTTACCTCTACCGGCAGCGAGGCGGCGAGGCCGGCAAGCCCTGGACTCCGGACGCGCTCAGTATGTACGAAGTGGCACACATCCCCCTCCAACAACTCATCCAAGGCAAGAATCCAGAACTCAACCTGCGTTTACAAGGGGGGGATATCCTCTACTGCCCGGAGAAGAAGCCCGACTATTTCTACGTGGTCGGTGAACTTGTGAAGGCTGGCCCCATTGAGATGATCCCAGGGCAAACCGTAATGGCCAGCCGTGCCGTTTCTTGGGCCGGCGGTCCTACAAAAACAGCCAAGCTCAGTAAGGGGATAGTCTTGCGATACGACAAGACGGGTGGGCGCCAGGAACTGGCCGTCGACTTCAAAGCACTCCTGGAAGGAAAGAAGCCCGACTTCGCTATCCTGCCCAACGACGTCATCTTTATCCCCGGAAGTTCCGCTAAGACCTTGGCTTACGGGATTCTCGGTATCATTCCGGGTGTAGGAGCGATGTCGGCGGTCATACGCTAGCAGACCGAAAGCGAACTTGTGGTGGACGAGCGCCAATTATAATGCGCATCGCCTTGTATCACAATCTCCCGAGCGGCGGAGCTAAACGGTCGGTGTTCGAGTGGACACGGCGCCTTGCTCATTCACACACAGTCGATGTCTATTCGCTGAGCACCGCCGACCACGAGTACTGTGATCTGCGTCCCTTTGTTTCTCAACATCGGGTCTATGACTTCGAGCCGCGCAGATTGTTCAGATCGCCTTTTGGTCGCCTGAACCAGGCCTCGCGCTGGTTGGACTTGGCGACCCTCGACCGATTGGGACATGAAATCGCGATGGCCATCAACCGCGGTGGTTATGATGTTTTGTTCGCCCACCCCTGTCTATTCACGTCCATACCAGCTTGTCTTCAATTCGTCACGGTGCCATGCGTGTATTACTTGCACGAGCCTATTGGGCAGGATGTTCGGCAGACCGTTCGACGCCCTTATATGCCGGGAGGCACTTGGAGAGAGGCCCTAGACCGGTGTGATCCGTTCATTCACCTGTATCGGGCGCGGCTACGCTCCATGCAGCAGCGGAATGTATCGGCGACAACCACGCTCTTGGCGAATTCGGATTTCACCAATGCACGCAATGCGGCTGTCTTCGGACGTCAAGCCAAATTGTGCCAGATCGGCGTGGACACCCAGGCCTTTCGCCCTTTGGAGACACCGCTACGGAAGGACTATGTGGTTTCCGTTGGAGAAATGTCCCCACGCAAAGGATTCGATTTCGTTGTCGACAGCCTGGGAAAGATACCGTCGGGACAGAGACCGCTGTTGAGGCTGGCCTGCAACACTGTCTACACTGACGAGCTTGACTATGTAACGCAAAGAGGCGCGGGGCAGGGCGTCCGGCTGGAGGTGTTGACGGGTCTTGGTAACGAGCAACTGCGGGTGTTATACAGTCAGGCGCGCCTGTGTGTGTACGCTCCTCGCGAGGAACCCTTCGGTCTGGTCCCGTTGGAGGCCATGGCGTGCGGTACGCCGGTCATTGGCGTGAGGGAAGGCGGGGTGCAGGAAAGCGTTATAGATCGTTGCACCGGCCTGTTGGTAGAGCGGAACGTGGAGACCTTTGCAGAGGCTATCCAATCGATGCTGGCAGATTCGGGATTGGCTGAAGAGTATGGCCGCAACGGTCGAGAATACGTAGTTCAGAAGTGGGGATGGGAACGGTCTGTCGAAGTCTTGACGCGCCACATCGAGGAGTGTCGTTGCAACAGTACCGAGGTAAATGATGCCGTGGTCAACTGATCCTCCGTACAAGACAGCAAGACCAATGATCGGCCCGGCTGAAAGTCCCCGGCTTCACCGGGCGACCATGTGTGCTGCGACAGTGCGACGAAAGCATACTTGCTAGCGGCAGGACTGGGGAAGCGTCTTTATCCCGTCACGACAGACGTGCCGAAGTGGTTGGCGTCATTCGGAGACAGGCCGCTCTTGCGTATGTCGCTGGCGTTAATGGCCAACCGCGGGGTGAACAACTTACTGGTAAACACTGGCTACTGGCGTATAGAGTGCAAGAGTTCGCGGGCAATAGGGGGGAGTGTCTTAGCTATTCAGGATCTTGCCACCATCCATCCGTTGTATGTCCCAATAACACTGTGTCCTGCCTAAGGAAGAGTCACAAATGGCCACCCAAAGTGTAAACGGCAAGTCGTACTGCTTTTGCACACTTGCGCTCGGCAATGCGTATGGCACCCTTGCCGTGCAACTGGCCTCGGATCTTGCAAGTTACTCGCCACACGCACAACTGCTAGTGCTCACCGATCAGTGCAGTCTATTCGCGCATTCCCCTAATGTGCGCGTTATTCCACACAGACAACGCAGCGTGGCCGCCTACAATGACAAACTGTGCGTGGTGAATAAGGCTCTCATGTTCTTCGACACCTGCATCTTCCTCGACGCTGACACCAGAATTCTAGCGCCCGTTAGGCTCACCGATGAGGTATTCGAGCCAGGTGTCAAGGCGCGGTCGGTCTATTCCTGGCAGCACCTGAGAGATATCAGCGAGGCCGACTTGGAGGCTAGCAAACGAAGCAAGAACAGAATGATGTCACTTCTGCGCAACAAGCTCCAGCTAAGGCAAGCCGACAGCGAAGTGTTGTGTATTCTGGAATCCCTATTCTCTGTTACGCACTGTGCGCAACTTGATGACTTTCTGTCGTGCTGGAACGCATTGGCGCGTTACTGTGAAGAACACCGAATGTTTGCTTATGAAGGACTGACCATAGGCGCGGCTGCATTAATGTCGCACTGCCCTCTCGCGAGGGCTGGCTTTGATGGTTTGAAGGTCTTTGAGCCCCTCGCATCGTTGGATAGCATCGCGAGAGGGGAGATGACACGGGACGAGTATGATACATCGTACGTAACGATCTCCCGTTACAAAGGCGTAGGCACCAATCGTCCGGGCGTGAACGGAGGCCTGAATCGGACTAAGCGGCTCTTGGTTAAGGGCGTACGGTTCTTGAGAATCTGGCTGTTCGGCTTTGATCTTCTAAAATAGCGTGCCGCGAGATTGTGCTCGCTGTCGAGTACTCCTCGGCGAGGCGTGGGGAAGTGAAGTCTGGAAGGAGCGCGTCGTTGTCCCCGGCATCTACGGGGAGGCAGAGTAAGTGGCAAAGGGAATGTGGGCTTAGAAGAAACAACCCGTGGGAGTGAGACGTTGTGCTGTAAGATGCTGTCGCGTGGACAGTGTTGTCGCGGCTGAAGCGAACAAGAGTGCGATGAAAGCATACTTGCTGGCGGCGGGTTTGGGGAAGCGGCTTTATCCCCTCACGAAGGAGATGCCGAAGTGTCTGGCTCCGATTGCGGGGAAGCCGCTCCTGCGGATTTGGCTGGAACTTCTGGCGAGCCACGGTGTGAAGGACGTTCTTGTCAATACGCACCATCTTGCAGGGAAGGTTCATGAGTTTGCCGCAACCTGGACCGCTCCTCCCGGATTGCATATCACTACGGAGGATGCGCTTCTCGGCAGCGCCGGAACGCTTCGCGAGAATCGGGACTTTGTGCGTGGCGAGGAGGACTTTCTGGTCTGCAACGCCGACAACCTGACGGACATCGATCTCGGCCAACTCGTCGAATTCCACCGGACGCGGCGCGCCCTGGTCACGATGGCGCTTTTCCGGACGGAGCGGCCGTCCGAGTGCGGGATTGTTGAGATCAACGAGGAGGGCCGCATCCTCAGTTTCGAGGAGAAACCCGCCGCACCGAGATCCTGCCTGGCCAATGGCGGCATTTACGTGATGCGCTCGGACATCATGGAACGGTTGCCGGTCAAGCCGGTTTCCGACATCGGCTTCGATTTGTTACCGCAATGCCTCGGCGAAATGTACGGCTTCCTCTGGAACAGCGTGCTGATCGACATTGGAACTCCGAAGAGCTACGTTCTGGCCCAGGATACGTGGTCCCGCCGCCGGGTTGCGGCCTAGTCGGTAAGTCGAACTCGACGAAGAAAGGACAAATGCCCGCCATGGATGAAGAAACGATCGGTTTGGTTCCCGCCGCAGGCAAAGGCATCAGGCTCGGCCTCCCTTACCCGAAGGAGCTTTATCCCATCATCAGAGAGAACCGATACAAACCAGTCGCGCAGTTCGTTCTCGATGACCTGGTCTGTTCCGGTATCCGGCACGTTGTGTTTGTGATCAACGACACCAAACATCAACTGATTGGATATCTTGGCGACGGCCGCCGGTTTGGCGCCGACATAAGCTATGTCGTTCAAGACCAGAGGGGGGTGGAGCATGGGGCAGCCTCGCCAGGTCTCGCCAATGCCCTGGATTCCGCATTCCATCTGACGCGCGGCAAGACGGTGTTCTTCGGCATGCCGGACACGATCATGTCGCCGGAGGGCATTTTCGCCCTATTGCGGAATTCGGCGGATGCGGAAGATGACGTGGTTCTGGGCTTGTTCTCCACAATGAATCCCGAAAAGTTCGGGATGGTGCGCATGGGCCGGGACAGCAGGGTGGTGGAGATCATCGATAAGCCGCGGCAGACCGACCTGACGCACATGTGGGGCTGTCTCATGTGGCGCAACCGTTTTACCGAGCATCTCCACTCGTGCGTCGGCAATGGGATGAGTGACTTCGCCGCAATCCTGAATGACGCGATTGCGGCGGGGATGAAAGTCAGAGGCGTTCTAATAGCAGGCGGAACATATCAGGACTTGGGCACCTATGACGAGATCCTGAAGCTGGACCAGACGTTGAGACAACCGTAGGAATCCCACATGCCCGCGGTAAGCGTCGTCATTCCGGATTACAACCACACTCGCTTTCTGGGGGGTGCGATTCAAAGTGTGATCAGTCAGACCTACCAGGACGTTGAAATCATTGTCGTCGACGATGGGTCCACTGACGGCTGCGCCGAAGTGGTTTCAGGTTTCCGCGGGAGAGTGCGCTATATCCGTCAGGAGAACCAGGGCTTGGCGGGAGCCCGCAACACGGGAATCCGGGCGGCCTCGGGTGAACTCGTCGGCCTTCTGGATGCGGACGACCAATGGTTGCCGGAGTTTCTTGAACGGATGGCCGCACTGGCTCTGCTGCATCCAAACGCCGCGGCGTATTATTGCTGCGCCCGGGCAATGGATGAGGCCTCGCGCGACTTGCCGCAGGTGTTCGGCAGGCCACCCCGTTCGGCTCAAGGCTTGTATGAGACGCTGCTTAGAGCGAGCTTCATCATCCCAAGCACCACTGTCGTCCGCCGCGATGCCGTCGTGGCGGCTGGTCTGTTCGACAAGAACCTCCGGTCCTGTGAAGACTGGGACCTCTGGCTCAGGCTGCTGGCTACTCATGAACTGGTCGGCACGCCGCAGTGCCTGGTTCGATACCGCGTGCACGACAACACTCTGTCCGCGCGGCCGGACTCGATGCGTAACGCGGTGCGGGCGGTGGTCGAGAAGCATGTCGGTGTGGAAGATTCTGATGTCCACAACTGGTCTTCGGCCAAACGCCGGGCCTACGGCGGACTTTACCGCTACTATGCACTGACCGCACTGATGCGCGAGCATGACTGGCAGGCAGCTACCCTCTACCTGTCGCGCGCGCTCGGGGCAGACCCGAGCCTGTCCACGGATCTGGACTTCTTCTATGACCTCGCGTTGGGAGAGCAGCCCACGGGACACCGCGGCACCTCTCACGGCCTGGATTTGCGCGGCAACGCAGGCAGACTCACCAATATGCTCGACGAAGTTTTCCATTGCTCCCAGGATCCGCGCCTTCTGCGCTTGGGCCGCCAGGCGCGAGGCACGGCGTCTTACGCCATCGGACTCCTCGCTTACAATACGGAACAGTTGTCCCTTAGTTTGCGGTACATGCGGAAAGCCGTACGCTTCTTGCCGAGTCTTGTTTGTGACCGTAAAGTCGCTAACTTATTTGCCAAAGCCGCTCTGGGCCGGGCGAATCTGAACCGGCTCAGGAGGCTCCGGGCGCAGGCCGGCTGGTGACAGCCGTTGCTGCCTGCCATTCTGAAGAGCGCCAATCCCATGCGCATTCTGTTTGCTACGCGCGGGTTCCCTCCGGATGCGATTGGGGGAACCGAAGTCTACACATACAAGTTAGCCGCCGGACTGCAGCGGGCCGGACACGAAGTCTCGGTCCTCTGCGTCGGTAGGTGGGCAGACGGACCGCATCACTTCAACGGCTGTACCGTTGAGGCCTACCAGGGGGTGACAACCACCAAGATTCACTTCAACTGGATGCGTGCCCCCGATCCCAACCGTTACTTGTATGACAATCCGGTCGTCGAGCGTTTTGCCTCCCAGCACCTGGCCGAACTCAAGCCTGACGTCGTCCACATAACGTCCTGCGACCGTCTGTCTGCCAGTGTGATATCAGCCGTCAAACGAGCCGGGATACCGGTTGTGCTCTCCCTCACGGACTTCTGGTTCCTTTGTCCGAAACTCAATCTCGCGCGTTGGGATGGACAACTCTGCGACGGCGACACGTCGCCGTGGGAGTGCCTCAAGTGCTCGCTGGCCCCGTCCCGCGCGTACCGGTGCGCCGCCGCCGCTCTTCCTGAGCGGCCTTTGCGGGCGACACTGACCAACCTCAGCAAGAAACCATCGCTGGCGCGTGTTCCGGGTTTGCGCGGTCCCGCCTTGAACATGTTCGAGCGTAAGTCGCATCTTTCGAATATGCTGAACATGGTCGACTGTGCGACGATAGCGACACCTTTCGGAGCCAGTCTTTTCCGGGACCTTTTGCCCGAACATCTCCTCCATGTGATCCCTTACGGGCACGCTTTGGGCTGGCTTTCCGGCCATACACATAAGACGTGGTCCCAGGAGTTGCGATTCGGATTCATCGGATCTCTTTGCGAGGGTAGTGGCCCGCACCTTTTGATCGAGGCGTTCCGTCGAATACCGAGAACCACCGCCGTGAGGCTGTTTATTTACGGAGAGTTTCCGAAGAACGGATACGGGGAAAAACTGCTCGAGCTCGCATCAGCGGATCAGCGCATCCACTTCTGCGGGCGTTACACCCACGAACGAAGCGCCGACGTCTATCCGTCTCTGGATGTCCTCGTCATCCCATCCCTCTGGTACGACTTCCCATTGGTTGCTTACGAAGCTCTGGCGTCCAGGACGGTCGTCGTGGCGACGAACCTCATGGGACTAAACGAAGTCATTCAAGATGAGGGAACCGGTCTGCTTTTCGAGCGCGGCAATGTGGACGCCCTCGCGGCGCAACTGAGGCGCTTGACCGACTCGCCGGAACTTCTGGCACGGCTTCGCAATGCGGACAGAAACGTGCGAAGCATCCAGGATGTAGTGACCGAGTTCGAGGGAATCTATTCCCGGTTGACGGAAGGTCTGCCCTATCAGTGCTCCGAGCAGGTTGCACATGAGGCACCCGATCCGGATGAAAGGATGCATATGAACCAAGAGTCTTATCCTTCCCACGCGACCCCTTCCAGCGCTCCTGCTCGCGACGTTTCGATCATCATGGTGTCCTGGAACGACAAGGAGTACCTCAAGCCTTGTCTGGACTCCATTTACCACGCCGGCCTGCGCCGTAGCGCCGAAGTGATTGTCGTAGACAACGGTTCGGCCGACGGCAGCCAAGCCATGCTGCGTGAACAATTCCCGGAAGTCCGCCTGATCCAGAACGAGGCCAATGTAGGTCTCAGCCGGGCGAGCAACCAGGGGATTGCCGCCAGCCGGGGCCGTTACTTGTTGCTGCTGAACAACGACACGCTCGTCGACGGGCGCTCCCTCGACAGTATGGTCGATTTCCTGGACGCTCATCCGGATGCGGCGGCGGCCGGAGGACGCCTGCTGAATCCCGACAGTTCCTTGCAGGCAGGTTACAACCGGTTCTCCACGCTGAGTGAGGAGTTCCTGGTCGCCACGCGGCTCGGGCGTTTTGTGTCGGAAATCTATCCATCGCAAGTTGAGGATCACGAGGCGACGGCAGTGGACTGGCTTGGTTCCGCCTGTCTGCTGCTGCGCCGGGAGGCTTTGCAGCAAGTCGGTCTCCTCGACGAGGATTACTTCATCTACGGAGACGAGGTAGATCTGCAGTATCGGCTCCGGAAAGCTGGTTGGGGCGTCTACTTCCTTCCTTCCGCGCACACTATTCACTTTGGCGGACGAAGCATGGACCGCTGGCGGAGGCGGAGGATGGTCTATAGGGGGAAGATGCTGTTTTACAGGAAGAACTACGGCCTGGCGAAGACAGCGATGCTGCGGCTGATGTTGGGAAGTCTCTCTCTGGTGAAGATGCTCCCCTGGTGCACAGCGCTGGCTATACCGTCGTGGCGGCACCGTGCGAGCATGGAACTACGTTCCAATCTGGACGTCTTGCGATTGTGCCTCACTCTGACATGAGCCGGTCTTGGCCGAGTCGCTGATGCACCGGCTGACGGGCGCCTCCCCGTCGTGATCGGTTCCTCAAGTCTGGACGGGGATTCCCTCGATGGCCAGTTTCCGCATCTTGTACAAGAGCGCCTTGTAATCGATGTTGAGAAGCTGCGCGGCTTGCTTGCGGTTCCATCGCGTCTCGTGCAGCGCGGCAAGAATCGCTTCTGTTTCCGCTTCCGCTCTCGCCTGGTCAAGCCGATCGAGGATTCCGGCTTGGATTTTCGTTGGGGGCGGAACCGCCCTTGGTGACTTGGCGCCGTCCATCTGCCGGTTGGCCGGATGCTGTCGGGAGGCGAATGAAGGCGGCTGAGCCGACGTAGCAATCCGAACGTGGTTCGTCGCGCTCGCTCCCAGTTCCGCGACCAGCATCCTGTGATCCCGGACAACGATGAACTTTCTCATCAGGTTCTCGAGCTCGCGCACATTCCCCGGCCAACTGTGAGCCAGCAAAGCCTGCTGAAGATCGGGAGGAATCTCAGGCACCGCCAGTCCGGCCGGAGTGTGACGCCGGAGAAGGAACTCCGCCAAGGGTATGATTTCGTCCTTGCGCTCGCGCAGCGAAGGCACCCGCAAAACGACTACCGCCAAACGGTAGTACAGATCTTCCCTGAAACGCCCCTCCTGCATGGCGGCATATAAGTCGCAATGTGTGGCGGCCAGCACCCTCACATTGACCCGCACCCGCTCGGTGCCCCCCAACCGCTCGAATTCCTGATCCTGGAGGACGTGCAGGAGCTTGGCCTGTAGTTTGAAGTCCATGTCCCCGATCTCGTCCAGCAGGATCGTGCCCCCCTCGGCCATCTCGAATCGTCCGGGCTTGTTCTTCAGGGCCCCCGTAAAGGCTCCGCGTTCGTAGCCGAACAACTCGCTTTCCACCAGCTCTGACGGCAAGGCCGCGCAGTTCAGCTTGAGAAACGGCTTGGCCGCGCGAGAGGAGCGGGCGTGAATCCGCCGCGCCACCACCTCTTTGCCCACGCCCGTTTCTCCCTCGAGGAGGACCGGAACGTCCGAAGCGCTGATCTGGCGCAACAGCACCTGCACAGCTTGGTCGCACCACGCCCCGTGAAAGTAGCTGTTTTCCGATTGCGCTGTCTCCTGTTTCTGCTGCTCTGAAACTGGCCGGCATGCCAGCGCCCTTTGGATCGAGGACTTCAGATCGCGGTGGCTGAACGGCTTTAGCAAATAGTCGGATGCTCCGCACCGCATCGCTTCGACGACCTTGCTGGTCGCCGTGACGCCAGTCAGCATGATGACAGGCAACGAGGGATTCGTAATCCGGATCCGCTGCAAGGTCTCTATGCCGTTCAACCTGGGCATGAGAACGTCCAGTAAGACCAGAGTGACGTCATCCAGCTTTTCAAGGCTGGCCAGCGCTTCCTCGCCGTCCGCGGCCGATTCAACCGCATACCCCTCGCAGCCCAGCATCATCTCGAGCTGATGCCGGTTCTCCGCATCGTCGTCCACTACCAGGATGGTTCCTCTTGTGTCCGCCATCATTGGCATTTCCTCGAATGGCAATCCGCTCGCGGCCCGGGGCCCTCGGGTGGCAAGTAGGGCAACAGCAAAGTGAATGTGGCACCCCTGGCATCCGACTGCGCGAAAACACGGCCCTTGTGCGCTCCCATGACCAGGGAGCAGATGGGCAATCCCAAACCGCCTCCCTTGTGGCCGTCCACATCGGCGCAGGAAGTGTACTCCTCGAATATGGCTGCCAGTTGTCCGGCCGGGATGCCAGGGCCCGTGTCGGTTACATCCAGCCGGTACGCATTAACCTCTGCCGCGGTTGACCTTCGGCGCTCGACGGCCGGCGGGCCGTATTCAACGGCGGGATTGCGTCTGTCCCAGAACGTGGGGTACCCGCGCACCTGAATAGATCCGCCCCTGGGTGTGAACCTACAAGCGTTGTCCAACAGATTAACCAGAACGCGTTCCATTTGAACGGTGTCAAACCGCAGGTCACGCTCCGGAGGCTGCAGTTTCAAGCTGACGCGTATGTTCTTTTCCACGGCTCGTGGGGCTACTTCCTGAACGGCCTGCTCCGTACAAGCCTCTATGTCGGCCTCCTGCAAATCTGGTTCCGATTCCACCCACCGGCCAATGCTGAGTTGGAACAGAGCCGAGGTCATCCGGTTCATCCGCCGGATGCTCACCTCCATGCGCCGCAGCGCCTCTTCCTGTTCGGCGTCCAGGTCGCCCAGCCGCGAACCCAGCAGAAGCTCGCAGTACCCGGCCAGGGCGTTCAGCGGCGACCTGAAATCATGCACCACACGCGCCAAAAAACTCGTTCGATCCTGCTCGTATTCTTGGAGGCGAAGACTCGTCTGCATCAGGCTCTTTGCGACCCAGTCCCCATTTCCGCGCCTCGATCCGGTTCTCGCCATCAGCCGTTCAAGGACCGGCCGGAGCGTGACCGAGTGCAGTGGCTTCAGGAGGATGATCAGCGGTCTTCCTTGCTGCCGTTCCATGACGTCATCTACATCCGCCCTGTCGATCAGGAAGATGTGCTCGCCTTCGATCGCCGATGCACGCTCCCAGTCCCCCGCGCCGGGATCGCAATCCCAGACGTACACATCCGCCATCGGTGGGGGCAGGAACGGTTCCGCTATGCTGAGGCGCCATTCCGCGCCAGGACAGCTCTCCAGCGTTTTACGAAAGAGCTCGGCGCTCAACTGGTCGGCCGTCATTAGGACGATTCTCACCATGCAACTTATTCCCCCAGCGGGTCTTCCTCCGGGCCAAACCAACCTTGGCTGCTTTCGAGAAATTTAGCGCCCATAAAATAATGGTCCTCCGCGGGGCGGGCCCACCGGATTCGGGCTTTCACTCGCGTCGGCCCAAGACCGGAAACACGCAGATCGATAAGGAATTGACAGATCTGGTCCTCGGCCAGGGGAACGTTCGCCTCGAAGCCGAATCCTCCGAACGAGATATCTCGCAAGGTGCATTGAGTTCCTTCCAGCAGAGCTTCGGGTTCACACAACTTCACATCGCAACTTATTGGATTGGTCGCGTAGCGCCGATATCTTCGTCGATCTCGGGCTGGTTCCACTGACCTCACCCAGTGAGGAAGGCCACTCCCCCCTCTCTATTTCTCTGTTCACAGAATATTCGGCAAACAGGCTATCGCCAAGGGGGGATTTACCCCTACAGGGGTGGGTAGTACCAACCACTCGGAGCTAACGACTTGCGTCGGCCACGGAGGGGAAGCCTTGCATGGAGCGGGCGTACACCGCGGCCGCGAGCCGGTCGTGTACACCGATCTTGTTGTAAAGGCTTCGGATGTGCCACCGCGTGGTCTCACAACTGATGAACAGTCTGTCCGCGATCTCCTGGTTTCGGAAGCCCTGTCCTATCAAGGTGAGAATCTCACGCTCTCGACTCGTGAGCCGGTTGCCGGAAACCGGTAGCAAGGATCGGGTGATCCTTGACAGCACCTTTCGACTCACCCAATGCTCTCCGTCCGCTACTGCACGTATCGCCTGGACCAGGATGGAACCTGGCGCATCCTCCGGCAAGAATCCGGCGCAGCCCGCCAGGAGCAGCCTTTCGATCGTTGCCTCCGGCTCTCCCGGGCGAAGTTCGACCAGAACCCTTACGTCCCCTCTCACGTCCAACAAGGCGTTCAGCTCGAGAGGACTGGCCGATTCCACGGAGGACTGATCGATAAGGAGGACCGCAGGGGCAAGTCTCCGGCACTCTTGAAGTATGGCGGAGAACGATCCTGACGTGCGGAACACCGCTGTTACACCCGGCCGCTTTGCCAGCAGAGCCGTCACTCCCTTACCGTCGACGGTCGCCCCCCCAAGGACCAGCGAATACGTCACCCTTGCCCCTTGAGGGCAAGGCTCGACTTTGTCGCTTCCAGCGCAGTTGCTCGAGGCCATAGCACCTCACTCTCAAGTCGCCCCAGCGACTTGAGGAGTGTACGTCTTTACTTCTATCGGCTCCTAGCACCAGGGATTATACCCCTGCTCGCAGTCGTCACGGCTGTTTGAGGCGAATTTTGTGAGTACCAGTACTATCTGGCCCACATCGAGAACGCCGGCGGTCGCCGCCAGCGCCCAGGGTGGTCGGAAGGGACCGCCATCCCGGCCCATCGCTCCCCGCTGCCGCGCCTGCGCGCCGCCAATTTGCGAGATGGCTTCCGGAACGTGCAATTTCGCGTCCTCGCGCTAACGAGCCGTTTTATCTTGAATCCACGTGCACGAGTCACTATACTGTCCCTAATGGAGGAGAGCGATGAGCCTGCCCGGTTCACACACTGAAGACACAACGTCGACTAGGCTCAACCCAGCGATATCGGAAGGCTTTGACAAGCGGTTGGTCGCTTACGCCGCCGTGGCGGGCGCTGGACTGCTCGCTTCGGCCCCCAGTGCCGTGGCAGGCGTCATCTATAATCCGACCACTTTCGGCAACGACTATCCGTACCCGCCATCGAGCGCCTTCTCTATCGACCTGAACGGTGACGCGCAGAACGACTTCTTGTTCGGCACGTCAGCCGGGTATTCCTTTCGCAACTTCATCGGCTACGGCATAGGCGGGGCGCAGCTTCTTGGAGTTGGAGGCGGCTGGGATGCGCTGTTCGTGCCGGGAAGCAATACGATCGGCCCGGGCAACAGTCCCTGGACGGCGTCGTCGGCCCGTTTGGCGGGTGCATCTGGGTATTGGACCAGTTACGGTGGAGGCAGCACTTGGTTGGGTTGGGACCTGGGCCAATTCACCGACAAGGGTGAAGGCTATCTTGGCGTCCGCATCCCGACCGGTCAACCCGACTCTTACAACTACGGTTGGATTCGCTTCTACGTCGCGGTCGACGAGAGGAACACGAGCCTGCCGATTCTGGCGACGGTGCGCGGTTGGGCTTACGAAAGCGTCGCGGATACTGCGATCCACGCCGGAGACGAAGGTGGAGTCCCGGAACCGGGTTCGCTCGGCCTTCTGGCGGGTGGAATCCTCGGCTTGGCCGCGTGGCGCCGCCGCAAGGCCGCTAAGGGCTAAGCTTTACACTTGCTCGAAATGCAGTTTTGTCCCGTGCCGCGCACGGCCAGTCCGCCTTGTGCGGTATCCTTTGTAGTTTTGCCATGCCTGAACGCCTCGCCAAGAAAGTTCTCCTGATCGGATGGGATGCCGCCGACTGGAAAGTGATCCACCCCCTGATGGACCGCGGGCTCATGCCCGCTCTGGAGAAAGTCGTTAACGAGGGTGTGATCGGAAACCTGGCGACGCTGCAGCCGATTCTCTCTCCCATGCTGTGGACGTCGATCGCCACCGGCATGCGCGCGGATAAGCACGGCATTCTGGGCTTCACCGAGCCGGACACGGCGACCGGCACGATCCGTCCCACATCGAGTTCCACGCGCAAGGTGAAAGCGGTCTGGAACATCCTGACACAACGCGGCCTGCGCACGCACGTGGTCGGGTGGTTCGCCGGGCATCCGGCGGAGCCCATCAACGGCGTGTGCGTCTCCCCATTCTTCGCGCACCACACGCGGGCTGAAGACGCCGCGGGAAAGCCGCTCGCCGATGGCGTTGTACATCCGGCCGATCTCGCGCCCGCGCTGGCGCCGCTGCGCATCCATCCCTCCGAGATCGATGGCCAGGAGATTCTGCCTCTGGTTCCGCGGGCCGCGGAAGTGGATCAGAAGAAGGATCGCAAACTTGCGGCCATTGCTTCGATGCTCGCCGAAGCCGCCTCCGTCCACAACGCGGCCACCTGGATTCTGCGCCACAGGGAATGGGATTTCCTGGCCGTTTACTACAGCGCCATCGATCATTTCTGCCACGGCTTTATGCAATACCATCCGCCGCGTCAGGAACACATCGACGAACGCGAGTTCGCGATTTATAAGGACGTGGTGGAAGGCGCCTACCGCTTCCACGACATGATGCTCGAAACGCTGCTGGCGATGGCGGGCGAGGACGCCACCGTGATTCTGGTCAGCGACCACGGATTCCATTCCGACCATCTGCGCCCGCGCGGCATTCCCAGGGAGCCGGCCGGGCCGGCCGTCTGCCACCGCCCGCTCGGCATCCTGGCCATGCGCGGACCGCACATCCGGCGGGACGAGCGCATATACGGCGCGAACCTCCTGGACATCACGCCGACCATCCTCGGCCTGTTCGGGTTGCCCGCGGGCCGCGACATGGACGGCAAGGTGCTCGTGAGCGCGTTGGATACTCCGCCATCTCTCGACCGCATCCCGAGTTGGGAGCAAGTGCCCGGCGAGTGTGGCATGCATCCGGCCGACCAGCGCATGGACGCAGAGGCGGCCAAGGCCGTCCTCGACCAGTTCGTCGCCCTGGGCTACATCGAGCCCCCGGATGAGAACCGGGCCAAGGCGTTGGCCTCGGCTGTACGCGAGACCCGCTACAACCTGGCGCGGGTCTACCTGAACGCGAACCGCCCCAGCGAAGCCCTGCCGCTGTTGGAGCAACTGCGGCGGGAGAATCCGGACGAGAAGCGCTTCGCGCAACAGCTGGCGGAGTGCCTGCTGGCGCTGGGCCGCCAGGAGGAGTCCCTGCGGATTCTCGAGAAGCTGTTGGAGCAGGGAGCGGAAGGCCCGCGGCAGGACCTACTGCTTGGCATCATCCATTTCAGAAACGACGAGACGGATCGCGCGCTCGAATACATGCTGAAGGCCGAGCAAGCCGAGCCGCGCTTGCCCGGGTTGCACATCTGCATCGGCAACACCTATCTGCGGCGGCGGAGATGGGAGGACGCGGTACGCGCGTTCCGCAAGGCCGTCGAAATCGACGGCGACAGCGCGCACGCGCACCTGGGCCTTTCTGTGGCGCTTCTACGCTTGAAGCGCAACCCGGAGGCCGCCGCGGAGGCGCTCGAAGCGGTGGGACTGGAACATCATCTACCCCTGGGACACTATTGGTTAGGAGTGGCGTTAGCGCGGATGGCCAATCTTCAGCGCGCTGCCCTGGCTTTCGAGACTGCGTTGAGCATGGCGCCCGGGCTCGCGGCGGCGCATCGCTGGCTGGCTTCTATTCATCGCTTCCCGGGTGGGAATGCCGCCAAGGCCGAGTATCATCGATCCAAAGCGGCCGAACTCCGCCGCAAGCGCGAGAAAAAGACGTCATGATCGTGGTGGTAAGCGGCTTGCCGCGCTCCGGAACATCGCTCGTGATGCAGATGCTGGCGGCCGGCGGAATGCGCGTGCTTGCCGATGACCTGCGCAAAGCCGATGTCGATAATCCCAAGGGCTATTACGAATGGGAGCCGGTGAAGAGATTGGCGCGCGAGCCGCAAGCCATCGCCGAGGCCGAGGGCAAGGCCGTCAAGGTTATCTCATCGCTGTTGTGGACGTTGCCGGCGGACCGCCATTACAATGTTCTGTTGCTCCAGCGTCCCGTGGAGGAAGTTGTGGCCAGCCAGGCCGCCATGCTGCAACGCCTTGGCGCCGCGCCACCCGCGCTGTCCGGACCGGCTCTCGGAGCTGCCTTGACGGCCCATCTCAAGCAGGTCGAAACCTGGATGTCGAAGCAGGCGCACCTGCGTGTGTGCTCATTCTCCTATCACAGCCTGTTGCGGGATCCTCAGCGCGAGGCCTTGAACCTGAGGGCATTTCTGGGGCTCGATCTGGACGCCGCGGCCATGGCTGCGCAGGTGGCGCCGGAGTTGTACCGGCAGCGACGGGGCAGCTAAGGGCAACAGTCCGAACGCCATGGCGTGGATGTGGCGTTGTTGCGTGCAGCGGATTTCGGTTAGAATGGGAGTTTCGTTTTTGCGCCACCGTCGATCTCCTGAAACCACAACAGCGTGAGCGACGTCCAGTGAAGGCGCAGTGTGGAAAGGAACTACGGCTTGATGATATCCCGCGGGCCGGCCGGCCTCAGCGTTGTGTCCGTGTGCCTCTTGTGTCTCTCCGGAATCTTTGCCGCGGCCCAGACTACGCCTTCCCAGCCCACACCAAC
>CAZLOS010000112.1:0-16876 GCA_964561215.1 uncultured Solibacteraceae bacterium | reverse complement strand
CCGCGCGGCAGAGCATCCGATTGGCTTCGTGGGCTGTGTAGCTTTTCAGACGCTGTGTGAGCGTGGGGATGGGGATACGAAGGCGGCCAGCGCGGCGTTGCGGAGGTACTGGGGACCGGTCCGGGTGGCGTCCAGGCAGCGGTCCATCCACGCAAAAGCCTTGCCGGCCGAGGCCGCGGAGGGCGGCGGGTAGCGATTCGGGGGCAGGGTTCCCGCCAGGTGCCAGGTGAGGAATACAGGCGAACCTTCAGGCTGCCAATGCGGCAGGCGGCGGCGGTGGTACACAGGGCAGGTGTGCGGGGGGGCGGTGAGCGTTCAGGGGCTGGAAATGTCATACATTGTATGACAGATTTGGTACTTAAGCGGCTTGTTTTCATTCGTTTACACTTGACCTTGGGGAATTGGAGCCTTAGAATGGGGAGGACGTATGCGGATTAGTGTGCTTGTAGTGTCGGGAATCATTACTTCATCGCTGGTTTGTTTCGCCGCAAGGCCCATTGCCAACGTTACCAGCAGCGAACCTTACAAGGTGAGCGGGGTGGCGGTACCGGTGGCGGGCGTCAAATCGTGGCCGGTGGTGGCGGGAGACGAGCTGCGGGCCGGCGAGGCTCCGTTGGTGGTGACGTTCAAGGACGGCAGCCGGGTGACGCTGGGCAAGAACTCGCGGGCGAAGGTGGAGGGCGAGGGCAGGAACGCGGCGCTACGCCTTTTCGACGGCGCGATGGGGTTCCTGCTTCTAAAGGGTTCGAAGGTGCGGTTGTATTCGGAGAGCAATCCGGTGAGCGCGCAGGCGGGCGTGGCGGGCACGGCGGTGGCCGGTTCGGCGAGGCAGGCGGACGCCGCGGGGCTGACCGGGGCGCGTTACGGAGCCGGAGTAGCCGCGGATTGCTGCACGACACCCCCGGTGATCAGCCGGAGGCGGTAATCATAGCCGGTTTTTTCTATTGCGGAGGAGAGACTGATGATACGGAATAAATGGATGGCGCTGCCGGTTCTACTGCTCGCGCTCGCGACGCTGGCCAACGCCGGTCCGTATAGCATCACGGTATTGCCGACGCTGGGGCCGAACTACTGGGCCAGCCCGTCGTACAACGCTTTCGTCGACAACGTCATCAACGGCATCCTCTCCAATTCGGCCAGCGTGGGAAGCGGCTATTCGGCATACAACGTCATCGGCACAGTGGCCCCGAACCAGCCGATCGTGAGCAACTTCGAGTCCTGGCAGGGTACGGTGGCCCCCGGAAGCGGCGAGTACGGCACGGAGCTGTACTTCGCGGTGCACATTGTGGCGGACCCGGGCTACCTGTTCACGCTGGCGGACCTGACGTATAACGAGACGCGGCCGGACGGCACTTACAGCTACAACTACGCGGGCTCGAGTTTCGGGTTCGACCGGGTGGGCTTCGCCGGCGCCACGGTGTACGACACCGATCAAGCGGGAGACGATTCGCTGATCCCGCTGACGGAGCTGATCTACGTGGGCGAGTTCATCGGGTACGAGCCTTCGGTTTACACGGGAAACGACCAAGCGGACCTGGACCAGGCCGCGTCGTGCATCGGCTGCTGCTGCGGGCAATCCATCACGGGCCAGTATTCGCTGGCGATCGACAGCGCGCCGGCGGGCAGCGGGCAGGCGAGCGTGCTGATCGGCGGGGACGCGTGCGAGGTGCCGGAGCCGGGCACGATGGCGCTGGCGGGTTTGGGCGCGCTGGTTCTGCTGGCGATGCGCCGCCGCGGTTAAGTTGCCCCTAGCGGTCCTGATTCTTCTATCACTTGTGTGGGCCTACGCCCTGCTCATGGGCGGCGGCGTGTGGCCACGCGACTGGTATCCCTGCCTGGCGGCCATCGCCCTGATGGCGCTTCTGTACTTCGCATTCACACGCCGGGCGAACTTCGCGCCGCGCATGGCGGCGACCCGGCGGTGGGCGTTCGCGGCGGTAGCTTTGGCGGCGGTGCTGCAACTGGTTCCGCTGCCGTTGGGCGTGGTGCGGGTGTTATCGCCCGAGCGCGCGAAGCTCAGCGAGGCGCTGGGCGCGATCGGAATACCGGCGCAGTCCGCCACGCTCAGCGTGGTTCCGGCGGCTTCGTGGGAGTGGGCTATCACGCTGCTGGGACTGATGGTGACGTACGCGCTCGTGCGGGAGCTGGCGTACCGGTATGAAGACCGGCCGTGGGTGGCGGCGGCGCCGCTGGTGGCGTTCGCGACGCTGGAAGCGGTGCTGGGACTGGCGCAAGCGGCGCTGGGCGGGACCGGTTACGGCAGTTCGACAGGCACCTACGCCAACCGCAACCACTTCGCGGGCCTGCTGGAGATGTGCCTGCCGCTGGCGGTGATGGGCGCGGTGGCGTGGTATGCGGGTTCGGGGCCGCGGGCGCGCCGCAAGCCGCTGGGGCCGGCGCTGGCGGCGAGCGGGCTGCTGGTGTGCGCGGCGCTGATGCTGGCGGCGGTGGTGAACTCGCTGTCGCGCATGGGGTTCATCTCGACGCTGGGCGGGCTGGCGGTGACGGGGTCGCTCGCGCTGGCGCGCGGGCACGCGGGATTCCGGCGGGGACTGCCGGTGACGGGCATCGTGCTGCTGGCGGTGACGGCGTTCATCGTGCTGCCGACCAACCAGCTCATCGAGCGGTTCGGGAACCTGTCGGCCAGCGAGGAGCTTACAGCGGACGAGCGGGCCATCATCTGGGGCGACACGGTGCGGCTGATCCGCGCGTATCCGCTGTTCGGGTGCGGGCTGGGCGCTTACGAATCGGCGCTGCTGCCGTATAAGACGGCGGGGCCACTGTTCACCGTCGATTACGCGCACAACGACTACCTGCAACTACTGGCGGAACTGGGGGTGGCGGGATTCGCTCCGCTGATGTTCCTGGTGGCGGCGATCTGTTCGGGCGCGGTGGGCGGATCGCTGCACCTGGCGCGAGGCCCCGGGGCGTGGCTGACGCTGGGCGCGGCGGGCGGGCTCACGGCGATTGCGCTGCACAGCCTGACGGATTTCAACCTATATACTCCGGCCAACGCCATGGCGGCGGTTTGGCTGGGGGCTTTGGCGGAGCGGGAGTAGCACTGCGCCGGCAGGGCTGCCGGCTCCACGGGACGGGCTGGTGCGACGGGGGCTTTAGGTTTGGGGCTTTGGCGGAGCGGGAGTAGCACTGCGCCGGCGGGGCCGCCGGCGTTGCAGGCGTGGCCGCCTGCTCCACGGGGGTTGGCGGCATGGTCCACAGGGGCAAAACCGGGGACAGACAGCGAAGTTTCGCAAAAGCGGCGAAATTCGTGTCTGTCCCCGGTTTTGCGCGTTAGCGGCCTCTTTGCTGGGCTATCCAGCCGGCGGCGTAGTGGCCTCCTAGGGCTAACAGCTCTTCGTGAGTGCCGGACTCCGCCACTCGCCCGTTGGCTATTACGTGGATGCGATCGGCGTGCATGGCCGTGGAGAAGCGGTGCGTGATCACCAGCGCGGTGCGGCCTTCGGCCAGGAGGCGGAAGCGCGAGAGCCAGTCGACTTCGGTCCACGGGTCCATGGCGCTGGTGGGCTCGTCCAGCACCAGGATGCCGGCGCCGCGGTAGAACGCGCGGGCCAGGGCCACGCGCTGCCACTCGCCCACGCTCAGCTCCGTGCCTTCGGCGAACATGCGTCCCAGGGGCGTCGCGTAGGACTGCGGCAGCTTGTCCGCGATGGGCTCCGCGCCCGCGCCGCGCGCGGCCCGTTCGATGCGCGCCGGGTCCGACGCCGCCCGCCAGTCGCCCAGCGCGATGTTGCTGGCGAGCGTTTCGCGGTAATGCACGGGCTGCTGGAAGAGCACCGCGATGCGGCGGTGCAGCTCGTCCAGGTCGAACTTGCGCAGGTCGACGCCGTCCAGCTCCACGGCGCCTTCAGACGGATCGTAGAAACGGCACAGGAGCTTGAGCAGGGTGCTCTTGCCGGCGCCGTTCGGTCCGACCACGGCCGCCACACTGCCTGCCGGGATGTCCAGCGAGAAATCGTCGAGGGCGGGCCGGGCGGTGCCGGGGTAGCGGAACGTGACGTGGCGGAAGCGGAGGCCCAGGGCGGGGATTTCGGGCGGCTGCACAGCTTCGCGCGGCGAGACGACCTCCGGGGCGAGCGCCAGGAACTCGAACAGGTTGCCGAGGAACAGCAGGTTGTAATAGAGCTGGCCGACGCCGGCGAGCAGGCCGCGCGCGAGTCCCAGGCCCTGCTGGAAGGCCTGGTAGAACAGCGCCAGATCGCCTAGCGTGACGGCGCCTTTCATCGCCCGCCATCCCATCCACACCACGGCCAGCGCGGCCACGGCGAGCGCCGCCAGCCCCGCGCCGGCCTCCGCCCAGGCATTGCGCCGCGACAAGTCCAGCCGCTCCTCGCGCAAGCGCCCGCGTAACCCCTCATACAGTCCCTGGAAGTGCCGGCCGAGGCCGTAGAGGCGCAGCTCGGCGGCCGCGTCGCTCGAGGTGAGCAGCCAATCGTAATACCAGACGCGCCGCTCGTCGGCGGTCACGCGCCTGCGCCAGTTGTGCTGCTCGATGCTGTAGCGCACCACGACGAGGAACGCGGGCAGCGTGCCGGCGAGGAGCGTCAGGGGAATCCACCAGCCGAAGCGCGCCACCACGGCGCCCATGGCGGCGAGCGTAATGGCGTTCTGCGCGAGCCCGCCCAGGTTCTCGAGCAACTGGAGCGGGCGGTAGGCGCTCTCCTCGCGCGCGCGATGCAGGCGGTCGAAGTATTCGGGGGAATCGTAGAAGGCGAGGTCGGCTTCGATGGAGCGGCGATGGATGAGGCTGCGGATGTAGTCGCCGGCGAGCTCGGATTGGGCGGCGCGGATGTGGCCGGAGGCGGCTTTGAGGGCCTCGCCGAGAGCGAGCACCACGCCCATGGCGACGACCGCGGCGAGCGCGGTACGCACGGCGGGCCATGTGCCGCCGGAGCGGATGGCGGCGACCAGGGCGTCGACGACGGTCTTGGTGAGGTAGACGGTGGCGACGGGCAGGATGCCCTGCAGGAGAAGGAGCGCGGCCCAGAGGGCGGTCCAGCGGGGCGCCGCGTCCCACACGAGCGCGACCGCGCGCGGCACGTAGGGGAGCTGGGCGGCGACGCCGCGGAGTTTGTCGCGCAACAGATCCAGATTCCGGGTCAACGAACTATTTTACCGGGTTGGCGGGCGCGTGGACGCCCGGTTGCACGGCGGCTTCGAGCGCGGCGGCGCGGGCGTGCGCCACGTCGCAGAAGTAGTCGACCGGCAGGTCCAGCTCTCCGGTTTCCAGGTAGGCGTGCGCGGGGCACCACAGGCAGAGGTTGGCGATGTTGCAGGTGCGGCAGCGCTCGAGGTACTCCGGGCGGCGGGAGCGCATATCGCGGACCTTCGGGACCAGGGTGCGCCAGGCTTCGGCCAGCGTGCCGCGGCGGAGGTCGTAGACGCAATCCGGGTGGACGAGGGAGGAGCAGAGGCGGAACTTGCCGTCGCAGGTCACGCTGAAGCTTCCCTGCCCCGTGCCGCAGTGGAAGAGGTGATCGCAATGGGCGTGTCCGGGATCCTCCTGGATCAGGGTGCGGCAGCCTTTCTCCATGGCGCGGGCGCGTTCGCTGTCGCCGCGCTCGAGGGCGACCAGTTCGGCGGGGGTCAGGCGCTCGGCGCGGATTTCGGCGTTGCGGGCGGCGTCGCGGTCGTAGCGGGCGTGCAGGAGCGGATCGAAGCGGAAGTAGTCCTTGGTGCGCGCGCGGCAGAATTCGGCGATGGCGGGGAGTTCGTGCGCGTTGGAGCGGAGGGCCATGGCCTTCAGGCGCACGCGGACGCCGCTCGATAGCAGCATGTCCAGACCGCGCTGGAAGGCGGCGAAGGAACCGGGGCGGCGGGTGACGCGCTCGTAGGTTTCGCGGGTGACGCCGTAGACGGTGATTTCGATGTCGCGCGGGGGATAGCGGCGAAACAGTTCGACGTGCTCGGGGCGCATGAGGCCACCGGTGGTGAAGACGCTGACCAGCAGGCCCTTGCGCTTGAGGGCCAGATAGATATCGGGGAAGTCGTCACGCAGGAGCGGCTCGCCGCCGGTGACCAGACACCAGAAGGCGCCTAGATCGACGGCTTCGCCCGCGATGCGGTCGATTTCCGGGAGGGTGATCTCGCGGTCGCGAGCGGCGGCGTCGGAGGCGGGGAGGTTGATGTAGCAGTGGCGGCAGTCGTTCGGGCAGCGGGCGGTCAGTTCGATATCGAAGCTGAGCGGCGCGCCGTGCGCGAGGCTGCTATCCCAGGCGGGGAAGTCCTGGATTCGGACGGATTGGGCGAAGGGGGTGGACATTTAGGGGGTGCGAGGGGGGGCATTCGGCTGCGGATTGCGCCTGTGGAGCACTGGCTTCGGAGGTCTCGCAACTTGCACGCATGCCAGCCATCAGGAGGCAGACGTTCGGTACCTTACGACACTACTATTGTATTGCATTCCAAGCAATTTATACCATTGTGGCTTTGACAGCCGGTATTCCTTGCATACGGGTTCATCTCCTTTTCGAGGTTCTTGCACGTACCGAGCACAACTTCTTCCGGGTTGCCTCTTCCCAGCACGATCAGCCTTGGGGTTTTCCATGCTCGCTGCTTCATGATTTATATGCCTTCCATCTGTCACATCTGTCAACAAAGGTTTACATTCGGCGAACCCGGACATCTGCGGACACTGCCATTACCAAGCGCCTTCTACACCGCTATCAACCGGGAAACATCTTCAGCGCTTCCGCCGCCATGCGAGGATGGCTAAGCCAGCAAGCCCAACCAGACTAAGGGTGGATGGCTCCGGAACACCGGAGTCAACCTGGAACCACGCGCCACCAGGCGAAGAGCCGGTAACCGTCGTTATGTTGATGGTGTGGTCTCCCGCGCCGAGCAGGAAACCGCCACTGCTGAAACGACTATCGGCTAAGCAGTGCTCCGGACCGTCGCCGCCTATGCATCCGTCGTGGGACGCTACGGGAATGGATGTCATGCCCAAAGAACCTCCCCCGTCAAACACCTCGAACTGGTCCACGGACTCGAAGCCATCCACCAGAACGAGGTAAGCGGGCGATGTCAAGCTAATGGTCCACGGACTAGCGCCAGGATCGAGCACTGGGGCATCTGCCGAAGAGACAAGATATCCGGATGTGGCTGACGGAATGGTGTCAAACCATGCGAACCCATACCACTGATTAGTCGTGATGGGGCCCGCGAAGGCAGTGAGGGCGCACAGTAGGAAGACTACGAAGATTCTCTTCAAGGTATATCCTCCGATGGCGGCAGTTCTTATACTGCTCGACTGCCTTTGGTGAATATATCACAATTTGGAGTCCATTGATCCGGGTATCAGTACTTTCCGGGAGAGAAACTTCGGTATTGCGCAATGTTGAGGCCTTACGACGAGGCCAGGTCAGCGCACCCATTGCCACAGTTCCCATCTCTGCGGCACGCTGTGTGTCCGTTCCCAGGGCCTGCGCCGTTGTTTCGCTGCTTGCAACCCGCCAGGACAGCCTCTTCGGGATTGGATCTTCCCAGCACGATAAGTCTTGGCGGTTGCCAGTTTTTTCGTTTCATCGATTCGCCCTTGCTGTTTACATATGTTTACAAATGTAAACATTATCCATCCAAATAAGATAATTACTGGTATCGGTCTAGCCTTCCGGAATCCGGATGGTCAAGGCCGCGCTAGCCTTGCGGGGGCTCCTTCACTTGCCGGGACTTCCAATCCCGGACGGTCCATCCGCGCTCACCGGACCCGACCAGGCCCAGGTCGCGGGCCTGGGCATGGGCCACCTCGCAGAGATGCTCGACGGGGGTGTCGAGGGTGCCGCTTTCGGTCCACGATTTGGCGGGGCACTGTTCGCACAGGCTTTTGAGGAAGCAGCGGGCGCAGCGGGCCAGATAGTCCGGGTTGGCGGCTTTCACCGCCAGCACGCGCGGGAAGAAGTCCGTGAGGGCTTCCCGGAGCGAGCCGGCGCGGAGGTCGTAACCGAATTCCGGAGCGCGCAGGCCCATGCAGGGCTGAAAGCGTCCGTAGGCGTCGACGCAGCCGCCGGCGCCCGCGCCGCAACGGAAGAGCTTGTCTCCGGGCGGCCCCAGGAACTTGCGGCAGAAGTGATCCATTTCCTTGAGGCGCCGCCGGCCGCGGCGCGCCTCAATGGCGATCCCTTCTTCCGGGGACAGACGGAGGGCACGGATCGCGTCGTTCTTGGCCGGGTTGTCGCGGCGGTCTCGCAGGTCGAAGAACATGGAATAGCCGGGCGGCTCCCGCATCCAGGGGATGGTGGCGGCCCAGGCTTCGAATTCTTCCAGCTCGCGCCGGTTGGGAGGGAGCAACGCCTGCTTGACGATGAAGGGGACCTTGCGGTCGAGCAGCAGCTCAACGCCCCGGCGAAACTGCGCGTACGAGCCCGGGACCCGCGACACGGCCTCGTAGGATTCGGCGTGCATGCCGTACACGGTTATTTCGATGAGCACGCGCGGCGGAATGCGGGCCAGCAGGTCCGCCAGGCGCGGCGTGATCAGCCGGGCGTTGGTGAACAGGAGCACCTTAATACCCAGGCGCCGGGCGAACAGGTAGAGATCCTCGAAATCCTCCCGCAGGAGCGGATCTCCGCCCGTGTAGCGGACCTCCAGGCAGCCGAGCCCGGCGGCTTCGGTCAGGATGCGCTTCCATTCCGCGGTCGGCAGCTCACGCGCCATGGCCTGCCGGTCGCCGGCGGGGAGGTTGATGCAGCAGTGGATGCAATCGTTATTGCACCGCTCGGTCAGCTCGATGTCCAGATGGCCCAGGCGCAGACCTTTCGATGTCCCGATTTTGAACTCGTGCGGCGGCACCCGCTGGACGTACTTGCTCATAGGGTAGGCACCAGGCGCTCGATCTCCGCCACGATGGCGCCGCTTTTGTCGAACTCCATGGCGTAGCAGGGCACTTCCCGCGTGAGGGAGTCCACCAGCGCAAGGGTCGTCTCCCACCAATCGCGGGTGGCCAAGGGGCGAATCACGCAGCCCAGCAGGGTGTCGAGCATTTCCCGCCGATCGGTCACCGGGGTCAGGCGGTTTTCCGTGGACTTGCGGAGGAAGAAGAGGGCGCGCAAGGGCGCGGAGGCCGCCGAGACTACGGGAAGCTGGCCGTGGCTCCAGGACCCGTAGACCCGCCAGGCACCGCCGTCGCGGCGCACCACGTTGCGGTCGTCGCAGAGGATTTCGGCATGACCGGCGAGCAGCCCGGCGGTGGTGGACTTGCCGGCTTCCGAGTGTCCCACGAAAAGCAGACCGCGGCCGTCCATCACCGCTCCGCTCGAATGCAGGAAGAAGCCCTCGCGTTCGGCCAGGACGCGCGCGAGCACAATCTGATCGGTCGGAAACATCGTGAGGGCCTGGATGTCCCCTTTTTCGTATTGGCTCTTGGAAGGGTGGTAGATCTGCCCGCGCGTATGCGCGCTGTTGAACACGGCGGCCACGTGCAAGGTGGGGTCGTCCGGTTCGGGAGAGATGCCCAGGTAAATCCAGGATTCGCCTTTGCGGTAGATGGCCCAAGGGGTTTTGCGGTACACCAGCTCGCCGAGGTTCGAGCGATCAAACTGCGGCATTTCGAAGTGGTGATGGATGCTCACCACATCCGCGCCGGGCTCAGCCGCGCGGAAGCATTCGAACTTGGAGCCGAAAGTGGCGTCCGTAATGGGCAGGTCGCTTTCGACGGTCACGGTGAGGCCGGCGATCCGGTAGTGCCTCTTGTGTTGCGTTTCCCAATTCATTCTGAAGTTCCGGGTCTCCCGGGCGATGGAGCACAGGTACGGCACGCGGGCGGAGTAGCGGCCGGTCTCCAGGCGGGCATAGACTCCGCACCAGCGGCAGTCGCCGCGCAGGGTGCAAGCGCCGCAACCTTCGAGATACTCCGCGCCGCCGCGCACTTTCCCGGCGAGCGAAGGCAGGAACTTGTCCCAGGAGTGGGCGAAGCCGCCGCGACGAAGGTCGAAGCGCAAGGCGGGGTCTTTGATCTGGGAGCAGAAGCTCATGCCGCCGTAAGGATCGACGTGAAACTCGGAGCGCCCGATGCAGGCGGTGAAAAGGCAGTCATCAGTGGACGGGGCTGCTTCGCACGGGCCATCGGATGGCGGATCCAGCGCCACAACATCGGCGGGCGGCAGGCGCTGGGATTCGATTTCGCGATTGCGGGCCGCCGAGCCGGAGGCCGATTTGAACAACCACGCGGCGCCGACGCGCCAGGCGGGGCTCAGCGATTCCGCCAGCGCGATCATCCGGTCCCACTGATGCCAGTTGTCGCGCATGGGGATGAGCTGCACGATAAAGCCTGCGCCGGCTTCCTTGAGATACGCGAATCCGCGCATGGCCATTTCGAAGCCGCCGGGGTGCCGCGTGACATGGTCGTAGACCTCGGCGGTGGCGCCGTACAGAGCGACCATCTTGGAGCCCTTGCGGCGCATGGCCTGCGCGATGGCCGGGGTGATCAGCGTGCCGTTGGTGTTCAGGCTATAACCGGCGCTGTGGGAAGCAAGATAGTCGAAGATGTCCGGGAAGTCCGGCCGCAGCATGGGCTCGCCGCCGGAGATCCGCCAGCGGCGGCACCCCATGGCGCGGGCGTCGTCCGCGATCCGGCGGATTTCATCGAAGTCGAGTTCGCGCTCCCGCTCCGGAGCGGACTCGGCAAGCCACAGCCAGCAGTGACGGCACGTGTTGTTGCACCGGTAGGTGAGATCAATGCTTCCTTCAAGTGGCAACCGCGGCGTGGAGTTCGTCGATTTGTGAGTTATGTAGCGGGACAATGCGCGAAGAGAATAGACTAGCATAGTTTCGGAACCTCTCTCTTCAAAATGGCCGCGACCTGCCACGCTCCCACGCCCGAAGCCGAACTTCTGCTGCTCTGCGCCAGGCGCAAGTGGGACGAGGAGCGTGCGCGAGAGTTGCTTGCCTCAGTCACGGACTGGGACCCGGTGATGAAGCTGGCGGGACGGCACGGGCTGGCGCCTCTGGTTTACTGGCGTCTGAAGGGCGAGCACGCGGAGCAAGTGCCGGCCGGCGTGTTCACGCGCTTGCGAGACAGTTATCTGCACGCGCTGCGGCGGGGGATTCTGTACGAGCGGGAGTTGATCCGCATCCTCGACCTGCTGGCTTCGCGCGGGATCGATGCGGTGGGCTACAAAGGGCCGTTGCTGGCGGCGATGACGCACCGGCAGGTGGGGCTGCGGGATTTCGCGGACCTGGACATCCTGGTTCGCAAGCGCGACCTGCCGCGTATTTTCGAAGCGCTCGGCGGGATCGGCTACCGTCCGCAGCGCGACCTCAACCCTTCGCAATGGAAGGCGCTGCTACGGTTCGATTACGAAGCGCCCATGGCACGGCCGAGCGACGGGAGCCTATTGGATTTGCAATGGGCCAGCCCGCCGCGGTTCCTGTCGCTGCCGGTGGGGCCGAATGTGGAAGGCGCGCGTTTCGCCACAGTGAAACTGGGGGACCGCGAGTTCCGCACGCTGTGCGCCGAGGATCTGCTGCTGGTGCTCTGCTCGCACGGGACCAAACACGTGTGGGACCGGCTACAGTGGCTGGCGGACGTGGCGGGCATTCTCGAAACGAGCCCGGCCGTGGATTGGGACGCGGTGCTGGACCGCGCTGGCAGGTGGCGGAGGCGGCGCATGCTGATGCTGGGGCTTGCGCTGGCGCACGACCTGCTGGAGGCGCCGCTGCCGGAGCGAGTGCTGCGCGGAATTGAGGCCGAGCCGGCGGCAGGGCGGTTGGCCCGCTCGGTACGGGAACGGCTGTTCGATCCGTACGCCGGGGAGACCGGCGTCCTCAGGATGGCGCGTTTTCATGCGGCGGCCATGGATCGGCGGCGCGACGCGGCGGTGTATTTGTTCCGGCTATCGGCCACACCCACGCCGGGCGATTGGGGAGCGGTGACGCTTCCCGAGTGGCTGATGGCGGGCTACTACGTCGTGCGGCCCGTGCGGTTCTTTGTTCAATACGTGTTCGGGCGGCGGGGGCTTTAGGTGGGCCGGCAGGGCAGCCGGCGTTCGAGGCGTGGCCGCCTGCTCCACGGTGTTAGCGGGTGTTCTTACGAAATCGCCTATAGAGCCTACGCGCGCGGCCGAGGCTTCCCGCGCGGCTCAACCATGCGATGAGGCCTCGTTCCGGACCGGTACCGAGGCGGACAGGACTTCCATCGCGTTCCACACGAACTACCCTGCCGAGGATGCCGTCCCGCTGCACCATCCCGTCAGGCACCTCGACGTTGTCGCCCTTCAGGAGAAATGCGTCGCCACGCGTGGCTGCGACGCGGTGAACGCGAAGCCTCCGGCTGGCGGGATCGACGAAGGCCACGATGTCGCCCGTGCGTACTGGCGCCGCGGCCGGCTCCACGGTGACGACGTCTCCGTCCCGGACGAACGGACTCATGCTGCCGCCGCGGGCGCGGAAGCGAAAGGGCACGCCGCGGTCGAGCACGGCGCGCATCAGGTCCAGCAGCGCGGCGCCGGAAAGAGGCAGTTCGGTTCGCTCAAGCCGCGGGAGCTGTGACAAGGATCTTCCGGTTGAGGAGTTCGGTGGCGAAGCCTTCGACATCCTGCTCAATCTCCTCGACGGGCGCTTCAAACTCCCGCGCCAGGCCGGCGGCGATCTCACGCAGGGTCCGTTGGCCGTCCAGGCGGTCCCAGATGACACGGCCCGTTTCATTGAGGGTGTAAAGCTCGTCTTCCATGTCACCAATGCCGGCGGCGAGAGGAACTATCACGATTTCACCTTCGATGACGCGGGCAACGATGTCTTCCGAGGGGAGCAATTTGGATTCCAACGAGGTCACGATCCTGTTTTACCATAAACCCGCTTTAGAGCCGCCGGGTTGAGGCGAATCATTGGCTGTGGTTTACTGGTTTAAGCCGTTTATGGCTTCCATTGCAGAGAATCGGAGCGAGGCTCATCCTCCGGGGGGAAGAGCGCGGCAACTTCCCTGGGGCGCCATCATTTGGACAGGATTGCTGCTCGTGGTTTGCTACGCGCCGGTCCTCGCGCGACTGGTCCGGCAGTGGGCCGCCGACGATGACATGGGGCACGGCTTCTTCGTGCCGGTGGTGGCCGGTTACATCGCCTGGAAAATGCGCGGGAAGTTGATGGCTGAGCCGGTCTCGACCAACTGGTGGGGCCTGGTGCTGGTGGTTTATGGAGCGCTGCAAGTAACAGTTGCCACGCTGGCGGCGGAGCTGTTCCTGGCGCGCACGGCGTTCATTATCTCCCTGGTGGGGGCCATCCTTTTCACTTGCGGGACGCGCTGCACGCGCAAGCTCGCCTTTCCGCTGTTCCTGCTGGTCTTCATGGTCCCGATCCCGGCGATCGTCTACACCCAAATCACATTTCCGCTGCAATTACTGGCCAGCCGCGTGGCGGAGGCAGCCCTGAGCCTGATCGGAATCCCGGTGATGCGGGAAGGCAACATCCTGGAGCTGCCCAGCCAGCGGCTGTCGGTGGTGGAGGCTTGCAGCGGCATACGGTCCCTGCTGTCGCTGAGTTTCCTGAGCCTGATTTACGCATACTTTTTCGATGAAAAGCGATGGATGCGGCCGGTACTGTTGATAGCCACGGTGCCGATTGCAATCGTGGCGAACGCTTTTCGCGTGACGCTATCGGGCATCCTGAGCGAGTACAAGAAGGAACTGGCCGAGGGATTCTCGCACGCGCTTTCCGGCTGGGTGATCTTCATGATCGCGCTGGTGATCCTGGTGGCTTTCCACCACGGCGTGAATGCCGTGTACCGGAGGTGGCATGCCCGCGGCTAGCCCTTGGTTTGCGTTCCTCGGTTTGCGTTCGATGAGGGTTCTCAGCGTTATCCTGCTGGCGCAGGCGGCGGCGTTCTACGGTTTCTCACGCAAGGAGGACGTTCCGAATCCCCGGCCGCTGGCGGAACTCACAACGTCGGCCGGGCAGTGGTCACGGCTCCAGGAGGGAGTGATCGACGAACAGACGCGCCAGGTTCTGGCGGCGGACGACACGCTCAGCCGGCAATACGTCAATGCGGATCACACGGCGGTGGCGGGCCTGTTCATTGCTTTCTTCAAGACCCAGCGCACGGGGCAGATGCCTCATTCTCCGAAGAACTGCCTGCCGGGTGCGGGTTGGGTGCCCTCGGAGTCGGGACGGATGACGATCGACGTGCCGGGAGCCGGCGGCATCGAAGTGAACCGCTACCTTGTGACACGCAACGATGAGCAGAGCCTGGTAGTGTATTGGTACCAGACACGCAACCGCGTGGTCGCGAGCGAGTACAAGGCGCGCCTCTACCTGGTTGCGGACGCGATCCGCTACAACCGGACCGACACGGCGCTGGTGCGGGTGACGGTGCCGGTGCAAGGCGATGTGGCGCAGGCCGAAGCGGCCGCGGCCGACTTCGTCAAGACGTTTTTCGGCCCGCTGAAACGGCAGTTGCCTTCGTAGCGCGGCGCGGCGCAAAGGCTGAAGAGCAGGATTCCCTGAAGGCAGAATCAGGTATGGGAAGCTGGAGAAATATGCGGAGTTCAGGATGTGGTCCAATTGTGTTCGATGGGCTGCGACACCGAGTGAGGATCTTAACGGCGAGAACGCTGGCGAGCTGCGGTGAATTGCGGAATCACGTAGCCTGTCCCCGGATCTGCTAATGAGAGGACTCGTGAATGATTGCGCTGCTAATAGTCCTGTTCTGCATCTCAGCATTCGGCCAAGAATCTCACGCCTCGCGGCCGAAACTGTGTGACGAGGTGGTCACCACGATGTATCCGGAGTGGATTTCACGGATTCCACGCTCAAACATGCGGAGGGTCGAAGTCCGGAATTGCCGCATTGGGGACTGGGGCTTTCTTCAGATCGCAGCATGGCCCGACAAAGGGGGACAGCCCAGCCTCCTCGTGGAGACGAATCGCAGCACAATCGTGAAGATCGCGATGACTGGCAACGTTTTTGTGCTGGAGTCCGCCGGCGCATCATCCAACGTTGTCCAGGTGGTTATGTATGAAAAGGGAACGCCTATCCTCGTGCTCAACGATGCGATCAAAGCGTATGCGCACGTTGACATGAGTTGGAAAAAGGTGATCGTCGCACTTCCCCAACAGACAGGTCCGGAGCGTGTGTACGAGTTCCCAACAGGCGAGATCTGCCCCGCGCTAGACTCACAAAAGAGGGAGGTTTTGCTCGATGAAGCTGCGGTGGGTATTGTTGGCGGCACTCCTTATGCCGGCGCTCGGCGCGGCGGCCGAGTGGAAGGCCGGCGCCGCCAAGGTGCCGATGACCCCTCAAGGTCCGCTGTTCATGGCCGGATTCGGCGGCCGGAACAAGCCCTCGGAAGGCGTCGCCCAGGAGTTGTATGCCAAGGCCCTGGTTCTGGAGGACCCGGCGGGCACCCGCGCGGTCCTCGTCACCACCGACATGTTGGGCTTCCCGGCCAGCCTTGCCAAAACCATCGCTAGCCGGGTCCAGGCGCAATACGGCATTCGCCGCGAGCGCCTCTTCCTCAACTCCTCACACACTCACTGCGGCCCAGTGGTCTCCGGCATGGCTGCTGTTCCAGGCTACAATATGTCATCCAAAGACTGGGATGACGTCGCCGTCTACACCCGGCAGCTTGAGGACAAGCTGATCTCAGTCATCGGCGCCGCCATTGCCAACCTCGCCCCGGCGCGCCTCTCTTTCGGAAAGACCTTAGCGACATTCGGTATTCACCGCCGCATGCCGGGCGGCAAGACCTGGGGTCCCAACTACGAGGGTCCAGCCGACCACGACGTGCCAGTTCTCCGGGTCGAATCCCCGGAAGGCTCCCTACGCGCCGTGGTTTTCGGCTATGGTTGCCATAACAGCACCATCAGCATCTACAAATTCCACGGCGATTACGCCGGCAGCGCGCAGCAGTGGCTCGAGGCGCGCCATCCCGGCGCCATGGCCTTTTTTGTCATGGGTTTCGGCGGCGACGTCAAAGCCTATCCCAACGGCACCGTCGAACTTGCCGAGAGTTACGGCGCCATGCTCGGCGCGGCCGTTGACGCGCGTCTACGCCGGTCCATGCAGCCTGTCGCAGGTCCTCTGAAGACTCACTTTGAGACAGTGCCGCTGAAGTTCGCCACGCCGCCCAGCCGCGAGCAACTGAACGAGCGTGTCAAGAACGGTACTCAGATCGTCCGCCGCGACGCCGAAGTCATGCTCAAGATTCTGGACCGCGACGGCCGTTTGCCCTCTGAGTACCCCTGGCCCGTGCAGGCTTGGCAATTCGGTCATGACCTTACCCTGATCGCCCTGGGCGGAGAAGTAACCAGCGAATACGCGCTGCGCTTCAAGAAGGAATTCGACGCCAACCACCTCTGGCTGGCCGGCTACAGCAACGACGTTTTCGGTTACATTCCGTCCCTGCGCATCCTTCAGGAAGGCGGTTACGAGGCCGGCGTCAACTCCATGGAGTTCTACCTGCAGCCGGGTCCCTGGGATTCGTCCATCGAAGAAACCGTTGTGAAAGCGGTTCACGATGCCGTCGCCCACGTTCGCCTCGACTAAGTCGCCCTCGTTCAGAAGCGGCCGTGAGTATAATCGTTGATTCATGATTCCGGCCATCCTTCTTTCGGGCGCACCTGCCACCGCCCCTCAACGTCTGCTTTCACTGGGAGCCGTCGATCTCAGCATCATCGTCGTGTACTTCGCGGCGGTGCTGGCGATCGGCGTCTACCTCAAGAAGCACACGCGGACGGGCGAGGATTTCTTCATGGCCGGCCGCGAGATGACAGCCTGGATCGCGGGGCTGAGTTTCGTCGCGGCGAACCTGGGTTCGCTCGAGTTGATGGGGTGGGCCGCGGCAGCCTATCAGTACGGCATCCTGGCGACGCACTGGTATTGGATCGGCGCCATTCCCGCCATGCTCTTCCTGGGTGTGGTGATGATGCCGTTCTAC
>CAZLOS010000111.1:0-16954 GCA_964561215.1 uncultured Solibacteraceae bacterium | reverse complement strand
GAGACGAGATCAACGAGGCCCGGCCGCTCCTCGATTCCCGCCTGCCGGACGGTTCCCGAGTTGCTGCGGTGATCCCACCATGCAGCATCGATGGCACGACACTCACGATCCGCAAGTTCCACTCGCAGAGGTTTACCGCCGAGGAACTCGTTCGTATCGGATCGCTCACGGTGGCTTTGTTGGATCAACTCCGGTCCGCCATTGAATGCCGGCAGAATATCCTCATCAGCGGTGGCACTGGCACCGGCAAGACAACCCTCTTGAACGCCCTTGCTAACTTCGTCGGTGACGGCGAGAGAATCGTCGTGATCGAGGACACGGCGGAAATCCAGCTCGAAAAGCCGAACCTGGTGCGATTCGAAGCCCGCCGCGAGCAGCCCGGCATTCCAGCGGTCACCATCCGCGATCTGGTTCGCGCCACACTCCGGCACCGCCCAGACCGGATCGTTCTCGGCGAGGTGCGCGGTGGTGAAGCATTTGACCTGCTCCAGGCCCTGAATACCGGCCATTCCGGAACCCTATCCACCATTCACGCGAACTCTGCCCAGCAAGCCATCGCGCGGCTCACGAGCTGCGTTCTCCAGGCTGGAGTGGAACTCCCCTACACCGCCATCCGCGCCAACATCGCCGACGCCATCCAACTGCTCCTGCACATCGAACGCCGCCACGGCAAACGCTACGCCGCCGAATTGATAAGGATCGAGCACTATGAACCAAACCAGGACCGATACGAATTCAAGGACATCTTCAAGCGCACCGAACAGCCAGCAGAAACTGGACATTGATGTTCCCGTCCGATACCTGCGCGAGAACTTCCGTCCAGACGACCGCCTTGCCATCGTGCTGATCCCAAAGGAAACCCACCGTGTCGTCCAGCGCATCGCCACAGCGGAGAAGATCGCAGCCCCCGGCTTCCAGGCATGGCTCCGTCACGAGAATGCACAACGATGCGAAGTGTACGTGTCGATGAACACGATCAAGCCGGGCAGCCACGGACGCACCAAGGACGATATCGCCGAGGTACGCCACATCTACCTCGACTTCGACGATAACGGCACCGCCGCCGTGCAGGCGCTCATGCAACGGCAGGATGTGCCCACACCCAACTACCTCGTCAATTCGTCATCAGGGAAATGGCAAGTGGTCTGGAAAGTGGAAGGCTTCGGCCAGGACGATGCGGAACGCCTCATGCGCCATCTCGTTCGCGAGACCGGCGCCGACCCCGCGGCCACCGATTCCAGCCGCGTTCTCCGCCTTCCCGGCTTCATGAACCACAAGTACGCGAAGCCTTTTCTCGTGCGTGTCGAAACGCGGGCCGACCGCACTTTCGGTCCTGAGCATTTTCCAGTGGTGCCAAATGATAGCCAAAGCGGGCGCACACTGGTGGACAAGGAGCACATTGATAAGGCCGGTTCCCCGCACTCCGGCATCAGCCAGTCCGAGCGCGATTGGGCTTACGCCAAACGCGCTCTGGCGCGCGGTGATTCTCCAGACGCAGTGATCGCGGCCATCGCCCAGTACCGCGCTGGCCAGAAGAGCGATGCTCACGCTTACGCCGAACGCACCGTCAGGCGAGCGGAGGAAGCACTGGCGCCTGAGCGCTAATCACTCCGGGGCCGGGTCGGATCGCCGACGACTCATCACCACGATAGTGGGTCGACAATTGCCTCAACACCCCAAGGAAAGCGAGGAAGCTGTCAGAGAGATCTTCGTCTCGATATGCAAGGCCGATTTCCAACAAGAGTTCAGGGGCGGCAAGTTCACGAAAGACGATCCCCTCCGGATGAAGGCGGGTCTGGATTGAGCCTCTGGCGAAGCCGATACCTACATGAACAGATACCAGGTCCAGCATCTCAGTAACGGTTGACACCTCGTGAACGATCTTTGGTGTGAAGCCTGCTTCCTGGCAGGTTGTTACAAAATACTGGTGAAGGTGCGGATTGGCGAGTCTCGCAAACCAGATGACCGGCTGCGCCGCAATTTCCTGGACACCCAAGATCGCTTGCTTCGCCAGTTCCGAACCTTCAGGCACTGCAGCAACCAATCGATCCCGGAATACACTATCGATTCGAAGTTCACCGGACGCAATCGGAAGCACTACAAACCCGGCGTGCAAACGCCCGCATCGGATTTGGTCCATCTGCACCATGGAATACGTACTCTGGAGGACGAGCATTTCGCTATTCAACGTGTGGGCGAACGCCTCGCGAATCTGTGGCACAAGTGCAGTGTCGAACAGTGGTGTGTAGCCGACGTGGACTACGCCACTGTCACCAGAACTTGCTACGGCACCAGCTTCGATTGCCCTCTGGGCGTGCATAAGTGCTCGACGCGCCTCGACAACAAACGCCGCGCCTGCTGGTGTTAGCACCACCTCCCGCGTTTTCCTCTCAAACAGGGCATATCCGAGCAACTGCTCCAATTGGCGAATCTGTCGACTCAATGAAGGTGTGGCAATGTGGAGGCGCATCGATGCCCGAGTGAAGTGCAGTTCCTCAGCAACCGCGATCACATAGCGGAGGAGCCGCAGTTCCAGGCTCAGCAGGATTGGGGAGGGTTGCGTCATGGTGAATCTCGTCGCGAACACAGCGGTATGCGGCGCACAATCCTCCGGCCGCCTTTCCGCCGATCACCGCAAGCTGATCTGGTGGCTGCGTAGTGTGGAACCAAGAGCTTGCTCCATGCGTGAGATGGCCTTGTTGAGATCCAGGCTGGCCACTATCACGCGGCTGCGCGAGTCCGCGTATTCATTCTGGCGAGTTAACACCATAAAGTTGGTTGACTCACCGCCCCGGAACATCCGGGTCTCGCTGTCGAGTTTTTCCCGGGCAGCGCGCGCGCCGGCCTCGGCCGCAGCGACGCGCTGTTTGGCGGTCTCAATGGCTTGCATGGCGTTACGCACTTGCGCTTCGACCACCTGCTCGGCAAGCGCCCGTTCGAGCTTCAGACGCCGCTCGGCGATGGTGCTTTGTGCGAGGGCGGCCTGAGCAGTGCGGTTGCGCAGAGTGAGATCGAACTGTAAGCCAACCTGAACACTCTGATAGCGACCGCTGAAGAGGTTCGACAGGGCGGTTCCGTAACCGCCGAACAGGCTCTCGGGAAGCGTGCCGAAGCTAATCGAGGCCAGAGGCCGCAGGCCCGCGAGCGTCGAAAGTTGGTTCAAGCGCGCAGTAGCCAGCGTGGTGGAAGCGGTGATGGGATCTTCCTTGCCAAGCACGGTGCCACCAATGCCTGCCGCGGCGTAGGATGCCCAAAGATTCGCTTGCGGTTTGACCTGGTCTGCGCTCAGTTGTTTCTGAATGTCGTTAACGTCGCGCCGCAGAGCGATGGCCTGCAACTCGGCGCGGTTCCTGATGGCTTCCGCCACCATCTGCGGAAGGTCGCTTACGGAGGGCAGGACGGCGGTGCGGGCCTCCGTTGGCAAGATCTCCTCTCCCCACAGCTCCGCTTGGCGGTCGGCTGCGATAAGTGTCTTCAATAGGTTCTCGGTCTCGGTAACCCTGCCGACGCTGCTGTACCAGGCGTCCATGCGGCGCTGCAACTCAGCTTCGGAGGCGACCAGTTCGACGGGCGCTAGTGTTCCGGAGTCAATCATGCGCTGGTTGCGAGCCAACTGCTCCCGCGCCCACTGCACGCCGTCGGCTTTGACGTCCACGTCCTGGCGTGCGCCGAGCAAGTCCCAGTAAGCCTCCTCGACGTGCGACACGACATCGATCACTTTCAGCTCGAAGTCCATTTGAGAAACGTTGAACTGCTTGCGGCGGATTCGTAACTCGGCGCGTTCGCGGTCGATCATGCGGTTGCGTAGCAGCGGCTGTGTAAAGCCGAATGATAGGCGCGAGCTCATAATTGGGCTCAGCGACGCGAAGGCGTTGTTGGTTGAGGTGCGGCCGTTGTCGAAACCGGCCTGCAACGAGGTGCCATAGCGAGGCAGCTTGCTGGCGAGCGAGAAGTTCAGCGCTAGAACGTGCTCGGTCAGTCTGCCGTTGGCGCCTTCGAGGATGCTAGCGACCGGTGTGTTGCGTGACTCCAGATCCTGCAGTGAGTGGAAGATCGGGTCGAAGGCACCCTCTGCGGCTTTGACTCCCTGGGCCGAACTGGCAACATTGGAGCGCTCGATCTCAATTTCGAGATTGCTCCTAAGCGCCATTTCGATGGCCTCGCCCAGGGCAAGTCTGCGTTCCGCACCTACACCCACACGAGGCGGTGGCGTCTGGCCCCAGATAGAGCCGGAGACCAACAACACGAGGATCGGGCCGGACCAGGCACGCCGCGGAGAAAGCCCTCTGAGCAGGGCGCTGACTCGCGACCATGCCCGCGAGTGTGTGATGTCGTCGAAGTAAGAGTAAGCCACTGGCGTCACCAGCAGCGTCAACAGCAGGCATAGCGACTGGCCGCCAATCACCACGATGGCCACCGTGCGACGCGAGGCGCCGCCGGCGCCGCCGCCCACAGCCAGCGGCAGCATACCGGCCACTAGCGCGGCGGTGGTCATGAGGATCGGCCGCAACCGGTCCTCACAGCCGCGGAGGATTGCCTCTCGCCGCGACAGCCCCTCATTGGTACGCAGCGATTTGATGTGATCCACTTGAAGAATCGAGTTCTTCTTCACGATGCCGAATAGCACCAGGATGCCCACCGAGGAATAGACAATCGAGAAGTTCTCGCCGGCCAGCAGCAGAGAGAGCAGGGCGAAGGGCACCGATAGCGGCAGGCTGATAAGGATAGTGATGGGATCAACAAAGCTGTCGAACTGCGCCGCCAGCACCATGTACATGAGGACGATCGACAACAGGAAGGCGGCCATGTAATCGCTGACCGAACGGCCAAACTCCTTTGTCTTGCCCAACAGACCGGCGCGGTATTCGGACGGCATGTGCAAATCCGCCACGGTGCGATCGAGAATCTCCAGCACTTTGCTCAGGGATTGACCTTGCACCAAGTTGGCCGTGATCCTGATCTGTCGCTGGCGGTTGTAGCGCTCGATTTGGGTGGGGCCGGTAGATGGCTCCAGCGTGGCGATGTTCGACAGCGCGACGTTGCCCAAGGTCATCGAAGGCACGAAGAGCCTCTGGATGGCGGCGGGTGAATCACGAAACTCCTTGGTGACGCGGAGTTGCACATCGTAACGATCGTCGCCCTCACGATAAGTTGTGGCCTGCTGGTCGCCTCCCACCAGAGTGCGGAGGGCGGTGGCGACGCTGGCCACATTCACGTTGAGATCGGAGGCCCTGTCCCGGTTGATCTTAACGCGAAACTCGGGTTTGCCGGGTTCATAAGAGCTGTCCAGATCGGTGATGCCGGGTACCGCGGCCAGTCTCCGCTTGATCTCGTCGGCGTACCGGCTCAGCCGACTCAGGTCCGGCCCCTGTACGGAGAACTCCAGGTCGTAGTTGACGCCGCTGCCCTGAATTAAGACTGGAGGCTGGACGCCGATGGTCATGTTGTGGAACTTGACCAGGCGCTCGCGCGCCAGTAGCATGATCTGCCTCTGGCTTTGCCTGCGCTGGTTCTCTGGGACCAGTTCGACGGTAATCGAACCGCGGTCCACTTGGCGCTGTGTGTCAGCGCCGATTGTAGTCAGCAGGTTTCGCAAACCGGGTAGCCGGCGCAACTCAGCCTCCAGCAACCGGATTTGCGCGTCGGTGCCTTCCAGGGAAGATCCCGGCGGCATACGGACGCTTATCTCGAACTCGCTCTGGTCGTCGTTGGGCAAAAGGTCCATGCCCAGCATGAGGAACAGCGGCACCGAGGAAACTGCCACAGCTACCGCCAGTGACGCGATCACCCACCGGTGGTTCATTGACCACTTCAACATGGCGCGGTACTGGCCGGCCAACAGCCTGAATAGCCAGGTGTCTTTGCTTGAGCGACCGCTACCCGATGTGCCGTTGTCGCCCAAACGCAGCAAACGCGAACAAAGCATTGGCGTCAGTGTAAAGCTGACCAACAGCGAAACTATGATGGCGAAAGCTGCCGTGTAGCCAAAACTCGACATGAACCGGCCGACCATGCCCGTCATCATGGCCACGGGCAGGAAAATGATGACAAGGCTGAGGGTGGTGGCCAGCACCGCCAACCCGATGTCCCGAGTGCCTTGGATGGCCGCCTCCACGGGCGAGAGCTTCTTCTCTTCCAGAAAACGAAAGACATTCTCCAGAACCACGATGGCGTCGTCGATCACGATGCCTACCACTAGGGCCAGTGCCAGCATCGTGACTTGGTTCAGCGTGAAACCCACAGCCTGCATCAGGCTGAAGGTCGAGATAATCGATGTCGGGATAGCTACGGCGGCAATGAGCGTTGAGCGCCAACTCCGGATGAACAACAGCACGATGAACGCCGCCAGAAAGCCTCCCAAAACCAGGTGCTCCTGGACGGCCTTGAAGGACTCCTCGATGAATCGCGAAGTGTCGCCTGAGTAGGTGATTGCGAGGCCCGATGGAAGGCTCTTCTGGAGGGCCTGGATGCGTGCTTTGACCGCGTGGATCACTTCCAGGGTATTGGTGCCGGCCTGCTTGCGGACCTCCAGCACCACCGCTGGTTTGCCATCCAGGCGCGCCAGTGAGCGCGGCTCCTCAAAGCCATCCACCACATCCCCGATGTCCCGCAAGCGTACAGGAGTGCCGTCAACGTTCGACACGATGACGCGTTCGAACTCCCGCGGATCCTCGATACGCCCGAGCGTCCGGAGAGTGATCTCACGCTGACCCTGGTCAATACGCCCGCTAGGCACCTCGACGTTCTGCGCCGCCAACGCCGAGCGTACCTGATCGATGTTGATGTTGTAGGAATACAGCTTCTCGCCGTCCAGCCGTACTTGGATCTGACGGCGGCGGTCGCCGACAAAACGCACTTGCCCCACACCGCTAAGAGACTCGATATTCTTCTTGATGCGGTCATCGGCAATCCGAGTGGTCTCGCGGAGATCGCGCCTGCTGGCGACGACCACGTTGATCACCGGAGCGGCGTCGGTGGCCAGCTTATCTATCACCGGCGGGTCCGTGTCGCGCGGCAACTGGCTTTGTATCGCAGCGACCTTATCGCGCACCTCCTGCGCTGCCACCTCAGGGTTCTTCTCCAGTACGAATTGGACGTAGATCAGCGAGACTCCCTGTGAGGAGATCGAATGCAGATCGTCAATACCGCTAACGGTATTGACGGCTTCCTCAATCGGCTTGCTCACCTGCGTCTCGACTTCCTCGGGCGCGGCACCGCGCAGCGTGGTGGTAATGGTGACTACCGGGAATTCGATCTTGGGGTAGTAGTCGACGCCTAGCTTGAAATAGGAGTTCACGCCCATCACTACCAGGGCCAGGATGAGCATGGTGGCGAACACCGGCCGCCGGATGCAGATCTGCGCCAGTTTCTGCATATGCTGTTACCTCTTGCGCACCACCGGCGTGCCGTCGACCAACGCGGAGAGATCAGAGACTGCCACCGGTTCGCCTGCGCGGACCAAGCCGCCGGGCACTTCAACCCAACCCTCAGCCTCCTGACCCGGCGTGAGCTGGATTTCCACTGCCTTGCTGTCGCGCACCACAAAGATCTTGGTGAGGCCGGCGATGACGTAGAACGCCGCCTTGGGCGCGGTCACAACGGCGGTATCTCGCTGCGTTACCAGCCGCACTTGCACGAACATGCCGGGTCTGAGGCTGGCGTCGTCTTCCATCAGGCGCGCCTCGGCGACCAGTGAGCGCGACCGCGCGTCAAGCGAAGGGTTCAACGCGCGCACCACGGCATGGAATTTCACGTTGGACGCCGCTCCAGTTGAGAAGCTCAGGGTGGTACCCACTTGCACATCCCCAGCCATCAGTTCGGGAATCTCGGCGCGCAAGCGTAACGGGCTTGCCTTGACTAGCGTCAGGATTGGAGTGTTCGCGTTGATGTACTGGCCTGGCGAGATCATGCGTGCTGTCACCGCGCCGTCGAACGGAGCGCGCACCACGGCGTCGTTGAGCCGCTTTTCCGATAACCGCACTTCGGCGCGTAGCGCCTGGATGTTGGCCAGGAGTAGGCGCAATTCATCCTGGGCCGCATCAAGCGCTGCCTTACGCGCCGCGTAGGCATTCTCGATCTCAACGAAGTGCGCGCGCGCCACATCGCCGGTTTTCACGAGTTGTCTTGCGCTCTCGTAACGAAAGCGTACATCCTCAAGTTGCGCCAGGGCTTGGCGGATGGCAGGTGTCGACTCGGGTGTCACCTCTTCCTGCCCGGGCCGCAGGCCGGCGCGCGCCAGCGCCTGCGCACGCGATGCTTTCGCGCCTTCGAGCTGCAGCACCAATTCTTGCTTGTCGATCTCAGCCAGCACGTCTCCCTTACGGACGCGTTGGCCGAAGTCGGCGTGAATGGCCATCACACGCCCTGACACCTCGGCGCTGACGTTCACAGTCTCGTCCGGCAGTAACGACCCGGTCACCCAAATGGTACGTTCGATTTTCCGGACCTCGGCCGCAGCCATTTGTATCGGTACTGGCGCTTCCGCAGCTTTGGCGACTTGCTTTTCCCGAACTCCTTGCGAGCAGCCTGCTAGCAGGAACGCCATCGGCAGTAGGAGGCCGAGTTGAAGTCTCGACGTTTTTGCTTTCCCATGCCAAGGGCGCTTACGACCGACGGGCACGGCACTCGATGAGACACCGTGCGGTCCGCCAGCGGCAATCGCGGCCGTCCAGAGATTCACGCGCCTCTTGCGCGGCACCAAAGGGTGGCTTCTCATGTCCGCTGTCTGAATGAGCTGACGATCGCCAACGATGTGGCCACAGTCGCGCGTGATGTTGGCCGTGACCATCTTAAGCTCACGCATACCTGTAATGCTACATAAGGTCGTTGATATTGTCAATGACCACAGCACCGATAGATCTGGAGCCTCGAGTCATTCGTGCCGCAGGGTTGGTGAGCAAGCGCCGTCAGGCTCGGCTGGCTCAGGCGACTATCGGGAGGGCACCTGCAACCAAAGTTGATTCGCAAACACCGTGGAACCGTATGGGCACAACAGTCGGATCACCAAGATCACGTCGGCCAGCGGTATCACCGCCCCGCTCGTAATCTGCGGCCCTGGCTCCGATTTCACGGACAAGACGGCATTTCAGGTGAACGCCGCTCCCGGTTGACCCGCGCTTGGCGACACTGGCGACTGTCGCCACCTAACGGGACCTTTGAGACTCGGCACCCTCTCAATGCTCATGGACCGCATGGACGATGAATAGCAGCACGATCGCTGCGAGGACCGCACCGATGGCTTTGGCTTCACGGCTCACCGAAAGAGGCCATGCTGCCCAATCAGCCGCGTATTTCAGCAACGCGTGCCGGTTCAATACGATATGCCAGATGGAAAATGTGGCGAAGAGGGCTGCCAGGATGGCGTGTGCGTCGGACCACGCGTGATCGTCCGATACAATGAGTGATCCTTGATGAATGTGAATCCTGCCTCCCGTGACAACTAGACCCAGGGTAGCGGCGGCGAGGATCAGTGCGACAAACGCCCGAACGTTGAACCTCTTCACTTGATGCTGCATCGATAGCTCCTCGTTACGTCACGCGACCGTTCCACACGTTGAGCCCCATTTCAACGCCTCAGACCGTCGTCGTCGACAGTCGTTGTCCGCCGTCATCGCCTTCCTAGGAGAAATGCGTGACCAACGAATGCGCCGAGAGCACATGCCACGACGAGGCCGGCAACGATCGCCTCGCGACTGATGGAAGGGGCGCGCAGGGCCGCGTCGTTCACGTAGTTCCACAGCGGACGGCGGTTGAGCACAACGTGGCAGATAGAGAACGCCACAAACAGTAGGCCGAGCGTGTTGTGGGCGGACATCCACGCGTGGCGCTGAACCGACAGAGGTGAGAACCCGTACACGTGGTTGGCGACGCCGGTTACGAGCAACCCAAGACCGCTAAGGCCAATTATTACGGCGACGAAGGCCCGCACGTTGAATTTCTTATTAGTGCTGGCCATGCTCTACCCCCATGCTATTTACCGGCGCTTTAGTTGGCACTTCTTTCGCTTTGCGAGTGCGAGCCTGAACAGCCCCCTGAAGACAGACAGCAACACATCGACGGCAACTTTTGCAGTCCGCTGGCCGATCGACATGCGCGTGGCGGTGGTGGAAGAAAATGACCAGCCCAAGAACCCGGTGCGGACATGCCAGGACGCAGTACCCGCAAGCGATACATCGCGTGAAGTCAAACACGACAAAGGCTGTACGGTCATGCGGGGGCAAAAAACGTCGGAACGCGTGTCTGAGTGCGGATCGCAGTCCGTCGGTCCTCACGCAGCAGCCCCTGTTCATATTTGGCCTTCGAGGAAGTTGTGCAGTGTCGACAACACCCTCGCTGCTGCCTCAATGTCGCTGTCGCTGAGGAGAGAGGCGAGCGCACGCTCCAGTTCGTGGCTGCGGCTATGAACGTTTTCGAATAGTCTGAACCCCTTCGCCGACAGGGCCACATAATTGCGCCGTCCGTCTTTGGAGTCGGCCCGCCGCCGAACCAGGCCGTCGGCCTCCATCTCTTTGACCTGTCGCGTCACCGCTGCTGGATTGACCCCAAGCTGTCGAGCGAGGTCCATGACGCCGACATCCTTTTCGGCAAGGGCCAGGAGACGCATCAACTCGAACCGTGAGGCGGGCACTCCGACTATCCGCGAGAACCCCGTCATAAGCACCTGGTGGATTCGCGTGATCTGCTGGAGGAGGTGAGGCTCGTCTCCCTTGTGAAGCAAACGCTTGCCTGTGATCGTCGCGGATGCGCGCATACCTAAAATGCTACATAATGTGATTGACCATGTCAACAACACCATAACTGAACGACTGTTGATGTCGCGCAGTGGCCAAAATTGGCCACTGAAGCCCTGGAAAGGAAGGTGAGTGCCGTTTTCGTGCTTGACGATAATTGGTTGTCTATGCAACTATCTGCCTATGGAACCTAAAACTGTTGCTCAAGCACTTCAAGAATCTTTCGCCCTGTCCTACTCCCCGGTGGGATTCAGCTACGTCGCCTCGCTCCCGCCCGGAGCCATTGAGTTGCACCCAGGAAAGCTGGGCTGCATCTCGCCGCTGGTCTTTGCGGCGGCCAAAGGCGCCATCGTAGGTCTGACTCGCGAGACCTGCGGTTGGTCTTGCTCTGCCTTCTATCTTGGCTTCTCGGACTCGATCTTCCCCGGAATCGAGGGTTTCCTGTCGAACGACCCGCCGCCCGGCGAGGAGTGCGAGCGGTTGGTCGCGAGTCCGGAACTCGCCCGCCAATGGATCGAAGCCATCCGTCCCCAGCGGCGTGAAACTGGGGTCGCACTCTTCCAGCCGCTGGCGGGATTCGGCACCGCCGATCCGCCGGAAGTGGTTATCTGCTTCGCGAACCCGGACCAGATCAGCGCCCTTGTCGGCCTGCTCAATTTTGATGTACCCCCCGCCCCCGAACGCGTCGTGACCGGCTACGCTTCAGCGTGCGCCTCCATGGCGACGATACCGTTGCGGCTCGCACGGGAGGGGCGACAGAGCGCCGTATGGGGCTGTCACGATGTCGCCGCGCGCGCCCATATCCCGGGCGATCTCATGTCGCTCGCGATGCCTTACGCATTGGCCGAGTCGGCTGTAGCAAACATCGGGGAGAGTTTCCTCCAGACACGGTCCTGGGAGGTGCTCCGCCGCCGCTGTTCGGCCGCATGAACTGAACGAGACGCATAGCCGGTTGAGGCTGCCTGCTGCAATACTAACGTTATGAATCATTTGTTCTTCGCGAGCAATTTCTGTGTTCTCGGTGACCGCGAAGGCCCGGTTCGAATGCACGCAGGTCCAACCCCAAATGCGAACGCGGCTATGACGGAACGGGGTGGGGTGTTGGGACGCGCGTTGCTTTTGTTGTATCTAGTTGGACTGCTCCTGCGGCGCGACCGGCCCATCACCCTTCTCGACTTCAGCTTCCTTGGAGGTTTGGCCGCTTACGTCGGGACCTCGGACCGGAGGCACGTGTGATTCCCGCCGAACTCGACGAGAGTCTCGGTTTCAACATCTATCGAACCGGTTTGCTGTTTCGCAGAGAACTGATGCGGGCGCTCTCCCGCTACGGGCTGACTCCGGAACAGTGGCAGATCCTGATCGCACTGCGGGAGGCGGGCGCGCCCGTCACGCAGAAACATATCACCCACACCGTACTGAAGGACAAGTACACGCTCTCGCGCATTCTCTCCCGGATGGATCGCGACGGCTGGATCGACAAGAGTGCAGACGACCGGGACGCGCGTGCCGCGTCGGTCGCCCTCTCGGCGCGGGGCAAACGGATGGTGAATCAGGTCTCCGCGACCGTGAACCGCCATTTTGACTGCTTGCTCCGCGATTTTCCCCAGAAATCCTGTCGCACGGTCATTTCGGATCTGAAGCGACTCCGCACCCTCCTCGGGGACGATGCTGGTTGACGCCTCTCCTGACCGCGCATCTCCCATCACTCGCTCACGCAACGTCATCAGCCGCATCGATGCGACGCCGAGACGTCGGAGATCCATCGTGCAGCAAGCGCGGCGGCGGAAGGCCCGAACGCCCCAGAACTCGACGAAGCCGGTGAACTGTACCGTTTCTTCTAGACCGCATAGATAGCAGTGAATTACGAGCTATGCCGCATTATCTGCGTTAACTATTTGTCTTGACAGAATCTGATGCGATACAATGGCAGTCATGCCGAAGCCTGAGCGAAGCCCGTCGCGATCAGAAGAACCGCTCCTTTTGGATGAAGTGGACCGTACAATGCTTAGCCTTCTCCAGTCGGACGCGTCTGGTACAAATGCCGAATTGGCGGCGAAGGTCGGTCTTTCCGCCTCTGCGTGTCTCAGCCGAACGAAACGACTGCGGGAGAGTGGGGTCATCGAGAAGGTCACGGCAGTAGTAAACGAAAGCAAAGTGGGCCTGCTCGTGACCACCTTTGCTTTCGCGACATTGTCTAAACACAGCCGAACGGCTGCCGAGTCGTTCGTCAGACGCATCAAAAAGATCGCGGAAGTGATGGAGTGCTACAACATCACGGGCCGGGGGGACTACCTGCTCAAGATCGTTGCGCCGGATATATCCACCTATCGCGATTTCGTAATTGACCAATTGATCGAAATTCCGGAGGTTGAGCACGTGGAGACGCTTGTCGTACTAAAGACCGAGAAACGCAGCTTCGATCTGCCGCTAGAGCAATCGAATAATAGGGGCAAGCGATGACCGGACTCGACTGCGTCCGGCTGAAGGCACGCCTGCTAGTTGACGGGATCAACTTCGAAGCGGGCGTATTGGACGAAGTGGGCACGCGGTTCAAAGAGCAGAACCACGGTCTCTTTGGGTGGGACTTCGTAAGCCATAAAGGCGTGGATCTGCCCGACGACTTTGTGCTTTCCGACGGCACGGTAACGCAGTTCCGTCTGAACCCCCTCTCGCCCTACATGATGCGCAGATGCGGCGGGGAGTTTGTGGTCACTGAGCGCGAAGTCGTGCTGGATCGCGTGGGCCTGATCCCAAGGCCAAAGTTCTACGAATCGGTCGCGAGTGGCGGTGCTCCGATGCGGCAAATCGCCCAAGTTGGTGGAGAGGACTGCTTCTTCGTGTGCTACCAGAACTATTGCGCTCACTTCGCTAAAGGTGAAGAGTGCGCTTTCTGCAATCTGGTGTCTACTAAGAAGACTTACGATTCCGTGCTGGCGCGCAAGAACGTCCACGACATAGCGGAAGTCGCGGCGGCAGCCTTCTCCGAGGGGATGTGCAAACACATCCTTCTGACGGGAGGCTGCTTCAATCATCAAAAAGAAGCCGCATTGGTAGTAGCCATCCTGGAGAGTATTCGGTCGGCTTTGGGCACTGCTGCGATCCCGGGCACGATCCTCCCTTCCGCCACGACCAACGATGACGATATACGTCGATACCACGACGCCGGGATCGGGGCTCTGGGCTACAGCATGGAGATCTGGAATGAGGCCTTTTACCAAGCGTACTGCCCTGGTAAGGCGAAGAGCACTTCGCACGCGGAGTTTGTCAACGCGATCCGCAAGGCTGTAACGATATTTGGTCCCGGAAACGTCTATGGCGTGCTCGTAATGGGGCTGGAACCGCGTGCCAGTTTCATAGAGGGCGTGCGGGAGTTGACGGCCATCGGTGCCAATGTCGTGCCGTTCACCTGGAGCCCAAACCCGGGCTCTAAGCTAGAGGGGCATCGCGCCCCTTCCGCGGACTGGTTCGTAGATACGATTCTGGAAGCCGCCGAGATTGTGTATAAAAGCGGGGTACCAAGCGGGACGAACAACCATTGTTATCGATGCGACGGCAACTCGCTTTTGCACGATGCTTTGAGGATAAAGGGCGTGGAGTAACCCGGCAGTGCGGGAGACGGACGACTCTGGGGGCGCTGGAACAGGTCGCGATGCGGCACTTCGGCGACTCCCGGCCGGCGTTTGGGCTCCATAGTTGTGTCGGCATGGGCGAATCGTGTTGGACAGCGTTGGCCGTAGCGACCCCCAAAGTTCACTCGCTTCTTGTCGGTACTGAAATGGGCGTGCTCATAGAGAAAACCTCGGAAACGATGGCAGCGGTTCAGGATCGTGGTCAGTTCCATGGCGCGAAGGCGAGTAGCGGCGAAACCTCTACCATAAACCACCTCCGGGCGTGGGCTCGCGATTGGTGAAAGGCTAGGCGACTCAGGCAGGATCTATCGCGCAGAACGGCGGCTTATGAACGATCAGCGGCACCAAAGTCCGAGACGGCAACTACACGGCCATCTGACTGCAGATATCGAGTTTGCAGGCGGAGCCGTTGACGCGAAAACCAGATCGCATCGAAGCTCCATAATGAGGAAATGCTGGTAATTTTCAGCGGGCTGCCCGGAGTCGGCAAAACGACCTTGGCTCGCGAACTGGCGCGCCAGATCGGCGCAACGCACTTGCGCATCGATTCCATAGAACAGGCCATTCGCGACTCAGCAGTTGGAAACCACACTCTCGCCGACGTTGGCTACCGCGTGGCTTATGCTGTTGCCGAAGATAATCTTCGCATCGGCAGAACCGTAATTGCGGATTCTGTCAATCCTCTTCAGCTAACCCGCGACGCTTGGGTCAACGTGGCGAAACGCGCCGGAGTCAGAGCGGTGGAGATCGAAGTCACCTGCTCGGTTCCGGAGGAGCATAGGCGGAGAGTCGAAGCGCGATTGGCGGACATTCCAGGCATGACAATGCCAACATGGGCAGACGTGGTCGGAAGAGAGTACCACACATGGGATCGGGAACATCTGGTGATAGATAGCGTGACGCAAACGATCGACGAGAACATCCGCGTGATTCGCGCTATGCTCTCCCGAGCGTGACCGGAGCGTCTGATATTCCTTACGAGCACGCGTTTGACCGTATCACGCGCGAATGTGAAATCTGGCCTGCAACCCGTACGCGACCTGAGGTCCCCGTCGCCATCTGGACGTATCAATGACCCACAGATTCCTCTGACGAGGCTGATTGAGGGTCTGAAGTCAACCCACAACCTCACCCGCCTGGAAGCCTTCATGGAACGCGTGCGGAACGAGAGAGGATGGATACAATGATTGACGCTGCCAGCAGCCAGCGGCCGAGAGCGATGCGCTCAGCTTATGGCATCCAGCGCCCCTCTCACGCTGGGCCGTGATTTCGCCAATTGCCAAGCCCCGAGTTCATTGTGCTGATGGCACGGCGCGTCAGTTTGTGTTGCGGCTTTCTCATGCTGTCGCGTGAATGTTTGCGTGGCAGCCGATCCTTTACCCAGCCGCAGTTGTCACAGAAACGTGCGGTGGCCTTCAGGGTATTAGGGAGCCATCATGCAACGCCCGCGACTGCGATGATCTCCCCTGTGGCCGCTCCGATTCGAAGCTGCCGGAGCTGCTGATATTCCGGCGACCGGTAGCACTCCTCCGCTAGTTCCAGCGAGGGAAACTCGATCACGACAATGCGGCGTGTCTCTTGCGGCCCTTCAAGGCTTACTGTTTCTCCCCCGCGTATCAAGTGCCGGGCACCATATTTGGCGAGGAGTTGCGGGGTTTGCTTCACATACTCTGCGAATCTGTCCCAATCGGTGACCTCAACTCTGACAATCCAATAGGCCGACATGGTGTTCTCAGTCTCTTTCAGCGGCGATCCCTTAGGAGCCGACACATTGTACAACGGCTCAGCATTTGGTCTCGATCAGCCGACGCACTGATGTGCCCGTCAGTGGGCTGCAGCGCTCGATGTACCGTGACGCGGCGCAGCCGATCAGTCATAATGCGCTGCGGTTAACCCTCATCTCCATAGGAGCCATTCTCACCAAAGTCTCGGTTGCTGGAGGTGTCAACAGTGAACGCGAACAAGGACGAGATTCTCACGGCCGCGGAGGTTGCCATCGAGTTGCGCTGCTCCAAGGCCCACATATATAACGCGATGGCGGGCAGGATCGAAGGCGTCTCGTCGCTTCCCGCGATCTCGATGGGCCGCCGGAAACTAGTGCGCCGGAGCGCTCTCGAACAGTGGAAAGAATGCAACGAAACGGGCCGGAGAGATGCCACGATTGCCTCATCGTCAGCAATCGGCGCCGTTGGACGCATGAAGGAGACGATTCATGCGTAAGCGGTTCCAGAGAGGTAGTCTGCAGAAGGTCCGCGGCGAATGGGTGGCGAGATGGCGGCACGAGGGAGAACGCAAGGCCCGGAAACTGGGGCGGGTGTCCCAGGTAACCAAGGCGCAAGCGCAATCCAAGTTGATCGCGATTCTAGCGCCTATCAACAGCGCGCGGAGTGAGCCATCGGAGAACAAGAACTTCGATGACTTTGTGAAAGAGGTTTACCTGCCGTTCTACCGGCGCAAGTGGAAGCGTACGACGATCATGACCAACGAGGATCGGCTCGCACATCACCTCACGTCCGAGTTTGCCCGGCGCCCCCTGGGCAGCTTTAGCCGGGATGAGGTGCAGTCGTTTCTCGACCGGAAGGGCACGACGCTTTC
>CAZLOS010000110.1:0-17046 GCA_964561215.1 uncultured Solibacteraceae bacterium | reverse complement strand
CTCTGCTTCGCTACACGGCTACCATCAACGGTTTCGACAGCCTCGTCATCACCAAGCTCGACGTCCTGGACACCCTGGACGAGATCCCGATCTGTGTTGGCTACCGCCTCGACGGCAAGCCCATCACCGGGATGCCCGCCACGCGCAACGGCTTCGACGAAGTGGAACCGGTCTATGAGAAACTGCCGGGCTGGAAGACGTCCACCAGCGCGGTAACGTGCTATGAAGAGCTGCCCGCAAAGGCGAAAGATTACTTAAACTATCTGTCGCAACATGTTGGTGTGGAAGTGGGTTGTGTCTCCGTAGGGCCTGACCGTACCCAAACCATGTTTGTGCCCGGGTCGCGACTGGAGAAGCTGCTGGCCTAGGATGATCGAACGACGACCCGGTCTGCTGCTCAATCCGGTGGCTCCATCTTAAGAGGCTCCCGCGCATGGGCGTTGAACAATATCGAGCCATTCTGCAGACTTCGCTGGACGGTTTCGTCACTGTAGACCTCGCAGGGCATCTGCTGGATGTCAACGAGACCTATTGCCGGATGACGGGTTACACACGAGGCGAGTTGTTGGCAATGTCCGTTGCCGATCTTGAGGCCGGCGAGGACCTCAGCCAAGCCGAGCGAAGACTCCGGTCTCTGATGAAGATGGGGTCAGGCCGGTTGGAGTCACAACACCGCGCCAAGGACGGTCGCATGATCGACGTCGAGGTGAGCGCGGCGTATCTGCCTCGCGAGTCGCAAATCGTCGCTTTCATCCGCGACATCACGCAAAGAAACCGGGCCGAGGAAGCGCTGCGGGAAAGTGAAGAGCGGTATCGCCAGATCATCGAAACGGCCCAGGAGGGCATCTGGCTGATCGCCGGGGATAGCACCGTCAGTTACGTCAACGCCCGGTTGGCGGCCATGTTGGGCTACTCCCGGGAGGAGATCGTGGGCCGGTCGGTGGATAGCTTCATTGAGGAGAAGAATCACCTCGCCGCGCGCACGAACCGGGAACGTCGGCGGCAGGGCCTGAAGGAACAGTACCTCTTCACGTTCCGGCGCAAGGACGGTTCGCTCCTGCACACGATCGTCTCTTCCAACCCCCTGTTCGACAAGCAGGGTGGCTTCCGGGGCTCTCTCGGTATGCTCACCGACATCACCGAGCGGACTCTGGCCGAAGCCGAACGCGCCAGGCTGGAGGATCAACTCCGGCAGGCGCAGAGACTGGAGAGCATTGGCCGGCTCGCGGGGGGCGTGGCCCACGACTTCAACAACCTGCTTACCGTGATCAACGGCTATAGCGAATTGCTTCTAAAGGGATTGACGCCGGACGACCCGGCCCGCGCCTATGTCTCACAGATTCGGGACGCGGGAGCGCGCGCCGCGAACCTGACCCAGCAGTTGCTCGCTTTCAGCCGCAAACAGGTTATCCAGCCCCAGCCCCTGAACCTGAATGCACTGGTCGCGGATGCCAAGACGTTTTTGACGCACGTCGTTGGGGAACACGTTCAGTTGGAAACCCGCCCGAGCCCTTCCTCCTGCCTCGTCCTCGCGGATCCTAATCAGGTTCACCAGGTGCTCATGAACCTCGCCGTGAACGGGCGGGATGCCATGCCGGATGGCGGCAGGCTGACTATCGGGACCAGTGCAATCGAGGTTACCGCGGAGTATGCCGCCTCGAATCCTGACGCCGCCCCGGGTCCGTATGCCGTCCTGGAGGTTAGCGACACGGGAGTCGGGATGGGCGAGGATACCTTGCGGAATATCTTCGAACCTTTCTTTACCACCAAGGAGCAGGGAAAGGGGACAGGGCTGGGATTATCCACCGTCTATGGCATCGTGAGGCAGGCTGGAGGCTGGATCTCAGTTGAAAGCCAACCGGGAGTGGGAACCACCTTCCGGATCTACTTGCCCCGGCTCGATGAAGCCATCCCCGTTCCGCAGCCGTGTTCCCGCGCCGCCGTGGCCTTGGATGGTTCCGAAACCGTTCTGGTCGTCGAGGATGAGGAAGAGTTACGACAGTTAGCGGTGACGGTCCTGATATCTCACGGTTACCGCGTCCTGGACGCGGCGAACGGGCGGATGGCGCTCCGGTTAGCCGACCGGCATCCGGGTCCAATCCATGCGTTGCTGACCGATGTCGTGATGCCGGGCATGAACGGCCGCGAAGTGGCCGACTGTATGAAATCGCGCAGGCCGGATGTAAAAGTCCTTTTTATGTCTGGCTATGCGGAAGATGTTATCGCCCCTCAAAAGCTGCGCGAGGAGGGCATTGAGCTGATCCAGAAGCCGTTCACCCCGGACGAGCTGATCACCGAGCTGCGCGAACTGCTAGTCCGGCCTTAAGTTCTCTTCACTGCCGGGTACACCTTCCGGATCGCCGCCACGATGTCGGCGATGTCGCTGTCGCTGTACTTCGGGTCTATACTCGGCCCCGCGAAGCGGTTCACGATCGACGCCGAACGGCGGCAGATCTCCGGCCCGTACACCATCGCTTTCCCGCGCGCGGTCTGGAAAGTGGGCCAGTTGGGGCGCGGCGAGACTTTCTTCTCGATGAAGGGCACGGTGGGAAGCAGCGCGGCGCTCCCGGGGCGCGTTACCGGCACGCCTTCGGCTTTCATCCGCTTCACGAAATCGTCGCACTGGGCGGGTGTGTCGAAGCGTATGTAAACAATCGCGCCGGGGTCGCCCTCCGAGTCCGGCCGCATCCGGAACCGGAGGCCTTCCAGGTCGCGAATCCCGTCGTAGACGCGCCGGGACCGGGTGCGAACGTCGCCGAGGATGCGGTCGAGCTTGCGCAGTTGCGAGAGGGCTACGCTGGCTGTTAACTCATTTATCCGCAAGTTGGTTCCAGGGAATCCTTCAAGTTTTGCTTTACCTAGGATTTTCTCGTGGTACGGCCGCAGGCCGCCCACGTCGTGGTAGCGCACCGCACGCTCGTAGAGCGCCGGATCATTGGTTGCCACCACGCCGCCTTCGCCAGCCGCAATGGGCTTGGTGATCTGCAGGCTGAACATGCCGATGTCGCCGATCGAACCCACGGCGCGGCCCTTGTAGGCCGAACCCATGCTCTGAGCGGCGTCTTCAAAGACTTTGATGCCGCGCTTGCGCGCGATGGCCATGATCGGGTCCATGTCTGCGGCCACCCCGCGCAGGTGCACCACCATGATGGCTTTTGTCCGGGGTGTGATGCGGTGCTCGATATCGGCCGGGTCGATGTTGAACGATTCATCGACCTCGGCGAAGACTGGTAGCGCGCCGCTGAGCACGATGGTGTTGTAACAGGAGACGAACGTCCAGGCGGGCAGGATCACTTCGTCTCCAGGGCCTACTTCAAGCGCCGCCATGGCCGTGTCCATGGCGCCCGTGCCGGTAGCGACGGCCAGGGCGTAGCGGGTGCCCATGCGGGCGGCGAACTCGCGCTCGAATGTGGCGGCCTTGCCGGGCGGCTCGGCGCCGTGGCCGTAGTAGCGGAACGGATTGCGCGATTCGAGAACGTCCGAGATCTGCTCCCGCTCGCCCGCATCGTAGTACTGCGTGCCCCAATACGTCGACACCAGCGGCTTTTCGCGGACCGGCTTCTCTGCGCTCGCAGCCCCGGAGGCGGCCGCGGTGGTGGCCAGGAATTCTCTGCGTTTCACACCTGACAGGATAGCGTGGATCGCGGGGCGGAGTTTACTCCGCGCCGGAGGTCACTCCCGCCGCTTCCGTCCTGATGGAAGCCAGCAGCGCCAGCCCCGCCGCGGTCACCAGGATGCCGGCCAAGGTCCAGCTCCAGGGCAGGGCAGTGGCGCTGTTGGCGCCAGCCGCTGTCGCGAGCGAAGGCGTGCGGGTCAGGGTGACCATCAAGGCGTTATTCAGCGCATGCGCGATCACGCCGCAGACGATGGACCGCGTTTTCCAGACGGCGTAGCCGAAGACGATGCCCAGCCACAGCGTCGGCAGCAGCCGGTAGATGGAGGCATGCGCCAGGGCGAACAGGAAGGCGGCGATGAGAATGGCCGGCCATTTGCCTAGCCGCCGGAATCCGCTGAGCACGAAACCGCGGAAGAAGATTTCCTCGCATACCCCCGGCATCACCCCGATGGCGAGCCACAACACCCAGAGCGCCACGGGCTTACGGTCCAGCAGCAGAATCTGTTCCAGCGCCCGCACCAGCGATTCGGGCGGCGGCATCAGCCGCAGGAGCACCCCGCTCGCCACGGTCCAGGCCGCGCCGCCCACCAGAACGCTGGCGAGAAGCCCACGCCAAGGCGGCAGGCGCAGCGCCAGCGTCTCCCGCATGGGGAAGCGTCCAAGCGCGACCATCGCCAGGCACGGCAACAGGAAGAAGCCGAATTCCACGCTCACAAGCTGCACCGCCGCGCCGAACTTCGTCAGCAGCAGACTCCCGTAAAAGGCCAGCACAAGCACAACGGCGAAACCGAACAGAGCGAAACCGGGCGTCGGAGAGGTCTCGCCGCGCCGGAACGAAAACAGCGTGCGCATTTCGACCTTGCCGCCCAGCAGCACGTTTTCTCGCTCGAATACCCGGGCCGCCGCCAGAAAAGCGACAGCGGCGTAGATCGCGGAAGCCAACAAGGTCAGGAATACGAGGTCCGGCTGTGCTTCTCCCACAAACAGGCTCTTGATGAGCAGGGCAATGTTTACCACCGGCACGAAGGCGATGTAGGCGTTCAACTCGATACCCGGCGCCATGGTGACGGCCATCGGAACCGTCAGCGCCATCATCACCGGCGTCATGTAGTTCTGGCCTTCCTTGAAGTCCTTGGCGAAGGCGCCCAGGGCCAGAAAGATGCTGGTCACCATCACGGAGACGGGGGCGAGCAGCGCGAAGGCCAGCGCGAACGCGCCCGGCGAGATGGACACTTCGACGCCCGGCATCTTGATGCGCGCGAAAGTTGCCGAAACGCTGGCGATGTTGACCAGGCTGGCGATGAGGGCAATGGTCCAGACCGTGAGGAACTTGCCCGCGATGATTTCGGTGGATCGCAGGGGCGCGCACAGCAACGTCTGCATGGTGCCGCGCTCCTTCTCGCCGGCGGTGAGGTCCAGGGCCGGGTAGAACCCGCCGATCACGGTGAACAGGATGAGGATGTAGGGCAGCACGGTGCCCAGGAAGAAGCCCGACTTACGCTGGCTCGGAGCGACGTTCTGCGCCTGGACGCGCACGGCACTCGCAAAGCCGGGCTGGAGTCCCGCCTGGGTCTCGCGCGCTTCGAGAAGCTTGCGCCGGAACACACTCACCGCGCTGTCCAGCCTTTGGCGCGCCGTGCGCGAATCCTCGCGCACGGAGTCGTACAGAAGCGACACCTGACCGAAGCCGCCCGCTTCGATCTGCTTGTCGAATCCGGGCCATAGCACCATGACGGCATCGAACCGCCGTTCCAGGATCAGCGGACGCGACGCCGCCACCAAAGGCGTGTCCGGAACCGTCTCCTTTTCCTTTCCGCGCTGCTGCCCTGCGTCCTTTTCTGTTTCCGCTTTCGCGATGTCCGGCGGGAGCAGGCGGCCCGCCTCGAAATCCGTCCTCAGGCGTTCGGGCATTCCGCCCCAGGGCACGACGCTGACGCGATTCCTGGCCGCGATCTCCCGCGCCAACCCGTCAGGCATCACGCCCCAAACCGCCACGCGGCTGGCGCGGGCTTCCTGGGCCTCCGACTGCGATTCCATCAGCTTGCTCATCGAGATAAGCAGCAGCGGATAGAGCAGCACCGGCAGCACGATCATGAGAAACAGCGTCCGGCGGTCGCGCAAAGACTCGATGAGTTCCTTGCGGTAGACGGTCCACACGATGCGGGCTCTCATTGCGCGCCACCTCCCTCGGCGGCGACAGCGCCGATCTTCTTGAGGAATGCATCGGTAAGGTTGCGCGCGTGGGCGCGCTCAAGCAATTCGGACAACGTGCCTTCGTCCACGATGCGGCCCTTGTGCAGGAGCAGGATGCGGTCGCAGAGGTATTCGGCCTCGCTCATGATGTGCGTGGAGAACAGGACCGCCCGCCCGGCGGCCTTCTCGTTCTGGATGGCTTCCACGATAAACTGGCCGCTCACCACGTCGAGCGCGGCCGTGGGCTCGTCCAGGACCAGCAACTCCGGTTCGTGCAGAAAAGCGCGGGCGATGTTGGCGCGCTGCTTTTGGCCGGAGGACAGGCTGCCGGAGGCCCGCGTGACGTACCCGGACATGTCGAGCTGGTGCGTAACTTCGTCTATGCGCCGCGCCAACCGGTCTTCCTCCATCCCATAGAGCCGCCCGAAGTAATCAAGAGCTTCGCGGGTGGAGAGCCGCCGGTACATCTGTGTGTCGCCGGACAGGAAGCCGATCCGCTGCTTCGCTTCGAGCGATTGCGCGCCAACGTCGAGGCCGGCGATCCGGACGCTGCCTTCATCCGGCGTCAGGATGCCAGCGATCATGCGCAGGATGGTGGTTTTCCCCGCGCCGTTGGGACCCAGCAGACCCACGATCTCGCCCGCGCTCACGCGCAAGCTGACTTTGTCCACCGCCCGGACTTCCCCGAATTGTTTGGATAGGCCTTCCGCAATGAGCGTGTCGGTCATTAGGTAGAATGTTCATTCATTCTAAACTAGGTTCTGATCGACATGCTTCACAGATCCAGGATTCCCTTTTCGTTGCTTGCCGTAGCGCTGTTGCTGGCAGGCGCGGTTTACGCGGTCCCCCACGGCCGTACCGCGCTTGACGAATATGTCGCCAAGCCCGACCCGGCTTACAAGTTCGAGCTGGTCAGCACCATTGCGGGTAACGGCTATACGTCGTATGTGATCGACATGACCTCGCAGACCTGGCTCACGGACAAGGAGGTGGACCGCCCGTTGTGGAAACACTGGCTGACGATCACTAAGCCCGATAGGGAATCCGGTTCCACCGCGATGCTGTTCATCGGAGGAGGAAACAACACCAGCGCCGCCCCCGCGAAGGCGGACCAGATGACGGCCTCGATCGCCGTGGCGACGAACACCATTGTGGCCGAACTGCGCATGGTTCCCAACCAGCCGCTGGTCTTCGCCGGCGAAACCCGCAAGCGCCGCGAGGACGAGATCATCGCTTATACCTGGGACAAGTTCATGCGCACGGGCGATGCGAAGTGGCCGTTGCGCCTGCCCATGACCAAGGCCGCGGTCCGCGCCATGGATACCATCACCGCGTTCGCGGCCACGCCCGCCTGCGGCAACCTGAAGGTCGAGCGCTTCGTGGTCGCCGGAGGCTCCAAGCGCGGCTGGACCACCTGGACCACGGCGGCCGTGGACAAGCGAGTAGTGGCCTTCATGCCCCTGGTGATCGACCTGCTGAACATGGAGAAGTCCATGATTCACCACTACCGCGCGTACGGCTTCTGGGCCCCGGCGATCCGCGACTACGTGGAATCGAATGTGATGGATTGGGTGGGGCGGCCGGAGTTCAAGGCGCTCATGAAACTGGTGGAGCCGTACGAGTACCGCGAGCGTTACACGATGCCGAAGTACATCGTCAATGACACCGGCGACCAGTTCTTCCTGCCGGACTCCTCGCAATTCTACTTTGACGATCTGCCGGGCGAGAAATACCTGCGGTACGTTCCGAACACCGACCACTCGCTCAGGAATTCCGATGCCGTGCAGACGGTGACGGCTTTCTACCAGTCCGTTCTGCAGGGTACGCCGCGGCCGAAGTTCACCTGGAAAATCGAAAAGAACGGCACCATCCGCGTGCGCTCCATTACGGCGCCGGTCGAGGTGAAACTCTGGCAGGCTACCAACCCGAAGGCGCGCGACTTCCGCCTGCAAACCATCGGGCCCGCTTACAGGAGCACGGTGCTGGCGGGGAAGGGTGGGGTCTATACCGCGAAACTCCCCGCGCCGCCTTCCGGCTTCACGGCCTACTTCATCGAGATGACTTATCCGGGACCCGGTAAGCTCAATTACAAGTTCACAACCGGAGTGAAGGTAGTGCCGGACAGGTACGTGGCCCTGGCGCCGAAGCCCTCGCCGGTCTTCTGAGCCGGCCATTCATAAGCCATGAACTCCACCCGAAGATCGTTTCTCACGCAAACCGCCACGATTCTGACGGCCGCGCCCGTCCGGACCTCGTCTGGACCGATATGGGACGCGCACTGCCACCTTGCGGGCGTAGACGGCGACTCGCCCGAAAAACGCGCAGGGGAGCTGATACGCATCGCGGACCGGCTGGGGATTGAGCGGCTCGTTGTCTTCATGGGATATCCCTGGTTCGCCGATCCCACCGCGGAACAACTGCGCGAACAGAACGACCAGGTGCTCCGCGCGATCCGAGCGTTTCCGGATCGGCTGCTCGGCTACGTCTACCTCAGCCCGAAGTGGCTCGATGCAAGCTTGCTCGAGCTGGACCGCTGCGTGCGCGACGGACCGATGGTAGGCGTCAAGCTTTGGATTGCAGCCCATTGCAACGGGCCGGAGCTGGATCCCATCGTCGAGCGCGCCGGAAGCCTCGGTGCGGTGGTCTATCAGCACACATGGCTCAAGATCACCGGGAATTACCCTGGTGAGTCCACGCCCACTGAAGTCGCCGAACTCGCGCGGCGCCATCCGAAGGTGTCCATTGTTTGCGGCCACGCCGGTGGAGACTGGGAGCGCGGCATCCGTGCCATCCGCGACTGCCCGAATGTGTCGATCGACATCGCCGGGTCCGATCCGACCGCCGGTTTCGTGGAGATGGCGGTGCGCGAACTGGGCGCGGCCCGCACCCTCTTCGGCAGCGATGCCGGTGGGCGCAGCTTTGCCTCGCAGCTCGGCAAGGTCACCGGCGCCGCGATTTCGGACTCCGCCAAGGCGGAAATACTGAGCGGCAGCCTGCGCCGCCTGCTCGGGCCAATTCTCAAGACGAAAGGGATCCGGGCGTGATCATCGATACGAACGTCTACCTCTCGCGCTGGCCTTTCCGGCGCCTGCCGGACGACGAGCCGGCCAAACTTGTGGCGGCATTGCGCGGTCATGGCGTGAGCCACGCCTGGGCCGGCAGCTTCGATGGCATCCTGCACAAGGACGTGGCCGCCGTGAACGAACGGCTTGCCGCCGACTGCCGCCGGTACGGCGATGGCTTGCTGCTACCCTTCGGCACGGTGAATCCGGCGCTTCCGGACTGGAAGGAAGACTTGCGGCGATGCCACGAGCGGCACCACATGCCCGGTATCCGCCTGCACCCGAACTATCACGGCTATGGCTTGGACAATCCCCTGTTCGCAGAGCTTCTGGAAGCCGCTGCCGCCCGAAGCCTGCTGGTCCAAATCGCCGTGTGCATGGAGGACGTTCGCACTCAACACCCGCTCGTGCGAGTCCGGGAAGTGGACCTTGCGCCTCTCAAGGATGTGTTGGGCCGTGTGGCGGCAGCCCGCGTCCAGGTCCTGAACTGGAGGGGCGCGGCCAGGGCCGTGGCGGCGCGCTTGGCCCGGACCGGGCGGGTGTATTTCGATCTTGCCATGTTGGAGGGCGCCGAAGGCCTGGCCCGGCTGCGGCAGACGGTTCCACTCCCAGCCGTGTTGTTCGGTTCGAACTCTCCGTTGTACTACTTCGATGCCGCACGGCTGAAGGTTCGGGAAGCAGGCCTCCCGCTTGCGGAAGAACAGGCCGTGCTGAGCGGTAACGCTGTACGAGTCCTGGGACGAGCTGCCGGCGCAACGTCCAGTCTACGCGGGAAGTGAGGGAAACTTCCGAGACCTGGGCCATCCGCCGTTTACTTCACGGCGATGGTTGTGCCTACCGTCGGGCTGCTCCTGCCTTTGGTAAGGATCCAGATTGGGACGGCTGACAACGGGTAGGTCGAGTCCGAATAGTCGGCCGGAATGCGGATGTTGACCTGCGACACCCCCGCAACCAAGCCCGGTGCCGCTCCCGCGTAAACGAGATCGGCGGGCTTCATCCCGATCCAACCTCCAGCGATGAACCGTGGTGGAGCGCTTCCAGTGACTACGCCGTCTTCGCTCTGCGGTGTTGTCTTACCGGCCCCCGTGCCCCACGCGCTCACGATCGATCCGCGCTTGGCGGGGTTCGCCGGCGAATTCAATGTCCCGTCTTCGTTGAATGCCGCTGCTTGTCCCTTTCCCGTGCCATCCAGTGTGAAGAAGGCGAAGATGGAGTCCACCATGGTGCTGGTTGTTGTGGCAACCGTTTCGCCCTGGTACTCGACGGTGATTTTGGCGGACCTGTTCGTCACCGTGCCGAACGGTACGATGGCGTTGAGCTGCTCGGCCTGCGCATACAGGAGTGGCGCGGCTACTCCATCGAACAGGACACGCGTGCCGGCCAGCGTTGTGTCTACACGGTTATCGTTTCCCACCGTATACACCGCGCCCTTTGCGGGCCCCAAGCCCTTGCCGAAGAGCGTCACAAGCTGGCCCGGCGCAATCAAGTTGGGGTTCCAGTTGGCTGAACTGGCCACGCAGCCGATGCCGGGAGGCGTGGGAACGGATAGGTCCAGGGTGCCTATGCCGGGCGATGTGTCCACCAGCGGAGCGTCATTCGAATTCACACCGTAGACGGTCATGGAGGTGTAGGTGGCAAACAGCACCTTCCAATCCGGTGACAGTTTGGCCAGCATACCGCGGCTGCAATCCTTACCCAGCAACGCGTCGCTGGTCGCGGCCAGTGTTGTGGCGGGAGGCCACGCGGTGACCCACAGGTTGTCGTGCGAATCGACGGCGACTGGCGTCTCTCCCCCGTGGCTTTCCACGAGAATCCGGGAGCCCCGTCCGTCGAGCTTGACCAGCCGGTAGGTCTGGTTCTTGAGGCCGGTAACCGTTCTGGTCCAGACGTTGCCTTGAGAGTCGGCCACCACGGCATTTGTGTAGTCGTAATCGGCTCCGCCGATGTAAGTGGCGTATTCAAGCGCGGAACCATCTTTCGCTAGTTTCGCTACAAAGCCGTCGCCGTTCCCTCCCGGAGTCGCCTGATAGGCGCCCGTCGTGGGGCTGATCTCACCCGCTTTGGCGGTGCCAACGAAGTAGACTGAGCCTGACGCGTCCACGTCCGCAGCTTTGGGACTTGCAGGAAGATAGGTAGCGTAGATCGGGCGCGAGCCCGAAGGGTCCACTTTGGCTACATAACCCAGGACGCATTCCGTGCAGGATGGCGTGGTTTTCATCGCGCTGGAGGTGATCGGTATACCGGATTTCGCCGATCCAAACACGTAGGCATGGCCGCTTGCGTCCACACGCAACTTCGAGGCCCATTCCGCTTCAGGGCCTCCCAGAAAGGTCGAGTATACCGGCAGCCCGTCGGTGGGATTAAGCCGGGCCAGGAACATATCGCCGGTAACGGAACGCGGCGGAATACTGTACTTGGCCGGAGGTGTGGGCCCCCCGTAAGCTGACTGCAATGCACCGGCTGTAACCGGAAAGTCGTCCGAGGTAGTAGAGCCCGCCACGTAAACACTCTCCGTCGAGTCCAGTCGCATCTGCGCGATGCTTTCGTCGTGGGTCCCGTGAAAAAAAGAGATCCAGGTTAATTCTCCCGCAGTGTCGAACTTCGCCACGTAAGCATCGGAGCAGACTGTGGGTACGAGCGAACCCCAGTTACAGATTTCGAGAGCCGGATCCATGGTATTCACATCCGGAGGTGCGCCCACCCCCAGGGCGGCGGTCCAGCCTGCCAGGTAGATGCTGCCTGAGGGACCAGACGCCGCATCGTTAAGGTTGTCTTGCCGGATGTCCCCAAGACCGTGAATTGGACCTCGCGCCGATACTCGCGACGGTCGGCGTCCAGTTTGATCTGGAACTGCCTATTGCCAATCACATGGAAAAAGGCAGGAACGACTACGGTACCCGACGAGTCCGTAACCGTTGCCGTCAACCCGTCGAGAGGGTGCAAAATCGTGCCCCAGCAAAGAATCAGCCGCGAACCGGTTTCGTAGATGTACGACGCACCAAGCGCCTCCATCGTTATTCCACTGAGGTCGGCTCCCGGGTCCAACGCGATGTGGCAGACAACCCGGTTGTCGCGAATCGTGTAGGCGACTGAAACACCGGGGTAGATCTGACTATATTGCACGCGGCCATACCTCGGGACGCCGATCTGCCAGGAGGAAGCGGTGGAACCCCGGAGGACGTTCACGACACCGTGGAGAAGCTCCGACGGTATCTCGACAGCCGAGGAATTCGCCGAGACAAAGCGGAAGCCAACCTGGAACGGGGCGACCAGTACAGAGTCCGGTGTGAGGTACAAGCCTGTATTCGTGGATCGATTGCCACGGACGAGATACCGGGCGAGCGCCGGTGCCTGACCGCGATTTTGCTCAAATGCGAGCGGAATACCGGGCACCTTCTGAACGATAGCGGCTGATTCGGCCAGCGCCGGAAGGAAGAGAAAGCCCGCGATAATCGATGAAAAGCGGGGCAACATGTGATTAGAATACACCGATGTCCGGAACCTGGCAATGGTACCGAGGCCCTTCGGGCGCCGGAGTATGCGCCAAGCATTCGCCGCGCGGCAATTATGCGCCGCCGTTGTTCTCCTTGACGAGTCTTGCCACCAGGGCCTTAAGCACGGCGTCGGAACGCGGCTGAGCCGCCGCCAGGTTCTGCTCCTTTACCAACTGCATTTCCTTGGTGGTGATGGCAAACTGGCGCGGGGCTTTCACTCCCAGTTTCACTTTGGAACGGCGAATATCCAGAATGGAAATCTCGATTTCCTCGCCGATCAGGATGGACTCGCCTTCACGCCGGAAGGTCACGAGCACCGGGCTGCCTCCCGGGGTGCATCCAGCGAATGCCGGTGGGAGTAGTCCGACTCGACCATAATCGGCTGGCGGCCGCGTCGGGTCCGGATGTTGACCACCAGCGGAGCCAGCAGATTGGCGGTGACCGAGGCGTCTTCGCCAACCGAAATGACCGTCAGGCACAATACATCCCGGCCGATTTCCGGCTGCCGCCCGGACGGAAGTTCAAGCGCCGCAAGGTCTTCGGAAGGGATGGCCAGGCGGTAGTCCGGACAGGCGGCCTGCGCCGGCACGGTCGTAAAACACAATTCCGGCATGGTGAGGCTTTGCAGAAACACGAGCGGCGTCGTGGCCGGCTGCTGCACTACTACAAAACCGTGCTGGTCCTCGAATCCCGGGATGCCGTCCGGGAATTCGACGACCGAATCCTGCGTGTAGGCGAGCTGGCCGAAGTATTTCGTGGCGATTTGGTTCATGATCTTCTCTTACCCATACGTGAGGAAGCAATCCGATGTCCAAATCGAGGTGTTCGATCCCGCAGTCTTCCTCAGCCTTCCATCGACCATGTGCGCCGGGGACGCGGCGTGACCAGATAGGGGCAGCGCCGCGGCAGGGTGCGGCGGCCGTTTTCCATTCGAGAACGGGCGGCCAGCGTCATGCGCCGGGCCCACTCGAACAGATCCTTCGCTTCCCGGGCGAGTTGGGCGGCTTCGGCGCTTTGCGGCGGCAGCTTGCTGAGGGCGCTCTGCAGTTCTTCCCGGTAGGTTCGGAGCAGGGCGGCGGCCTCGGCGTGCGAGCCGGCGGCGACCGCTTGGCGGAATTTCTCGGTGGCCGGCGTCATTGTAGAGAATTTGTTGCGGTGTCCATCGCGCTGAACAGCCCTTGAATGTAGAGCACTTGTTGTTCCAACCCGGCAATCAAGGCGTCGGCGGCCGCCATCTGCGTGTTGAGCGAAAGCTCGAGCTGAGTGATGCGGTCCTCCATGTTGCCGATGGCCGTATTCTGCCGGGTGATCTGGTCGTTGACGTTGTCGATTGTCTTCGTCAGGATTCCAGTGTCACCGTCGGACACCATATCCAGCGCGTCCGTCGCCGATTTTAGAAACCCGCCTCCCGTGTTGCTGCCGAGGAAATCGGATAAGGCAGAGTAGTCGTCCCCAGTGGCGGCTGTGAACGCCGACGAGTCGAATGAGAGCCGGCCGCTCTTGTCGAACGAGAATCCCAGTGCAGTGAGCGAAGAGACGCCATCGTTTCCCGTCGAATAGCCCGCAATGCCGCGCAGAGTCTGTTGCAGCGTGGATACAATGCTGTCGCCAGCCAGGGCCCCTTCGGCCGAGCCGCGGTGTTTGTCCAACTCCGTCATGGCGGCGTTGTAAGCGGTAGCGAAACTCGATAGCGCGTTCTGTATCGCCGTTGTGCCGTGGCTGACCGTGATGGTTGTGGCTTTGCCGCTTTCGCTGGCCCCGATCAGGTCGAGTGTCAGGCCGGGCGCCAGTGTGACGGTGCGCGAGTCGCTCGAAACCACCGTGCTCGAACCGTTCACTTTGTAACTGGCGGCGGCGCCGGTCGCCAGCGTATCCATCAGCACGTTGGACTCGCTGTCGGAGAGTTGAATCGACGTGGCGCCCAACTTCTTGCTTTGCAGCGACAGGCGGTAATCCGGCGTTGATGTAGAGCCCAGATTGACGATGGTGGCCTGCACATTGGCGTCCGTATCGGCATTAATCGCCCCAACCAGGCCGGTGAGCGTGGTGAAGCCCGTGAGTTCGTGGTCGACGCCATCGACGGCAAGCTTGAACGTGTTCCCGGAGGCGATGTTTCCGGTTGCCGGGTCCGAGACCCGCGTTAGCCCGTCCTTGCTCATCGAACTTGAATAGGAGCCCAGGTTGGTGACTTCGACCTGGTACGTGCCTTCCATGGCGCCGTCGCCCACGGTGGCTCTCACCACGCCCGCCGTGGACGTCGTGGAAGTGTAGGAACTGGTTCCCGTGCTGTTCTGGACTGTCTCGATGGCGGAGGAGAGGTTGGAGAAGACACTGTCCAGAGAGCTTAGCGCGCTGGACCTGTCCGAGAGAGTGCTCTTGACGTTCTCGAGCTGCGTCAAAGGGAGTGAGGCGATTTTCACCGCGCGCGTGATGACCGACTGGAAATCGGATGCGTACCTGCTCGAACCGCTGAAGATCGTGGAATTGTTGCTCATGTTCGTCCTCGCCACCTAAAACTCGCACCGGGCGCCCCTGGGGGCTCCCGGTGCAAGTCAATCAGACTACTATCGTTTAGCCGCGGAGCAGAGCGAGCACGGCTTGCGGGGCGGAATTGGCTTGCGCCATGGCCGCCAGCGAGGCCTGCTGCATCACCTGCGCCTTGGTGAGGTTGGCCGCTTCGGCCGCGACGTCGGCATCGCGGATGCGCGACTCGGCCGAAGAGTAGGAGGAGATCTGCGACTGGGCCAGCAGGATCGAGTACTGCAGCTTGTTCTGTGCCGTACCGACCTTGCCCTGTACCGATCCGAGGTAGGTCACCGCGGCGGTCAGTTTGCTTAGCGCGTCCAGGGCGCCGGCGGTTGTGGAAGAGCCGGTCGTGGGCGCCGAGGCAGCGGCTGACCCATCGGTAGCGAAGACGCCTTCGGCGGCGGCGCCACCACCGCCCAGGAGCGAGTCGACCGAGAAACTGGACGAACTCTGGAAGTCGATGCCCGTACCGGCCGCGTTCTTCATCGCATAGATGCCGCTGCTATTTAGGGCTGCGTTGGCCTGAGCCAACACTGAGGTGATGGTCGAGGTTTCGGTGACCGAGACGGTTCCCACTGTGCTGCCACTGGAATCCTTGAACGTCAAGGTCTCCGTGTGGCCGGCAGCCGGGGTTGCGAAAGTCGCCTGCCCGTGAACACGATAGAGCGTGTTGTTCTCCGCAGTTCCAGCCGCGGACACTACGCCCGTGCCTGCCGAAGCGGCTGCCACGCTGACCGTGAAGGCCTTCGTACCGCCGGAGAACTGGAGTTTGCCGGCGTCGGTGCCCGTACCGGAGTCGCCCTCGTACATGGACGCTGACACACCGTAACTCGCCAACTGCGAATTCAGAGAGTCGAGCACCTGCTGGCCGGTCATGGCCGCCCCGGCGTTGCCCACCGTCACGGTCACGCTGTTGCCTGAGAAGTTGAACGTGAAGTTCTCTGTTCCGGCGGCCAGGAACGTACCGGAGCGCAGGTCCACCGCGTTGGTGACCAGATTCTTGCCGCCGCCGGAGATCGAAGTTGTACCGATGCCCAACGACGCCTTGTCCACCTTGTTCGAGGAGCCGCTTAAGTCGATGGTGACCTTCGAATTCGCCTGTACGCCGCTGTCACCGCCGCCACCGACGTAGACGTCGATGCTCGTGTTGAACCGCGCACCGTCGCCGCTGGCGCCCAAACCGATGTTGGACGCCTGGCGGTCGATTTCCGTCAGCAGCGAGCTGTACTCAGATTGCAGAGTAGACCGGTTCCCGGAGAACGTCGCCGAAGCCGACTGGGTGGCCAACGTCTTGAGGCGATCCAGCATCTGGGAAATGTTGTTCAGGCCGCCATCGACGATCTGCAGCGTGCTCAACCCGTCATTGGCGTTGCGGACGCCCTGGGTCAACTCGGCGATCTGCGACCGGAACTTGTTGGCCACGGCCAACCCCGCCGCGTCGTCGCCCGAGGAGTTGATGCGGTAGCCGGACGTCAACCGCTGAATGGTCTGGCTCTGGAAGTTGTTGTTCACACGCAGGTTTTCCTGGGCGATCAACGAACTCACGTTGGTAACAATAGACATTGACATAAGCTCAATCCTTTGCTTTTGGTTTGTTTTGCCCGGCTTCTTGCCGGGGGAACTTTTGAGTTCCTGTTGCTTACTTCAATTCCCTTATCGGGGCTGGCGGGGCAGCTATCAGGAAATCTCGCCGGGAAAGTTGCCCTACTACTGAAGGGCTAGGGTTGCGGGTCCGCCCGTTTGGTGTACATTGGACGGTTGACGTTTACACTCTTCGCGGAGGAGCCGCTGTCATGAACCGAAGATCTTTCGTGAAGGACTCCGCCGGCGCGGCCGCCGGTTTGGCCACCGGACGCGCGCTGGCCGCCAATGACCGCCTTCAGCTCGGCTTTGTCGGCGTCGGCGGGCGCGGCCAATGGCTGGCCCGCGCTTTCGACGCCATCGGCCGGGAAAAAGGCTTGTGCCGCATCGTCGCGGTGTGCGACGTCTGGGAGAAGCGGCGCCGGGAGGTGTCCGAACGCTACCAATGCCAGGGCTACACGGACTACCGGGAGGTGGTGAACCTCCCCGACGTGGACGCCGTGGTCGTCGCCACTCCGGATCACTGGCACGCTACGGTTGCCCTTGCCGCCATGAACAACGGCAAGGACGTCTA
>CAZLOS010000109.1:0-17208 GCA_964561215.1 uncultured Solibacteraceae bacterium | reverse complement strand
ACCAGGAACGGAACACGGCGTCGCGCGCCTGCGCCAACTGATCCTTGGCGTTCTGTGGGAAAGGCTTGCCGGTCTTCTTCTGGACCAGCTTCTTGTAATCTTCAATGACAACCTGCAGATCTTCCGCGCTCAGGTCGGTGTCGAACTTCGCCTTCACCTTCTTCTTCCGCGCGTCAAAGAAGTGCTCGAACTCGTCCTTCGGGATTTCCAGGACGACGTTGCCGAACATCTGGATGAACCGGCGGTAGCAGTCGTAGGCGAACCGCGGATTCCCGCTCTTGGACACCAGGGCCAAGACCGTCTTGTCGTTCAGGCCCAGGTTCAGAATGGTGTCCATCATGCCCGGCATGGAGAACTTGGCGCCGGAACGCACGCTGACGAGCAGCGGGTTCTGGGTGTCGCCGAGCTTCTGGCCCATGCGGCCCTCGAGGATGCCAAGCGCCTCGTCGATCTGCGTGTCGACTTCACCCGGGACCTTACCCTTATTGGCAAAGTAGATATTGCAAACTTCCGTCGAAATCGTGAAACCCGGGGGGACCGGGACGCCAGACCGGCTCATCTCCGCCAGCCCTGCGCCTTTGCCGCCGAGCGTGTCTTTCATCTTTCCATCGCCGTCGGCAGTGCCGCCGCCGAAGGAGTAGACGTATTTCTTCATAACGCTCCTGTTCTCCTTGAAGTTATTAATCAAAGCCCATTTGTGACGATCTCCGAAAAATCGGCGATCGACGAAAACTTCCTCAGCAACTGCGCCAGAAACGCCAGGCGGTTGGCCCGGATCCTGGCATCCGGCGCATTCACCAGAACCTTGTCGAAGTAGCAGTCCACTACCGGCCGCAGCGATGCGATCTCGGGCAGGTTCTCGCCGGACACGCGCGCCACCGCATCGTACAGATCGCGTTCAGGGCCCGCCTCGATCAGGCTCTCATCAACTTCGCCCTCCGGGAACCCGGCCTGCCGCAGGATGTTCTTAATCCGTTTGAAGCTGGCGGCCACCGGTTCGAAATTCTCAGTCGGACGGACGATATGCAATGCCTCCAGCCGTCGCTGGAGATCCGGAAGATTGTCGAAGCCCGCGGCCATGGCCGCGCGGACTTCGTCGTAAGGATACCCGCGAACTTCGCGGAAGTAGTAGTCGATCCGGTCCCGGAAGAACTCCGCAAGCTGCGCGTCGCCGCCGGTGAGTTGCGCGAGCGGCAACTCGAGGTTGCCCTCCACCAGGATCTTTACCACGCCTTGCGCGGCGCGCCGCAAAGCGAACGGATCGCTGGAGCCGCTGGGCGCTAATCCAATCCCGAAACACCCGCGCAGGGTGTCGAGCTTGTCGGCGAGCGAAACCAGCCGTCCGGTCGCGGTGGCCGGGATGGAATCCTCCATGCTCACGGGCTTGTAATGCTCATAGATGGCCCGCGCCACCTCTTCCGGTTCCCCTTGCGCCCGGGCGTAAAGTCCGCCCACCACGCCTTGCAGTTCGGTGAATTCCTTCACCAGCTCGGTGGTCAGGTCACACTTGCTGAGTTCCACGGCCCGCACGGCAGCCGCGTCGCCACCCAACTCACCGGCCAGGGTCATGGTGCGCTGCGTTTTGGCGAGATAACTGCCCAGCTTCGCCTGGAAGGTGACATGCTCCAGGTCCGGCACGCGCGCCGCCAGCGTCTTCTTCTGGTCCACGTCCCAGAAGAAGCGCGCATCGTTGAAGCGCGCACGCAACACGCGTTCGTTGCCCCGGCGAACCAGGCCTTCCGGGTCACCGGCCGTGTTCATCACGGCGATGAAGTTCGGTGCGAGTCCACCCTCGGCCTTCTCCACCGAGAAGTACTTCTGGTGGTGGCGCATCACGGTGACGAGCACCTCTTCGGGCAGTTCGAGATAGCTCGCATCGAACTCGCCGAGAATCGGCGTCGGGTACTCGGTGATGAAGACCAGCGTTTCCAGCAGGTCCGAGTCCGGCTTTACCTGGAGGCCGCGATCCGCGACCAGCGCCTGGATGCCTTCCTTGATGCGGCGCCGGCGATCATCGGCTCGAAGCAGGACGAAGTTTTTCTTCAGCGTCTCTTCGTAATTGTCGATTGTGACCGCAACGCTCGATGCGCCCAGGCGGCGGTGGCCACTGGTCGTGTTGCCGCTGGAAACGCCGGCCAGTTCGAACGGCACAACCTCGCTGCCCAGCAGCGCGACGATCCACCGGATGGGGCGGATGAAACGCGGACCGCCCTTGCCGGTCCAATACATCGTCTTGGGGAAATAGATACCCAGAATCAGGCCGGGAAGAGCATCCGCCAGGATGTCGCGCGCCGCGCGGCCCGCGATCTTCTTACGGACAGCCAGGTACTCGCCCTTGGGCGTCGTGACTCTTTCGAGGTCCTTGGGGCTCACGCCCTGCTTCTTCGCGAAGCCTGCCGCCGCGCCTGCCGGGGCGGCCGCTGGCGGACCCGTCACCAGTTCTTCGGAATCGCTCTGCCGGTCCGCGAGTCCCTGTGCCTTGAGCGCGATCCGTCTCGGCGTGGCTTCCACCCAGGCGACCTCACCGCCGAGCTTGTTTTCCTCGATCAGTTTGCCGAACGCCTCGCGCAGTTGCCCCAGCGCCGGCTGGATCATCCAATCGGGGATTTCCTCGGTTCCGATTTCGAGCAGGAAGTCGAGCGTCATGCGGCCACCTCCCCGGTGGTCTGCTCCAGATACGCCTGGGCGACTCCCACTGCCAGTTTCCGCACCCGCGCGATGATGCCGACCCGTTCGGTGACGCTGATGGCGCCACGCGAATCGAGCAGGTTGAACGCGTGTGAGCACTTCAGCACCTGGTCGTACGCCGCCAGCAGCGGGAAGCGCTGCTTCTCCTTGTAGTCCGGCCAGGCGGCCAGCAGACGCTGGCATTCTTTCTCGTGCAACTCGAACACCTGCCACAGCATCGCGATGTCCGCCATCTCGAAGTTGTAGACCGAGAATTGCAGTTCGTCGGCGCGCCGCACATCGGCATAGGAAAAGCCCGGCGCCCATTCGATGTCGTACACGCTGTTGGTCCCCTGCAGGAATGCCACCAGGCGCTCCATGCCGTAGGTCAGTTCGGCGGGCACCAGGTCGAGATCCACGCCGCCGCACTGCTGGAAGTAGGTGAACTGCGTAATCTCGAGGCCGTCCATCATGACCTGCCAGCCGATGCCCCAGGCACCGAGCGTGGGCGATTCCCAGTTGTCTTCCTCGAATTTGACGTCGTGCTTTCGCAGGTCGATGCCGATGGCTTCCAGGCTGCCGAGGTACTGCTCGATGACGTCGCTCGGCGAAGGCTTCAGGATGACCTGAAGTTGCTGGTGCTTGTAAAGCCGGTTGGGATTCTCCGCGTAACGGCCATCAGCGGGACGCCGGCTGGGTTGGATGTACGCCACCCGGTACGGCTTGGGCCCCAGTACGCGGAGGAAGGTCTCCGGGCACATGGTCCCGGCGCCGACTTCCACGTCGTAAGGTTCCTGAATGATGCAGCCGCGGTCGGCCCAGTATTGCTTGAGTTTTAAAACGATGTTCTGGAAGGACTCCATGATTTACAGGGATTCGAGCAGCGGGACGGTGACGAGGTTCCGCTCGATTTGCTCCTCCATGCGGCGCACCAGGAAATGGCGCAGGTCCGCGCCTGTTGTCTTGCGCCATGAGCGCGGCGAGAGTTGTCCGATCGGTAAACGCATCATCTCTTCAGCGATGGCCAGCGACTCGCGCGATACCCGCAGCTGCGGCAGGAAGCCGGCTATTCGCACGGCCCACAGGCTGAAATACAGCACCGCGGGCCAAACCGCATCTTTTCGCCCGCGCGCCGCCTCGCTCCCCAGGTACTCGAGCACGCTGGCGAGCAGCCGGAAGTGCAGCTCGCTCGGCTCGGCTGGCGGAAGCAACTGCTCGCTTGCCTCGGCGAAAAAATCCAGGACCACCGCCGTCTCGTACTCGCTTCCCAGGTTGAGCGGCGAACTCACGAGTTCACACGCATCCAGGGTGACCAGTTCCCGGTTCTCCCGCTGGAAGTAAAACATCCGCACTTGGGAGAGCCGTTCCAGCCCGGCCCCGAAACGGCTTTTCGGCCGCCGGGCACTCCGGGCGACGCCCCTCAGCTTCCCCAAGTCGCGAGTCAGGAAGCTGACAATAAGATCCGCTTCCTTCAAGGGATACGACCGCAGGACGATGCTCTCACTTACCCTGGCCGGCATGACAGCGGCAGGCGCAAATATCAGATTAGCACATACGCACTTTGCGCTTCCCTGGGACGCCGCGGGCGCCTCGCGCCTATCGCCGCTCGAACCGCCCCATGTATTGCGCGGCTGCCAGTACGTGTCCCTGGAGCGCGTGATCCACGTCCGCGCGGCGGGATTTCGCCCGCAGGCCGAGCGTAGCGACGTCGAGAGCAAACAGTTTGAAGAAGTAACGGTGCGGGCCGTGCCCTTTCGGCGGCATGGGCCCGCCATAACCGGAGCGGCCGAAATCGTTCACGCCTTCCACTCCCGCCGGTCCCGGTTTGAAGCCCTGTGGCAGGCTGTGTTCGGAAGCCGGAACATCCCACAAAAGCCAGTGTGTCCATGTGCCGACAGGTGCGTCCGGGTCATCCACGATCAGCGCAAAGCTCTGCGTCCCGGCCGGCGCACCGCTCCACTCGATCGCGAGGGATACATCGGCGCCCTCGCCGGTATGCAGCTTGGGGATTGTCCCGCCTTCGCGGAAGGCGGGGATCAACAACTTGAGAGGCACGGAAACCTCCTTGATTGTCTTTAAAGATACCGCAGAGCGTTTTCCAACGCTTCAACGAAGAAGTACTCGCCCCACATCACCGACTCGCTCACGCCGAGCTTCTTATGAATGTGATAGACGCCGCCCTTGAGTACCCCTTCCCACGCGGGATCGGACTTCCCCAGATGCTTGTTGCACAGCGATCGCAAGATATGCATGGCCGCGGACCAGTAGAATTGGCCCTTGACCGGATCGTGCAGCAAGCGAGAGAGGCGAAGCAATCCGCTGGCGGCAATGGCGGCGGCGGAAGTATCAAGCAGCTTGCGGCTTTCCGGCGGCGCGCCGAAGTCCCATGGCGGAACTCCGTCGGCCGGCGTGTGCATGATGTAGAAATCGGCGCACGCTTCGGCGGTTTCCAGGAACCGCGGATCGCGACTGTACTCGTAGCAAGTACCAAAGCCGTAAAGAGCCCAGGCCAGTCCGCGCGACCAGCAGGAGTCGCCTCGATAGCCCTGTTGCGTAGCCTGCTTGAGGAACTCGCCCGTATCGGTATCGAAGATCCCTTCGTGCGCGGTGGATCCGTCGCCACGTACCAGCACACGGCGCGTTGTGAGCGTGTGCCGGATCGCGATGTCCCGCAACCGCTTGTCGCCGGTTTCCCGCGCCGCGTAAAAGATGATGCCCACGTTCATCATGATGTCGATGAACAGCGAGTTCTCGGCTACGAAGCTGCGCAGGTACTGGCCCTTCTCGCGGAAACGCAGCGACATGGTACGGCCCGCCTCGATCAGCACATCGTTGAGCGCCGGATCCTTGGTCAACTGGTACCAGCGGTAATACGTCGAAAGGAAAATGAAGCCCAGGTCGTGCACGTCGCGATCGAGTTTGCGCGGTTCGAGCGGCTTCGTATACCGTATGGCTTGCTTCAGCCAGTAGTCCGACGCGCCGTTGCCGTTCTCCAGGCGCTTGTGGAACAGCCACATCATTCCTGGCAGGAATCCGTCGCACCAATGCGTCCAGGCAGGCCCCTCGTGCTTCCACTTCCCGTCCTTGGTGTATATCGGGTAGAAGTCCGCGTGTTTCTCAACCAACCGCCGCACCTGCTGTGCGGCGTATGCGACGGTTTGCTCGAATAGGGCTTTGTCGTTCTCGAATTCGATCGTAATCACGGTTTCGACCTTTCAGGGGACTGTGTTCATTATACCCACGCGGGACCCGGCGCCATCCGTGCACGCCAGCCGCCGCGGCGCAAGCATCGAGTGTTCAGTTTTCGAGGACGCAGACGTCGCGGAGGTTGCGATAGTCCTCCGCGTAATCCAGGCCGTACCCGACCACGAACTCGTCCGGAATCTGGAAGCCGACGTAGTCGACTTCAACGGGCCGCAGGCGCCGGCTGGGCTTGTCGAGCAGCGCCGCAATACGCACGGAGCGCGGCTTGCGTTGTTCGAGCACGTGCTTCAGGTAGGTGAGCGTCACGCCGCTGTCGACAATGTCCTCGACGATCAGGACGTCCGCGTCCTCGATGGTGCTGTCCAGGTCCTTGGTGAGCTTCACCTCTCCGGAACTGGTTTTTCCGCGACCGTAACTCGAAGTCCCAATGAAATCGATGCGTGTGCCCCTGTTGAGCGCGCGCACCAGGTCGGCGAGGAAAAAGCACGCCCCCTTCAGGATGCCGACCATGTAAAGTTGGCCCGCGGGATAGTCCGCGTCGATTTGAGCGGCGATCTCGCGAATGCGCTGCTGGATTTGCTGCTCGGGGATGAGAACACGAAACTTAGGCGATGGCATGCTTGCTTTCAGTCCGCGGCCCGCAAGCGCGTACTCGGCGGGCCCATGTGTATATGCGGCGCGGTGGACTTGCCTGGAATCGCCGCGCGAAACGCGTAGTAGGGAATCCGCAATTGCTCCAGGTGCTCCCGAAGCCACACGCCTTCCGGCTGATCGGGATTCAGCGCGACGTCCACGCGGCCGCGGTGATCGAAACCCAGCATGCGGTGGACGGCTGTTTCGCCTCGCGCACTCACCGGCAACGGCTTGCCGAACTCCTTCTCGAACGCCAGTTCGACCCGGTAGAACAACTTTTCGGTGAAAACGCCGTCGCCGTCGAAACGCTCCATGGGCTTCCATTCCTGCTGTGGATTCTCCGGTATCGATTCGAGGCTGAGTTCCACTCGCGCCATCTCGGCCAGTTCGTGAAGCAACCGCGCGCGGGATGCTGCCAGATCGAGCGTCCGCCGGCTCTGATCGTAGTCGAGCAGGTAAGCGGTCAGCTCCGTCCGGGCGACCGCGCCGGCATCCACCAATGCGCGCGTGCGATCCAAGTCGGTTTTCCGTCGCGCTACCAGCCGTTCGGCGGCCGCCACCATCTCTTGCGCCTGTTCGATGGTGAGTTCCTCCACCGTAACGCTTCCGTAAAGCAGGTGATCGAGCGTGGCCTGGTCCTCGCGATCCTTGGCGGCCCGCTCCAGGTCATCCAGCCTCGCGCGCGGCAACACGCCCGCTTCCACAAGACGGCGCACTTCAACCGCATTCGTGGCCGCTGCACGCGGCAGGATCGATGACGGGTTCTGTGGGAAAGCCACGGCGGAGGCCAGGAAGGCCAGCGCCAAAATTAGACGCATCTATTTGATTGTAGTACGATACGGAACAGGAGCGACCGAACCAACCGAGTGTCATCGCACAAGCAAGCCCAGCCCCCTACCCCTCAGAACAAAAGCACTTCCGCCGGCCAGCCGTGGCTCGCGGCCTATCGCGCCGCCGAATCCAAGAAGGCGGTCGGGTTGCGTGTGCTCGATCTGCGGGACGTTACGACTTTCACCGACTTCTTCGTCATCTGCGGCGGAACGAACTCGCGGCAGATTCAGGCCATCAGCGACGAGATCACGCTGGAGCTGAAGAAATTCGGCGAACTCCCGAATAGCGTGGAGGGTTACAACAACGCCGAATGGGTGCTCATCGACTACGGGGACTTCATCGTCCACGTGTTTTCCGCCGAGGCGCGCACCTATTACGACATCGAAAGGCTCTGGCGCGGGGCGAAGGACGTCACGCCGGCCGGCGATTAGGACGGATTCGCCCTCAGGATTCACCCAGAAACAGGTCGATGATCTCGGTGCGTCCCAATGCTATGGAACTCCCCTACGAGTTGTTCCACGACACCTTGCAAGTCCTCGGGTCCCACCCACGGGACCAGATCCACGTCCAGCGTCGCTCTCGGTTCGCCCCAAAGCATAACAGCCAGGCCGCCTACGAGCATATGGGGCACCTGAAGGCGATCCAAAGACGTCGAGACCTCCAGCAGAGCAGCTTCAAGCGGCGTCATGAGCGTGAACTCAGTTTGGCGAGCGCGGCCCGCAGTTCGCGGATATTGTGCTTTTTCGGGTCAGGGTCCGTCGAGCGCACTTCAGGTGGCAACAGGTTCCAGAGCGCTCCCAGGTCCGCCAACACCTGATCGGCGGGCCGCTCAAGTTGCGGATGCTCCGCTTCCCAACGGTTGAATGCGGCCCACTTCTCCATGCGCCGCCGGAGTTGTTCTGGCGTAGTCATCGCGTAGGCCCGACCGACATTGTACTTCGCGGATCCTCAATCTGCCGTAACTTGTTCGACCGTCGTCAGTACGCCGCCGGCGGCGGTGAATTCCTCGTAGGTCCGCCGGGCATCTTCCTGGCGAAGCGTTTCCACCGCGTCCGTCACCAGTTCAACCCGCTTGCCCGTCCGGAGCAGCCCCATGGCGGCGCAACGGACGCAGTATTCTGTCACCACCCCGTAGATCACGTAACGGTCCGCGTCCCATCGCGCCAGCAATCCGGGCAGGTTCGGATTCGTGAAGCAGTCGATGGCGGCGGTCTCCAGGATGATCTGCTGCGCCCCGTCGATCGAATACTCGGCCGCCTCGTTAGGCACGGTCACCCGCTTTGCGAGTAGTGTTTGCTGCGGCTTCTGTTGGCCTGCCGTGCCGGACACGCAATGCGGCGGCCAGTCGCGAAACTCCGGATCGTTTTCGGCGTGGGCGTCAACCGTCGAAAGGACCGGGATGCCCCGCGCAGCGGCGTAGCGAGCCAGCTTTTCGAACGCGGGCAACAACTTTTCCGCACCCGGCACATGCAGCGCCCCGGCCGGATAGAGGAAGTCGATCTGAGTGTCCACATCCACGAACACGGTCTTCATTCAGCCACCTGCTCACGTACTTGTTCGGACAATCGCGTCAATTTCTCGCTCCACTCCACACGATAGGGCGCAGCGTTAGCCAGATGCCGGCAGGCCGGTGAAAGATTCTTCAGGCACCTTGCCGCATACGCGCGCGCCGCGTGGGCATCCGGTAGCGCCTCCACCAGTTCGCCATCATAGATCACCGGTCGCAGCAGCGCTTCCACCTCTTCCGCCTTGCCGCGCGTGCGCGGGCATTCCCACGCGCCGGTAACCTTGTCGTGATCCCGGAAACGGAAAATCTGCTTGGCGCCCGGCACTGTAATCTTCTCGGCACTGAACTTGGCGGTGTAGCGCTTCATCCCGCCGCTCGAGAGCTCCACCATCTTGTAGATGTCGCACAGGCTGGGCGCATCGGCCGAGGTGGCCAGTTCCGTCCCCACGCCGAAGCTGTCGATGGGCGCGCCGCCGACCACCATGTCTCGAATGCGATACTCGTTCAGATCGCCCGTGGCCATGATGTGCGCCCGCGTGAGACCAGCCTCGTCCAGGATGCCTCTTACCTGGCGCGACAGCGCGTCGAGATCTCCGCTATCCAGCCGCACACCCAGGATCGGCTCGCCGAGGGCGGCCGCTTTGCGCGCTCCCTCAACAGTGTCGTAGCTGTCGATCAGGTAGACGGTCGACGGTCCCAGAAGCTGCTGCAGGCGCCGGAACGACTCCATCTCGTCCGGAAACGCCATCACCCAGGAATGCGCCGCCGTGCCGGACACCGGGATGCCGAAGCGAAAACCCGCCAGGGTGTTGCTGGTGCCGGCGCAGCCTCCGATATAAGCCGCCCTGCCCGCCAGCACGCCGGCTTCGGGCGAATGCGCGTGGCGCGTGCCGAACTCCACCACAGGCCGGCCAGCCGCCGCTTCGACGATGCGCGCGGCCTTGGTAGCCACCAGCGTTTGGAAGCCGATGATCGAAAGCAGGTACGTCTCCGCAATCTGTGCTTCGATGAGCGGCGCGCGCACGGTCAGTACCGGCTCGCCGGCGAAGATCGGCGTGCCCTCCGGCACCGCGAAGAGGTCGCCCGTGAAACGCAGACGGCTCAAATAGTCGAAGAACTCTTCCGTCGAGGAAGCGAACAGCCGCAGGCTCCGCAAGTAATCGATTTCTTCGGCGCTAAAGCTGAGGTTCAGCAGGTAATCCGCCGCCTGCGCAAGACCTGTCGCAATCACGAAGTTGCGATTCGGCGGCAGCCGCCTCACGCTCAGTTCGAATGTCGCGGTTTCGTCGGTCTTGCCGGCGGCGAAGTAGCCCGCCGCCATGGTCAACTCGTATAGGTCGGTCAGAAGACCATTCATGTAAGTCTTCGGAAAGGTCGTTGCCTATCCTACTACTTCTTTTTCTGGTCCTTGGGCGGCTGGTATTCCTTCACGTCGCCGGTGGCCTTTTGCAGTTCCTCCACCGCCTTGCCGTCCAGCTCGTAGGTTGCCGGTTCGTTCTCGCGGCGCGCGAAATAGCTGTTGCCGGACTTGGAGATCAGGGCCTTCTCCACCAGCTTGCCGTCTTTCGATGTAACCGAGATCTCGATCGCCGGTGTTGTGAAGCCCGCTTCGACGAACTTGATGCTGGCCAGGTCGCGCAGCCGGTCCACCAGCGTCTGCAGGCTGGCCGAATCCATCGGCTTACCGTTCAGCCACCACTTGTCTCCGCCCTTCACGAACACGCTGTTTTTCGAGCCGTCACGGAAGCTCACGCGGGCCGGATCGTTGAAGCCGAAATCGAACAGCTTCTTGTTGCGAAAATCGTCCAGACCCTTGTCCAGTCCGTCGCCCAGATCGCTGGTGACCTTGTGGACGCCCTCCACCACGCTGGACTTCGCGTAGTAGTTGTTGCTCTTGTCCTTCCGGACTTCGATCTGTTGCGTGCCTGAGGCATCGGTTACCCGTGCCACCGCCACCATCGCGCCGGAGCCGAACGCGGAGACAGACTTCTTGGCTTCGTCGTCCGAAATGGATGTGTCCATTCTGGCGTCCTTGAGCTTGCGGACGAGTTCTTCCACTTGCCCGCCATCGGCGCGCAGCGGGCGCGGCTTCAGGATGGCCCACTCATTCTGCGCGTTCCTGCCGAATTCGAACGACTGTTTCTTGGCGGTCAGTTCCACGCGGCTGAGCTTCTCGGAATCGAAAGTCAGCAATCGCTTGTCGCGCAGGTCTTTCGATGTCTTGTCCACGCCCGTCTTGTTGTAACTGGCGATGGTGAACACCCTTGGATCGCCGGCGGTCTTCGCGAAGGCGCCGCCGCCGGTGGGCGTGTCGTCGCCCACGAGAAGCTGGCGCACCTTGCCGTCCGCCGTGGTAATGGAGACTTCCAGCGAAGGCGCGGCGAGGCCATATCCGCCGAGGTCGCCGGCCTTCTCCTCAACCAGTCTGTCCGAGGAGAGCGAAGCCAGCGAGGAAACCAGCGAACTCATGGCGTCCGGGTCCGCGTTCAGCGGCTTGGGAGCCGTGATCTGCCACGGGCTCCCCGCCGAATCGCGCTTCACAACCGTAGTTTCGCCGTCCCGCTTCTTGATCTCGATCTGGCGGAACTGCTCCTCGGGAATCGAAATCACCTTCGGCGTCGCATCCGCGGAGGGCTTGGACTCCTCGGCCTTCTTGACCTTATTCGAATACCAAACCGCGCCGCCCAGCGCAGCCAGAACGACGAGCGCTACCAGCATTCCTCGAATGCGCATCGGTTACCTCCTGCGCCACCAGACGCTCAGTCCGGCGGCAAGGATGATCAGCGGGATGCCGATTACACTCGAATAGAAGATGCTGTTCATTTGCCGGCGCGTCATGTTGAGCCGGCGATCTTCGGGCTCCTTCGGACGGATCGAAATCAGGTCTTCGTCCGAGCTGAGCCAGTTCATCATGTTCAGGAACAGGTCGCGGTTGCCGTTGAAACGCAGAATGTTGTTGGCCGCCCAGCTCGAGCAGCCCACCACCACGAATCGTCCCTGCTGTCCGGCCTGGCCGGCCGAGTACGTCCCGGCGGCGGCCAGGGTAAACGGACCCTTCTTGTCCTTGGCCGGATTGATGCGGATTTCAGGCGAGCTCAGGTTGCCGGTCGCAAAGCTGTTTGAGGAGGTGGAAAGCAGCTTCTCCGCCGTGGCTTTGTCGGCGCTCTTGGTTTCGAGCGAACGCGTGAGGGGGAACGCCGTGGCGACTTCCTTCATCTCGCGCACGATGGCGTGCGTTTCGTAATTGGTCACCAGCGGGACCACTTCGCTCAAGCCGAACAGCTGCCCGATGCCGCTGGTATCCAGCACCAGGTCCTTGTTCAGGGTGATGCCCCACGAGTCGACCATTTTGACCAGCGCCGGATTCTCGCCGGTCTCCTCGCGGCCCAGTTGGACCGGAGGATCCAGCATCAGGAGAACGCGCCCGCCACCCTCGACGTACGCCTTGATGGCGTTGGCGGCCGGCTCGACGTAGTCGTGCTTCGGCCCGCCCACCACCAGAGTGGTGCAGTCCTTGGGGACTTCGGGTTTCTCGAGCAGCGAGATGGTCCGCGTCCTGTAATTATTCTTCTCGAGCGCTTCCTTGAGCGACGAATAGCCCGTGCGGCCGCTGTCCTCCAGGCCATGTTCGCCGCTGCCGGTGACGAAACACACACTGCGCTCGCCGCCCTTCAGGGCGCGGATGAGAGCCCCGGTTATCTCTTCCTCCGACACGCTCTTGGCTTCCTCGCGCTTCCTGCCGGTTTCGACGTAGATCGTCCCGTAGTTGCGCACTACCTCGGCCTTGGCCAGTTGCGGCTTCTTGTCCGGATCGATGTAGTCCACCGCCAGCTTGGAGCTGAGGTTGTCGTAGCGGTCCAGCAGGTCGCGCGCGCGGCCGAATTCGCTGGTCTTGTCAAAATACTTGATCCTGACGTCCTGTTTGAGGTTCTTGACCACCTTCTCGGTTTGGTCGGAGAGGCTGAAGCGCTTGTTTGTCGTCGAGTCGTAGGTCTTGTTGTGGCGGTTCGCCAACCAGTTCACCATGCCGAGCGCGGCGATCACGATGAGCGTGTACAGGACCACGTAGGCCGTGTACTTGGTTTGTCGCGCCTTGATCCAGTCGAATCTCATCTTAGGACCTCCACCGCAGCGATTCCATGGACCGGGACGTAAGGAACAGCCCGAAGAAAATCATGGAAAGGTAGAAAATCACGTCCTTGCTATCCAACACGCCTTTGGCGAACGTCTCAAAGTGCGTCACCACCGACATATAACCCATCACCTTGGCCCAGTTGGCCATCTCGTAGGCCGTTACCCAGTCGAACACCCACAACAGCAGGCAGACGGCGAAGGTGGCCACACCGGCGATGATCTGGTTCCGAGTCGTCGTTGAAATAAACGTGCCGATCGCCAGCAGGCAGCCGCCTTGCAGCAGCAGACCCAGGTAACCAATCAGGATCGGCTTCCAATCCGGCTTGCCGTAAACAAATAGCAGCGAGAGGTTCAGCAGGGAGATGCCGAGGATGCAGGCATACATGATGAGCGCCGCGAACCACTTGCCGAGGATGATCTCTATGTCGCGAACCGGGGAAGTGGCCAGCAACTCGATGGTGCCCGACCGCTTCTCTTCGGCGAACAGCCGCATCGTGATCATGGGGATCAGAAACAGCCCGATCACGCTTACGTTCATCAGCAGCGGCCGCACGATCCACTCGTTCAAATCCATCGGCATGCCGCGGCCCATCATCTGCGACTCGATGCCGCGCGTCACGAAAATCGCCGTGGCGATGTAGAAAAAGTATCCCGAAATGGCCGCGAAGAAGGCCATCAGCCCGTAGGCGATCGGGCTCACGAAATAGCTCTTGAGCTCCTTGCGACAGATGATCCAGACGTTCTTCATTTCGCGCCTCCCGCGGCGGCTTCCTGTTCCGGCGAAGTCAATTGCAGGAAGATCTCTTCCAGGCTCAGCGCCATCGGACGCAATTCATTGAGGTTCCAGCCGGCCTCGACCACGGCTCTTGCCAGTTCGGGGCGGACCGAGCAGCCTTTCAGGCTTTCCACTTCAAAACCTTGCCGTTTGTCGTGCGCGTCCTTGACCAGCACGCGGCTCACGCCGGGCACCTTCTCCAGGCGCTGGCGCACCGCAATTGGATCGAGGGCGCCGTCCCTGGCTTCCACCTCGACGGCCACTGTCTCGGAACCGCGCAGCCGGTTCGTCAGGTTGCTCACCGAATCCGTCGCCACCAGCTTGCCCTTGGCGATGATGATCACCTGCTCGCAGGTCTGCTCCACTTCGGGCAGGATGTGCGTGCTGAGGATGATCGTGTGACTCCCCGCCAGGCCCTTGATCAACTCGCGCGTCTCGATGATCTGCTTGGGGTCCAGGCCCGCCGTGGGCTCGTCCAGTACCAGCACCTCGGGATTGTGGATGATGGCCTGCGCGAGTCCGACACGCTGCCGGTAGCCCTTCGACAACTTGCCTACCAGCCTCGTGCGGACGTCGCCGATGGCGCACCGCTCGCAGACTTCGTTGACGCGCTTGGGGAGTTCCGCTTTCCCGATGCCTTTGAGCCGCCCGACAAACGTCAGGTACTCGTCGACCTCCATTTCCGGGTACACCGGAGGCGTTTCCGGAAGGTAGCCGATCCTTCTCTTGACTTCGATTGGATTCTTCAGTACATCGAAACCAGCCACTTGGGCCGTTCCCGCGCTAGGAGGCAGGAAACAGGTCAGGACACGCATGGTCGTGGTTTTCCCGGCCCCGTTGGGGCCCAGAAACCCTACGATCTGTCCTTTTGCGATTTCGAAGGAGATGTCGTCGACCGCAACCGTGCGGGCGTACCTCTTGGTGAGACCTTCGACCTTGATCATATTTGGATCCTGGAGGACAGCAGATGCCGGCCACACCGGGCCGCCGCTGAAATACCTATCATAGGGACAGGCTTCGAGAGCTGTCAATTCTGGGAGGCGCTCCACAGAATGAATGCGTTACAGCCGCTAACAGAAGGCGCGCCGCCGCCCGCGCTACTTGATCTTGCTGAAGGCTTTGAATTCCTTTGCGATTTGCCCCGTCTTGGCGTCCCCAGGGTGGATCGCCACGCGGTAAAGGAATCGCAGCGACTTCCCCTTTTCGAGGCTGAGGCTTCCGTCCTTCGACTTGTCGCGGGCGAAGTCGTGCACGCCGAAGATGTTGGCGGCGAAAAGGCCGTAGCCGCGCGAATGCCAGTACGTCGGATGGCGCGGATTGGAAGGATGGTCCAGAATGGCGATGCCGAGTTTCTCGCCTTCCAGTTCGCCCTCGTAATCCACCCACGCCGAGCGCTTGCCCCAAACGTTCTTCTCCGTCTCCAGGCCTTCGGCATTCACCATCTTGCCGGTGCGCGCTACGCCCTTGGATTTCGGCGACGGCTCTTCGAGCGGCGTGGCCAGGCGAATGGCGAAAGTTCCTTCCTTGGTGTCGCCGAACCTGATGTCAGTCGCGGCGGTGAGGGTGACATAGACGTCGATCACGCGGCGGTCGCGGTCCGCGTAGAAGGTCATCTTCCTGGCTTCCTTGAGCACCGTGTTCCCCTGCGGGTCCAGCCAGTTGAAGCTGGCTTCCACTGTGCCCTTCTTCTTGCCGCTTTGAACCGGGCCGGCCTTTTCGAGGACTATCTTGCCCTTCTTCGGCCCTTTCTGGCGCTCCTCGTTGGCCCAGAAGTCGAAGCCGTTCACGTCGCCGTGGGTGAACCACAGGCCGCGGTGATGCGGATGGTCCCTGCTTTCACCTTCGACATCGGCCATAGGATAGGCACGCGTCACGATCTTGCCGGAGGCCGTGCGCAACGGATGCAGGTAAGGTTTGGGGGCGTCCGGGCCATAGAAAAACGTGGAAAACGGAGCACCGTTGATGGAAATTTCCATCCGGTCGGTCTGTTGCTTGATGTCTACCTGCGCCAGGCACGGCAGCGCGGCCAGCAGCGCGATCGTCAGATACCGTTTCATGTTAGAAAGTACAGCACACTGCCCTGCCGTGTCACAACTTGATCCCGCGCGTAGTTGCATTCAGCTTTCATTTGAAGCAAACTAAAAGGTTTTCCCACCTGTGGGTTGTTCGAATGAAGATTAGAGTCTTGCATCACGACCATTGCTTCGACGGCGCGGCTGCGGCTGCGTTCTTTACGCGTTTCATGGAAGGCGCTTTTCATCCGGGCGCCGAGTTCCACTTCACAGGCATGGCCCACACCGCGGCGCAGCATTTCGATGACAGCCTTTTCGACGGCGATGAAAACGCGATCGTCGATTTCAAGTACTCCACGAATGCCCGTCTGACATGGTGGTTTGACCATCATCAGAGTGCGTTCCTCACCCCGGAAGACGAGGCGCATTGGCGCCGCGACACTAGCGGCAGGAAGCTGTTCGATCCGAATTTCCGCTCCTGCACCGCTTTCATCGCGCACGTCGCGCGCACCAGGTTCGGATGGGAAGCGCCGGATTTGAAGGAACTGGTCGAGGCCGCCGACCTCATCGACGGCGCGCAGTACACCGACGCCAAGTCCGCCGTCGAGCTGGGAACGCCCGCTATGAAGCTCACGCTCGTTATCGAGAGCGTAAAGGGCTCCGAAACCGTGCATCAGATCATCCGCTGGATGCGCCACCGCAAGCTGGCCGACATAATCTCCGATCCGGCGATTCAACAGCAGTACCAGCCGCTCTACGAAAAGCACTTGCGCTCGATCGACCTGATCCGGGAGCGCGGCCGGAGCGAAGACGGCGTGGTGTTCTTCGACCTGGCCGACCTGGGCGTGGAAGGCTACAACAAGTTCATCCCGTACTACATCTATCCCGAATCCACTTACACGGTGTCGGTGAGCACCTCGAGTTTTCGTACGAAGGTTTCGGTGGGAACCAATCCCTGGACCACCTGCCAGTCGCTGCGCAACCTGGCCACCATTTGCGAGCGGTACGGCGGAGGCGGCCACGCGCGTGTAGGCGCCATCAGCTTCCCGAAAGGCGACGTCGAGTCGGCGCGCCGCGTCGCCGCCGAAATCGTTTCAGAGCTAAAGACGAAGTAGCGGCGTCGCCGGGCTAATAGCCCAATTCGCGCAACTTGTCTTCGGTGAGGCCGGCGGAACCGGTCCGGCCGCCCAGCAGCCGCTCGACGTACTTGGCCAGGATGTCGCACTCGATGTTGACGCGGTCGCCCGCGCGGCGCATCTTCAACACGGTGTTCTCGTACGTGTGCGGGATCACGCTCACGCTCACCACGTCGCTTTCGAGCGCGGCCACCGTGAGGCTGATGCCGTCGATCGCGATGGAACCCTTCTCCGCCGTGTAGCGCGCGAGCGGAGCCGGAACGCGCACCTCCAGCCACCAGTCGCCGCCGCCCAGTTGTTCGACCGACA
>CAZLOS010000108.1:0-17260 GCA_964561215.1 uncultured Solibacteraceae bacterium | reverse complement strand
CTCTGCCTTGCAGGCCGGCGCTGATGCCTCCGCCACGCGATGGAAGATGGATCAGATCCAGAAGCAGGACTCCGGCGATGATCAGCGCCGGGCCCAGAATCTGATTCATCCGCTCCTGAAGGATCAGCGATACGCCTGGTGCCGTCAACAGGCTTGCCACCATCATCACGCCCAGGACCAGATACGCAAGAGTCCGACCGGCTGTGTAGACCAAGCCGGTCAACAGGACCCGCCGAGGGCTCCCCAGCCCGCGCGAAATGAACGACATCGCCGCAACGTTGGTAGCAAGCGGGCACGGGCTGATCGAAGTCAGAACGCCCAGCCAGAGCGCGGAGCCGATGGCCATGCCCGTCTCGGTCATCCCAATTTCGCGAGGTACGCTCGCACCTCTTTGTCAACGTAGGCCTGGAACTTCGCTTTGTCGCCGACAAGTTCCCATACGTCGTTCAAAATCTTATAGGATTGCTGCTTGCCGTTAGCGATGTGAACCAGCACAACCGACTTCGTGAAAAGCTGGTAGTCCTGCACGAAGTGCTTGTTCTCGGGCAGTTGAACGTTGACGACCTTCCACTCAAGGCGACCGCGATCAAGATCGCCTTTGAAGTGATTCAGGACCGTCTCACGGGAATACGCTTCAATCGTCCGGCAGGTGTTGCACCGCACCGTCACGTGAAAGTAGTAGGCAATCACCTTGGATGAGTTCGCCCCGGCAGGCGCCGCTGGCCCGGACGAAGCACTTCCTTTGTCAGCCCCGGCGAGAAGCAAAAATGCGCCCGCCGTCAAGAAGATGGCGAGCAGGAGAATTGCAGCGCGTCTCAATGTCATTGTTCACTCCTCGTCGCCGATACCGGCCAGGCAGTACATCTTCGCGGTGCCGCCACGGTGCAGTTGCCGAACCGCCCGATCGGCGATCTCGGCAGTATCCGCTGCCCCAGAACACGAGAACATCAGGTCCAGAGCGCCGGTGCATGTGCATTTCGGTGTTATGTTCATCGAGCTGTCTGTCGTGTTCGGATCTCGCGTTCAGCGATGCTCCACGAGGTCCCACTGCTCCTTTGCGTTGATTTCGATGACTTCGCCGACGCAGTCGAAGAACCGCAGCACGCACGGCATCTTCAGACGGTAGCGCACTTGGGAACCTCGCTTCTCGTCCTGAATGATCCCCGCGTTCTTGAGCACGGACAAGTGCTTGGAAACGGTAGACATATCAGCCCCCACCATGCTGGTCAACTCGCAGACGCAACGTTCGGCCTGGGCGAGTTGCTCGACAATCAGGAGGCGGGATGGATGAGCTAAGGCCTTGAAAACATTAGCACGGGTCGTCAGTCGTGCCTGCGTCTTGGCGTCAATCACAATTCAAGTATACCGCCACTTGGCCAAATCGCCAAGTGTTATAGGGGAGATCTGAGCCCGCCGCGGCTTGAAGGCAACCAGGCCATTGTGCAGTCCCGTGCCACGAACCTCCATGGCGTGCTCGATAACGACGACTTCTTCGACTTCGCCGGTGGCCTGAACGCCGCCACGAAGAACGTGAACGGAGGCAAAGCACCGGAACTCTACGTGGCCAACCTGCACCGAGCCGGTAAAGAGCGCCTGGAGGACTTCCGCCGGACGCTTTCGGCAGAACTGCGTGGCCGGGTGTGGAATCGCAAGTGGGTTCGCGAAATGCAGCGCCCTCCAATAGTTCCTTGAACCGCCGCAATTGAGCCCTCGTCATGGGCCACTTCCTTCCTGGTCAGGTCGGTCCGTCCAGCCTCGATTATGGAACCTCCCGGTTTCGACGCCCATACCGTCCGGCAATGATTCTCGTGCCTTCTCGCGGGTACGCCCATAGAACGGTAGCAGTAGCCGCCCCCAGGCGAATGAGAACGCGCGTCATGCGGCCACGGCGCCCTCACCGGCGGGAACTGAAAACACCGTTCCTACTGCCAAATAGCTCCGTGGATAGCGCCAGGGCTCGATGCGGGCCACTGAGAGACCGCGTACAATGCGGTAGATGACCGACGTCATCGGCCTAAGCCTCCGTGCACGCCTAGAACACGCGCTGCGGGTCGATCCCCAGTCAAAGCCGAAGATCTATGCCCAGATTTTTGAGGCGGCGGAGATCGCCGGTCTGAATTACTGGCTGGAACTGATCTTCTCCGCTGGAATCGCGACCCTCGGCCTCGTACTCAATAGTCCGGCCGTAGTGATCGGCGCTATGCTGATCTCACCGTTGATGGGTCCGATACTCGCCGCGGGGCTCGCCTTGGCGGCTGGCGACCTCTACCTCGGGATCAGGTCCGTCGCCAGTGTCGTCATCAGCATGGCAGGCGCCGTGGGATTCTCTGCAGTGATTGTGTGGATACTCCCGTTGCACGCACCGACAGCAGAGATCTTGAACCGGACGCAACCCAACCTGCTGGATCTCGGAGTGGCGATCTTCTCTGGACTCGCAGGCTCGTTCGTCCTGTGCCGCGGTGGCGGAGGTGGTGGAGTGACGGCTCTGCCGGGTGTGGCGATCGCTGTGGCCCTCATGCCCCCGCTCTGCACTGTCGGTTTTGGCGTGGGCAGTGGCCTGGTGTGGCCCATCATGTCGGGGGCGGGGCTGCTCTTCCTGACCAACCTTGCCGCCATCGTAGCCAGCGCTTTCCTTGTCTTCCTGCTCGTGCGCATGGATGCACCAGACGTCCGCGAGGAGATAGACCGCTCCATTCGCGAGCGATCGTCCGGTCAGAGGCTTTTCCTTCTGCTCGACAGGACCATCCTCGCTCGTTCGTTAGCCGATGTTGGGAGACTCCGATGGCGCGTATTGATGCTCGCGGCCGTTCTCGCGGTGCTGTTTGTACCGTTGAGTCGAGCGCTCGTGCAGGTCAAGAACGAAACCGTCGCCCGTGGAGCCATTCGCGAAGCCATCCGGCAGATCGCTGCCCGCGAATCGGTGGTCTCGGAGATGATCGACCTCACGCCCGAGCGAATCCGCATTCGCCTGGTTTTGACGGATGCTGTCTCGGCGTCCAAGATCGAACAGGCTCGGAATCTGATTCTCAAAAGGACCGGCAGAGATGTCGACCTATACGTTCGTAGGGTAGCCGGAGAAGAGGAACTGGCTCTGTTGCGAGAGCGGCTCAAACCCGCGCCGCCAACCCCGCTGGAAGACCTCGACGGCGTGAGACGCGAGCTGATTGCCCGGCTGGACCAACCGCTCCGCGAGACTTGGCCCACTGGTTCCGCTACGCTATTGAGCTACGAGCTTGGGTTCAGCCCTGGCGATATCCTCGTACGCGTTCGTTATCAGGCACCCATCGCCTTTGACGAGGCTGCGACGGCGGTATTGCGAAACGTCCTGAAGAGCCGCCTTCACGTCGATCAGCTGCGTCTGGAGATGGACTGGGTGCAGCCGGAAGCGCCGGCGCCGACCAATAGTCCTCAGGCTGCTCGCAAGCCGAGGAAGGCTCGCCGATGATTTTCGATTGCTTCGCGTTCCTTCTGGCATCCAACGCTGACGGCGTGAGGTTGCCTCTGTCGATGCTGGTCGTCTTCGCGTCGGCCAAGATCCTCGATGAGCTTTTCGAGCGATTCCACCAGCCGGGAATCGTCGGCCAGATCCTTGCTGGAGTCCTGATTGGTCCGAGTGCCCTTGGATGGATGGCGCCAAACGAGTTTTTACAGGCACTTGCCGAGCTGGGCGTCATGTTTCTGCTGTTCCGGGTCGGCCTCGATGTCAAGGCTTCGGATTTGATGAAGGTTGGACCGATAGCGACCTGGGTGGCAGTCCTTGGCGTAGCCGTACCGTTCGTACTCGGCTGGGGCATACTGCGGCTTTGGGGAGAACCGCACATCGAGTCGGTCTTCGTCGGAGCCGCAATGGTCGCCACCAGCGTCGGCATCACGGCTCAAGTGCTGGCGGCGAAGGGTCTCTTACAGGAACGCGCCAGCCGCATCATCTTGGCCGCGGCGGTCATCGACGACGTGCTGGGGCTCCTGATCCTCGCCTTGGTCAGCAGCATGGCAAAAGGAACGGTGAACCTCCTGGAACTGACGCTCACAGGGGGGCTCGCTATCGGCTTCACGCTGATAGTCGTGAAGTGGGGAACAAGCACCATGAAGAAAGTGGTCCCTCGCGTCCACGAGCAGTTGAAGGGGGGAGAAGCGCAGTTCGCGATGGCGATGATCCTGCTCTTCGGACTTTCAGTGCTTGCGGTTTATGCCGGTGTTGCAGCTATCATCGGCGCTTTTCTGGCGGGGATGGTGCTGGCGGAGAGTGTCGGACATCGAGTTCACGATCTCGCACAGGGCGTGACCGAACTGCTGGTCCCATTCTTCCTGGCGGGTATCGGCCTTCACTTCAGCCTCTCAGCGATCTCCAATTGGTCGACCGCGGCCCTGGCCGGCCTGATTCTACTGGCGGCGATGCTCTCGAAGTTCATTGGCTGCGGGTTGGGCGCATATCGTCTGGGCTGGGCCGATGCTTCGCGCATAGGCGTGGGCATGATCCCGCGCGGTGAGGTCGGGATGGTTGTCGCCCAGATCGGCCAGTCATTAGGCGTGATCGGCGACCATGTGTACGCTGTGGTGGTGCTGATGTCGGTGGCCACCACCCTTGTAGCGCCGCCTCTGCTCAAGCTCACCTATCGAGGCATTCAGCCCTCAGCGCCAGAGAAGCAGTTCCGAATCGGCTAAAGCGGGGTTGGTTACGTCCTCGATGTATTCACTCCGATCCAGTCGCCAGCAGTCCGAGATGCGTCCCTGAACAAGGGGGCCTCCGCTTCCAGTGTGCAGAACTGAATGTACTACTCTTTCTTCGTGCCAATACAGCCCGCCGTGTACGCGCATAGGCCCGCCCGGACTCTACCCTGGGGCTGGAGGTAGATCCGATGGCCGACTTCTATCAGACCGGGGTTGTGACAACGCTGCACCGCCTGACATCAAACAGCATCGAAAGACTCGAGGCCGATCTGGAAAAGTTCGCGCGAAACAAGCCGATCGGCCTGGTCTTGCCAGCGCTCTATTCGGAGTTCGAGACGCTCGCGATGCGGAGGATCGTGCCCGAATTGCGCAAGGTGCGTTACCTGCAGCGGATCGTTGTGGTCCTGGGGCGCGCCACACGGGAGCAGTTCGAAAGGGCACGGGGCTTCTTTGACGATTTCCACACCCCCGTCACGGTCATCTGGGTGGACAGCGAACGGGTCCAAGGACTGCTTCAGATGCTCGAAGAGAGGGGCTTATCGGCTGGGGCCGACGGCAAGGGCCGGTCCTGCTGGCCAAGCGCGATTGCCAGATGATCGCATTACATGACTGCGACATCGTCAACTACGACAGACAGTTGCTGGCGCGGCTGTGCTACGCGATTGCTCACCCTCACCTTCCATTTGACTTCTGCAAAGGCTACTACGCGCGTGTGACCGATCATATGCACGGACGGGTGACACGACTCTTCATGACGCCTCTGATCCGGGCTCTGGAGGGCATGGCTTCGGGTAACCCGTACCTGCGTTTCCTGGATAGCTTCCGTTACCCTCTGGCCGGCGAGTTCGCCATGGACATCGACCTCGCGAAAGTCAACCGCATTCCAGCCGATTGGGGGCTCGATGTTGGCGTACTCGCTGAGGTTTTTCGCAACTGCACGGTTGCGAGAACGTGCCAGGTGGATCTGATGGACAACTACGAACACAAACACCAGACGCTCTCAACGGAGGATCCCTCCAAGGGGTTGGCGCGCATGGCCGCGGACATCGCCAAGTCACTGTTCACCGCACTCGCGGCCGAGGGCCTGGTATTCACGGCCGATCATTTTCGCAGCCTGGAAGTGCGCTACGTCCGCATGGCCCAGGATACGATCGCCCGTTACTATGCCGACGCCATGCTTAACGGCCTCAAGTTCGACCGTCACGCAGAGGAGATGGCCGTGTCGGTGTTCGCCAAGAGCCTAAGTGCGGCTGCCACTGAGTTCATCCGGGATCCGCGAGGCCTTCCGCTGATACCGAACTGGACCCGGGTTCTGGCCGCCGTACCGGAGTTCTTTGACCTCCTGCAGGACGCCGTGGAGAAGGAGTCCCGGCAGATGGCTGCTATACGAACAGCGTGAAGGAGACCGCATGGGAGAAACGTCGTTGCCGGACGAAGCGCGCCGGGCCGCAGAAGTCATTCGACGGGCCGACATCGTGATCGGCATCCCAAGCTACAACAACGCCCGAACCATTGGGCACGTTGTGCGCGCCGCTTACGCAGGATTGGCAAAGTACTTCCCCCAACTCACCGCGGTGGTGATCAATTCCGACGGAGGATCGACAGACAATACACGCGAGGCCGCCATTTCCGCGCGCGTCGAAGACCGTCACCTGATGCTGCTGTCAACCCCACTCCTTGCTGCACACCGGTTGTCGTTCCCGTACCACGGGGTGCCTGGCAAGGGCAGTGCGTTCCGGCTGGTGTTCCAAATGGCTAAGCAACTCGATGCCAAGGCCTGCGCCGTTGTTGATTCCGATCTCCGTTCGATCACTCCGGAGTGGATCGATTTGCTGATTCGCCCCATTCTGTTCGCCGGCTTCGACTTCGTCGCCCCCTACTACCAGAGGCACAAGTACGACGGAACGATCACGAACAGCGTCGTATATCCCCTTACCAGAATGCTCTACGGCGTGTCGGTCCGGCAGCCCATTGGCGGCGAGTTCGGGGTATCGGCGCGGCTGGTCAAGCGATACCTCGATCGTCAGGACTGGGAGACTGACGTCGCGCGCTTCGGGACCGACATTTGGATGACAACCATCGCCCTAGCCGAAGGCTTTCGCGTCTGTCAGAGCTTTCTGGGGGCCAAACTGCACGATGCGAAGGACCCGGGCTCCGATCTGTCCGCGATGCTGGAGCAAGTCGTGGGCAGTGTCTTCACTCTGATGCACGAGTATGCCCCCGTCTGGCAGAGGCGCACCGGCAGCAGCCCGGTTGAGCTGTTCGGATTCCGGTTCGACGTGGGGCTTGACCCAATTCAAGTCGACGTCGCCCGAATGGTGAACGTATTCCGCCGAGGCTGTAGGGAGCTGAGCGAGATCTGGGAAATGGCGCTCGACAGACCAACGCTTTCGGCCATCCAGACTCTGGCCTCAAGTTCGTCCCGCAACGGGACGTCATTCCACTTAGCCGATGATCTTTGGGCAGATGTTGTCCTGGAGTTTGCGTGCGCCTATCAGAAGCACCCAATCGCAAGAGGGATGATCCTGCGTTCACTGACGCCGCTGTATCTGGCCAGAGTCGCCTCGTTTGTTCAGGAAACGGAGAACCTGGTCGCGGAGGAGGTCGAGGAGAAGATCGAGCGACTCTGTCTGACGTTTGAGAGTCTCAAGCCTCACCTGATCGGGCGGTGGAACGGTGATAGCGCTCAGGGGCAACCAAGTCGCTCCCGAAAAAGCGCGGCCACACTGGGCGAGACGAACAAAACGACGTTGGAGGTGAACAATGATTGAAGTGTTGAAGAAAGTGCTGGAGGGCGCACTGGAACGCCTCCATCACCAGATCGCCACGTATCTGCCCTCGCTGCTGGCCGCTCTCACGCTCGTTCTGGGCGCATACGCGATCGCCGTACTCGTGCGTTGGCTCATCTACAGGATTTTCAAGGGGCTGACGATTGACAAGTTTCTTCGACAGAGCGGCGTAGCTTTCCTTGTCGACCCTTCGGGCCGCCTTCGCGCCACTCGGCTCGTGGCGGAGACCTCCTATTGGTCCGTCATGCTGATCGGCGTCCTGTCAGGAGTGAACGTCTTCGGGACTGATCTCACCACCCAGATGGTGCAGAGTTTTGTGTTTCTGGTTCCAAAACTCCTTGTAGCCGGGCTGATCCTACTCGGAGGGACCTGGCTTGGTCATTACCTGGGGCGCGGCATGCTGGTGTGGGCCGTGAACGAGAATTTCCCGTCGCCTCGGCGCCTGGCGGCTGTAGTCCGGATCCTGATCATGTTCGTGGCGACCGTGGTGGCCGCAGATCAACTGAACTTCGCGAGAAGCGTGTTTCTGGCTGCGTTCATCATCTTCGTCGGTGGAGCTGTCCTCGCAGCAAGCCTGGCGATTGGGCTTGGCGGGCGAGGAGGTGCGTGGTTTCTCGGGGAGAGAAGGGAGGCGAACGACTCTGCCGAAAGATCTCTCTGGAGCCATCTGTGATCGGCGGCGGCGCCTGATTTGCGCACCGGCGGCAGGCTTTCAATCGTCTGTTAAGGCGAGAATCGCTTCATTCCAGCCGGCTGGGCCGGGATGCTCGGTCACCGAACCTCGCGGCACCCTGGCCTTCAGTTCCGCAACCTGTGGGGACCGAATCAGCACCGGGACGTCCATGCGCTCCAGAAACGGAGCGTCGTTCAGCCCGTCGCCCAGTCCGATGGTCCGAACGGCACGATTCTCGCGGCCGAAGACCTCAGCCAGCGCCTCAACGGCCACCGCTTTGTCACTTGCGCCCAGAATGTGCCAGAAACGGCCGCCGCGCGTCAACCGGCGGCCCTGCGCGGCAATCGCGGCGGCAAGCGCATCAGCTCGATCCGAGTCGAGAACAATGAATGGTTCATCGTACTCTCTTTGCTTGGCGCGGAGAGCCTCCTCGCATGGCAAGCCGCATTCGGCGGCAACCTCTTCGGAGGACATGTCGTGAAAGCCACGAACCCGGCACCGGCTCGCCTCCGAAGCTCTTGTGAGGCCGGCAACGAGATCCTCGTGTGGCGTTCCCCATTCCAGAACGTCATAGGCGTCTCGACGTGTGAATCCCGCGACGGCGGCGGAGAAGTACCCTACGGGGACGAACGCGGCACCACCGTTCTCAACGATGAAGGGGTGGCGATTGCGCAGGCGGTCACGCCAGACCTCAACTTCCGATCGAGTCTTGCTGGTGACCAGAATCAATGGAACGCACTTCCGCTGCAGGTGGTCCAGCGCCGGCCGCGCCGCTTCCCAGGAATAGGTATCTTGGTCCAGCAGCGTTCCGTCGAGATCCGTGAAGATGATATCCATCTGTCGCCGCTAACAGCTTACCTTGGATTCCGGCGGCAGTTCGATCGCCCCAGGACGCGATTTTCAGGCCAGAATGGCTGTATGAGAGCGGGTGCAACATGAAATCACGAAGTTGGCTGGTGCTTTCGATTGGGTTCGGGACGTTGATCCTGCTGATCGGCCTGCTCGGCTTTGGCGCGATGCGCCGGGCTCAGGCTCTTCACAATGAGACGGTGGCCGCCCACAATGCGTACCTCGAAACCGATGCGGTCTTGCGGGAGATTCCCGCGGACCTGTACCTGGGTGGCATCCTGATCCGGGATTACCTGCTAGATCCATCTCATCTGTTGGCGCCGGCCTATCGAGAGCAGCTTCTGGCGCGGAGATCTCTGATCCAGCAGCGTCTCGACCTCCTTGCCCAGCGGCTTGGGGAGGGGCAGCGGGCGCGGCTCCAGCAACTGCGAACCGAACTTCAAGCGTATTGGGACTCGATGGACCCAAGCCTCAACTGGTCCCCCAAAGAGAAGGCGGCGCTGAGCCGCGTGTTCCTGCGCCAGCAAGTGCTTCCGCGCCGTGAAGCCGTTGTGGTACTCGCGCGCGAAATCAGCGAGATCAACGCTGCGAATCTTCGAAAGGAGCAAGAGCGCTTGAAGGGCAGCCAGGAGCTGTTTCAGAACTTCCTCCGGCGGACTCTGGCGATCTCCCTCTCGCTGGGCTTGCTCGTCGCCCTGATTAGCATCGCCCGGGTGGTGTTCCTCGAACGCCGCAGCGATCAGCAGCGTGGACGGGCAGAGCGCGCCGAAGAGGAGTTGCGGCGGCTCTCGCGGAATCTCGTGCGGACGCAAGAAGAGGAACGGCGATCGCTTTCGCGCGAACTGCATGACGCTGTCGGCCAGATGCTCTCCGCCATGACCATGGAACTGGGGAACCTGGAATCTTCGATCAATTCTCCGGACAAGCTTCGGGAGCGCTTGGACGAAGCCCGCCGCCTCAACGCCGAAACGATCCGGGGTGTCCGAGACCTGGCCATGGGCCTCCGGCCGGCGATGCTCGACGAACTCGGCCTGGGGCCGGCGCTTCGGTGGCAGGGCCGCGAGTTCTCTCGGCGAAGCGGTGTGCCAGTGACGGTTCAGATCGATGGCGACATCGAAGGGTTGTCGGAGACCCACCGAACCTGCATCTACCGGATTGTTCAGGAAGCGCTCACCAACAGCGCGAGGCATGCACAGGCAAACAGCATCCGAGTGGCGATCTATGGCCGGCCGGACTGGGTGCAGTTGACGATTCAGGATGATGGCCTCGGGTTCGACCCGAGCAGTGCGTCGACACGCGGTCTGGGTCTGATCGGCATTCAAGAGCGTGTCCGCGAACTCGACGGGAAGGTCAACATCGTCTCGCAGCCACGGAAAGGGACTATCTTGGAGGTGGAAGTTGCCGTTGGCCGCGGAGTGGCCGCAGGATGATTCGCATTCTAATAGCGGATGACCACGGCGTGATGCGCAAGGGCCTTCGCCTGCAACTCGAACAACATGAAGGGCTTGAAGTAGTCGGCGAGGCGTCTGACGGCCGGGACGCCGTCAGGCTGGCCGAGCAGTTGCGTCCCGACCTCGTGATCATGGACATAGGAATGCCTAATCTTAACGGGGTGGAAGCCACGGCACAGATCGTCAAGCATAACCCGGGCATCGGGGTGATCATCCTGAGCGTACACTCCGACGAAGAATACCTTCTGAGAGCGCTCACGGCCGGAGCGAAGGGTTACCTGCTGAAGGAAAGCGCCGACGTAGACCTTCTTCGCGCGGTTCAGGCCGTTGCTCAAAGGAAGTCGTTCTTTAGCCCGGCGGTGGCGAAGATGCTCCTGGACGATTTCGTGCTGCAACTCAAACAGCGTGGTCTGCAGGATTCCTATGATCTGCTCACCGACCGTGAAAAGGAAGTATTCCAACTCTTGGCGGAAGGAAAGTCGGCGAAGGAGATCGCGAGCATATTGAACCTCAGCCCGTACACTATCGAGACCCACCGAACGCACGTCATGCAGAAACTTGACCTCCACAGTTCCGTGGACTTGGTTTTGTACGCGGTCCGCAAAAGGATCATAACGTTCTCCTGAGGCCAGCGCGCAACTCTGAGACGACGCGACGCCCGTGCTCAGAGCGGCAATGGCTTCGTCAGAGGAGCTTGGGCGGGCATGGGCCGGAGCCTTCAAAGAGCAGGGGTACTGCCGCTTCGGCTTGGATTTCACCCTTCGACTGTATTCTTCGCTCAGTGGTTCGTGGGTACTCTGGGACAGGATGCCACGCCCGGTCAAAGAGATACCTTGCGCCGGGTCTCCGACGAGGGCCTCATAACATGGACCACGTTGAGCCTTTCCATTTCTGCACGGAACGCCGTCTCGTACAGTTGACCGGGCGATCTGCACGCACGTTGCCCGAACTGCTCTCGGTGCTTCGTGATGTCTCGGGTTCCTGCATCTTCTACCACACGCATCATTTGTTCCTGTCTCACCATTTTGAGAAACCCGTCGTGTACAACGATTTCGCGACCTGGGTCTCCGAAGCCCTGCAAGAGGATGCACTGGCGGAGAAACTGGCAGCCATCGACCTGATGGCTTTCACGTCGATACGCCAGCTCCGCGAGGCGATCATCTCATTGATTGCGGAAGACTTGGCTGCGACGCCCGGACACGCGCGGGAATGTCCGGCTGGTGACGAGTTTCACATCTGCAGGTCGAAGAGCTTTATCATGTCGACCGGCGTCGTAGCTTGTGATGTGCCTGAGTTCTTCGGCAAATTGCCGGCCATCACCAATGTCTCGCTGTATTTCCACTTTCTGGAAGCCCGCCTGCGGCTAGAGCGCCGAACCAATGACTTCTCGCAGTGGCTGCGGTGGCGCGGCAAAACGGAACTGGCGGATTCGATTGATCGTCTCGACCCGTACGTCGTAACGCTGGATGAACTAAAGGAACAGATCGTGGAACTGGGGCGCACTCATGGAGTCATCTAGAGCAGAAATTCGTCTCGCGGACTACGAGGGCGTCGTTGGCGCTGAGGTCCTCGACGAACTCCGGGTAGTAGCTGAACGCGTCCGTGGCCGCCGGCTTCAGAACGTGAACTCGACAGCCGTCGGCGGCGGCGTGGCGGAGATACTGACTCGGATGGTCCCCCTGCTGAGGGATCTCGGAGTGAACGCCACGTGGGACGTGATCAAAGGAGACGACGCGTTCTTCGACGTGACCAAGGCACTGCACAACGCGCTCCACGGCAAGCCAGTAGATCTCACCGAGGAAATGTTCCAATGCTACCGCGATACGACCGAAGCGAACCTCCGGCAGATGGACGTCACAGGTGACGTTGTCTGGGTTCACGACCCACAGCCCGCCGGGCTGATCGCTCGAAAAGAGGAGGCGGCGGGGTGGGTCTGGCGTTGCCATATCGACGTGTCAACCCCGGCTACCGATGCCTGGCAATTCATCGCGCCGTATGTGGAGCGGTACGATGCGTCCATCTTCTCCATGCCGGACTTCGCCCAACGGCTATCGATTCCCCAGTTCATGGTCGCCCCATCGATCGATCCGCTAAGCGACAAGAATCGGGAGCTGGATAGAGCCTTTGTCGAGAGCGTACTCGCCAAATACGGGCTGGATCCTGAACGCGCCATCCTGACGCAGATTTCACGCTTTGATCGTCTGAAGGATCCGCTGGGGGTCATCGCAGCCTACAAGCTGGTGAAGAGGCGCTACGATTGTCAGCTTGTTCTCGCGGGAGGCGGAGCGCCGGACGACCCGGAAGGCGAAGAGGTGCTGCGCGAAGTGAAGAATGCCGCTGGCTCCGACCCGGACATTCACATCCTGCAACTGCCTCCGTACAGCGATCTGGAGATCAACGCCCTCGTGCGCGGATCGACGATCGTTCTTCAGAAGTCGATCAAGGAAGGCTTCGGATTGACCGTGAGTGAAGCGCTCTGGAAGCGCAAACCCGTCATCGGAGGCGCCGTTGGCGGGATCAAGCTACAGATCATTCACGGAGTGACCGGCTACCTGATTCATTCACCAGAAGGCGCCGCACAGAGAGCAGCCCAACTGCTGGCCGATCCGGCTCTGCGGGAACGAATGGGGGACAACGGGCACCAACACGTGAAACAGAATTTCCTCCTCACCCGGCACGTGAAGGACTACATGCTTGTCATGCTGGCCCTGGATCACCCCACCGAAGACATCGTGCACCTGTGCTGAAACCCATGGCAAAACGTAGCTCCATCAGAATCGCCGCGCCTCGGCTGGCGAAGTTTCTTCTCGCCTTGATCACGGGGTTAGGACTGTTGGCTTGGGTAGTTGCGGGGGTGGTTCAGGAGACAGCCCGCCAATGGTTCGAGCGCGACCTGAGTTTGCGCGCCCGGCTTGTGGCCACGGGCTCTCGATCTTCACTGGCGGCAAACTGGCATCCGAACCAACAGTCTGAACTGGCGGCGCAGTTGATTGAGATAGCCCGCGATGAACGGGTCATGGCAGTCGCCGCCTGTGATATGCAGCGCTCGCTTCTGGCAAGCACACCAGGGTTCCCCATCGAGTTCGGCTGCCGGGAGATCGGACTGCGCGCGAGTCTGTCCGACAACCCGTCGATGATGTCTTTCCGGGACTGGAGTACCGTTGGCCGCCTGCCTGGTGGAAGCGTCCACGTGAGTGCAATCCCTCTCTCGGATGGAGGTCGAGGACAGATCGGATTCCTGTTACTCCTCCAGGATATGAGCTATGCGGAACGGCGAGAGGCGCTGACGCGGACCTTCCTGTTCGTTTCATTTGGAGTACTCGGACTCCTCGCCTCTGTCCTTACCATCTTTGTGGCCAGGTTCAGCCGCCGCAGTTGGAGTGCTGAGCTGCGCAACATCCTCCGGGGTGACGCCGAGAATCGCCCGGAGTTCCAACCAATCCTCCGGGACGTGCGCGATCTGATCGAGAAGGTCATGGACGAGAGGGAGGATGCGCCCGGCGTATGGACAGCCGATCGGTTGAAGCAGACGCTTGGCCGCCACCTCCACGGCGAGCGCATCATCATTGTTGCCAACCGTGAACCGTATATCCACGAGCGTTTGCCCGGTGGCCAAGTCCGGGCACTGCATCCGGCGAGCGGTCTGGTGACTGCCCTTGAACCTGTCATGCGGGCGTGCTCCGGAGTCTGGATCGCCCACGGTAGCGGCTCGGCCGACCGGGACACGGTGGACCGTTATGATCACGTGCGCGTCCCCCCGGGAGAGGAGTCGTACGACATTCGACGGGTCTGGCTCACGCCCGAGGAGGAAGCCGGATATTACTACGGTTTCTCGAACGAGGGGCTGTGGCCACTCTCCCATGTCGCGCATGCACGTCCAGTATTCCGGATGGAGGACTGGTCCCACTACCGGCGAATCAACGAACGGTTTGCCGACGCTGTCTGCTCTGAGGTGGACTCGGACGACCCAATCGTGCTCGTCCAGGACTACCACTTTGCCCTTGTGCCTGCCCTGATCCGCAAGCGGATGCCGGCGGCCACAGTGATCATGTTCTGGCACATTCCATGGCCGAACTCGGAACGAGTTGGCATCTGCCCGTGGCGGCAGCAGATCCTCGAAGGTCTTCTTGGGAGCAGTATCCTCGGATTCCACACGCAGTTCCACTGCAACAACTTCCTCGATTCTGTGGACTGCTACCTCGAGGCCCGGATCGACCGTGAGCAACACGGAGTAGCGATGCGTGGCCACCGCACGTTGGTGCGACCTTACCCGATCTCCCTCGAGTGGCCAGTGCGTTGGCTAAGCACATCGCCCAGCCCAGGTGAGTGTCGAAAACAGGTCTGGCGCGAGTTGAATCTGAGACCTAACGCGCTGCTCGGTGTCGGAGTTGATCGGCTTGACTATACCAAGGGCGTTGAAGAGCGGCTGCTGGCTGTGGAGCGGCTACTGGAGCGCGCCCCGGAGTTCAGAGGACGATTCACGTTCGTTCAGATTGCCGCTCCAAGTCGAACGAAGATTGAGCGCTACCGCCAGCTAAACGACGCCGTCGAGCAATTGGCGCTTCGGATAAATCAGCGTTTCGGGCGCGACGACTACCGCCCCATCATTTTGCTCCGGACCCACCACGAACCGCCCGATGTCTTCCGTTTCTATCGTGCCGCCCATCTGTGTTACGTGAGTAGTCTCCACGATGGGATGAACCTCGTCGCGAAGGAATTCGTGGCCGCCCGCGACGATCAACAGGGTGTCCTTGTGCTGAGTCAATTCACGGGCGCGGCGAAGGAACTCACCGAGGCGCTGGTCGTCAATCCTTACGATCTCGAGGAGGCGAGTACGGCTCTTGCCTGCGCACTCAATATGCCGCCATCGGAACAGCAGGTCCGCATCAGGTCCATGCGCTCACTGGTTGCGCACTTCAACGTCTACCGTTGGGCGGGCGAAATGCTGGTGGACGCGGCGCGGATCAGGAGCCGGGAGCGGCTGGCTGGGCAACTTACCGAGAACACCGTTCTGCGCGCCGGCAACTGAGATGCACTACGCACTTTCATCCGAGTCCCTTGACGCCATCCGCCAACTCCTGAAGTCGAAGGCGCTACTTGCGTTCGACTTCGATGGGACCTTGGCCCCCATTGTCACCGAACCGCAGCGCGCCCGCATGCGCCCGGCAACACGTGCCCTTCTACGTCGTCTCGTGAGAAGCCACACCTGCATTGTGTTGTCGGGGCGATCGCGGGAGGATCTCCAGCGCAGACTACGTGGAACCGGAATCCGTCATCTCATCGGCAACCATGGCGCTGAGCCGTGGAGAGGCGCCCATAAGGTTCGCACGGAGGTGTCGCAATGGGAACGAGCGCTTGCAAAGGAATTGCCGCGCCTCGATGGCGTGTGGATCGAGAACAAGGCGCTTTCGTTGACGATTCACTACCGTCAGTGCCGACAGAAGGGTAAAGCTCGCGCAGGGATCGCGGAGGCGTCGAAGTCGCTGAAGAACGTCCGTTTGGTTGAAGGGAAGGAATGCATCAGCATCGTCTCTTGCTGGGCTCCGCACAAAGGCACCGCGCTGAAGGCGGCGATGGTGCGCCTGGGGTTCGATCGGGCCCTGTATCTCGGAGACGATGCTACCGACGAAGATGTATTCGCCATGAGCAGCGGGGTTCCGCCCGTCTTTGCGATCCGGGTGGGCAGGAAGGAGCGCTCCCATGCCTCCTGCTACCTGCGAAACCAGGAAGATGTGGATAAACTGCTGACACATCTTCTTGACGCGACTCTGGTTGACTGACTGCGTTGCTGTTGGTTGAGGTCAAATGGCAAGCGACAACCATCCATCGATTGCGCTATTCGACAACTTTGGACATGATGTGGGCCAAAACTGCATCCGTCTTGCACGCTTCAGCAGTGCTCCTCCAAATGCTCAAGGCAGCTTCCACCTTCTGATCGGAGACATCGAGAGTAGCGGACCGTTTCTTCGTGAGCGGGTTCGCCTTCGCAGCCTCAGGATTGGAGCCGCAGGCGCTAGCTGCGGTCGCCACGCGCAGAAGGATCTCATCCCACCGGCGCGCACGTTCACGGACCGATATGCATGATGCACAGCTGCACCGTGGTTTTCGGAAAAGCCGCCTCGATCGCTTCCGGAAACCCTTTCAGCCCGTCGACACAGGCGATGAGGATATCCTGGACGCCTCGCTGCCGCAGTTCGGTCAGAATCTGCAGCCACAGTTTCGCACCTTCCGTCGCGCTGCTCCACAGCCCCAGCACTTCTTTCGTCCCCTCCTGGGTCACCCCGATCGCCACGAACACGGCCCGGTTTTCCACGCGCCCTTCGTGCCGCATTTTGACGAACAGCGCGTCCAGGTACACGATCAGATAGATGGGCTCCAGCGGCCGGTTTTGCCAAGCGGTGACCGCCTCCATGACCGCATCGGTCACCTGGCTGATCAGCGCCGGGCTCACCTCGACTCCGTAGATCTCTTCCAGGTGGGCCTGCATGTCGCGCGTGCTTCGGGATGACCCTGGGCTCGAAGGTGCCATTGCGGTCGCGGGGGACCTCGATCTCGACCGCGCCGAAATCGCCCTGGACCTTCTTGCGGCTCGTGCCGTTGCGGTTGTTGCCGCTGCCGCGGCCTTCGGGGGCGTGTTCCTCGTATCCCAGGTGATGGGTAAGCTTGGCACCCATCGCCCGTTCAATCAGCGCCTTGGTCAACTGCTTCAGCACGCCCTTGGGGCCGGTGATCTCCTCAACCGTCTTCCCCGCTAGCAACTCATCTAGCAGCCAATGGCAGTAGTAGCCGTTTTCAGGCTACGGCGAAACGGTGCTGCTGAAAATGATCGC
>CAZLOS010000107.1:0-17313 GCA_964561215.1 uncultured Solibacteraceae bacterium | reverse complement strand
CCGATCCTGCACTTGCCCATTATCCAACCCTGCCCACTACAACTCCGGATGAGCCCACGTTTGGCTACCACCGGCTCTATCACGAGGAGCACGACGTGACCGCCTACCTGAAGGGAAATAATGACTGGTGCCAACTGGTAGGCGCCTTGAGCAATAACTCCGGATGCAGCAACGCCATGCTCAGCGTCAGCTTCAGCACGGACAGTTTCTATAGCTGGGATGCCACGAAGGACACCGACGAGTTCCACAACGTGTACAACGCCGGTGACAACATATCTTGGATCAAGGGGTCGCACAGCTTCAAGTTCGGCTACAACTATCAAATGATCCAGACCAACAGGCACATTTGGAACAGCAAGGCTGGCCAAGTCAGCTTCAGCCGCTTGGAGACGGCAGCGCCTGGAGACAACAGCGGAAACTCGGGGAGCTCGTTCGCCAGCTTCATGCTAGGGGCTGTCGATAGCGGCAACCTGAGCACCGGTTACGCTTTGGGGTTGCGTTATCCGTCCCATTCGTTCTTCGTGCAGGATGACTGGAAGATCACCCCGAGGTTGACCGCCAACCTTGGCTTCCGTCTGGAGGTGAACCCAGCCTACTACGACAAATACGACCAGCAAAGCTACTTTGACCCCACCTTGCCGAATCCCGCTGCCAGCGGGTTCCCCGGAGCGGTGCGGTACCTCGGATTCGGGACTGGCCGGGAGAATAAGCGAACCTGGTACGACGGGCAGAAGGGATACGGACCTCGTCTGGGCCTGGCTTATCAGTTCACCAAGGACACTGTAATCAGGGCCGGGTTCGGAGTTTTCCACTCCAACTACAAGCAGTTCGGCGGCAACGATGGCTTCGCGGTGTTACCCGTTTGGTCTTCGACCAACAGCGGCATAACCCCCGCCTTCTACTGGAATGAAGGTTGGCCCTACTTCCCATCTCCGCCATACATCAAGCCGGAGTACAACGCGGGTGGCAGCTTCCCCAATTATTACTTTGTGGATCAGATCAGCAGGCCGCCCATGACGTCAAGCTGGAACTTCGCTGTCTCGCGCATGCTCCCGGCAAATCTGGTTCTCGACTTGACTTACGCCGGCAGCCGGGGAACGCACCTGGCGAGCAATCGCACGAACCGCAATCCGGTGGACCCGAAGTATGCCTACCTGGGCAGCACTCTCAACAAGTTGATCACCGACCCGGCGGTAGTGGCGCTGGGGTTCAAGCCACCTTTCGCGAACTTTTCCACGCTGCTTGGCACTCGCGCCACCTTGGCACAGGCTCTGCGCCCGTTCCCTCAATACACCTCACTGGGTGGAGGGTCATGGACAGAATATGACGGCAATTCCACTTACAACGCGTTGATCGCCAAACTGACCAAACGGTTTTCCCACGGTCTCAGTATGTTGACCAGTTATATCTGGTCCAAGACGCTCACTGACGCAGACATGGAACTGCCGGAGGTCGGCGTGGGATCGGGCATTGGATTTGGCGCCGCGCAGAATAGTCTGAACAAGCGGTTGGAGAAGTCTTACAGCGCCTTAGACATCCCGCATCAGTTCAAGATGGCGTTCAGCTATGACCTCCCGTTCGGAAAGGGCAGGAGTTACTTGCAATCGGGCCCGCTGCGTTACATCTTGGGCGAGTGGACGTTCTCGTCCTACACGCTGGCGCAGAGCGGGTTTCCGCTGGGTGTGGTCGATAACGCATACAGCAACTACCTGCTCCAGGGCACTCCGCGCCCCGACGTCGCAAGCCTCGACTGGCGGACTCCTGTTGCGGGCACTGGTTCCTTCGACCCGATAGCAAATCTGTGGTTGGATTCCTCGAAGTTCATCCGCCGCACAAACCCGGCTGTGAATCCGTTCGGCAATGCACCACGCCTGAATGGCGCCTCCAGGTCGGCCCGCATCGTTCGTGTCCACAGCACGCTGATGCGCGGCTTCACCGTCAAGGAGAAGATAAAGGCGGAGTTTCGCTGGGAAATCTATGACCTGTTCAACAATAAGGTTTGGACAGTACCAACGCTGGATCTTTCGAGCGACTCTTTCGGTCGTGTAGGCGGTGCCTCTGGCAGCCGTTCCATGCAGATGGCTTTGCGGTTGATCTGGTAGCCGCTTTCAACCTCAATGGGGTCGAGGCCTTCGCCGGTTTCGGCCCCATTTTCTTTAGGAGCCATGTAGATGAAGCGGATTTGTTTGTGCTCTCTTCTGGTCACACTTCCTCTGGTGGCGGCGGACCTGGCGAGTTGGCAGGCCGGCCAGCCGCCGGTTTCCAAAGGTGTCTCCCTCGTTCGTGGTGAGAACGCTTCCTGGACGGTCGTGCTGATGGGCGGCAAGAGCGTAGCCGCCGTCACACCTGTGAAGGATTACTACAAGCGTGCGCGTGTACTGGTTCGAGTGGACAAGCCGGTGCCGGCGCGAGCCTGGTTGGTGGTGACGCACTTCGACCGGGGGTATGCCCTCATTGGAGTCGCGGGCCGCGGTCAGGTTGTCGACCAGTGGGGCATCGCACGTCTGAACACATCCACCTTCCGCGACGCAGTTTTCGAAATCGACAATGCTACCTTCGAGCACCAGCTCGGCGGCGGAGCCGACATTGAACTCGACGGTCTGGACAACGTCCGCGCCATCCGCATCGTGGATGCCGCGCCGGAGCGCGTTCCGCCGCCCAAGGTCGAATGCGCGATAAAACTCGAGGGGCACATCGATCTGGTGATGGCATCCGGCGCCGACGCGCGCACGCTGGACGGTCTGCCGAGGGCAGTAGCCACAATTCGCGAAACACTGCCGTTGGTGCGCGCGCTGGGGTTCAACGGTGTCGAGAGTTACGTGAAGTGGGCCTTCGTCGAGCGGTCGCCGGGCGTGTTCGACTGGAGCTTCTATGACGCCGTGATCGAGGAAATGGAACGCAATGGCCTGCGGTGGTTTCCGCTGCTGATCGTCGGCTCTGCTTACGCGCTGCCGGACTGGATTCATGAATCGAAGGAACTGGATGGTTATGTGTGCCTGGAGCACGGCATCCAGATCGACATCCCCACCATCTTCAACGACAAGCAGGTGAAGTATGTCCGGCGGTTCCTCGGCGAATTCGGCAAGCGCTACTCGAAGCGCAAGGCGCTGCTCGGAGTGCGCCTCGGCCCCAGTGCTAACTATGGAGAGGCGCAGTGTCCGGCGATCCCGATGCCGGTGTCGTATTCCGCGGCTGGGTCCGTTCACGCTATGGCAACGTCGCGGCGCTCAACGATGCATGGCAGACCCGCTATGCCTCTTTCGACGATGTGAAGACCGTGTTGCCGGAAACGGCGCAAAGCCCCCGCATGAGGGTTGACTTCGGCACCTGGTACATGGATGCGATGAGCGACTGGTGCGAGAAGTGGGGCGTGTGGGCGCGCGAGGCGCTGCCCGAGGCCTCCATCTACCAATCCAGCGGCGGCTGGGGCGCCGTGCCGATCGGGACGGATTACACAGCCCAGGCCAAGAGCATGGCAAAGCTCAAGGGCGGCATCCGCCTTACCAACGAGAACGACAGCTACTTGAATAACTTCGCTACTACGCGCATGGCCTCCTCCGTAGCGCGTTTCAGCGGAGCGAACCTGGGCTACGAGCCCGCCGGTTTCGGGAACGCACGAGGTGTGATGGCCCGTCTGTACAATACCCTGGCCAACGGCGCCGACCATCTCTTCTACTATGGCGGCAATATCACGTCCAACGATCAGGCTCCGGCGTTGTGGAACAAGTACGCGCCGCTGCTCGATAAGCGCGCGAAGCCTGCGGCCGGGATCGCAGTTTTCTATCCGGATACCGCCAACAAGCTTGGCGACGACGTGCTGCGCTACCGGCTGGCGTCCGGCTTCTTCGAGCGTGTGCAGGCCCTGCGCGCCAAAACCGACTTCGACTACGCAAGCGAACAGATGATCCTCGATGGAGCGCTGGATCGCTATAAAGTGCCGGTTTTCCTATGGGGACGCGTCGCCGAAAAGAGCGTCATCGAGAAGATCGGCCGGTGGCTCCGCGCGGGGGGCGTCATCATCTACCACGAACGCCAGCAGGCGCGGGAGGGACTTCTGAACACCCCTGAAGGTAACTCGACTCTTGCCCAGGGCTGGAAGGAAGGAAAAACGGGGAACGGCCGCGTCATCTTGTTTGACGGTCACACCGAGCCCTGCCGCCACTACATCGAGTTGGCTGCCCGGACACTGCGTACCATCACGGACCTGCACCCGGCCGTGCAGCGCGGGCTGCGCATGCAGTGTTCGAACGAGTTGTACTGGACCGCGCCTTCGAACGGCTCGATCGCGCTGCTGAACTATGACGACCGGCCCGCGATCGTGCGATTCAGCGACGGCAAGATCGCACGCATGGAGCCGTATTCGATCGCAATCGAGTAGAATCGTCTCTGACATGACCAAACGAGAACGAGTCGAGGCTGTCTATCGCCTCGAGAAAACGGACCGTATTCCTTTCGTGCCCGCCATCTACGAGCACAAGGGCGCGCTCATCGGGAAGTCGCCGTCGGAGATCTGCCGTAACGCCGATTACCTCTACGCCGGCCTCAAGCGGGAGGCAGAACTCTACGACGCCGACATGCTCGTGATCGGTATCGACGTCTACAACGTCGAAGCCGAGGCTCTGGGCTGCAAGGTGGTGTACTTCGAGGACTCGAACGAGGTGCCGGCCATAGCCGACCCTCTGATTGCAGGCCCCGCCGATTTTGGCCGCCTGGGCCTGCCCGACCCGTCCAAGGACGGACGCATGCCCATCTACCTGCAGGTGGCCGAGAAGCTCGGGCAGGAGTTGGGTTCCGAAATGATCCTTCGCGGTGCCGTAACGGGACCGTTCTCACTGGCGACCTCGCTGATGGGGCTCGAGAAACTCCTGATTGCTTCGGTCGAGGAACCTGAGTGGGTGGAGAAGCTCCTGGCTTTCTGCGCGCAGGTGACCCTGTTGTTCGGCAAGGCGTTTCTGGCCCGCGGCGTCGAACCCATCATTTTCGATTCGCAAGCCACGCCGCAGATCGCCTCGCCGCGCGTGTTCCGCCAGTTCCTCACGCCGCTCTACCGCGACGTAGTGATTCCCGAGCTTAAAGCATCTGGAGGGCGCTACCTGCCGCTGATCATCGGCGGCAACACCACCGCCATCATCGATGACCTGATCGCCACGGGCGCGACGCAGTTCTTGAGCGACCGGCCGGCGAACCTCGCCAAGTGGTGCGATAAGGCCTTAGCGGCGCGCGTTCCCGTGCGCGCCAATGTGGACGCACGCCTGGTGCACAGTGGTCCGGTAGCGGCCATTCGCGAGCAGGCCCTGGAAATACTCTCGGGGTTCCGCAACCACCCCGGCTTCCTGCTGGGCTGCGGCGTAGTGGCCTACGACTGCCCGGCTGAGCACACCCTGGCCATCCTGGACGCCATCAAGGATGTAGCGCGCGGCGCCGTGTAGTAGGGGCGGGATATATCCCGCCCCTACGATCCTCCTGCGCGCTAGCACCCGCCAGCACGCAGACGGGCATAACGACAGATTCGTCCACCATCTCCACCATGGTGTCAGCCGGCAAGCCTTCGGCCTCCTTGGTGAACAACGGCCGGCTGGTTTCGGGCGAGTAGTGCACGCGGATCCAGTCTCCGCCTCGGACCTGGCCGGTGGCGATCAGGTTCGAAAGCGGCTGGATGAGGAGTTTCTCGATGGCTCGCTTCAGATGTCGGGCTCCGTATTTCGCGTCGGTGCCTTCCTCCAGCAAATGCTCTTTGGCCGTCTCAGTGAGCGAGAAAATGAATGCGCTCTGTGGCGAAGCGTCGAAGATGCGCTGCTGAACCTGATTCAGTTCGATATCCAGAATGCGCCTGAGTTCGCTCTCGCCCAACGGGCGGAACACCACCACTTTGTCCAGCCGGTTCATGAATTCCGGCGTGAACTTCTTCCGCGCCGCCTCCATGCCGCTCCGAGCCAGTTTGGCGTTCAGCTTTTCGTCTCCGCTTTCCACCCGGCGCTCTTGTCCCATATCGGTAAAGGCAAAGCCCACGCGCGGGTTCAAAATGGAACTCATCTCCTTCGCGCCCAGGTTCGAGGTCATGAAGATCATGGCGCGGGAGAAATCCACGCGCCGGTTGTCGCCGAGCGTCAGCGTGGCTTTGTCCAGGATGCCCAACAGGAGGTTCCACAATGCGTCGCTGGCTTTCTCGATTTCGTCGAATAGCACGAAGCTCAGGCGCTGCCGCTCCGTGTGGAACTGGTTGAGGACTTCCTGGCTCAGAAGCGGATGCGTCTCGCGGTGGCCCAGGTATCCCGGCGGTGAACCGATCAGTTTTGAAATCTCGTGGCTGTGCTGGAATTCGGCGCAGTCGATCTTCACGACAGCGCGGGAGGTGTCCAAGAGGCTCTCGGCCAGCGCCTCCACCGTGCGCGTCTTCCCCGAGCCCGTGGGTCCGAGAAACAGGAAATTGCCGACGGGCCGGCCTGGCGCGTTCATGCCCGTCAACTGCATCTGATAGATGTTGACAATCTGCTGGATGGCTTCGTCCTGGCCGACGATGCGGCGTCGAAGCCCGGCCTCGAGGCTTTCGGCTTCTCTTCCGGTTCGGGACGGGTCCAGCGGGACGCTCAACCGGACCATGTTTCGTGTGTCTTTCAGTAGCGGCCTCACACCCATGCCAGAGCACGGAGCATGCCAAACGCACCGGTGGCCACGCGGCCGGTTCCTGGATGCCTTAGGAGCAATACCAATGACGGACTAAGTCCTTTGCACTATCTCTGCCGGCCTCTGGTATGACGATTACTTCCACGAAGAGCATACGCCCAGGGTGCAGTTCCAGTCTGCTCGTAACAGCACCCAAGACGCACTCGAGATCGTGCGGTCCGTTGGAGAATGCGCCGCTGATGAATCTTTTGAACGCGGTCACATTTCTGGTTTGCCTGACGACGCTGACCATCTGCATCGCCGTTGCGCGCCACGTCCGCTGGCAGGCCGGAGTGCTCTACCTGCTGGTGGGCCTCATGCCTCTTGCGCAGATATTGTTCCTTGTGAAAGACGCGTTCGGTTGGAAGTTGGTGATCCCTACGCTTCTCACCGGGGTCGGCGAGTGCGCGGTGAGTATGCTTCTGCTCATGGCTATGCTCTTGGTCCGCAAGGATGCCGCGCGGCAGTCCAACTCCGAGGCGCGATTGCGTCTGACCGAGGCCATGCTCAGTTCCGACGCCGGCCCGGTCGAGAAGCAGTTGGAGACCGACCTGCGAATCAGCCGGCTCAGCAAGCGCCTGAACCGCACACCCTGCTCTTAGCCCCCCGACCCTTTTCGCCCGGAAGCGCCTCTCGCGATTCACGCCTCCCAGCGATTCTTGAAGTGGATCTCCGCCGCGGGATATCATGTTGAGTTGCCCGACTCGCGCAACTTGCCGCCCAACGCCGCCCCGGCCGCGTTCCCCAGGACTTGTATCCTGCTGCCTACCTATAACGAACGGGACAATGTCGAGCCCATCATACGCGCTATCTTCGCTCTCGTCCCTGATATCCATATCATGGTGATCGATGACAACTCGCCGGACGGCACCGCCGATGTAGTGCGCGCGCTCTCCGGCGAATTCAGCAACCTGCGGCTGCTTTCGCGCCCCTTGAAGGAAGGCCTGGGCAAGGCGTACCTGGACGGTTTTGGCCGCATTCTTGTCAATGGCAGTTTCGACGCGATTCTGACCATGGATGCCGACTTCTCGCACCATCCGGATTATCTGCCCGAGATCCTGGCTCAAGGCGCCTCGCACGATGTCGTAATCGGCTCCCGGTACACGTCCGGAGGCGGAGTGGAAGGTTGGGAATTGTGGCGCCGGATGTTGAGCGGATGGGCCAACTTCTACTGCCGCGCCATCACAGGCATGCCGCTGCGCGACTGCACCGCCGGCTACATCTTCCTGCGCACGGACATGCTGCGGAAACTGAATCTCGGCGGCATTCGGATGTCCGGCTATGCTTTCCTGATGGAACTCAAGTACGCCCTCTGGCGGGCCGGCGCCCGTTTCGCCGAAGTGCCCATCGTGTTCCGATGCCGCCGCAGCGGCGAATCGAAAATATCGAGCCACATCATCGGCGAAGGCGTCCTGGCCCCGTGGTGGTTGCGGCTGCGCGGGAAATTCTAACCGCGTTTCAGCAGGCAAACACAGGGTTCCAGTCGGCTGACTCCCCCGTCATTCACCGCGTAGGAAGCGCGCGGCCCGCTCCATAGCCTGCCGCCGGCATGTTGACCGTCGCGGCGCAGGGCGTAGAAATTGATGTCGAACTTCGCCAGCAGGTCGCGGTTGCCGTTGTAGTTCCGCTCAATGCGCTTCAGCGCGTCGAGAACGGCCTCTTTGGGCGACATACCGTGACGCATGTTCTCGACGATGGTGTGCGCGCCCGCGATACGAATATTCTCCTCGCCGCGGCCCGTGGAGCCCGCCGCCCCGATGTCCTGATCCAGATAGAGTCCGGCACCGATGATCGGCGAATCGCCCGCTCGCCCGGGAATCTTCCAGGCCAAGCCGCTGGTCGTGGTCACTCCGCTCATCTCGCCCTTGGCGTTCAGTGACAGGCAGTTGATAGTGCCCGTCGGGGGATGCACGGCCACCTGCCAAGCCCAAGCCAGGGTGGCTTCATCCACTTCAGGGAACCTCGACTTGAGAGCGGCCGCTGATGGCGCCCACAGTCCAGGCGCCCAGTTGTTGTGCCCCGACGCGTCACGAAGGGATTGTTTCCACACCATCCAGGCAAGCCGCGCCTTTTCCGTCAGCAGGTTCTCTTCTTTGAAGCCGTGGGCCCTGGCAAAACGCAAAGCGCCTTCGCCGACCAGCATGATGTGGTCGGTCTGTTCCATCACCCGCTGGGCCACTTTCGAAGGTGTCTTGATGTTCCGCAAGCCAGCCACCGCCGCGCAACGCCGCGTGGGGCCGTGCGCCACGCTCGCGTCCAGTTCCACGACGCCGTCTTCGTTGGGCAGCCCGCCGTATCCGACGGTTGTGTCTTCCGGATCTTCTTCGACGATGTTGACGCCGGCGATGACGGCATCAAGCGTATCCGCTCCTGCTTTGAGCAACTCCATGGCGCGGGCGCAGGCGCGGAGACCGTTGGCGCTGGAAATCACGACGGGCGCCGGTCCGGAAGCCGCCGCGGTGGAAGCGGCCGCCAGTGCGGCCGGGCTAAGAAGACAATCTCGTCGTGTAATCATTGCGGTGTTTCCTTGCTAAACTATCTTGGAATGAGGTGTAGACTTTTCATTCTACTCGCACTGCCATTTTTGTTGTGCGCAGCGGAAAAAAAGCCCAAGCCGGTCAAATCGCCGGATGTGCGCGTGACCGAAATCCGTTGCCAACGTGCCGAGGGACGTGTGACCGTGGATGGCCGTGTGCACATTGGCGGCAATAAGACGCTGGAACGTTTCACGCTCTTCTTTGATTTTCTCGCTACCGACGATCAGGTGATCACGACGAGGCGGAACGACTATCCGGATGAGAAGTTCTCCCCCGGTCAGGACATCGATTTCAACCTTTACCTGCCCGACCCGGTGCGGGCCGTGAACGTGGTGGTGCGGGCCGAACACAAGGAAGGCCACGAACTGAAAGTCGCCAACGCCGGGCCGTTTCCCATCTACTAGGCGCGGAAACCCGGCGTTGCGAAGGCCGGAAGATCCTCACTCCCAAATCGCGTTCCCCTCGCCTGCCAGAAAGACCACAATTGCCGCGGGAATCTCGGCGCGCAGGCGCCGGGCCAGGGCGGCGGCTTTCGCGCGCGAGGATTCATGGCCCGCGACAACCCGCCACAGCGACGGTCGCCCGGTTCTCTCGACGATGGCGGCGGATCCGCAGCGATGCTTCATCCTGGCGCGCAGTTGCTCCGCCCGCTTCCGGTCGGCAAATGCTCCGACTTGCACGACATACACGGGCGCTGCGGTTACCGGCGCCACGACCGGCGGCGATGTGATTGCGGCAGGAACCGGGGATACGACTTTTGCGGCTGTTTCAGCGACCGGCGCTGGTGGGATCGCGGCGGAAGTTGGCGGTGCGGGCTTCTGAGCCGTTTCAGCAACAGGCGGCCGGGGCCGGGCAAGCGCGTCGCGAGCCTTGCTGAGCAATTGTTCGGACTCCGGTTCGCCAGGCTTCAGCTGCAGCCCGGTTTCCAGATCCGTGATCGCGGACTGGAAGTTGCCCATCAGAAAATAACCGCGGCCGCGTGCGAAGTACGCTTCATCGATGCCGGGGCGCAATTTGATGGCCCGATCATAGTCTTCAATAGCGTCGCGATAACGCTTCAAGTAGACGAGAACTCTTCCGCGGCTCAGGTGCATGTCGGGGTCGTCCGGGCGCATCCTGATCGCTTTCGAGTAGTCATCCAGGGCTTGGGTCATGCGTCCCAGGCTGGCGTAAGCGGCGGCGCGACCGGCGTAAAGGGACGGATGAGTGCACCTGAGCGATTCGGCGCGGTTGTAATCTTCTATTGCCGGATAGTAGTTGTCCAGCTTCAGATTTGCGTCGCCGCGCAACTTCCACGCCTCGCCGCTGTTCGTGAGCGTGTGCAGAGCATTGTCGATGTCGGAGAGCGCCTGCTTGTGCCTGCCGCCGGCCAGGAAAGCTTTTGCGCGATGCAGCCACGCCAAACCGAAATCCGGATCCGATTCCAGGGCTTGTGTGAAGGCGCGTTCCGCATCCGCGACGCGGCCCTGCCCTTCGTACTTAAGGCCCTCGTTGTACGCTTGCCGGGCGGGCTTCCGCGCCTGCCTGGGGACGCACCAAGCCGACGGAACCGGGCATGCCAACGCTACGAGCAGCGGCAGGAGAAAGCGGGGCATTGCTATCATCGATAGCCCAGTTTAGCTGAATCCAGGCCCTGGACAGTCTACTCGTAGTGCAGCGCTTCGACGGGATCCATGCGTGCGGCGCGTATCGCCGGCACCATGCCGGCGATGAGTCCGACCGCGAGTAGCACGCCCGTCGATACCAGCACGCTTGACGCGCGAATCTGTAGTTCCACGTTTCCCTTGTCGGCGGCGTCCTTGAAAATAGCTCCCCAAAGCGGCATGGATCCGATCGCGTAAGTGAGCGCAAATCCCGCGGCGAGGCCAAGCGCTCCCCCGGATCCCACGATCAGCAGCGCTTCCACCAGGAACTGTTTCAACACGGTGGAGCGCCGGCTGCCTAATGCCTTCTGCACGCCGATTTCGCGGGTACGCTCCACCACCGAGGCAAGCATGATGTTCGCCAGGCCGACGCCGCCGATGCCCAACGTCAGGGCGCCGACGAAGGCCAGGAGCATCTTGAGCGCCAGCGACATGCCGTCGATGATGTGCATGAATTGGCTGAAGGCGAGCACTTCCACGGCTTTTTCGTCCTGTGGCGAGAAACCGTGGATCTGCGCCAGCGTGGCCCGTACGCCCCTTATGGCGCTCTCGCGCATCCCGGGCGCGCGCGGCGTCCAGACCAGGATTTCAGGGTAGTGCGTGTCGGCGAACATGGACACCGTGTCGTATGGCACAAAGATGCACTCGTTATCACGGCGCGAGTAGTTCGCGATTTGCAGCTTGGTGTCCAGCACCCCGATGACGGTGAAGCGTACTCCGCTGATGGTAATTTCTTCGTTCACCGGAGGGATGCCGCTGAACAGTTCGCGGGCCACCGTGGCGCCAAGCACGGCCACGCGGTTGCGCTGCTGCGTGTCGTCCTCGTTGATCCAGCGTCCGTCGATCAGTTGCATATTACGAATGCGCTGGTACTCCGCCCGCACGCCGCGCAACTGATAGCGCTTCTCGCGCGTGCCCCGGACCACCACCACGCGCCCTCGAATCATCTCCGGGCTGATGGCGCCCACCGCAGGCACGGCTTCTCGGATGGCCGCCACGTCGCTCTCGACCAACTTTATGGGACGGCCCGATCGCAAGCCGCCCGCCTGAAGACTGGTCTGGCCGTTGAAAGTCAATACCAGGTCCTGCCCCACGGCTGTGAACGCAGTGCGCAGGTTCCGGTCGAAACCATCGCCATAGGACATCAGAATGAGGAAGGACGCCACGCCCCACCCCAGGCTCACGATGGTAATCACCGTGCGCCGCCGGTAAAACCGCATGGATTCGAGCGCTTCCTCGAAAATCATTCGCCAGCCCATGGCTACCTCTCAAACCTCAGCGCTTCTACCGGCGTGAGCCGCGCCGCACGCCAGGCCGGAGGCAGCGCCGCCAGCACCGCCACGGATCCCAGCGCCGCGATGGCGATTAGCGCCGTGTTTAGCTGAATTGGTAGCCCAGCGAACATGTCCGGCATGGGCAGCGCGTTGACCGCGCTCGCCAAGGCCCAGACCGCTGCCGTGCCCACCAAACCGCTCAACAACGCGAGCACCAGTCCTTCCAGAAAGAAATCCAGAAGGATGCGCCGCCTGGTGGCGCCGAGGGCCTTCTTTATGCCGATTTCATGCGTGCGCTCCGCGACGGCCATCATCATGGTGTTCATCACGCCGACTCCGCCGAGCGTGAGCGTGACCAGCGCCACCACGGCCAGGAAGATTTCAGTCGCGTCGAACACTTTGTCGAACAGTTCGGCGCCCTCGATCATGTCCCATACGCCGAGTGCGCCTTCATCCTCCGGGTCGAAGCCGTGTAATCGTCCCAGAATCTTCTGCGCCTGCATCCGGGCAGGTTTCCACTCTTGCACGGATACGGGCCGGTAGAGGATAGCGTCCAGGCGACCCTCGGTTACCGCTTCTGCGTAAGGAGGACGGTCTCGGCGGAGGCTGCTCACGGGGATCAGAATCTTCTCGTTATCCCACCCATCGTACGAGCTGTTCTGGTTCTTCTTGCCCATCGCCCCTATGACGACGTAAGGGTAGCCCGCAATCGAGACCCGCTCGCCGAGAGCGCGGCGTTCCTCGAATAGCTGCTTCTTGACCGAGGCGCCCAGCACGCAGACGCGCCGTCGTTCGGCGTCATCAGGGCCCTGCACCTGCCTCCCCGTCTCGACGGGGAGGTTACGCAGTTTCAAGTATTCAGGGTTCACGCCGATGACGGTGAATCTTCCGGAATTGAAGGCGCTCCCCGCGGCCACCGACTCGGAGCGCAACTCGCCCGAGACGGTTTGAAGCAGCGGGCATTGTTCGCGCAGCGTCTGTACGTCGCGCTCGTTCAGGAAGATGCGGCGGCCCGCTCTCTGGCCGCCGGCGTGCATCTGCGTGCGCCCGCCGAACAGGAAGACAATGTTGTCCCCGATCTGCGCCATGTTCTTGCGCTGGCCTACGCGGAAGCCGTCGCACAAAGCCGACATCAACACGAGTGACACAATGCCCCACGCGATGCCAAACATCGTGAGGAAACTGCGCAGCTTGTTGCGCCAAACGTTTACCGCAGTCTGGATGAACAAACCCGTCACTCTTTCCATCCAACCCATCAATAGGAAGAGACGAAAAGCGCTCCGGATTTGTTCCTATTCGGCCTGGACGGGGTTGCGCAATACGCCGACGCCTTCGATATCCACCTCGACTACATCGCCAGGCGAGATCTTGTCTGTCTTGCCCGGCGTGCCGGTGTAGATGACGTCGCCCGGCGCCAGTTCGACGTATCTGCTGATGAAGCTTACGATCGCGGGCCCGTCGAAGAGCAGGTCCGACGTCGACTGCTTTTGGACCACCTTGCCGTTGAGCCGCGTCTGGAGCAGCAGTTTCGAATAATCCAGGCCCTTCGCAATCACGGGGCCCAGCGGCGCAAACGTGTTGGAGCCTTTGGCGCGCCACCATTGCATATCCTTGCGCGGGCCGTTCTGCCAGAGGCGTTCGCTCACGTCGTTGCCGCAGGTAACGCCGAAGATGGCCGCGCGCGCCTCTTCGGCGGAAGCGTGGCGCACCCGTTTGCCGATCACCAGAACGAGTTCGCCCTCATAATGAACCACGGTGGAGTCTTTCGGTAAGATGATCGGGTCCCCCGGGTTCTGCAAGGCGCTGACGGGTTTGTAGAAGATCTCCGGATTCGCCGGCGTGGCCGAACTGCCGATGTGGCTTTTGTAATTCGCGCCCACGGCCAGTACCTTGGGAGGCTGGCACGGATACAGCAGTTTCACGCCGGAAAGCGGATAAGTTTTGCCGGTCGGCTGCGGGTTTGCGAACAGCCCGCCGCGCAACTCCTTGACGGCGTCCCCCTCCAGGATGCCGTAAGCCGTAACGGGGCCGCGGCGGAACCGCACGTAGCGGGTCACGGCGGACTTTTCTTCCGCCCTCGCCAAAGCCGCCGCCACAAGAGCCCCCAGTACTTCACGTCTCGTAGCAAGCATGATTGTTCCTCCCACCAGGAACAGTTACTTAGCCTAGCACTACGGGAGGCCATCTGTCTCTCGCGAGTTGGTAGTCGGGAACGCTGAGATTAACGAGTGGGTATCAGCGGGCCACGAGATCCCGCAAGGTAACACCAACCAGGGCCAGCGTGAGACCGATCAGGATGACCACCGATACCCAGGCCACCAGGTTGTAGGTCCGCGAGTTGCGCCACTCCTTCATGATCCCTTCCTTGTTCACCAGCAGGATCATGAAGATCAGCACGAACGGCAGGAGCACGCCGTTGATGACCTGCGAAAACAGGATCACCTTCACCAGGGGCAGTTGCGGCAGCAGCACCAGCGCGGCGCCCAGACCCACCAGCAGCGTGAAGAGCCAATAGAAGATGGGGGCTTCCCTGAAGCGGCGGTTCACCCCGCTCTCGAAACCCAATCCCTCGCAGACGGTGTAAGCCGTAGAGAGCGGCTGGATGCAAGCGGCAAACAGCGATGCGTTAAGAAGTCCGGCGCAGAACAGAAGGTACGCGTAGTGTCCGAAGGGTCGCAGGCCGAGTGCCGCATCGGTGGAGTCTTCGATGTCGCGCGGCGAGACGGACCAGATGGCCCCCGCGCACGCCACGATGATGAAGAACGCGGTCACCGACATGGCGATGCAGCCCACGATTACCTCGATGCGGCTCTCGGCGTACTCTTTGGCCGAGATGCCTTTCTCCACCACCGCCGCCTGCAGGTAGAACTGCATCCACGGTGCGATCGAAGTACCCACCATGCCGATGATCATCGTGATATAGCCCGGATCGAGCATCAGCACGGGTCGCACGCTGTAAATAGCCGCCTCTTTCCAGTCCGGCTTTACCAGAACGCCGCTGATGATGTAGCAGATATAGATCACGCACGCGAACAGGAAAATCCGCTCGACGCTTTGATAGGTGCCCTTGACTACCAGGAACCAAACCGCAACCGCCGCGATGGGCACGGAGATGTAGCGGCTGACGTGGAACAGTTCAAGCGAACTGGCAACGCCGGCGAAGTTCGCTACGACATTGGCGAAGTTCGTCACCACTAGTGCCGCCAGGATCAGAAAGGTAGTCCGCAGTCCGAATTCTTCGCGAATGAGATCGGAAAGACCCTTGCCCGTAACCGCGCCCATGCGCGAGCACATCTCCTGCGTCACGATGAGCAGGATGGTGATCGGAAGCAGCGTCCACAGCGGCAAATAGCCGTACTTGGCGCCGGCCTGAGAGTAAGTGAAGATGCCGCCGGCGTCGTTGTCCACCATGGCCGTGATGAAGCCCGGCCCGATCACCGAAAAGAAGATCAGGATGTGGTAGCGAAGCCTCTTCAGCATCGATCGAGCCGCCCATGGTGGATACCCGTCACTTCTGCCTCAAAACCGAGATGATATCGTCCGCCGTAATTACGCCGGCCAGCTTGCCTGCTTCGTCCAAAACCGGAAGCGTCAGCAGGTTGTACTTGTCGAACAGTTCTGTAACGCGGCCCTGCTTTTCGTCCACCCGCACACTGAGCAGCCTCTCCACGGACAATTCCTGGAGCGGTGTCTCACCGCGGGCTACGAATAATCGCGCCACGGGGACGGCTCCGGTCAGGCGCTCGTCGGCATCCACCAGCAGCAGCGTATTGAGGCTCTCGAGCAACTCCTCGTGGCCCTTGAGCGCCGCCACCGCGTCGTTGACCTTGGCGTTCGCGTGCAGCGACACGTACTCGGTGTTCATCATGCCGCCCGCCGTGTCTTCGTCGTATTCGAGCAACTCGCTGACCTCGGTCTTCGGCTCCGTCTCCATCTCGTCGAGAATCTCGGCGGATTTCTCGTCCTCGAGTTCCGCCAAAGCATCGGCCGCCTCGTCAGGCGCCATCTCTTCGACGATGTCGGCGGCTTTCTCGGTTTCGAGCGATTCGAGAATGCTGGTCTGGATCTCGGGCTCGACTTCCGAAAGCGCGTCCGCCGCCGCGTCGCTCGCGATCGTTTCGAAAATGGCTTCGCGGTCCTCGGGGCTCAACTCCTCGACAATGTCGGCCAGATCGGCCGGGTGCAGGCTCTCTAAGGCCTGGTGGGTGATGTTCAGGCGCAGGCGCCGCTGCGGATCGGGTTCGACGATGTTGCAGAATTCCCAACGGATGGAACTTGGGGGAATGATCACCTGCGCCTTGCGGATCCAACGCGGCGGAAGCACACCCTGGAACAGACGCCGGAAGATGCTCCGGACGCCGATGTCTATGTCCGACACCCACAGCACGTCGTGGCTGTTTTCCTGCCGGATCTCGAAAGTGATGTCGGTGGCCCGGACTACTTTACGCCCCTGCGCGTCGATCACCTGCTGGTCGAGGAGGTCGCGAACCATGCGCAGCATGTATTCGTCGCCGTGGTGCGGGGTGAGGTTCTCGTCGCGCAGGTAGATGCCGTCGAGGGAGATGGAGGCCACCTGATCGTGGCGGACCGTCAGCCAAGCCCAGCCGCCTCCAACCAGAAACCGGTCCACGCGAACCGGATCGACCAGGGGAACCAGAGCGGCGTCTTTCACGCGCCCTATGCGCCTGCGCTTGAGATCGTACACTTTGAGCCCGAGAAGTTCGGTGAGGAACATGTAGGTCTCAGGCATCGAAAAACGTCCGTTTCCATATAGATTTCGAGCGCGCCTCGGGCGTTCTTCGTGATAGTGCTGGCTCTGGTGCGCTCTACATTCTTTGACCGCTCCTCTCCAATATGACGCATCCCGAGCGCGCCTCGCAAGGTGCATTTCACTTCTTACGCGCCGCGGCCGGCATCCACCCGGGCAGGTGCGCCGATCTGTCTCCTCTCGACGATCAGCATGGCGTTTCGTCACAGCTCAAGCGGCCTCCGGCAGGGAGATCTCCGGGTTTTCGCCGGGTTCGACCGGCGGAGGCGGTTCCATAGAATCAACCGGTAGCGGGTTCGCTTCGGGTTCGTGTGCGGCCGGGATTTCGGGGTCAACCGTTTCGGATTCAACGGATTGAGGACGACCTGGCGCCGGAAAGTGAGCTGACTTTCGCGGGCGGCGAGGAACTGCGGGAGCTTGGAGCGGTC
>CAZLOS010000106.1:0-17896 GCA_964561215.1 uncultured Solibacteraceae bacterium | reverse complement strand
GCGCCTATTGGTATAAAGCGCCGGACTGGCAGCGCACGGAATTTCGCGAAGCCAAGATCTCGGGTGAGTTCGTCTCCAACTGCGGCGAATTCGCCATCGACGTCAACCGCGACGGCTATCCCGATATCGTGGCTTCCGGCTGGATGGACGACGGTATCTTCTATTTCGAGAACCCGAAGAAACCCGGCGTTATGTGGCCCAGGAAGCAGATCACGCCTTCAAAGCAGACCGAAGGGCTGATCCCGGTGGACGTGGACGGCGACGGCACACCCGACATCATCCCGACGCACTGGACTTCGCAGCCGGTGTTCTGGCTGCACATCGCCGGCGGCAAGATCACCAAACGCCCTGTGGGAGACGCCGGCAGCGGGCACGGCGTCGGTTTCGGCGACGTGGATGGCGACGGCAAGCCCGACATCATTACGCCCCACGGGTATTACCGGCAGGTGGATCTGGCCACGGATAAATGGGAGTGGCGTCCGGAATTCGAACTCAAGGAAACCGGCATCGCCATCTACGCTTTCGATTTCAATGCCGACGGCCGGCCGGACATCCTCTACTCCTCGGGGCACTCCTACGGTCTTTTCTGGCTCGAACAGCGTAAGGCGAAGGGCGGGAAGCGAGCCTGGGTGAAGCACGACATTGACCTGTCGTTTTCACAGGTGCACAACGTGAAGATGGTGGACCTCGACGGCGACGGCAAACTCGAAATCCTCGCCGGCAAACGCTACCGCGGCCACAATGAATCCGACCCGGGCTCGTTCGACCCGCTGGCTATTTACTACTACAAGGTGAAACCCGGCAAGACCCCCGTGTTTGAACGCCATCCGATCGCTTACAATTCGATCGCGGGCGCCGGCACGCAGTTTGTCGTGATCGACCTGGACGGCGACGGCGACCTCGACATCGTCTGCGCGGGCAAGACCGGCCAGTACTGGTTCGAGAACCTGACCATCAACAAAGTGCCCTGGCAGAAACGCGACATTCTCTTCAACCGCTACCCGTCGCATCTCTAGCGCGCAGGGACTGCGTTTCGATGTGCAGATCCTGCGCGGCGGTGATTCCCACTTTTGCGCTAAGTGATTGGCTTAGCTAAGGATGGTGGTTGGCGACGTGTGTGCTTACTTGTCTGGCGAGGCTAGAAGGAGGCCACACAGATGAAACGGATGATCGCGATTGCAGCTTTAACGCTGATGACGGGTTCGATGTTTGCTTACAACGGGCCGCGCTACGGTCAGAACGGCGGCTCGTGCCCCAACGGGAACACCGGCCAGCAGCAAGGCCAGCGCAAAGGTAAGAAGATCGGTCCGCAGGACGGCAGCGGTCCGCTGCACACGCCGGGGACCGGCGGCGGTTCGGGCGCGGGACAGCGCCGCGGCAGACGTTAGCACCCATCCAGGATGACCAGAGGGGCGGAATACAGCCGCCCCTTGCTACGTGTTGACCAGGCCAGAGGCTGTGTGGTACGGTTTGCCTGGCTAAATGAGACTGAAACTCTTCACGCTATGCTTCGCGATGATAGCCCCGCTGGCGGCTGCGGAGCGCCCCGGACCGGATTGGGTACGGGAAACGTCCGCCGCAGGATGGCAGGCGCGGGATTCCATGGGCGAAGTCGTTTACAGGAACCGGCTCTGGATACTCGGCGGGTGGTTCAACTCGTTCGAAGCGCCGCCGCGCGATGTCTGGAATTCACCCGACGGGAAAACCTGGCGCCCGGTCACCAAACAAGCCCCCTGGCTGCACAGCGATCTGCCCATGAGCGTCGCATTCAGGAAGCGCATGTGGATGATGGGCGGCTGGTACAACGGGCGCTTGCCTGGTCATTCGGCCAGCAACGCAGTCTGGTCCACCGAAGACGGCGCGAGGTGGAAGCGGGTGACGGAGCACGCCGGGTGGTCGCCCAGGCTTGCCGCCGCCATCGTCGAATTCAAGGGACGCATGTGGATCCTGGGCGGGACCGAGGACTACTACTTCGGCGATGAGCGCAGTTTGAAAAACGACGTCTGGTCGAGCGCCGACGGGAAGAACTGGCGGTGCGTGACCGCGCATGCCGGTTGGGCCCCGCGCGCCTATCACCAGGCGGTTGTCTACGGCGGCAGGATCTGGGTGGTCGGCGGGGGCAACTACGTGCCCGTGTATAAAGCCTTCAATGACGTCTGGTGCTCGGAAGACGGCGAGCATTGGACGCAGGTGACAGATGCGGCGCCGTGGATGCCGCGGTTGTGGTTCTCCGCGGCCGTCTATCGAGGGCGCATGTGGGTGCTCGGCGGGTGGAGTAAGGTCCCGGAGACGAACCTGGGCGACGTCTGGTACTCGCGCGACGGCAGGAACTGGACACAACTGAAGTCGAAGGCCACCTGGAAGGAACGACACGAACACTCCGCTTTCGTCCTCCGCGACAGGCTGTGGATTGCCGGAGGACACGCCCGTCCGTTGAGCGGAGAGGTCTGGTCGCTGTACCTGCCCAAGGATTTCTTCTCCGGCGAAGATTGATTTTCCACGGCGCTGGTGATATCCTGCGGTTGACGTGGAGTGATTTAGGCCCGGCGGTTCAGGGGCCAGCTACTTGCAACCACGTAAAAAAAAGTGCTAAAGGCGGATCGGTCGCAGAGGAAGTTGCCCTGGAGCCTTTGGCCCCAGGGTTTTTGTTTTATGGGCCGATTGCGCTGAATGCAGTGCCCCTCGCGGGGCACGGGAGGTTGTTATGAGCGTTTGGCACAATGCGGCGGCAGCCGTTCCATCCCTGCTGGGCTTGGAAGGCGAACTGGTGGTGGCGAGCATCACGGTTCAGCCGTACCAACTCGAAGAATTGCTTGACGTGCTGGCACAGGTTCCCTTTCCGGTGAATCCACAGATCTACCATCGGAGCGGCGTGGTGGAGTTCCCGGCTTACGCGAACCGCCTGCCCGAGGTACGCGCGGCCCTGGAGGCTTCCGGCTTCAACAGTGCGGTGCTGAGCGTGCGGAGCATGCTGGACGCGCTGCAGACAACCGAAGCGGGCGCGAGGAATAATCCTGGCGCAGCGCCGGAGTCTGTGCTTCCATATAAGCAGGACGGCCCGGTCTGTTAATCTCGGCCGGGCCCTGTTCAGGAGTGCCCGGCTATGAGTACGACAGCGGTTCACACATCTCCTTACAGCGGATCCTGGTACCCCGGCGAACGGGGGGAGTTGGAGGACCTGCTAGACCGTCTTTTCACCGATTCCGAATCGCGCACGGGTAATTCGCTGCTTCCAGGGGGCGCCGGATTCGTGGTTCCCCACGCGGGACTGATGTACTCGGGTACGGTTGCGGCGTCGGCTTACCGTCACCTGCGCGACCGGCCGATCGAGCGGGTGGTGATGATCGGCTTCTCTCACCGTGGGTCGGCGCCCGGTGCGTGGCTTCCCGACGCGGAGTGTTACCGGACACCGGTTGGCGACACGCTGGTGGACCGGGATGCGCTGGCGTCCCTGGCGGCGGACAAATCGCTGCGGAAGACCCCGGAAGAGCGCGTATGCGATCACTCCGTCGAGATCCAGCTTCCTTTGTTGCAGCGAGTGGCTCCCCAGGCGAAGCTGGTTCCGGTCTGCGTTTTCCAACTGAAGGCGCAAACTCGCCGCACTGTGGCGGAAGCGCTCGCCCGGCTTGCCGACGGCCGCACAGTCTTCATCGCCAGTTCCGATTTCACGCACTACGGACGCGCGTTCAACTATGAGCCCTTCCCCGCGGACCATCGGGTCGCGGACCGGCTCTGGAGCCTGGATCACACCGTGGTGGACGCAGCCGCCGGCGTGAATGACGAGATGTTCCTTCAGTCCATCCGCGATACGGGCGCCACCGTGTGCGGCCACGAGCCGATCTCGCTGCTGCTCGCCATCGTGAAAGAGTTGGGACGCGGCGAGGAGCATTACCAGCAGAAGCTGGACTATCAGACCTCCGGCGAGATCACGGGCGACTTTCACCATTCGGTGAGCTACATGGCGCTGGGCTACTTTCCATACAGCTCGATGTTGCTCGACAAAGCGGATCAAGAGGCTTTATTGGACAGTGCCAGGCAGACGCTCGATCGGTATCGCCGGACGGGAGAGCGGGAGCCTATCGCGACGAAGCGGTCGAGCCCGGCGCTGGCGCGGCCATGCGCGGCGTTCGTTTCTCTGCACAAGAAAGGCGAGTTGCGCGGCTGCGTAGGCATGTCCGAACCGGTCGAAGCCCTGTCGCGGGCGGTGCCCGAAATGGCGCTCGCCGCCGCGTTCGACGACAACCGCTTCCCACCGCTCGCGCGCGATGAAACGGATATCGACATGGAGGTTTCCGTTCTCAGCCCCCTCAAGCCGATCGCGTCCCGCGCCGACTTCCGGGTGAACGAACACGGCGCCTTGTTGGAGGCCGGATTCCAGCGCGGGCTGCTATTGCCGCAGGTGGCGACCGAGTTCGGATGGACCGCCGAAGATTTCTTCAAGGGATTGGCGCGCAAGAGCGGCGCCCGGATGTCGGTGTACGACGACCCCTCCACCCGTATCTACACGTTCCGCGCCCAGGTGATCCGCTAGAACTTTTATACTGGGCCGAGAATGCTCATCCTCGTCGGCCCGCCGGGTTCCGGCAAAACCCATCGGATTCTGGAGCAGGCGCGCGCGCGTCTGGACGCGTGCCGGAGCGACTTTCGACTGCTCGTGCCCACGGCCACCATGGCCGAGCACGTGCGCAACCAGCTTGCGCGCGAGGGCTTCGTGTTCCGCCCCGCGCTGGTCGAGACGCTGTCGCGCTTCGTGGAACCGTTCGCCGCCGATCTGCCGCCCGTGTCGCCGGAAGCACTGCTGCTTGTGGTTGAGGAAGCGCTGCGGCGCACCCAACGCGCGGAATTCCGGGAGGTGGCCGGGATGCGCGGCTTCGCGGCCACCGTGGCGAGGCTGATCGAAGAATTGTCGAGCGCGGGTTGCGGTGCGCGGCGATTCGCGGACCTCGCCCCAGGAGGAATCTACGATTCCGCCCTGGCCGAGGTCTACTCCGAGGTGGAAGCCGCCCTGACTGCACACGGATGGGCGCTGCGCGGTGCACGGTTGGAGCGCGCCGCCTCCGAGATCGCCAGCCGCGGCCTGGCGGGAATCGACCTGATACTGCTCGATGGCTTCTTTACCTTCACTGATCCGGAGATCGCCGTCCTGGCGGCGCTCGACCGGCAGGCGGACGTCGTACTGACGCTGCCGCCATGGCCCACCGGCGAAAGTGTGCGCGGCAGGCTGGCGGAACTGGGCGCGTCCGAACAGTTGCTGGGGAAGACGTATCGCGCGCCGCAGCGCATCCTGGTAGCGCCGCCGACGGTGGATCGCGAAGCCGAAGAGATCGCGCGCCGGGTGCTGGACGAAGCCTCGCGCGGCAGGTTGTGGCGCGAAATCGGCGTCGTGGTGCGCAGTGAGCTTCCCTATGTGCCCGCGCTGCGCCTGGCCTTCGACCGCTTCGGCGTGCCGGCGCGATTCTACTTCGCCGAGCCGCTGGCCGAACACGCTGTGGTCCGCTACTTCTCGCTGCTGGTGGACGGGATTCTTAGTGGCTGGGACTTCGAGACATCGCTGCCGGCGTTTGAGATACCGCTATCCGGCATGGGCGCGACGGACGCCGGCGACCGGTTCGTTTTCAAAGTGCGCGAGAGCATGCCGGACAAGGGCCTCGACGCGTTGTGCGCAGTGGCGCGCTCGGCGGGTGCCAATGAGGTTGCAGCGCGGCTGGAGGCGCTCCGGCCGCTCGATGAGTGGAGATGGCTGACGCTGGCGCCGGGCGAGTGGGCAGTGCGATTGCGGGCACTCTGCACGAATCTCGAGGCGCCGCCGCCCGAGTTGCCGGCCGTCGCGGAAAAGGTCCTGGTGTGGCGGGCGCACGCCGCCGCCGTGAGCGCTTTCGAGAAGTCCCTCGACGAGACGGCCGGCGTCCTGGGCGATCAGGCCCCCATGCCGCTCGCGGCGTTTTGGGAAGAGTGCCGGACCGTGCTGATCGAAACGCGTCTTCGCGTACGGGACCGCCGGCGCAACGTCGTGCACGTCATGGATGTTCTCGAAGCGCGCCAGTGGGAACTACCCCTCGTGTTCGTCTGCGGGCTGCTCGAAAAGCAGTTCCCGCTTTATGTGTCGCAGGATCCCTTGCTCGGCGACGAGTCGCGTGCGCGGCTGAACGAAGCCGGCGTGCGCCTGGCGACCACCGCGGAGCGGCAACAAGAGGAGCGATTCCTGTTCGAACTGGCCATTTCGCGCGCCACTTCGTTGACCGTACTCTCTTACCCCAAATACGACGCCAAGGGGGGCGAGAACCTGCGGTCGTTCTTCCTGGATGGCTATACGGAGACCGCGCAGCGGACGGCCGGTGTCCGTCCCCGTTCCAGGCGCCCCCGTGCTCCCGAGCGCACGCCGGTGATCTTCGACGAATCCCTGCGCGGTTGGATTCGAGACCGTCACGCAGCTTTCTCACCGAGCCGCGTCGAGTCGTTTCTGCAGTGCCCCTTCCAGTTCTTCGGGTGCCACACGCTGGGGCTCGCGGCTGCTCCGCCGAATCCGAAGGAGCGCCTGGATCCGCTCGTGCAAGGCAACATCGTGCATGAGGTGGTGGCCGCGTGGCGGCGCGGCGCCGACGTCGATGCGCTTTTCAAACGGGCGTTCGACGAGGCGGTTGAGGAAAAGAAACTCGTCGCGGGCCATCGCACCGAAGCCATCCGGCTGGAGATGCTGGGCAACGTGCGTCGATTTCTGGCCGCAATGCCCGAGCCCGGCAATCGCGAAGTGCGTACCGAAGTGCCGTTCAAGTTCGAACTGTCGGACGGGGTGACTGTGCGCGGCCGGATAGATCGTTTCGAGGTGGATGCCGCGAACAACGCCTTTATCGTCGACTACAAGTACTCCAGCGCGACGCGGCTTGCCGCGCGAATGAAAGAACACAACGAGGGGCGCCGCGTGCAGGGTGGATTGTACGTCATCGCGGTGGAGCAGGTGTTCGGCCTTCACGTCGCCGAAATGCTCTACTTTGCGCTGCGCGGCAAACTGGAGAAGCCGCGTGGCTGGCAAACGGGCGAGGATCTGCGCGCCGCGGCCGGGCAGGCACGCCAGCTTACCCTGGAGAGCGCCGGCCGTATTCGCGAAGGCGTTATCCAACCCGATCCCGCGGATACCGCGCAGTGTGAGTACTGCGAATTCCGCGATGGCTGCCGCGTGAAGACGATGGCACAGGCGCTGGGCGCCGCCGAGGAGGCCGAATGACGCTCTCCGCTGCGCAGCAGGCGGCCGTCGAACGTTCCGGCCAGGACGTGTGCGTGGTCGCGGGGCCCGGTTCGGGCAAGACGCGCGTGCTCGTGGAGCGCTTCGCGTGGTTAGTCGAGCATGGCGTTTCGCCGCTCCGCATCCTGGCCATCACCTTCACGGAGAAGGCGGCGAACGAGATCAAGCGGAGGCTGGTGGGCCGCTTCAAACAACGGCCGAAGGAGCGCGCCGGAATCGAGCGCGCCTACGTTTCCACCATCCACAGTTTTTGCGCGCGACTGCTGAAAGAGAACGCCGTGGCCGCGGGTTTAGATCCCGGATTCACGATCCAAGAGGACGCTGTTGGCGCCGTCGATGCTTTCCAGGCCGCGGAGGAGACGCTGGACGCCCTGCTCGAAGAGAAGCCGGGCGTCATGGGCGGTCTGCTGGCGGGATTCTCCAACCGCGACCTGGCCAGGGATCTGGTGGATGTCTACGATGCCATCCGCAGCGCGGGCGCCCCGTTGGATGGCGCGGAGATGATTGCGGCGCCGGCGGCCGGAGCGGAGCTCGACCGGCTGCGCGCAGCCGCCCGGGAGGTGCGGGAAGGCTCGGCCGAAGGGTGGAACCCGAAGCAAAAGGAATATCTGGCAGCACAGCGCGACTGGGCACGGTCGGCGCTCGAACGGGCCGTAGCGCCTCGGTGGTGTGACTGCCTGCGGGTCCTCGGCAGCTTCAACTGCGATCTCAGGAACGTGAAAAGGGGCAGCGGGATTTCCGAAGCCCTGAAATCCATCAAGAATGATCTGCTGAAGCCGGTGCGGGCGGCGGTGATCGGAGCGCTGTTCGAACCCGAGCGGCGGCTTTTGCAGGAAGCCCTGGTGCGTTTCGATATTCTTTATCGCAAGCAGAAGCGCGCCGCCGCGGTGCTGGACTTCGCCGATCTCGAAGAGCACGCGATCCGCACGCTCAGAGAGCGGCCCGCTGTGCGCGCCCGCCTCAGTCAGTCCTTCGACGCGATCCTGATGGATGAGCTGCAGGACACGAATCCGCTGCAATGGCGGCTGGTGGACCTGCTTCGCCGCGAGAGCCGTTTCTATGCGGTTGGAGACATCAACCAATCCATCTACGGATTCCGGCACGCCGACCCGGATGTGTTTCGCCGTTACCGACGTGCACTGGAGGAGCGCCAGACCCCGGTGGATCTGCTCGTCGAGAACTACCGTAGCCGGCCGGAGATCCTGGATGCCGTTCATCGCGTGTTCGAAGGATCCCTTGGCATCGAGCCGATGAAGCTTGAGCCGCGCGGCGAGTTCGTCGCGAAGGACATCCCAAGCGTGGAGGTTCTGGCGGCGTTCGGCGAAAACAGCGCGGATGGCTCCGAGTTGGAAGCCCGTTGGCTGGCGCGACGGATCCGGGAACTCGAAGGCAAGCTGATAGTCGGTCCTCCCAAGGAGCCGCGCGCGGCCTGCTTTTCGGATATGGCGGTCCTGATCCGTACGACTGCCTGCGTCGAGCCGCTGGCTAGGGCCTTCGCCGAATTCCAGATTCCATTCCTGCAGACCAAGGGCCGGACTTTCTTCGCCACGCGGGAAGTGCTGGACCTGCTGAACTACCTGCGGGTGCTGGCGAACCCTCGCGACGAGGTCAGCCTGGCGGCTGTGCTGCGTTCGCCGCTGGCCGGTGCCGGCGACGAGACGCTCGTGCGGCTCAAGATGCACGGCGAACTGTGGACATCGCTCGAGAAGCTGGAAACCCTGGCGGCGGGCGGCGATGCCGGCGACGTCGAGCGGCTGCTGGCGGTGCGAGCTTGTATTGTGGATGCGCGGAAGCTGGCGGCCGATGTTTCCCCCGACCTGCTGGTCGCGCGCGCCCTGGACGAGTCCGGCTACATGGAGGGCCTCGACGGCCGCGCGCGCGCCAATATCGAGAAGTTCATGGACATGATCCGCGGTTACGCGGTGGCCGCGCCGGGTACGCTCTCCCAGTTGATAGAGCGGCTGGACGCGCAGCGCGAGGAGCAGCCCGAGCCCGAGGCTCCGCCCACCGAGGCGGCTAACGCGGTCAGCGTGATGACGATTCACGCCGCCAAGGGGCTGCAGTTCCCGATCGTCTTCGCAGCCGCCCTGCACAAGGAAACCAGCAAGCAAACGGCCTCGCTCGTCTACCGTGCCGAAAGCGGCCTGGGCGCGCGCTGGCGCGATCCTTCGAACGGCGAATCGATTGCCGATAGCGCCCACAACCTTGCGTCCGACCTGGAGAAGCAGCGGGAAGCGCGGGAAGCCGACCGGCTTTTGTTCGTTGCCATGACTCGCGCCGAAGAACACCTGATTCTCTCATTCGCCAAGACAAAGCGTATGTCGGACTGGGCCAAGCAGGTGTCCGCTAAATTGGGGGTGAATCTCGAGACCCAGGACACCGCGCCGGTCACGGTGGGCGGTGTTCGCGTGTTCCGCACAAGAAATGCGCCGCCGCCGGCGGACTTGCTGACCTCTGCCGGCGGCTCGCCCGAGCCTCTGAGCCTGGATCGTCCGGAAGTGAGCGGCCAGCACGACTCGACGGCCACCGCTACCGCCGTGGCGCTGTTCAGGGCCTGCCCCCGCAAGTATTTTCTGAAAAGCTACCTGGGCTGGCCGGAAACGCGCGAGGAGGCGCTGGATTTCGAGCACGAGGAGCGCGAAGCTCCCATGGATGCCAGTGAGTTGGGAGTTCAAGTGCACGCGCTGCTCGCCGGCGCCGCCGTCGAATCGCCGGCCGCCGAATCGGTGGAACTTGCCGCGCGCTTCACATCGAGCGATCTCGGTTTACGCGCGGCGCGAGCGGATCGCGTGGAGCGCGAGTTCGATTTCCTGGTGGCGCTCGACGATGTCATCCTGCGCGGGCAAATGGATTTGTGGTTCGAAGAGGGCGGGGAATTGATCCTGGTCGATTACAAGACGGACCGCCACGAGGATCGCGCCGGCTCGTACGCGGTGCAGTTGCAGTTGTATGCTCTGGCCCTGGAGCGAATCCGCGGCCGGCTGCCTGACCGGGCCGTGCTCTGCTATTTGCGCAGCGGACACGAGGTCGAGGTGCCGCTCGACGCGAGTTCGCTTGAAATCGCGCGCACCGCCGTCCGCGATCTGAGCCAGGCACAGGACTCCCTCGAGTTTCCGTTACAGAAAGGCGAGCAATGCGTACGGTGCGGTTACTATCGTGGCGTATGTCCTGCGGGGAAGGTTATTCCATCTTAGGCCCGGCGCAGCCCCGGCCCGAAGCGATGCGCTTTTCGATGGCTTTCATCAGCCGCTCGCGCACGTCGTCGGGAAGAGGCTGGGCCTCCATGCCCTTGTAAACCTGAATCGTCTTCTTCGTCGTGTCGTAAACCACCCAGCAATTCGGGCACTCCGAGATGTGCTTCTGCAGCTTCTCGCGCAGCTCCGGAGCGACATCGTCGTCGATGAAATCGCTGATGCCGTCGACGAATTCCTTACATGTAAGCAAAGACATCGTCCCCTTTCCGCTTGAAGAATCGCGTCAGCTTCTCTCGAAGTTGAAGCCGGGCGCGAAGCAGGCGGCTCTTGACCGCCGGCACGGACAAATCGAGGACTGCCGCCGTTTCCTCGGTCGAGAGGTCTTCCACGTCTCTCAAAATGAAAACCGTGCGGAAAGCCGGGCGCAGACTCAGAATGGCCTTGTCCAGCACTTCTCGAATCTCTTGCTGCGAGTACCGTTGCTCCGGGTTGTCTTCCCAGACCGCAATCTCCCGCACTATGTTCTCCTCGCCCGTATCGATGGTTTCGTCCAGCGATACCGTGCGATCGGTCTTGCGTTTGCGCAGCTTCATCAAGGCTTCGTTGACCGCGATCCGCACAATCCAGGTATAGAACTTCGACTGCCCCTGGAAACCGCCCAGATGTTCGTAAGCCTTCAGGAAAGACTCTTGCAGGACGTCCTCGGCGTCCTCGTCACTCTGTGTGATGTTTTTGGCCAGCCGGAAGATTCGGCGTTCGTAACGGCTCACCAACTCGGTAAAAGCGCCGGCATCGCCCCGCTGCGCGCGGGTGACGAGGTCGCCTTCGTCGGGGGTCGCGGATTGGCTTTTGGCTGGGAACATGTCGGACTCACTGCGCCCGCTACAGTCATTACTATAGCGTGACCAAGGCCCGCTGCTCAAAGGCGGTATGATACGCTGAAAATTCATACCCATATGAGCAGCATTGTCATTACACTCCCGGATGGGAGTAAGCAGGAAGTGTCCGCTGGCAGCCAGCCATTGGAAGTGGCGCGCTCCATCAGCCCGCGTTTAGCCGATAGCGCGATCGCGGCCAAGGTTAACGGGGAACTGTTCGACATCACCCGCCCCCTGGAGGCCGATGCGACCCTCGAAATCCTGACCACGCGCAGCCCCGAGTCGCTAGCTGTCTACCGGCACTCCACCGCGCACCTGCTGGCCGCCGCCGTCCTGGAACTGTTTCCGGAGACCAAGCTGGGCATCGGTCCGGCCACCGACACCGGCTTCTATTACGATTTTCAACGCGAACAGGCCTTTACGCCCGAGGATCTCGAGGCCATCGAGGCGCGCATGTGGGATCTGCAGAAGCGCGATCTTCCTTACGAGCGCAAGCTGACGCCCAAGAGCGAGGGCCTCAAGAAATACGCCGCGATGGGCGAAGATCTGAAATGTCAGTTGATCGATGAGAAGGCCTCCGACGTGTTCACCGAGTACACCCTCGGCGACAAGTTCATCGATTTCTGCCGCGGCCCGCACGTCCCTTCCACCGGCAAGATCAAAGCCTTCAAGCTGCTCTCGATCGCCGGAGCCTATTGGAAAGGCGACGAGAAGGGCGCGCAGATGCAGCGCATCTATGGCACGGCGTTCTTCACCAAGAAGGAGCTGGACGCGTACCTCGCCCAGATCGAGGAAGCCAAGAAACGCGATCATCGGAAGCTGGGCCAGGAACTCGACCTATTCAGCATCCAGGAGCTTGCCGGCCCGGGCCTGATCTTCTTCCATCCCAAGGGCGGCACCGTGCGGCGCATTCTCGAGGATTGGATGCGGGATCAATACGTCAAGCGCGGCTACTCGCTGGTGTACACGCCGCACGTGGCGCGCTCGGATCTCTGGAAGACCTCCGGGCACTACAATTTCTACGGCGAGAACATGTTCAAACGCATGGAGCTGGACGATGCCGAATACCAGCTCAAGCCGATGAACTGCCCGTTCCACATCCTGATTTACAAGAACAAGCTGCACAGCTACCGCGACCTTCCGGTGCGGTTGGGCGAGTTGGGAACGGTTTACCGCTACGAGCGCAGCGGAGTCATGCATGGCCTGCTGCGCGTGCGCGGCTTCACGCAGGACGATGCCCACATCTTCTGCACGCCCGAGCAGATCGAAGACGAAGTAGTCAGCTGCCTCGAATTCGCCGAAGATGTACTGCACACTTACGGATTTGACAAGTATGAAGCGGAGCTGTCCACCTGGGACGGAGGCGCGAGCGGCAAGTACGACGGCACGCCCGACCAGTGGCAGCTTGCTGAAAACGCTTTGCACAAAGCCACGGACCGGCTCGGCATGAAGGTGAAAGTGATGCCGGACGAGGCGGCGTTCTACGGACCGAAGATCGACGTGAAGCTGGTGGACGCCATCGGCCGCCTGTGGCAGCTCTCGACCGTGCAGTTCGATTTCACGCTGCCGCGGCGGTTCGGGCTCGAATACATCGCCGAGGATGGCAAGGCGCACCAGCCATTGATGGTGCACCGCGCGCTGTACGGTTCGGTGGAGCGCTTCTTCGGCATTCTCGTGGAGCACTATGCCGGCGCGTTCCCGGTGTGGCTGGCGCCGATCCAGGCGATCGTGCTGCCCATCACCGACCGCCAGGTCGAATACGCGAAGACAGTGGCCGCACGCTTGCGGGATGCCGGCATTCGCGTCACCATGGACGACCGTAAGGAGAAGGTCAACCTGAAGATCCGCGAAGCTCAGCTCCAGAAGATCCCCTACATGCTGGTACTGGGAGACCGCGAAGCCGCCGCCGGCACGGTTGCCGTGCGCAACCGCAAGCATGGCGACCAAGGCTCTGCCAGCGTCGACGAATTCATCGCGAAAGTCGGCGAACAAATCTCCACCCGGACTACGTCCGAATAGAGAAACATGTCGTGGATTCCGGCGTTGCTTCTGGCCGCGTTGGCCGCGGGAGGAGCGGTGTACTGCGTCATGGCGGTCGTCGCCGCCCGGCGCTATCTTGCCGCGCGCCCCACGCTGGAGCGCAACACGGAACCCATCAGCATTCTCAAACCTCTTTCCGGGGCCGATGAGGGCCTGGAAGAAAACCTGCGTAGTTTCTTTGAGCAGGACTACGCGAAGTTCGAGATCCTGTTTGCAGTCCGCAAGGGCGACGACCCGGCTGTGCCCATCGTGATGAAGCTGTGCGAAGAGTATCCCGACGTCCCCGCGCAGTTGATCGTCACCGGAGAGCCGCCCTATCCGAACGCGAAGATCTTCAGCCTGGCCGCCATGCTCGACGAGTCCAGGTATTCGCTGGTCGTGATGAGCGACAGCGACATCCGCGTGAATGCGAGGTTCCTGCGCGAAATCGCCGCGGAGTTCCGCGACCCGAACCTTGCGCTCACCACCTGCCCGTATCGCGCCGTGCCGGGAGGGAGTCTGTGGTCCGCGCTCGAAGCCGTCGGGATGAACACCGAATTCCTGGGTGGGGTGCTGGTGGCAAGGATGCTCGAAGGGATGAAGTTCGCCGTGGGACCCACCACTGCGGCACGCCGCGGCGCGCTAGCCGCCCTCGGAGGCCTGGAGAGCCTCAAGGATTACCTCGCCGAGGACTTCGTCATGGGGCAGAGGCTGGCGGAGAAGGGGTTCGGAGTGGGCCTGAGCTGGACGGTGGTTGAGCACCGCATCGGCACGCAAGGTTTCCGCGCCAACGCCGCGCACCGCTTGCGTTGGTCGCGCAGCACGCGCCGTTCGCGCCCCTACGGCTATATCGGGCAGGTGTTCACCAACCCGTTGCCTATCGCGTTGTTGCTGGTCGCTGTGCGCCCTGCTTGGTGGCCGGTGTTGATGGTGATTGCCGGCCTCCGCCTCGCGGCGGCTCACGCGACGGCCTGCCGCGTGCTTCACGATCCGCTTACTTCCGGGCGCTGGTGGCTGGTGCCGCTCCAGGATATCGCCAGCTTCATCTTCTGGGCGCTGGGCTTTTTCGGCAACACGATTCAATGGCGCGGGCGCAAGTACTATCTGAGCCGCGACGGCCGTTTCGAACCGGTCAAGTAAACCGCACTACGCGCCGGCGAAAGGCGCCCCCGCGAAACTCGAAGCCGCCAACTGGCGTTTCAACTCCGCCTCTTCGGCCCGCGTGAGCCAGCGCCGCGGTTCCGCCACCGGGCCGCAATGGATACCGGACCACTTGAGCATCTGCTTGATGGCGGCCAGGGCGGGGAAGCGCAGGGTGAGCTGGATCAATTCGTTGATGCGGTATTGGACCGCTCGCGCCTCAACGAACCGGTTGGCGCCAGCGAGACTGTAGACTTCCAGGAACAGCTCGGGGATCAGGTTGTAGAACGAACCGATGCCGCCATCCGCGCCCATCATTAAACCGGCGGCGAGAACTTCGTCCCGACCGTTGAAGACCACCGCGCCCGCTTGCTTGAAAAGCCCCAACCGGTACAGGTCGAAGTCGGTGAACTTCAAGCCGATGACGTTGGGGATGGCGCACAGTTCCAGGATGTGTTCGACGCGGTTGATGGCGGGCGCTACGTCCGGGAAGAAATACACGAGGAAAGGCACGTCGGAAGCGGCCGCCAGCTTGCGGTAGTAGCCGGCGACCTCTTCAAACGAATACCCTCCCGCGGGTGGCAGGCTGCTCACCGCCGAAACGCCGCAACGGGCGGCGTGCTTCACGAGTTCGACGGCATCCTCCGGCCGGGAGGCACCCGCATGCACGATCACCAGCTTGCCCTTCGGCGAGCAACGCACGGCCACTTCGGCCGCGCGCTTGCGGTCCTCGACGGCGAGTTGGGGCCCCTCGCCCGTCTGCCCACAGACATAAACACCGTGGACGCCGGCTGCATACACGCGTTCGAGCAGGCGCTCGAACGGCGCCGGCGCGAAATGTCCATTCTCATCGAGGGGCGTGATGATGGCGGGAAGAATCCCGCGGAATGTCGAAGAACTCATTTCAGCTTCAGCTCCTTACTTTCTAGAGTCGAACGGGAACGTGTCGGTAAGCCTGGCGTCGCTCAGTTCCTTGAGAAAATTGGAAATCCGGTCCAGGAATACGCCCACCAGCACGCGCCCCTTTTCGGCGGTGGCCTGGGTGGGATCGCCCGTGCCCGTATTGTCGCTGACATACATCCAGGGACGCATGAAGTGGATGTAGGGCACCCGCAAGCTAGGCAATGCGAGGGGCGTGTCCTTGGCCTTCACCGCGCGATCCATGTACACCTTGTCGGGGAACAGCGCCAGGGAGATGGAAGTTTCCTGCTCGTCGGCGTGGTCGCCGCCGGTCTTGATGAGTTCCTTGGCCTTTTCAGGAAACGAGATCCAGTAGTCTACTTGCGCCGCAAAAACCTTGGGATTGCTGGCGAAGAGTTCGCGCAGCGTGGCGGCGATGGTAGTCGTGTTGCCGCCATGAGCGTTCAGGATGACGATCTTTCGAATGCCCTGATGTTCGCTGACGTCCACTACGTCCTTGATGAACTGCATCAGCGTGGCCGGCCGTATGGATTGGGCGTAAGGGTTCGGCGCCTGGTTGGAATTCACGCCGTAGGGCATTGTGGGGAGCACCAGCACTTTCGCGCCCATCGCATTCGCCTTCGCGGCGACGCGCTCTGCCAGAATCCGCGCACTTAAGGTGTCGTTCGCGTATGGAAGATGCTTGGCGTGTGGTTCGGTGGAGCCGATCGGCAGCAGCGCCACTTCGATCTGGCGGCTGCGAACTTCCGGATGGGTCAGATCCTCGAGACAGGGGCTGGGGTTCGATTGCGCGAACAGCGTTGTGGCTGCCAAGGATACGACACACGTAAGTATGGATATGAATCTCATCGCACGGCCTTTCCTGGTCCGAATTTGCAGAAGAAATTCAATTGTAAGGCATTCAGCGCGGCGAGAGAGTCAGGGCGTCCCCGGCGGTAACGCCGCGGTACTGCAATTGCATGCCCCGTCCCGCCTGGTAAGCATCCCACTGGTCCTTGTAATGCGACGACAGAATCTGGCCTGATTCGCCCGTCGGGAGCGTGAGCAGCGAGCGTTCCCAATCGCCCGGGTCCGCCACGAGACGCATGGATGGGCCGAACGCAGTGCCGGCGGCCTTCACCGTGGTGCTGCTGCCGCTGGTTTCCACCGGGCCGGCGTTGAAATACTTGCCGATGCCGGGCAGCCGCCCGCCCACAGGATGGACGAGATACAAGCGGTTCAACCGGCCGTAGGACCACTTCGCCAGCTTGGGCCCCTGCAGGCGTCTGCCCTCTTCCACGGCGTCTTCGAGAGATTTGAGCAGCAGTTCGTCGTAATTGTCAAACCAATCCTTCGGTCGCTCGCGCAACAGCTTCTCGACCGCCGCCGGCGCCATCGCGCTGCGGTATACCAGGGCCTTGCCCGGCGCGGCACGCTCCACGATGCGCCGCCGCAAATGCTGATAGAGGAGCGCCGCGACTGCCGGCGCCGCGAGGCTCTTGTCCATCTGGCCGTTCCAGGCGCGCAGGATTTGGACCGGCTCGCTCAATCCCTGGTTGCCGCTCCCGCGCGCATCATACGCGGCTACCGCCTGCCGGGCCAGGAAGTGTGTGAAAGCCGAGTAGACGTCTTTCTGGACCGACGACATGTCCCCGGCGCGCCAACCCGTGCGTGCGGAGAGCAGATGGACGATCTGCCGGCTGCGGTAGCCGGCGTCGAATCCACCTCCCACGCGATATGCATACCCCGGCGGGAAGGGGTTCTGGTTGGCCGTGACGACCATTCCCGAAGGCGGGTTCAAGCTCGATGGGAGCTCGTCGAAGGGAATGAAGCCGCCCCATTCGCAGGTAGCGGTCGATCCGTCGGCCGGCACATCCCCGGCGCAATTCTTCCTCACCGGGAGCAGGCCCGTAACCTGATGGCCGATATTGCCGTCCACGTCGGCGTATACGAAGTTGAGGCCTATGGGGAAGGTCGAGAGCGCCGCGCGGAACTCCCGCCAGTTCGCCGCGCGGGCAATCTCGATGAGCGTCAGGCGGAACGTGCCCGGCTCGGCCGCGGTCCAGCGCAGGGCCAGGGCCTTGCCGTCCTCGATGGCGACAACGGGTCCATGCCGCGTGACGATGTTGCTCAACTCTTCCGGCGCTCGTCCCTTCACCGGCAGTCTCTCGCGCTCTACGCGCGCCTGCTCCTCCCGGCCGTCGTATAGATAGTGGCCGTTCTGCGGATTGAGTTTTTCGATATAAAGATCCTGCACGTCGAATTCGAGATTGGTGATGCCCCACGCGATGCGCCGGTTGTGTCCCGCTACCACTCCCGGAAGCCCCGGTAGCGCGACCCCTGTCACGTTCAAGCCTGGCGCCTCCAGGTGCACCGAATGCCACATCGGCGGAATGGTCAGCGGCAGGTGCATGTCGTTGGCGAGCAGCGGCTTGCCCGTGGCCGTGCGCGCGCCAGAAATTGCCCATGCATTCGAGCCGGGAATGAGTTCCAAACCACTTCTCACCGGATACAGGAATTCGATC
>CAZLOS010000105.1:5696-17966 GCA_964561215.1 uncultured Solibacteraceae bacterium | reverse complement strand
ACTCCTTCAGCTGCGCCTTCTTCTGATCCGGATTCGAACCGCCCTGGCCGCTCTTGCCATCCACGGCGCCGGACCAGGTCCAGTCGCCCTCGCTGAAATACAGCGCCAGTTTGATGCCGTGTTTGCGGCAACTCTTCAGGACACCCGCAACCACGTCTGCTCCGAGCGGCGAGCGGGTCACCTTACGGTCCGTAGTCCGGGTGTCCCAGAGGCAGAAGCCGTCGTGGTGCTTGGTGAGCAGCAGAATGTAACTCATGCCGGCGCGTTTGGCGGTGCTTACCCATTGATCCGGATCGAAGCCGGTGGGGTTGAAATAACTCACGCTGGCGATGCCCGGCGTCCACTCTTTTTCGGAGAAGGTGCTGAAGCTCCAGCAGACGAACATCCCGAAGCGCAGTTTCTTGAACTGCTCGATGCGCCGGGGGCTGACGCCGCCGGCCACGAGCGGGCAACCGGCAAGTGCGGCGATGGCAGTACGTCGCGTCATCATGGGTACACTATAGCGGCTTACAACAGCGTGCCGCTATCAGGGTGCGGGGGCTTTCAACGGGAACCAACCGGAGTCAAGGAATCGACGAATGTGATTTCGCGGACATCAACTCCTACGCCGTGCGGCAACCCGGAGCAAACCGCATACTAGAGGATAACCGGATCCTCTCGCGCGTACTACTATAATTCTCTTTTGTCAAGGCACATTTTTCACCATTTTCGTATTGACTTACGACCAGATTGATGGCAATATTCCACCGTATATAGGTTCTGATCACGGCTCAGTACCTGATCCTATATGACAAAACGAGGAGCCATAAAAATGCTGAACCGCAATATTCTCAAGTTGATGGCGCTATCGCTCCTAATGCTGGCCCTGGTGAGCGCTGCAACGGCCGGCACGATCTCCACGGTCTCACCGGTCTCGGGGCCCGTGGGCGCCACCGTCACCATCACCGGCACCGGCTTTGGAGCGAGCCAGGGAACCAGCACCGTAACCTTCAACGGCACCAGCAGCGGTACGGCCTCCAGTTGGAGCGACACTGGCATCACGGTGACCGTGCCCAGTGGGGCAACCACGGGCGACGTCGTGGTAACCGTCGGAGGCGTGGCCAGCAACGGCGTGACATTCATGGTAACCGTCCCGCCCAGCATCACCAGTTTGTCGCCCTCTTCGGGCGCGGTGGGTACATTCTTGACCATCACCGGAGGCGATTTCGGCGCCAGCCAGGGGACCAGCACCGTAACCGCCAACGGCACGAGCGCGGGAACAGCCGCGAACTGGAATGCCACCAGCATCACCATCACCGTGCCGACTGGAGCAACCACGGGCAACGTGGTAGTGACAGTCGGAGGCCTGGCCAGCAACGGCATCAGCTTCACAGTGACCGCAGTACCTTCCATCACGAGCGTATCGCCGGCTTCGGGCACGGCGGGTACGCAAGTCACCGTGGCCGGCTCGAATTTCGGATCGGCGCAAGGGACGGGCATCGTCTGGCTGGGCAGCACCCGCGGCACCGTTGTGAGCTGGAGCGATACGCAAGTGGTGGCCACGGTCGCTGCCGGTTCCGCATCCGGCGCCGTCCGGGTGCAACAAGGCGGGGCCTGGTCCAATGCGGTGTCCTTCACTGTGACGAATGCAACAGTTACGAGCGTTTCGCCGGCCACCGGCGCGGCCGGAACCACCGTCACCATCACGGGGTCCGGTTTTGGGGCAACCCAGGGCAGCGGTCTGGCGTGGCTCGGCTCCGCCAACGGCGTAGTGCAGAGCTGGAGCGACACGCAGATAGTCGCCCAAGTGGCCGGCGGACCTTCCTCCGGCACCGCTCGTGTGCTGCGGAACGGCGTCTGGAGCAATGCGGTCAGCTTCACCGTGCCCGGGCTTCAGATCGCCAGCGTGGACCCGGCTTCGGGAACCGCGGGGACCTCGGTCACCGTCACCGGCACCGGGTTTGGTGCGACGCAGGGCACGGGAACAGTTCTACTGGGCAGCACCGCCGGCACGGTGGTCAGTTGGAGCGACACCGAAGTGGTAGCCACGGTAAGCTCGACGGCGTTGACGGGCGTGGCGCGCATCCAGCAGAACGGCACGTGGAGCAACGCGGTGGCCTTCACCGTGCCGGTGACGGACGGCCATACGCTGACGCCCAACATGCTAAACCTGGTGGTGGGTGACACGCATCCCATGCAGGCGCTGGATTCGAATGGGCAGCCGGTGACCGGCCTCACCTGGGCCTCGAGCGACACGAACGTGGTGAGCCTGTCGGCCGCCGATCCGCCGGTGGTCACGGCGGTGGCCGCCGGGCGCGCCACCATCACGGCCGGGACCGCCTCGGCCGACGTCACAGTTTCGGCCGCCGCGCCGCCGGTGGGCACCGTACTCTGGTCCAACGCCGGCAACACATCGGGCGTGAGCTCGATCGTGCCGGCGGTACTCAGTGCCAGCGGGGTGGCGGACGTGTTCGCGATTGGCTACGACGGCACCGTGCAAGCCATCACCAGCGACGGGGCCACGGCATGGACGGCAAACGTAGGCCAAAACGCGGATCCGGTGTTGCCGGATTTCCAGGGCGGTGTGGTGGCCGTGAATGCGGGCCCGGGGACTAGCTCGATTGTGAGGATCGATGGGACCACGGGACAAACCACCGCCAACTATACTCCGGCCGGAACGTCGTACCTGTATTCCCAGATCGCCGTACATACCGATGGAACTGTTTTTGCCATTCAGCGCAACCCGGACGACGAAACCCATTCTGTAATTGGCGTTGATTCCGCTACCGGCACGCAGAAATTCAGTGTGCGGTTGGACGACATCCTTGACCGCGATTATGTCTCGCCCGTCTGGACATCGGGCCTCATTATTGCCGGAGACGGCTATGCTTACGTACCTTATGCATATCAGGAGGTACTCGGACCCGGCTTCACCAACTGCCATGACCACCTTAAGCTGCTGCGGATAGATAGCAACGGAGCCTACACCAGAATGCCCATCTACGACTGGGCGTGGGGATGCTCCGAGGTGTTTGGCTTCGGCGGATATCAGATTACCAATGCCGACACCGGGGTCCTGTTCTCGTGGTGGGCGGACGTACCGGGTATGACGATCACGAACGGAACCAGCACGAGCTTTGTCAATGGCACGGTGATGCCGGGGCAACTCGATATGGTGGAGCCGATACTGCAGGCGCAGGATGGGTCGTTTGTGGGCACGGTTTGGGCCGGGTCGGAGGAAAACCCAGTCCAGTACATGGTGGCTTTCGATCCCGGCGGCGGCCTGCGCTGGAGCGTACCAAATTACACGCCCAAGATCGCCACGGCCGACGGTAGCGTCATCGCCACCAACAACGACGATAGCTCCGTTATGATCTTCGACAGCAACGGTACAGCCACCGGACAGATGGCCAGCCTGCCGATACAATCGTGGACCGGAAACTCGTACCGACTCGGCTCCATCGAGCGTCTCGCATCTGTGCCGACAACCCTGACAGTACCTCCTTACTGGAGTGTGGCGGCGACCAACCCGTGGGGGAATGGAACCTCTCCACTGTGCCACGACGAGCGGGATCAACTCATCGCCGAATACGCCAACACAGTTGTTTTGGACAGTTCCTACAACTGGTTACCACGGAGTCAATGGCCGCGCTTCACTCCGAACTGCTTCATGCTCACGCGTTCGGCCCATTCCTCTGCCTTCACCTTTGCTCAAATCAACAAGCCGGGGCCCAGTACGAACCCCGAATTTGGCTGGGCGCTGATCAAAAGTCCTCTGGTTGCACCAGCCAGCAGAGGGTACGGCCTGGATAAGTGGCTTGAGTTGTATGGAGAATCCCGGACAATCACTAGCGGCTATAGGGACCCTGCGCAAAACGGTGGAGCGAGTGCAAGCCGTCACATGTTGGGTGACGCGATAGACTTTCAGAATGTAAGTCACACCGTAGCTGAGTTGGACAGGATGAACGATGCAGCACTTAGAGCCGGTGCGGGTTATGTCGAGACGGGCACTGTGTACTGCGCACGTACACTAGCGTGCGGACATGCTGACTGGCGCTATACCGATAGAAACAAGTATGCGAAGGGGCTAGACGACAACGTGTTGGCCAGCCGCCGGCCAGGCGGAAGGCAACGATTGTGCTCGAACTGCATCGAGGTGGCGAGAAGATCGAAGTCATCAGCCAGTGATGCACCGTCACCGCGCACGCCCTTACGGACAGGCAACCGTGCAAAAACCCAAATAGCAGAACGCTAATCCGGAGGCAACCACTATGCGAGCTACTGTACTGATTTCCACTCTTCTCGCTACTGCAGCTTATTGTGTGTCCGCTCAGCCAACGAGATCTGTTTATCCCACTGTTTCGCAAGTGCTAGATCGAATGACCAGTTCGAAGTGGAAGGAGCGAAGAACGGCGTTTTACGGCGCGATCAGTCTTCTAGAGTCAGGCTGGCAAAATGCCAGCGACGCCGACACGCTCAGGTGTGGTTTGATTCAACTACTCACCAGGGAAAACAGTCTGAACAAACCCCCTGAGGAGTTGGCCCGACAACGGACAGTCCCCCGGGACGACGAGGAAGAGGCTGCGGACAAAACCCTCCCGCCTGGAACGTGGAGTGAGGAACGTTCAGACTACTACGCAGACCTGATCGGTAGTGTCGCCGATTTGGACGATGAACGGGCCATCCCAGTACTATTGGCTGTTACGCCGACAGGCGGAATGGCTACCCAAGGCGTAGCCCGGTTTGGGACGAAGGTCCTCGACCCCGTCCTGGAACAAGTAAAGGGTCCGGATTCGAATCTGGCCGCCGGAGCACTCTTCGTAATTCTGGAAATGCTGAAGCTTCGAACCGTCAATGACACAGCTTCGCACTTACGAATCAAGGATGCTCTTAGGACGACCCTGGCCTCACCAGATGCGCGGCGAAGAGACTGTGCAATCTATGCGATCGAGTTCTTGGATGACAGGGAAGAATTCGTGCCGATGCTGAAACAGTTAGCGGAACATGATCCTGACAAACTCACTGGTCAGCCCCTGAAGGATGGTAGCATCGGCGACATCTATTTCGTCAGGCGCAACGCCAGGCGAGTACTGCAATGTATCGCCAAGCATGAGCGGCCCCCTGCCGGTCCGGTTCAGGGGCGTTGAACTCGCGTTGACCAATCGGGCCGCGACAGAGCCGTAAAGCGAGAGGACTAATGAAACAGATCTTCGTTGTTGCGGCAGCCCTACTGGCCGGGTTTGTTGGTGGAATTCTTGGCACGCGCGTGGCTCCTAGTCGTGATCAAACACCCTTGCGACAGGTCATTCGCGCTCGCAGCTTCGAGCTGGTAGACGAAGCCGGACAAACGATTTCATATTGGGGTATGGATAAGGGCGAGAACGTAGTGCTGGCTTTCGGAGGTCATCACGCTATGCCCTCGGGGGCAGGCAGACCTCTTTCCGACCATTCCCCCCTGTCACTCACGGACCCGGACAACCAACGGGCTGTGATCGGAGTCGTTGACGGTATCCCATTTCTGAAGTTACGGGGAGCGGACGGGAAGACGCGGGTGAGGCTACTGCTTAGCATATACGAAAAGCCGATCCTGTTGATGGAGGACGAGACCGGTCCGAGGGTATCACTAGGAGTTCAGCAGAGTGATACGCCAGGCCCTCAAGACAATGACTGGACTCTCGATTTTTATCCGGAGCGAGCGAGGATCGGAATGTACGCTGTGAAGGAAGGCGGGCAGACGTATGTTCTAGGAGGGTTCGCTGTGAATCGGGATAAGGTGAAGTATCCATATAACCAGCCGAAGTGAGAACACGGATTGGGAGCATGCCTCACCCCCCGGCGCGACACAGGACACCGGAACCGTTCTACTGGGCAGCGCTCGCGGCAACGTTGTGGTGGCCACGGTCGCATCGACGGCGTTGACGGGCGTGGCGCGCATCCAGCAGAACGGCGCTTGGAGCAACGCGGTGGCCGATCCAGCAATCCCCCCTTGTCTACCGGCCTTCGAATAACTGAGTGTGCGAGGGCCGCGGCGCGCCGGCAATGCGACAATCGAAGGCCCTCCGGCTCCACAGGTTGTCAGGTCATGCTAGGCTTCCCAGTTGGTGACATGAAAGCCAGAATTCCCCTCTCCATCTTATTCGCCGCGCTCTCCGGCTTTTCGCAGAGCAGTGCCCCGATCATCACGTCCGTGCCGCAAAAGGAGTCGCTGGCGGGCCAGCAGAACCGCCGCATGCTGGTGGGCCCGGACTACAAGCAGCCCAGGCCGTATCCCGGCTACGCAGGATTTGTGGGCTGGACGTCCGTTGTGCGCACACGCACCGGAGCCCTGCTGATGGCGTTTTCTTCGGGCTACTGGCACGCCTCTCCGCCCACACCCCTGGTCGGAATCAAGCCCGAAGACCTGACGCTGTGGACCAAGAAGTATGGCATGCCTATTCTGGACGCTCCCCGCGGCGGGCGCATCGAGATCATGCGGTCGGACGACGGCGGCAAGAGCTGGAGCGATCCCACCACCATGATCGACACACAGTGGGACGACCGCTCCCCCGTGATTGCCTCACTGCCCGACGGCACGTTGGTGGCGGCTTTCTTCACCTATACCTATGAAGCCGTGGCCGTCATCCGCTCCTTCGACGACGGCAGGACCTGGGAACAGACTCCCCGATACATCCAGGCGCCCTTTCACTCTCTTGCTATCAACACCGCTCCGCTGGTCATGCCGGACGGTTCGCTGCTGCTGGCCGCCTATGGCAACGAGAAAGAGAACGATCCCTTCGTCTCGACAGGCATTTTCTCGTCGCGCGATCGCGGCGCTTCCTGGCAGCACCTGGCCACGCTGCACGCTCCTCACGCTCTCGATGAGCCGGGCCTGGCGCGCCTGCCTGACGGCACCCTGGTCGTGATCACACGGCCCGAAGGTGCGATCAGTTGGTCGAAGGACGGCGGCCACACCTGGACCGCACCCGTTGACATACCCGTCCGCATGTTCGCGCCCTGGCTGATGACGCTCCGCGACGGGACCTTGCTCTGTCTGCACGGGTCGTATCACAAGGCTCATCACGGCTTGCGCGCCATCGTGAGCAAGGACGGCGGCCGCAGTTGGACGGCCGGCGGTCCCGACTTCGGTTTTCCGGTGGACGCCTCGGTCTACGGCTACTCCAGCGGCACCGAACTCCCAGACGGCTCGGTCTACGTGGTGTTTCAGGGCACAGGCGGCCACAAGCCCGCGGATGCGCGCACGATGGCGCTCTACGGAATGCGGCTGCGCGTCAGTGCGGACGGACGAAGCGTGAAGACCCTGCCGGCGCCTGGCGGTCTGAAGGTTAAGGCCACCATGAAAAAGACCCCCGGCCCGCGGAAGGGGATTTAGGGATCATTCAACCGGAATCCGCACGACGATGCGGCCATTGGCGCGGGCGATCAACGATTACGGCTAGTGAACTCCGGTCCGTTATCACAACGAATTACGTCCACTTGGGTTGTGGTAATGTGGAGGGTCAACATTGGAGATCCGATTGCCTTCAACTACTACGGTTCACCTTCTTCTGCTCTCACTCGCGCTGCCTACGCTCTCGCTCGCCGGGGGCAAGCTGGAGATTCCGAGCGCGTTCGAACCTTTCGGGAACCATTACGTGGCACGCACGCATCGTGGTTCGGTAGTGATCCGCGACGACGGTTTTTCACTCAACGCGGCAGGCTCGGCGGCGGAATTCCGCTGGACTGGTGCCGCGCGTGGCCCGTTGCGTGCAAAGCAGCCGACCGGCGGCGTCACGAACTACCTGACCGGCAGCGATCCGGCGCAGTGGCGCGCCGGAGTGCCACAGTACGCCCACGTCGAGCGGCACCGTCTCTACGCTGGCATCGACCTCGCCTACTACTTCAAGGGCTCCCTACTGGAGTTCGATCTCATCGTAAATCCGGGAGCCGACGCACGCCAGGCGCGGTTGATGGAATCGAGCGGCAGGCATCCGGAGAGCCAACGCGACGGTTCGCTGACTTTCGGCACCGCCCATCGCTTTCATCGCCCGATCGCTTACCAAATGGTGAACGGCAAGCGCGTGGAGGTGGCCTGCGACTACCGGATAGAACGGGATGGCGGTATCCGCTTCCGGATTGGGGACTATGATCGAACCCGTGAATTGGTCATCGATCCGGTGGTTGAATACATGACCTACCTGGGCGGCTCCGGCATTGACCGCATCCAGGCAGTAGGAGTCGATTCAGCCGGCAACGCCGTGCTGGCAGGCGTGACTACGTCGCCGAACTTTCCCGGCGCGCCCGCGGGTACCGAGAGGGCCATCTCCCTGTTCGTCACGAAGCTGAACGCCACCGGATCGGCGGTGCTGTTCACCACGATGCTCGGTTTGTATACGACCTCGAGCTACACCAGCGTACGCGACAGAGTGATCTCGCTGGCGCTCGATTCCGACGGAGCCATCTACTTTATCGGAGCCGCGTATGCTTACAACTTTCCGACGAGCGCAAACGCTTGGCAGCGGTCCTCGCAGGGTGCGTTCGCAGCCAAGATTGACGCCGCCGGCAAGTTGGTGTATTCATCCTATCTGGGACCGCAGGCCTGGTGGCTGGATCCCCGGCGCATCGCCGTGCACAACGGGATTGCTTACATCGCAGGCAACGCCTCCCGTGCCGAGTTCCTGGGCACACCGGGGGCCTTGCAGCGCGATCTGGCGGGTGGCCGGGACACATTCGCGCTTGCACTGACCGCCGACGGATCGGGGCCGGTGTTCGTAACGGCGTTGGGCGGCTCGGGTGAAGACACATTCTCGGACATGGCGCTTGACGCAAACGGAGACTTGATCTGCACGGGCGTCACTCAATCGGCCGACTTCCCCCACACCAGCGATGCGCTGCCTTACCCGGCCGTCACGACCTATCCGGGTACCGCGTTCGTGGCCCGGATCAATTCAGCCGGGAGTACGCTACTCTACTCCACGTTCCTGGGTACGCCCAATGCCAACGGCGTCGCGGTGACGCCCGGCGGCGACTACGTGATCGCGGGCACCTATGAGCTTCCGGCCGGTTTCGGAAGTACCGCGCCCCACCACGTGATTCAGTTTCCGACAGGTGCCCGGTCCGGCTACATTGCAAAGTTTTCTTCGGCAACCAACCGGCCCATTTGGACCACCGACATACAACCCGGCATCAGTCCCTACGGCTTCGGCATCACTTCCGACCAGCAAGGCGATCTTTACCTGCCGGGATACTGTCAGTGGCCGGGAGGGGGTTCACTGATGCCGGATCACGACGCCGGATTGGTAAAACTGTCGGCGGATGGAAGCCGCTTGCTCTATTGCACTCCGCTGCAGGGTGGTTATCAGCTTTCCGTCGCGGCTGGCACGGGGGGACGCGTGCTGGCAGCCGGCTGGACAAATCAGAGTGATCTGCCGGTGACGCCCGGCGTAGTGCAATCGCAGCGCGATCCGGCTGAAGCGGGCTACTTCAACAGACCTCTCAACTACGACGATGGGTTGGCCGGGGTGTTGGACCTGAGTGGATTCACGAGCGGGAACTTCTATCTCGCGCCTCCTCAGAGCGGGATCGGATGGAGAATTGGAGAACCAGCGCCGCAACTGTTAACCATCCCGGTGTTGCTCAGCGGCGACCCTGGTACGATCACCGTCAGCACCACGTCGAACCGGATCGTTCCCACCTATGTAAGTGTGCCCTCGCCCGCCGTTCAGATCGCTCCCAACCTTGCGCAGACCCAAGACGGCATCTTCACCGAATCGATTACCGTTCAAGCTTCCCATCCTGATGCCAGGTTGACCGTGCCGGTCGGCATTCAGGTGCTGCCGAAAATCCGTATCGACCCGGCACAAACCCAAATCGAAGTACACCGGCGCTGTGGCCAAGGGACTTACGGCTACCAAACGCAGACAGTGGCCTTCACCGTCACGCCTGCCGAGGCCGGCCTAAGGTTCGAAGCAGTTTCCTCAAACCAAAAGGCGTTTTATGGATCCATCCAGACGGTAGATGCAGGGCACTTTACCCTCACTGCGGTCTTTCTCGACCTCGAATCGGGTACCTATGATGGTACTTTCACGGTACGCGCGAAGGGTATCCAGAACACCGAGGCAGTACTGCATGTACACTATGTCCTCGACCCGCCAGCAGTTGTCGAACTCTCCACCAAGTCCGTCAACCTCCACGTGGTCAGAGGCCAGCCCGCGCCTTCGGCTTCGATTTCGGTCACCAGCGGTGTTTCCGGCGTCCAGTGGCGCAGAATCGGAAGCTATCAGAGCTGGGTGCTCGTGTCGGATACAGGTATGACCACGCCGAGCGAGATCCGGATTACAGTGAATCCGGAAACCGCGGATGTGGGCACATTCACTTTTTCTCTGTTGGTGGAAGACGAGATCCGCCGGACTCAGACCATTACGATCAACGTCGACGTAAGTTCCGGTTCGGCGTTCGACATCTTGCCCAAGTCCATCAGTTATGAGTTGGTTCGTGGAAGCCAGTATCCGCCGCCCGCCCCGACGCTAACCATGACCGCTCCGACACCCACGAAGGTGGATCTGTCGGTGGACCAGCCTTGGGCGATTTTGTCCTCCACGTCTGGCACCACTCCATTTGTTGTTTCGCTCCGGTTCGACACCAGCCTCACCGAGGGCGTACGCCAAGCCACGCTTACCGCCAGAGCTGGTGGATCGGTCCAGACTATACCACTTACGTGGAAATTTTACGACTCAACAAGCCTCGAATTCCCCTCGACGCCAATCAAGTTCCGTCACCAGATTGGAGGACCTCTTCCAACCGCCCAGCAGATCCGGATTACCTGTCCCACCATTCGGTCGGTTTCCTGGATGGCGGGCACGACCAAATGGCCCGATTTTCTGACTGTGACCCCGCTTTACGGCAACACACCGGCCACTCTGACTCTGACCGTCGACGTCACCGGCCTCACACCCGGCACTTACGCCTCCGGGGTGTACATTCAAGCGCGCCATCCGGACCGGATTGACTATCCAGCGATTCCGGTGACGCTTGAAATCGTGGCCAATCCCAACGTACCGGCGGCCTCCATTGCACGCGCCGTGAACGCGGCCAGTTACCTGGGCGCGACGGTGTCGCCCGGCGAGATCCTGACCATCTTCGGCACCAGTATTGGACCGGCGATTCTGGTTCAGGCGCAACCGGACGGCGATGGCCATTATCCGGCCACACTCTCAGGCGCAACGTTCTATTTCGACGACATCCCGGCGCCCATCGTATACGTTTCCAGCGGCCAGTCCGCCGTGGTCGCGCCTTTTGGTATCGCCGGCAAGGCCAAGACGCAGTTGACCTTTGCGACTGAAGGCAAGCGGACGGTTCCGGTTGAGCTGACCGTATCCGATACCAATCCCGGCATCTTCACCGCCAACGCCGCAGGCAACGGTGTGCCCGCGGCGCATAACGTGGCGAGTGACGGAAGCTTGAGCCTGCATGCTGGAACAAATCCGGTGGCGCGCGGGGGAATCGTCACGCTTTACGCCACGGGCCTCGGTGTGACTTCACCGGCGCTAGCCGACGGTTCGCTCGCCGGATTGCCGCTCGCCAAGCTGTCATCGCCGATCCACGTGTTTGTCGGTGGTTACGAAGCGGGAGTACTTTACGCCGGTCCGGCGCCTGGACTCATCGCCGGCATGATGCAGATCAACATTCGCGTGCCCGAATCGGTTACACCCGGCAATGCCGCGCTGCTGGTGGTGGCGGGACAAAATCCCAGCCAACCGGGAGTCACGCTGGCGGTGAAATGACCGCTTTGCCAGGCGATCAAGGCACCAGGGCGATCCAGTATCTGGTCGGTATCAGAAACGCTCCGTGACCGGCTGGCCATATGCCCTGCGCGCTGGCATTCATGGTCGGAACAAGCGCCCGGACGCGTTGCTCGAAATTGTCCAGATCGTGTTCGACCACCTTCGTTGCCGAGTACTGGTTCACGTAGCAATAGACCCGCCGGCGCTCGATGTCCGCAATCGGGCAGGCGGCGCTTGGGGTCGACGATGTCGCGCCAACCGGGACAGCGACCGGATAGACTCGTTCGCCATCGCGCAAATATAGCAGACCGCCGTCTCGCGCGGCATCGGCCGGCGTCGCGGCCGAACACACCGGATTACCGCCGGTAATGCCGTAGGCATCGTAGTCCATCCATCTCCAGCAAGAGCCGTCCGTGGAAGCCAGATAGATTCGATCATGGGTCGCAAACATGATCTGATCGCCGGCCTGGAATCCCGCTGCAATCGAGCTTGCACCCCGCTTCTTGTCGCGATCATAGATCTGCGCGCCGGA
>CAZLOS010000105.1:0-5686 GCA_964561215.1 uncultured Solibacteraceae bacterium | reverse complement strand
GTTGTCGAGACGATCACCGACTCTGGCCGATCCGGTACCGGCAACAGCGACCACGCCCAGGTAGTGGGTGAACCTGGATGGATCACGTCGGTTTGCCAGGACAGATCGACGATCCCGGTGGCAGTGTTGTAGCGGCCGATTCTGATGGGACTGGAGTAATCAGCCCAGTAAACGTAGCTGCCATCGGTACTTACCGTGAGAGCCCACACAGATTTCGCAATCTCCCGTACGGTGTTCAGGACCGCGCCGGTCTTCATGTCATAGACGATCAAGTCAGCCTTGTTGTTGGTTTCCCAACTCATCGCGATGGCATAGAAGCGATCATGCACCGGGTCGGCGGCCCACTTCTCCGTTGCCGCGCTCCGTGCGACGTACCACCGCACCGTTGCCGAACGATAGGTCCCGTTCCCGGCATAGACATCGTGCGCTCCCCATCGGTTGAGATCCTCAACCGGGGGCTCGATGTTGACCTGACGCGACGAAACCCATTCGGCGCGGATCTCGTTGCCGTCCCAGTAAAAGTGTGTGTCCGCCGTGAGGTTCGTTCCAAATAGCGCGATCTTGGGGCCCAGTGGTGTCGGTCCTCCGAAAACCAGCGGATTGGTCACCAAGGAGAGCGCAGGCACACCCGTGCCGGAGACTGGCTGTACCGTGAACAGCGTTTCCTCCGACATGCCGCCGCCCGGCGCCGGATTGGAGACCTTGAGCAGTGCGACAAACGGCTGGGCGAGTTCTTCCGCCGTCAGAATCAGCTCGAAATGCCCCCCGCGCCCTGTTTCCACAGCGTATTTAGCCGTGCGCGGCGCACCATTCCAATACAGCGTGGCGTCCTTGGCCAAGCCGCTGGCGCGGACAACCAGTTTGGTCTCGCCCGCGCCTTGTGTCACCGAGGCGGGCGAAACGCTGATTCCGGCAGGCGTGGGATTGACGCCGTTAAGCATCCCTTCCGCCGTGCCTCCCCCGGGAGCCGGCAGCGAAACGGAAATGTTGTTGACACCTGGCAGCAGCGAGCCAAAGCTCACGTCCTGAATCGCCAGATGGGCCGAGCTCCGAAACAGCGACTTGACCGGCGTTCCATTCAGGCGCACATCCGCGCCGTAACCGAAGCCCGAACCGTACACATCCAGAGATCGTGTGCCCGATACCCCCGTTTCAACCAGCATTGCTTCGGGAACTATGACCTGCACTTGCGGAGAAGGGTTGTCCAAACCGATGCGCATCGCGAACGCGTTGCCGTTGGGAACATCTCCGAAGACCGACGGCCAAACAACGCCTTGGAAACGGCTCTGGTAAACATTGGGAGTGGTCTCCAATCCGGACGACGCCGTGCCGGCCAGAAGAAGCGTACCGTCCGGAGACAATTCGGCTTCGGTATAGGTCCCGCCGGTAGGAGGTAACATCGTTAACGTTTCGTAGCGCGTACCGGCTTCGTTCACACAGGCCATGCCTTGGTAGGTTGTCGTGTCATCCCCGCCCAAGCCACCAACCGTCTGGTAGGCGCGCACCATCTCCACGCCTACTAAGCACGGAGCCCCGCCAGACCGCACAACGAGAGCCACAGGAGGACGGATGCCAGAATATGCCATGAACTGCGGGCCAAGGAGCGTTGCCGACTGCAGAAGACTTCCCCCTGTTGCCGGGATCTTGGCCCAAAATTGCGATTCCCCGAAGTCCGATGGGACTGTGGAGTTTTGAGGTGGATCCGTTGCCGGTGGATTCACCTGCGGCATGGTGCCCGTAGTAGCCTTTCCCGCCGCAAAGATCGTTCCGTCGGGGGCAAACCGCACATTGCTGATAGACGAGGAGCGCCCGTTGCCGTGCAGTAACGAAGCGAAACTCAACGCCGAACCCATCGCGTTCAACTTTGCCACGAATGCCTGTGCCGCCCAATCCGGACTCTGATTCACGCCGGCGATCGGATTCACGGCCGGAAACGCGTTGTTTCCAAGAGATTTAAAATCGGCGGAAGTCCCCCCTAGCACAAGGTTGCCCGCACCATCCACGTCGATATCCGCCACGTAACCCATTTCAAACAACGTGACGTAAACGACAGCACTCAAAGCCGGATTCATGCGAAGCGCGAAGCTGCGAGACTCGCCGTACGAGAAGTAGCTTCGCACCGGCTTGACTTGAAAGGCACCCGGTGTCCCCTGGAACTTCTCGTCGTAAGCTCGTCCCGCGACGTAAACACCGCCGGCAGTGTCAACTGCCAGTGCCGAATTGCCGGGCAATACATCGGTACGTTGTGCGGCGCCCAGAAACGTGCTGGCTTTGATGTGGCCGGTCTTCTGGTCCATCTTCACAATAAACAGATCCGCCAGCGCGGAATGAATACGTGTCCGGTATGCACCCGGCGTAGTTGGAAAATTCGGCGAGCGGGTGGCGCCCAGCAGGAACAGGTTCCCCAACCGATCTCGTTTCAGGCCAAGCGCCGTTTCGTGCATATTGCCGCTCAGGAACAACGACCAATCGAGTGTGCTCCCGTCCCGGCTGATCCTGGCGACATAGACGTCGGGCGCCAGCAACTGCACCGGACGGTTCAGGATACTGTTATCCGGAAGAGACGCCGGGAAATCGGCGGACAAGGTCGCACCGGCCAGGTAGATCTCACCTTCAGCGCCCGCGGCCAAACGTGTCTCCGCCTCGGCGTTGGATCCACCGAGAAACGTTGCCATCTGCACGATGGGATCGATGATCAGCGGCGCGCTCCGGTCGTACTTGCCCAAGCGGAATCCGATGCCGTTGCCGGGACGAGCCTCGAAAGCCACATCCACCGCGACGCGCGCGCCATTGAGTGTTTGCCAGGCTCGGGGAGCTTTGAGCGTCGTGCCGGCGAGCCGCAACTCACTTCTTGTTCCCATTCGCACCGGTTCGGAAAAACGTAGCGCGATGCGCGACGGATCGGCGCCAGCAGCGACCAGGAAGTCGAACTCGATGTCGTCCCCGGTTCCGTGGTAGGAGACGTCAACACCCGGATAGACGCTATGGAATAACAACCCCGAATAGTGCGGGACATCCCAGAGCCAGCGGGAGGGATCGCCGCCCGACGCGTAATGACTTACGCCCGGCACCAGCCCCCGGAGCTCGGCCAGCGCCCGATTGCCGGCGCCCGCCAGGCGTGCCGAAACCGGCCTCCCGTCGCCGCCGCGAACCTCCATCCGGCCGGCTTGGATGCCTACCAGCCCGTGTTTGGTGCGCGCCAGGTATGCCGCACTACCACCGGCCTGGCCGCGATTGGGCTCGAATACGACGGCTGCGTTCAGACACGCAGCCGCCAGCAGCAATATGCTAACGGACTTCAAGCGTCACCCCTTCCGGACTCAGGTGCCCATTTACGCTGACGACAACCGGAACCACGCCCGGCGCAAGATCATCCGGGACCTTGATGTTGATCTGAAACGCGCCGTGCACCAACCCGGGCGCCGCCCCGGCATACAATACCTGCGCGTCCTTGCCTCCGATGCTCGCGCGCACCTCGCCCACCAGTGTTTGGATCCCACGCGCCAGCGTCCCGTCCGCAGCGTCCGGCAAGGCGCCGCCTCCGGTGCCCCATAGCGCGACAATGCTACCGGTTCGCGATGGCGCGTTTACGGTTCCGTCCTGGTTGACCACAGCAACCAGCCCGCTTCCGGAACTGTCGCGCGTGAACAAGGCGGGTGCCGCCGGCGCAACCGTGACCGGAATTCGCGCCGATGGGATACCGTAGTACCAGACCTGCATGTTCACCGTCGAACCGGGTTCCAACCCGAACGGGGCTACCACGTTCAGTTGGCCCGCGTAGGACATAATCGGCGTCGCGGGCGCGCGGTTGAACCATACCTGCACATGCCCCAACTCGGCCGCGTACTTGCCGTTCGCGTCAGGCACGCCAACGTGCGGCACCAGCGGACCAAGGTTGGTTCCATAAATGCTCACGATCTCGCCCGGCACAACACTGCCTCCGCGCTGGCTGGCGGCGTTGACCACCGCTCGCGCCTCGGTCGACGGCGGCGGCGCGGCCAGTGGCGTGTGAAACACCCACAGTCCGGCGCTTGAGGCGCACAGCACGCCGTCGTTGCCGAATCGGAGCAAGCGCACGACCGCCAGGCTATCGTGGTCGAGGGAGTAGGGGGTGTCGAGGGACAAACGGCCAAGAGTCTGTTGCGTATCGAGATCGAAAGCCTGCAAGTACTGAGGACAAGCATGGATCCTCAAGTTCTCGAATTCGACCGTCAGGATACGCTTGTTCACCGGATCGACCGCGAGACTTCCGCCGGAACCGAGGATGTTTACCGTATCCATGTTCTGGATGTCGATCATGGCCCCCGCCGAGGTGTACAAAATGCCGTCGCGAACCGTAACCGGGCCGCCCCCGGCAACGCTCGATACGGTCTGCGACGAGATTCCGGACAAGTCCACCTGGTAGCGCAGCACATGACTCGATCCAGCGTAAGTGGCCGAGTTGCCCAAGAACAGGTACTTGCCGTCGGGCGAAAACAGAAGCTGATCGTAGGAGTCGTCGTAAATCTCCACGGGCTTCCCACGCAGCACGCCATCGTCGTAGACGGCCAAAGTCGTCATCGACGACGCGACGTTCGGATGACAGTAGACCGCCATGGTCCGCGAACCGCCCGGAGCCAGCGCGATCGCCGCACGCTTCCAGCCGAGGATACCGTCTTGCGTGGCCGGGCGAAACCGGAATTCACTCACCGCGCTGAGATCCTCAGGGTTGAGGCGCCGAACTACTCCACCACTGCCCAGAGCCACGAACAGGGCGGAACCATCGTCGGAGAGGGCCAGCGAGATGGGCTCGCTTCCGACCGAGGCGTAGACCCCAGGCGCGCCAGTGTCCGGATCGAGCGCGACCAACGAATCGACCGGGAAACGCTTGTCTTCCGCAGCGACCGGCGTGGTCAGATAGAAGCGGTTGCGCCTGCGGTCGAACACCGCGTCGCCAACCCGCACGTGATACATAATCGGGAGAAATGCGTAGGCCAGTTGAAGCCCTGTATCGCGGTCCGAGATCGTGATCTCGGCAAGGCCCGGTTTGGCCGAATCCGCGGGGTCCAGCCTCACTGTGAACTGCCCACCGCCTTGGCTGGTGATGGTGCGTTCGTTGCCGTTCCACCGCACAATCACCTTGGGATTGGAAAGCGAGGTAGTGAGGGCGAGCTCCGTTGTGCCAGCATTTGCGTACAAAATTGCCGGATTACAGCGGATGTTCCCGGCACCTCTTAGTGCACAGGAAGAGCCGGCAGCTAGCAGCAGGGCAAATACAGCCGCGAAACTCAGAGGTTTGCGCATCTAGTGGTCGATTGTAGCGCAGGATGTGCAAGCTCGGCCGCGCGTTCAGTACGAAAATCACTTCGAGCTTGCGCAGTTTCGCAGCTAATGCGGTGCGTTCACGCAACGTCATCTCGGAGGCTCTCTCGTTGTCGCGCGTGCGTTCCGGTGACCAATCAGGAATGCCGCGCTCAACCCGGCTCACCGAGGCTCATTGAGCTTCAACGGTTCTACGCGGTGACAGGCACCGTCTTTTCGGAACTTCCGCCGGATTACGAACGGAATCACCGCCAGCTTGTGGAGAAATCCGTGTAATTCACAGCGACGCCATGCCATGATCGACACACGCCGGGGCGACCGATCTCCAAGGGGATCCAGGCATCATTCAACCGGAATCCGCACGACAATGCCGTCGTTGACGCGG
>CAZLOS010000104.1:15882-18008 GCA_964561215.1 uncultured Solibacteraceae bacterium | reverse complement strand
ACGGCGAGACCATCGCGCTGTATCCGGAGGCGGTGAAGAGTCATATCGAAGCCGGCAAAGCGCTGGCGTGGGGCATCGTGCCGACGAACAGCGCGAAGATTCGCACGCAGACCGCCGGCACGCTGGTGACTAAATTCAACGGCCTGGTGGATAATCTGGCCGCGAAAACGGGGCTGGACCGCGGCATCATCCTGCGGCAGGCCGTCATCACCCCGAGCTGCGGCACGGGCTCCCTGCCCATCGCCGACGCCGAGCTGGTCTTCAAGCTGCTGGGCGAAGTCAGCGCCACGTTGCGGCAGGGCGCGTAGGAACCACGCATGCCGGCTCCTCACAGCATCGCCATGGCGGGCAAGGGCGGCGTGGGCAAAACCACGCTGGCCGCCTTGATCGTGGAGTGGTTGGTCGCACGCGGCGCAGCGCCGGTCCTGGCCGTGGACGCCGATTCGAACGCCAATCTGCACGAAGCCCTCGGCGTGACATACACGGCCACCGTCGGGGGCATCCGCGAGAGTGCGCGCAGCGAGATCCCCGGCAAGCAGGGCATGGCCAAGCAGGAGTTCCTTGACCTGCGGGTGCAGGAGGCCCTGGTTGAGCACACCGGTTTCGACCTGGTCGTGATGGGGCGTCCAGAAGGCCAGGGCTGCTACTGCTTCGCCAACAGCGTGCTGCGCGGCGTGCTGGACCGGCTGTCGAAGCAGTACAAGCACATCGTGGTGGACAGCGAGGCGGGCCTGGAGCACATCTCCCGGCGGACGCTGCTTTCGCTGGACTACCTGCTGATCGTCTCCGACGCCAGCGTGCGCGGTGTGCGCACGGCCAGGCGCGTCTCCGAATTGGCCGACGAGGTTTCGCTCGGCGCGAAGCGCCGCGGGCTGATCGTCAACCGCGCGCCGGACGGCGAACTCACGCCGGCACTCCAGAAAGAGGTGGCGGCCGCGGGCTTGCCGCTCCTGGCCGTTATTCCCTTCGATCCGGCGGTGGCCGCCATGGACGCCGGCGGCATGAACGTCAACGACATTCCCGCCGCCGCTCCCGTGCGGCGCATCGTAAATGCGCTGCTCGAAAAGTTGTTCAGCAAGGAAACGATTTCATGTCAACCATTTCCGACATCCCTGCCGTGAAGCAGGTCTCGCGCGATCCGGCCATCAACCAGATGGTGACTCTGGCCGGCTGCGAGAGCATTCCCACGGTTTGGGACCGCTTCAAGAGCCAGCAGCCGCAGTGCAAGTTCGCAACCGACGGCGTCTGCTGCCGCCTGTGCCACATGGGCCCCTGCCGCATCACGCCGAAAGCGAAATACGGCATCTGCGGCGCCGATGCCGACACCATTGCGGCACGCAACCTTCTGCGCGAAATCGCGGCCGGTTCGGCGGCCCACTCCGACCATGGCCGCGGCCTGGTTCGTACGCTCAAGATGGTGGCCGACGGGCGCGGCGGCGATTATCGCATCGCCGATCCGAGGCGGCTGCGGGAAGCCGCGCGGTTCTATGGCATCGCAACGGAAAATCGCAGCGACCTGGAAATCGCCGGCGACCTGGCGGATTTCTACATGCGGCAGTTCGGCTGGTCCGAGAAAGCCAACGACACCCTGCGGCTGGCGCCCGAAAAGCGCCAGGCGGTTTGGAAGAAGTTGGACATCGAGCCTACGGGTATCGATTCGTCGATCGTCGAGGTGTTGCACCGCACCCACATGGGTGTGGACCACGACTACCGGCATCTCCTGATGGCGGGCCTGAAGTGCAGCCTGGCCGACGGCTGGGTGGGCTCGAACATCGCCACCACGGTAAGCGACATCCTGTTCGGCACGCCGCGCCCGGTGCGCAGCAAGGTGAACCTGGGCGTGCTGCGTGAAGACATGGTCAACGTCATCGTGCACGGGCACGAGCCAACGCTTTCCGAGATGCTGGCCATGGCTTCGCAGGACGAGGATTTGGTCGAGTACGCGAAATCGAAGGGCGCCGCGGGCATCAACCTGGCGGGCATCTGCTGCACGGCCAATGAAGTCCTGATGCGCCACGGGTTGCCCATCGCGGGCAATTTCATGCAGCAGGAACTGGCCATCCTGACCGGCGCGGTTGAAGTGATGGTCATCGACGTTCAATGCGTCATGCCGTCGCTCGGGCAGG
>CAZLOS010000104.1:0-15847 GCA_964561215.1 uncultured Solibacteraceae bacterium | reverse complement strand
GAGCACTTCGGAGATCGCGCAGACCTTCGATGCCGAGCCGGTCAATTACGAAGTGGAGCATGGCTACGAACACGCGCGGCGCATTCTCCGGATCGCCATCGACAACTTCGAGAACCGCGACCGCGGCCGCGTCCACATCCCGCGCGAGAGCATGGATGTGGTGGCGGGCTTTTCCAACCAGACCATCTTCCACATGCTGGGCGGACGCTTCCGTTCGACATTCCGTCCTCTCAACGACGCCATCATCGACGGCCGCATCCGCGGCGTGGCGGGCATTGTCGGCTGCACCAACCCGAAGATGCCGGTGGACAGCCACCACGTGCAGTTGGCGCTGGAACTGATCGAGCGCAACGTGCTGGTGCTCGAAACCGGGTGCTCGGCCATCGCGTGCGGGAAGGCCGGCCTGCTGGTCCCGGAGGCCTCCCTGTCGCGCTCGGGTGCCACGCTGCGCGAAGTGTGCGAAGCCGTGGGCATCCCGCCCATCCTGCACATGGGCTCCTGCGTGGACAACAGCCGCATCCTGATGGCCGCCACCAACGTGTTGCACGAGGGCGGCCTGGGGCAGGACATCTCGGATCTCCCCGTGGCCGGTGCGGCGCCGGAGTGGATGAGCGAAAAGGCCGTGGCTATTGGCCATTATTTCGTCGCCAGCGGCATGTACGTGGTGTTGGGCCACCCGTTCTACGTCGCGGGCAGCCCGAACGTCGACAAGTTTCTCACCGAGGAAATGGAAAGCCTCACCGGCGGACGTTTCGATTGGGAACCCGACCCGGCCAAGGCCGCCGGCAAGATGCTCGCGCACATCGAGAAGAAGCGCGACGCGCTCGGCATCAACGCCAAGAAGGAGCGTAAGTTGTTCGACATGAAGGAGAGGAGGGGGATCGATGAGTAAGCTGATTGCCTCCTCCGCCATACGCGGCGCGCACCAGATCGTGAAGGACGCCGGACAGATGGTGGCGCGCGCCATCGCCGCCAAGGGCGCGGACCATGCTGTGGGCTTCCCCGATACGGCCTACGCGCTGCCGGTGATCTACTCGCTGCTCGGCCGCAAGGTGGAGAAGCTGTCGGACATGGAGCCGGTGCTCGCGGAGTGCCGCTCGCTGCTCCCGCCTGTTCCGGAGGACCACAACTGGCTGCCCTACCTGGGCCCGGCTTTGGATTCCGGCATGGCTACGCTGTTCGCCTTCGAAATCATCGAGGCGTGCAAGTACCTGATCGGCCCCAATCCCGTGAACGGCCTGTGGCTGGGCGCGGCCAACGATGTGATCATCCGCGAGCGCGGCATTGAATTCGTGGATGGTTCCGCGCCCGGTTTCGCCGCCGTGGTAGGCGCCGCTCCCGACAAAGAAACCGCTGTCCGCATTGCCCGCGAACTTCAGGAAAAGAATTTATACGTCTTTATTGCAGGTCATACCCACGGAGTTTCGTTCGCGGAGCAGTTGCAGGAAGCCGGTGTCGAGTTGGGCTGGGAAACCCGCCTGGTCCCTTACGGCAAGGAAATTTCGGCCGCCATTTACGCACTGGGCTTTGCCAACCGCGTGGCGCTCAGCTTCGGCGGCGTGGAGCCGGGCGATTACGAGCGCAACCTGCGCTACAACAAGAACCGCGTGTTCGCCTTCGTGATGGCGCTCGGCGAAGTCACCGAAGAGAAGTACGCCGCCGCGGCGGGCGCCATTTCCTACGGCTTTCCCACGATTGCCGATACCGATATTCCACAGATCCTGCCTACCGGCATCTGCACTTACGAGCACGTCGTAAGCAGCGTGCCGGTGGAGCGCATCGTCGAGAAATCGCTCGAAGTGCGTGGCTGCAAGGTCAGAATCGCCAAGGTGCCCATCCCGGTGGCCTACGGCGCCGCGTTCGAGGGCGAGCGGATCCGCAAGGAGCAGACGCACGTCGAGTTCGGCGGGAACCGCACGCCGGCCTTCGAGTTCGTCTCGACGCGCGAATTGAGCGAGGTCGAGGATGGCAAGATCGCCGTGGTGGGCCCCGACGTGGAAGACGTCCAGGAAGGCTCCGCGCTGCCACTGGCCATTTGGGTGGACGTGGCCGGCCGCAAAATGCAGGCAGACTTCGAACCGATCCTGGAGCGCCAGATACATCACCTGATCAATGGCGCCGAGGGCATCTGGCACATGGGCCAGCGCGACATCAACTGGGTCCGCATCAGTAAGGCCGCGAAGGCCAGGGGCTTCACCATCCGCCACCTGGGCGACATCCTGCACACCAAGTTCAAAAACGAATATCCCGCCATCGTCGACAAAGTGCAGGTGACTATCTACACGGACTTGCACGAGGTGGAGTCCCGCATCGGCCACGCGCGTCACGTTTACCGCGCGCGCAACCAGAGACTGGAATCGCTTACCGACGAAAGCGTGGACACGTTCTATTCCTGCCTGCTCTGCCAGAGTTTCGCGCCCAACCACGTTTGTGTGATCACGCCGGAGCGGCTGGGGCTCTGCGGCGCTTATAACTGGCTGGACGGCAAGGCGGCGCACGAGATCGATCCCACCGGGCCGAACCAGCCGTTGCAGAAAGGCGAGTGCATCGATCCGGTGCGCGGGCAGTGGGCCGCCATCAACGATTACGTTTACGCCAACTCAAAGCAGACCATCCGGTCTTTTAACGCGTACTCCTTGATGGATCATCCCATGACCAGTTGCGGATGCTTCGAAGCCATCGTCAGCGTGCTGCCGGAGTTGAACGGCGTCATGATCGTCAACCGCGAATACACCGGTGAGACGCCGGCGGGCATGCGCTTTTCGACGCTGGCGAACCTGGCCGGCGGCGGCCAGCAGACGCCCGGCATGATCGGCGTCGGCAAGGCTTACGTGACCAGCCGCAAGTTCATAGCCGCCGATGGCGGGCACAAGCGTATTGTCTGGATGCCGCGCGAATTGAAGGAATCCTTGCGCGAGGAGCTTGTCGCCATCGGTGAGCGTATCGGCGTGGACGGCTTCCTCGACAGGATCGCCGACGAGACCGTGGGGACCGATCTTGTCTCCGTGCGCGCGTTTCTCGACAGGGTTGGGCACCCGGCGCTCACGATGTCCGATATCACCGCTACGGGAACGGACGAACCCGCGGCGCCGCGCACCTCCCCACCGGTAAGCGCCATGGCGCCGGTTGCCGAGCCTGCGGCGCCCGCAACTGCGCCCGAGCCTGAACCAGTCAAACCCATTCCCGAGCCAAACAGAGATTCTGCACCCGCACCGGCGCAGAAAGTGGCGGAGCCCATCCCGGCATCGGCCCCGGTAGCCGGCGGCATAGACTACGTCATCGGCGTCCTTGAGAAGATGCGCGCCGTCAACGTATCCGATTCTGATCCGATGGCTGCCCTGCAGGTGTCCACGGCGGTTAACCTCCTTACCGCCGGTGCCAACATGCTGCTGATGTATAGCATGGGCAGGTCTGCGTCGCCGGCGCCTCCGCCACAGGCTATCTTGGAACCTTCGCCTGCGCCGCCAATGGCTGCGGCCCCCCTTGGGCCCTCTCCCGTCGTGGAGGAGCCGCCGGCGGCCGGGAAGCCTTTGCTTCCGGCGACCGTCATCGTGCCCCGGTCGTTCACGGTGCCGCCCGAGAAGGTCAACGTCGCCATCCGCACGGTGACCTTGGGTGGCGAAGGCACGCGTACGTCGAAATTGGAAATCGGCGGCGCCGCCGCATTGCCGTTCCGCCACTTCGAAGGCGATGTGGGCCGCGCGCCGGCGATCGCGATGGAGGTCTTCGACGAAGCTCCGAAGAACTACCCGCAGAGCTTGCGCGACGCTTACGGGGCGCTGTTGAAGGACCCGGCTGCGATGGCCAGACACTGCGTCGGCAAGCTGGGAGCGCAAGCCATCAGCGTCCGCCTGGCCGCCACGCACCCGGACCAGGGCGATCGCTCGCCGGAACAGGCCGCCGAGGTCGTGGGGGCCGTACTGAAGGCGGTGGGCGTGCCCATCATCGTCACCGGCCCCAGCCATTACGAGAAGAACAACGCTGTCATGAAGCACATCGCCGCCACCTTCGCCGGCGAAAACCTGCTGCTCAACTGGGTGGAGACGGACAACTACAAGACCATCGCCGCCGCCGCCATGGGTTACAACCACGCCGTAGTGGCGCAAACGCCCATCGACGTGAACATGGCCAAGCAGTTGAATATCCTGCTCACGAACATGGGCGTGGCGCCGGAGAAGATCATCGTCGATCCGATGACCGGCGCGATCGGCTACGGCCTCGAATACACTTACTCGGTCATGGAGCGCATCCGCACGTCGGCCTTCACGGGCGATCCGATGCTGGCCATGCCGCTGCTGGTGAACCCGGGGTTCGAAGTCGCCCGGACCAAGGAGAGCCGGGCTCCCCAAGAAGCCTTCCCGCTCTGGGGGCCCGAGCGCGACCGCGGCGCGCTGCTCGAGGTCGCCACGGCCATGAGCTTCATCAACGCTGGCGCCGACCTCGTGGTGCTGTATTCGCCGCTCGCCGCCACCACGGTGAAGCGCAAGATCGCCGAGATGATGAAGGTGAAGGAATAAGGAGGCGAAACCATGGCGCTCACCGGACTCCACATTTTCAAGCTGCTGCCGAAAACCAATTGCGGCGAGTGCGGCGTGCCCACCTGCATGGCTTTTGCCATGAAGCTGGCCGCCAAGAACGCGGATCTTTCGGCTTGCCCTTACGCATCCGAAGAGGCGAAGAAGACCATCGGCGCGGCGAGTAAGCCGCCGATCCGGCTGGTGAAGATCGGACCGGCCGGTGCGGAAGTGGCGGTCGGCAACGAGACCGTCATGTTCCGCCACGAGAAGACCTTCGTGCATCAGACCGCCATCGCGGTGTCGTTCTCCGACATGCAGCCGCTCGACGAACTCCGTCACCGCACGGCCGAGGTGCGCGAGTACTGCCTGGAGCGCGTCGGTGAGAAGTTGCGCATCGACCTTGCGCTGGTCGAAAACACCACCGGCGCGGTAGAACCCTTTGTTGCCGCGGTGAGAGCGGTAGCCGGCGGTACCGGACGCGGCATCATCCTGCAAAGCGACAGCGCGGAGGCGATGGAAGCGGCGCTGAAGGCGCTGGCAGGCCAACGGCCGCTCATCCACGCCGCAACCACGGACAACGTGGAGAAATTCGGCGCCCTGGCGAAGCAGTACAAGGCGCCGGTTGTGGCGCGCGCCGCGACGGTCGAGGCTCTGGCTTCGCTCACCACCAAGCTCGCCGCGATGGGCGTCGAAGACATCGTGCTCGAAGTGCCGGGCGGGAATCCCGCCGCTGTTTTGCAGAACAACACCATCCTGCGCAAGATGGCGCTCAAGTCGAACTTCGAGCCGCTGGGCTATCCGATCCTCAATTTCGCCGTCGGCGAGGATCTGGCATCGCTGGTGGCCGATGCTTCCACCTACATCCTCAAGTACGCTTCCATCCTCGTGGTGGACACGTTGCAGTACCAGGCGCTGCTGCCGTTGATGATGCTGCGCCAGAACATTTACACCGATCCGCAAAAGCCCATCCAGGTGGAGCCGAAAGTCTATCCGATCGGGGAACCGGGTCCCAAGTCCCCCGTGCTGGTAACCACGAATTTCTCGCTCACTTACTTCCTGGTCTCCGGCGAGATCGAGAATTCCGGAGTTCCGTCGCACCTGGCCATCGTCGAGAGCGAAGGAATGAGCGTGATGACGGCCTGGGCCGCGGGCAAGTTCAGCGGCGCCAAAGTCGGGGCGTTCATCAAGGCGAGCGGCATCGAGTCGCAGGTTGCCACGCGGCGCATCATCATCCCGGGTTACGTCGCGCAGATCAGCGGCGAACTCGAGGAAGCCCTGCCCGGTTGGGAGGTCGTGGTGGGTCCGCAGGAGGCCGCCGACCTGGGCCCGTTCCTCAAACTGCAGGCGGCGCGATAAGTCATGCCTTCGGTGCACTTCCTACCCGACGGCGTTACCGCCGAAGTGCCCGCGGGTACCCTGATCCACGAAGCCGCCGTCCGCGCCGGGCTTACGCGCCTGGAGCTGCCTTGCGGCGGGCAGGGAAGTTGCGGCCTGTGCCTGGTCGACGTCTCCGCCGCGGGCCGCGAACCCGTGACGGTGATGGCGTGCCAAACCAAGGTCCGCGAAGACATCACCGTGCGCCTGCCAGAGGCGCAGAGTCTGGCGATGCAGGTGGTGGGAGACAGCCACTTCCTTTTGAGCGAGGACGCGTTGCCGGACCGGACGGCATTGTCGCCCCTGTTCTCCTACATGACATTCACGGTGCCTCCGGCGTCGATCGAAGAGCACTATAGCGACTGGCTGCGCCTGGAGCGCGTGCTTGCGCAAGCCGGCGCGCCCGCTCCGTTTGCGGCGGATCTTGCACTACTCGGGCATCTCGCCTCCGCGCTGCGGGAGCAGGACGGCAAAATCACCGTGTCCGTCCAGGAGACGGACGCCGGAACGCGGGTGGCGGAAGTGCTCGCCGGGCACATCGCGCCCCGGGCTTTCGGACTGGCCATCGACATCGGCACTACCACCGTCGCCGTGCAGCTTGTGGATCTGGACGACGGTGCTGTCATCGATACCGCTACCAGCTACAACCTGCAGATCCGCCGCGGGGCGGACATCATCAGCCGCATCGATTACGCGCGCACGACGGAGCGGCAGCAGGAACTTCGGTCGCTGGTGCTGGAGACGATCAACGGCTTAGTGGGGGAGCTGACCGGCGGCCACGGCATTGCTGGCGACGCCATCCGCGCCGCCTTCATCGCCGGCAACACGACGATGATCCACCTGCTGCTCGGCCTGGAGCCGCGCTACATCCGCGAAGCGCCGTATGTGCCCACCGTCAATCCCGTGCCCTCGCTTGACGCGGAAAGCGTGGGGCTGGCCATTCATCCGCGCGCGGCGGTGAGCTTTGCGCCGGGCGTTGGCAGTTATGTGGGCGGGGACATTACAGCGGGTCTGCTCACCACGGATTTCCTGACCAATCCCGACGACGTCTTCCTGTTCATGGACATCGGCACCAACGGCGAGATTGTCATCGGCAACGCGGACTGGATGGTCGCCTGCGCCTGCTCCGCGGGTCCGGCGTTCGAAGGCTCGGGCATCAAGTGCGGGATGCGCGCCTCGCGGGGGGCCATCGAGCAGGTGGAGATTGGCCGCGACCTCGCCAGCATACGCTACAAGGTGGTGGGCGGCTCGAAACCCGCCGGCATCTGCGGGTCGGGCCTGATCTCGCTTCTGGGCGAATTGTTCCTGCGTGGCCTGGTGGATCAGGCGGGGCGCTCCAATTTGGAATCCGGGTCGCCGCGTCTGGCCGATACAGAACAGGGCCGGGTGTTCGTGATCGAACGTGGCGAGAACACCCTCAGCGGCGACGATCTTGTCATCACCGAGGCCGATATCGAGAACCTGGTGCGGACCAAGGGCGCTATCTATGCGGCCTGCTCCTTGATTCTGGATAACGTCGGTCTTGACTGGAATGCTATCTCGCGCGTCTACATCGCCGGAGGTTTTGGCCGTTACATCAATGTCTCCGGCGCGGTGCTGATCGGCATGCTGCCCGATCTGGCGCCGGCGCGTTTCCGTTACATCGGTAATTCCGCGCTCACCGGCGCATATATCGCGCTGCTCAGCCGTGAACGCCGCGCCAAACTCGGCGAGATCGCCGCAAAGATGACCTACGTGGACCTGAGTTCCGACCCGCGTTATATGGATAGCTACGTGAAGGCGCTGTTTCTGCCTCACACCGAAATGAACCTCTTCCCAACCGTGGCGCGCAGGTTGGAAAGCACCCGGAACGCCGGATAGGCGCCAGGGAATTGCCGCGTGACAATCAAGTCCACCCGCGTCTGAACGAGGGGCGAGCACGCTCATTTCGTTCGGTCAGTAAGGCATCCGCAAGCATTCACCTCCGCCCGGCGTAGAATAAACGGGCAATGGTCTATTTCGCTCATCCCGGTCATCCACTCCTCGATCACCTCAACTCCGTCGCGGGACTCGCGCGAGAGTTTGCTTCGGCATTTGCCTCAGCGGAATGGGGCTATCTAGCGGGCCTGTGGCACGATTTTGGCAAATTCCAACACGAGTTTCAGCGTAGGCTTGCAGGAGAGAAGATCGCGGTAGAACACTCGGGCGCCGGAGCTGCACTGGCCGCTCAGAAAGCGATCCACTCGCTTGCCTTCGTGATCGCCGGCCACCACGCTGGAATGGCCAACCCGGTCGCAAGCCTGCCCGATGGCCCCAAACCCTTGCGGGAACGCGTCGAGGAAAACCGCGAGTTGTTGGGTGTGTTGCGCAACTGCGTCCCCGAAGAGATCCTTGCGCATGACGCGCCGCCACTCCCCGCATTCCTGCAGGCTTCGTCCTCCGCCGGCAGAGTTGCGCGGGAGAACGCCGGACGTCGCTCGGAGTTCTGGGTGCGTTTCCTGTTTTCCGCACTGACCGATGCGGACTACCTCGACACGGAAGCATTCCTTGAACCCGCCAAGGCCGTGGCTCGGAGACAATCGGATTCTTTGGCCAGTCTGCTGCCCAAGTTGGAGAGCGTACTGGCGGCAAAAACGGCGAGTATCTCGGACGGACAACGCGAGCTTCCCATCAACCGCGCCCGCACCGCTGTTGCTGATGCGTGCCGTCGAGCCTGGAACTCGCCGCCGGGGTTGTTCTCACTCACGGCGCCAACAGGTGCGGGCAAGACGCTGGCCGCTATGTTGTTTGCCCTGGGACACGCGCAAGTACATGACCAACGCCGCGTCATTGTAGTGCTGCCGTATACCAGCATCATCGAGCAGAACGCGCAGGTCTACCGCTCCGTGTTTGGCGATGGTAACGTGATTGAACATCACTGCAACTACGATCCTCCGCCCTCGGAGCTAACGACACGGAACCAGTTGGCCACCGAAAACTGGGATGCGCCGGTTATCGTAACCACGACGGTTCAGTTCTTCGAGTCGCTCTTCTCCAACCGATCTTCGCGGTGCCGCAAGCTCCACAACATTGCCCGGAGCACGGTGATACTCGATGAGGTCCAGAGTCTGCCCCCGGGCGTCCTTCTGCCAATCCTTGACGCGCTGAACGAGTTGGCCTCGAACTACGGATGCAGCATTGTCCTGTCCACCGCAACACCGCCAGCGCTATGCGAACGTAGCGGCATGCCTCAGGGGCTAAGAAACGTGAGGGAGATCATCCCCGATCCCTCGTCACTGGCGCACAATCTTAAGCGCGTACGATACCATTGGCCGGCAAACGGCGATGAGACATGGGAACACCTGGCCGAACGTATCTCTCGACATGACCGGGTTTTGGCGGTGGTTCATCGCCGCGAGGATGCGCGTCACCTCGCGATCCTCCTTAAGAAGCTTTGTCCACAAGAAGCGGACTCCGTCTTCCATCTCTCGGCCTTAATGTGTCCGGCGCATCGTTCTGATGTGCTGGCGCGAGTTCGCGAGGTCCTGGCTGCCGGTCAGCCGTGCCGTCTCGTCTCGACCCAACTCATCGAGGCTGGCGTCGATATCGACTTCCCTGTCTTGTACCGCGCGCTGGCAGGCGTGGATTCGATTGTCCAGGCGGCGGGCCGCTGCAACAGGGAAGGGCTCGTCGCCGAGGGAGAGGTCTTTGTCTTCCGTGCTCCAACGTTGCCCCCGCAAGGCGTGCTACGTAAAGGTTACGAGATCATGGCAACCTTTCTGAGCGCCCAGCAGTCGTTCGATCCCTCGGATCCCGAGGCGAGCCGCGACTACTTTCGAAAGTTCTACTTTGCCAGTACTTTGGATCAGCAAGGTATTCAATCGGCACGCGCTGGCATGAACTTCGCGACCGTCGCACGGGATTTCCGGATTATCGAAGATGGATGCACCATGCCGTTGGTGGTGCCCTATGGGGACGCGCTTGCCAGGCTTGCCGGTGTCCGGCGTATGGCCACCAAAGAGGGCCTTCGCTCATTGCAGCCGTACACGGTCCGCATCTACCCGCAAGCAGCCGCCCAACTCCGCCAGGCCGGAGCACTGGACGAAATTTGCGAGGGCCTTTGGGCAACCGCGACTCCTTTCACGCATTTATACGACAAACAGTACGGTTTTGTGCTGAATGCGGAACTTGAACCTGATCCGGCCAGCCTCGTGATCTGATATAACAGACCTTTCGATCTCACTGCCTGATCCTATGGAGGAGAAAGTTGCCACGATTATCAAGTCCTGTATTCCGCGTAAGAACGCGTGGCCCGTTCGCTTGTTTCACGCGCCCGGAATTGAAGGTCGAACGCGTCTCCTACCCCGTCATGACCCCATCGGCCGCGCGCGGGGCCTTGGAGGCGGTTCTATGGAAGCCCGCGATAGCATGGCGAATCCACCGCATCCACGTTCTCAGCGAGATTCGCTTCACCGCCTTCCGGCGAAACGAAGTCAACAGTCGCGCCGTATCGCCCCCGCTCGCCGTGATGGCAGACGGCGGTTCAATCAGTCCTTACTTTGCCGACGAAGACCGCGCGCAACGCAATACCGTCGCCCTGCGTGACGTCGACTACCTGATCGAAGCCAGTTTTCAGATGACCAGGAGGGCGGGCCCTTCTGACAATCTCCAGAAATTCGTTGAGATGTTTGAGCGCCGTCTCGAGCGGGGTCAGCATTTCCACCAGCCGTATCTCGGTTGCCGCGAGTTTATCGCCGACGTTCTGCCAGGCGACAATGCGCCTCCCGCAATCGACGATACGCGGGATCTCGGCTTGATGTTGCAGGACATCGTCTTTAGCCCCAAGAAAAACCGTGCGGTGTTCTTCGAAGCCAGACTGGAGCACGGCGTCCTAACGGTACCTGGTTGGCCCGGCGAGGAGGATGGCGAATGATCCTGCAAGCGCTCTATCAACTGGCACAAACCGAAGGCCTAGTGGATGATCCGGATTTCGAGATGAAGCCCGTGGCTTGGCTTGTTCACATCGGCCCGGGCGGGGAATTCCGCGGGGTTGTGGGCACCCACACCATCCCGGAGCCCGCTCCCGGTAAGAAAAAGGCAAGGCCTGTTCCGGCTCAGTTCCGGCTGCCGCGGCGATTGCCCAGTAGATCCGGGTCGAAACCAAAACCGGAGTTCCTCGCAGACAATGCGCAGTTCGTCTTCGGACTGAGTACGCCAGACAAGCCCGTCGAGCCTGACAAGGCCCGTGCCCGCGCGCGCGACTTTGCAGGCAGAGTGGCCGCATGCGCTGACGCAACCAAGGATGAGGGCCTGTTGGCAGTGAGAGCATTCCTTGACGATTTGCACAGCGGCCGTGTTGAGATCGCCCTGCCCTCGCAGGCTCTTTCCAATGAGATCTTCGCGTTCGTTTACGAGCCTGACGGCGATAGCCTCGTCTCGAATCGACCGCTGGTGGAGGCGTTCTGGAGGGCGGAACGTGCCGCCTCGAATCATGGAGCCAACGCCGGAACGCAGTGCCTCGTCTCCGGCAAGACCGGCGCCATGGCTGACAAACACCCGAAGGTGATGAAACTGCCGGGTGGAAACACATCCGGAACGGCGCTGGTCTCGTTCAACGCATCCGCTTTTGAATCGCACGGCTGGAGTGTGAACGAAAACGCGCCTATCTCTCGCGATGCCGCGGAAGCGTGCGCGGCCGCCCTGAACCGGCTTCTGCATCCTGCGCCTCCCGACCCACAACAACCGGGCCTGACGCTGCCCAAACGCCACATCCGGCTAAGCGGGGACACCGTAGTCTGCTACTGGTCGACCTCGAAGGCTGCCGCTGATTTTCTCGACGTCTTCGAATCGATTCTGGAAGGACGCGAGGAGCAGGTTGGAGAACTGTATCGCTCCCTTTGGCGCGGACGACCGGCGATGATCGACGACCCGAGCGCTTTCTATGCGCTTACGCTCTCTGGCGCCCAGGGTCGAGCGGTAGTTCGTGACTGGTTTGAATCGACCGTGGCTATCGTGGCGCAGAAACTCGCGCAGCATTTCGGCGACCTGGACCTTGGAAAGAACACACCGCCTCCAAAGGACGGCGCCCTTCCGCCGGGCTTTCCCTTGACGCTGCTGTTGGAGTCTCTCGCCCCGGAGGGAGACCGGGACAAGATTCCGCCGCCGCTGGCCACTCAGATTCTGCGGTCGGCGCTTGACGGCACGCCGTACCGCGTTTCCGTCCTGCAGCGGGCCATCGAGAGGTACCGCGCCGAGATCGGGCGCGCCAAGTGGGCGGACTCGCTCCGGCGGGACGCCCGTGCCGCACTAATCAAAGCTTTTCTGAACCGGTGGAAGAGATTCCACCCCGAGACGACTTCTTACGAGGAGATAAAACCTGAGATGGATCCGAATAACGAAAGCCCTGGCTACCTGTTGGGGCAACTGATGGCGGTGCTCGAGCGCATCCAGCAGGCCGCCCTCAAGGACGTGAATGCCTCCGTGGTCGACCGGTTCTTCAGTGGCGCTTCCGCCGCGCCCCGCACGGTCTTCGTGCGCTTGCTGAAAAGCTCGCAATACCACGCCCGCAAGGCGATGGACGACCCGGCCGGGGCCGGCCTGGTGTTCCGGCTGGAGAAGCTGAAGGATCAGATCACCGACCGCTTCGACCCGAACAAGGGTGGTTTTCCTGCACGGCTGGACCTCGAACAGCAGGGATTGTTCGTCCTGGGCTACCACCAGATGCGCAAGTGGACGTGGATGAACCAGCAGGAGCGGGAGCAATGGGAGGCAGTGTATCCCAACGCGCCGCGTGCCTATCTATGGAACCGAAAAGCCAACGACTAGAAAGGATCAGACAACCATGAGCACTCCCATTACACGGCGTTACGATTTCGTATTCTTATTTGATGTCGTCAATGGCAACCCGAACGGCGATCCCGATGCCGGCAACTCCCCGCGCATCGATCCCGAGACGGGCAACGGCCTCGTTACGGATGTATGTCTGAAACGCAAGATCCGCAATTTCATCTGCCTGGCAAAAGCAGGTGAACCTGGGTACGACATCTACGTCAAGGAGAAAGCGGTTCTCAATCAAAACCATCAAAAGGCGTACGATGCTCTCGGGCTGAAGGCCGATGCGAAAGGCGCCGAGAAGGCGGAACAGATAGACAAGGCCCGCGCCTGGATGTGCCAGCAATACTTCGATATCCGGATGTTCGGCGCCGTGATGTCCACCGAAATCAACTGTGGCCAGGTGCGGGGTCCGGTACAACTGGCCTTTGCCCGTTCGGTGGACCCCATCGCGCCTCTCGAACAATCGATCACGCGCATGGCGGTGACCAACGAACGCGACCTTGAAAAGGAACGCACCATGGGCCGCAAAGAGATCGTGCCTTACGGGCTCTATGTCGCCCACGGCTTTGTGTCTCCGCACCTCGCAGCCGGCACTGGTTTCTCGCAAGAGGATCTCGACTTGCTCTGGCAAGCGTTCCAGATGATGTTCGAACACGATCGCTCCGCCGCGCGGGGCGAGATGGCGTCGCGCAAGCTGATCGTCTTCGAGCACGAATCGGCGCTCGGCAATGCCCCAGCGCACCGCCTCTTCGAGCGCATCGGAATCACGCGCAAGGATCCGGCCGCTCCACCGCGAGCCTTCACCGACTACGAGGTGACGATAGATCGCGAGAACCTGCCGGCGGGCATCAAGCTCCACGAGATGCTCTGAAGCGGATGTTTGCCGAAGACGACCTGTTACCCATTGCCGCTCTGCAGCACCTGGCCTTCTGCGAGCGGCAATGGGGCCTGATGTACGTGGAACAGATCTGGGCCGACAACCGCCTGACGGCGGCGGGCCAGGTCGAGCATCAACGTGTGGACTCCGCCGATACGGAGTCGCGCGGAACGCTGCGCACCGTGTTTTCGTTGCGCCTGCGGTCTCTGCGCCTCGGCCTGACTGGCAGAGCGGATGCCTGTGAGTTTCACTTGGTTGGCGATGGGAGCGAAGGCGCACGGCTTGATGGCGTGGATGGATTGTGGCGCCCGTTCCCCGTCGAACACAAACACGGCCGTCCGAAACTGGGCGTTTGCGACGAGGTTCAACTCTGCGCGCAAGCCTTGTGCCTGGAAGAGATGCTCGGCGTCCCCGTGCCTGCCGGTGCCCTGTTCTATGGAAAGCCGCGGCGGCGTTCCGGGATCGTCTTCACGGCGGAACTGCGCGCGGAAACCGGGCGCCTCGCCGCGCGCTTGCACGAGATGACTCGATTGGCCGTCACCCCAGGCGGAGTCTATGAAGAGAAATGCGAGTCCTGTTCGCTCTTGACGCAATGCATGCCTAAGACCGCGGGTGCCGGACGCAGCGCCCGGGATTACCTGGATCGCGCTGTCTGGGAGATTCTCGACGGGAGGGCCGAGTGAAGCATCTGCTGAATACCCTCTACGTGACCACGCAAGGATCCTATCTCGCGCGCGACGGAGAGACCGTGCTCGTTCGCGTGGACCAGGAGACTAAACTGCGTGTGCCCATTCATACCCTCGGCGGCATCGTGTGTTTCGGGCAAGTCTCGGCGAGCCCGCCGCTCATGGGGTTGTGCGGCGAACGTAACGTGCTTCTTTCGTTCCTGAGCGAGAACGGACGTTTTCTTGCTCGCGTCCAAGGCCCCGTTTCCGGTAATGTCCTGCTGCGGCGAGAGCAGTATCGGCGTGCCGACGATCCCGGAGCCGCTTGCCGGGTGGCGAAAGCCATGGTGGTTGGCAAAATCGCCAACTGCCGCACGGTGTTGATGCGCGCGGCGCGTGAATGTCAGGACACCCAGGTCTCCGAACGCCTGAGTGCGGCGGGCTCAGTTCTGGCTCGCGTTTTGGACGAAGCCAACCGCGCTGCTTCAACCGCTGAACTGCGCGGCAAAGAGGGCGAAGCCGCCAAACACTATTTCAATGTGTTCGACGATCTGATCACGGCTCAGAAAGAGCATTTCCGCTTCACTGAACGTACCCGCCGTCCGCCGCTGGACAGTGTGAATGCGCTCCTGTCGTTCCTTTACTCGATCGTGGCGCACGACGCCGCCTCCGCGCTGGAGGCTGTAGGCCTTGACCCGGCGGTTGGATTCCTCCACGTAGATCGCCCTGGTCGGCCTGGACTGGCCCTGGACCTGATGGAAGAATTTCGCCCCCTGTTGGCGGACCGCTTGGCGCTGAACCTGATCAACCGCCGGCAAGTCCAGGCCAACGACTTCCGCAAGACCGAGACAGGCGCGGTTCTCATGGACGACTCCGCGCGCAAGGAGCTTCTGGTGGCCTATCAGAAGCGGAAACAGGAGGAAATCATGCATCCCTTTCTCCAGGACAAGATTGCCATAGGGCTCTTGCCGCACGTACAGGCGATGCTCCTGGCGCGGCATTTGCGGGGTGATCTTGATGGCTATCCGCCTTTTCTTTGGAGGTGAGTCTCATGATGGTTCTGGTGGCCTACGATGTGAGCACCACCTCTCCAGCTGGTCAAAGACGGCTGCGTCGCGTGGCGAGGCTTTGTGTGAACTATGGTCAAAGGGTCCAGAATTCGGTATTTGAGTGCCTTCTCGATTGGAGTCAATGGATCTCCCTTCGAGCGCGGCTCGAAGCGGAAATCCAGCCGGAAACCGACAGCCTTCGCTACTATTTTCTCGGTAACAATTGGCATGGTCGAGTCGAACACGTGGGCGCCAAACCGACGTACGACCCCGAGGGTCCCCTGATCATATGACGACTCTTCAGCCTCGCGCGGACCCCGAGCCGACAGCGGATCCCAGCGAGGTGCGCGAAACGCGCAAGTCGTTGAGTCGTAATGAATTGGCGCGATCTCACCGAAATACAGCCAGTACTTCCTGGACAATTGGATGAGGTGCGCGCGAGATGGTGCATAATCTACTGAGGGGCGGAAGCTTGCCACCCCTGCCGTCGCTCCCCGCGTGGGGAGCGTGGATTGAAACGCCGTGGACCTCCGCGGCGAACCGGACACCCGCGTCGCTCCCCGCGTGGGGAGC
>CAZLOS010000103.1:0-18032 GCA_964561215.1 uncultured Solibacteraceae bacterium | reverse complement strand
GAACGGCTCCGCGCCGCCGCCATCAGCAGGACGGCTAATACACGAATTGCATTGGGGAGCCTCATGGGAACCTCCTCGCCGAATCTCGACTCTATTATGGCACGGGATCGATATGGGACCGCCCCGTTTGTTGGGCTCCGCAGGCAGATTCAATACACCTCTTGCCCGGTGGGTATTTTCGTACAACCACATTGCGGTATTTCGTGGCACGCGGCCGACTGCTCGGTTAGAATAGGTGCTGGCAGGGATTGATATGAAACGATACTTCAGTGTTCTCCCGTTGCTGTTGATTCTCATAGCTTGTTCCGAGGCGCCCAAGACCGCGCAAAAGAAGGAGGCGGCGCCGCCTCCGGAACCCGTGACCGGGCGCGACGCTTTCTTCAAGATGTTCGGTCCCGCGCGAGCCTGGGCGCCGGATGTCCAGCCGCTCGAACTGGTGAGCATTAATTTGCCCGAAGTGAAAGGCGAACGGGGCAAAGCGGGCGCCTGGCAGGCCACCTTCGTCAGCATGGGCAAGGGCAAGAAGCGCGTCTGGACTTACTCGGTCATCGAGGCGGCAGGCAACCTGCACAAAGGCGTGTTCGCGGGCATCGAAGGCAGCTATTCGCCCGGTGGCCAAGTGGAGCCATGGCTGATGGCCGCCCTGAAGACCGACTCGGACGAGGTTTACAAGACTGCGCTCACCAAGGGCGCCGAGTACGACAAGAAGAATCCCGGTAAGACGATCACATTCCTGCTGCAGAAGACCAAGAAGTTTCCCAATCCGGCGTGGCGCGTGGTTTGGGGTGAGAGTGTGGGTACCAGCAATTTCTCGGTCTTTGTAGACGCATCGACCGGGAAATACCTGGAGACTGCACGATAGGAGGCCGGGACGCCCGGCTCAACCGAGGAGTATCGCCGCGATGAACTCGAGTTCGTCCGCGGCCAGTTGAATGCGCCCCGCGGCGGCATTGGTGCATGCGTGGGCGGCGTTTCGCGCGCCGGCCAGCACGTGCGTCACCCCCGGCTGCGACATGGTCCAGGCCAGAACCACCTGCGCGATACTGGCGTGGTGCGCGTTGGCGACGGGCTCCATGCGTTGCAGCATCCGATTCACGCGCGAACGGTTCTCACTTGTAAAGCGCGGATGCGTACTGCGCATGTCGCTAGCCGGGAACTGCCTGTCCGCGGCGATCTTACCGGTGAGCAGCCCGAACGCGAGGGGCGAGTAAGCGAGAAACGCGATGCCGTTGCGCGAGAGGTAGGGCAGGCGGGACTGCTCCGGCTCGCGGTCGAGCATGCTGTACTTCTCCTGGTCGCTGTCGACGGGACCCACGCGGCGATACTTGTCGATGTCTGCAATGCTGGCGTTGCTCACGCCGATGGCGCGGATCTTTCCTTCCCGCTTCAGGTCGAGCAGGGCGCCCATGGTCTCCTCAATGGGCGTCGTGGGATCCTGCCAGTGCGTTTGGTACAGGTCGATGTAATCGGTCCCCAGCCGCCGCAAGCTCTCCTCGACTTCGTAGCGGATGGAGGCCGCGCCTAGATAGCGGTGCACGGGCCTGCCGTCCTGGTCGACGAAATGCTCCCCCTGCTTGGTGTGCCACACCAGCCCGCACTTGGTGGCCAACACCACCTTGTCGCGCCTGCCTCCGATGGCCTTGCCCACAACTTGCTCGGAGAGGCCCAGCCCGTAAGCCGGCGCTGTGTCGATCAGGTTCACGCCTTCGTCGATGGAAGCCTCGATCGAGCGTACGGCCTCGGTTTGATCGGTGCCGCCCCAAAGCCACCCGCCAACGGCCCAGGTGCCCAGCCCGATGGCCGAGGCTTCGATGCCGGATGCGCCCAACGTTCGATAGATCATCCTTCCAAGATAAAGGAACCGGCATCGCCCGTGGTTTTTGATATGCTGAAAGTGCCGAACATATCCGGTCTGCCCGGACGTGGCGGGGGACCCAAACCATGGGGCGTATCGCGGACCGCGAACAGGTCCGCGGAGGGTACTTTTCAGCCCGAGCCCGTCAGCTAACCTCGCAGGCAAATTGAAAAGCCGCGGCCCTGCGCGGGGCGCGCGCAAGGAGTGATTCGTGTTCACCGTTCCCGGCGACGCGATGACACGCAACCGCGTTGTCATCGCTTCCACAATAGCCCTGTCGTTTATCTCGTTCTGGCGCGCCGCCGCCATCGTGCTCTCCGATCTGGCCAGCTCCGCGTTTTATGTCGGCGGCATCGCGGAACACGCCATCGGCAAGGCCGCGCCGTGGTTCATCCTCGCCATCATGCTGTTCTCGTACGCCGTGCGCGCCGTCTACATCGAAGGGTGCGCCATGTACGTGCGCGGCGGCGTGTATCGCGTGGTCCACGAAGCTCTCGGCCCGCGCATGGCCAAACTGGCTGTCTCCGCGCTGATGTTCGACTACGTGCTCACCGGCCCCATCAGCGCAGTCAGCGCCGGGTTGTATCTTGGCGGCCTGATCGAGGAAATGGCCGCGAGCTATTTTCACCGGCCGCACTTCATCAACCCCGCGGCCTTCGCCGTGTTCTTCGCCGTCGCCGTGACTCTCTACTTCTGGCGCAAGAACATCATCGGAATCCACGAGTCCAGCCAGAAAGCGCTGCGTATCATGCAGATCACCACCGGGATGGTGGTGGTGCTCATCCTGTGGTGCCTTTACACGATCATGCATGGGCACTTTCAGAGCGTGCCCCTGCCCACGCTCGCCAACATCCGCCTCAATACCGATTCGCTCGGGTGGATGCCTCTTTCCTGGGCGACTTCGATTCCTGCACTGGCCGTGCTTGTCGGACTGGGTCACTCGCTGCTGGCCATGTCCGGGGAAGAGTCCCTGGCGCAGGTGAACCGCGAGATTGCCAGTCCGAAGTTGAAGAACCTGGAGCGGGCCGGCTTCGTCATTTTCATCTACTCGCTGCTGTTCACTTCGCTGGTCTCCTTCTTCGCGGTCATGATCATCCCCGATGGAGACCGCCACAATTTCCTGGATAACCTGATCGGCGGCCTCGCGATGCACCTGGATGGTCCCATGCCGCTGCGCCTGGCTTTTCACGCTTTTGTCGTGTTCGTGGGCGCAATCATCCTGTCCGGCGCCGTCAACACGGCCATGATAGGTTCGAATGGAGTCCTCAACCGGGTAGCCGAAGACAACGTACTCCCGCTCTGGTTTCGGCATCCACATGCGAAATTCGGGACCACCCATCGCATCATCGACATGATCGCCGCGCTGCAACTGGTCACCATCCTGCTGAGCCGCGGCGACGTCTATGTGCTCGGCGAGGCTTACGCGTTCGGCGTCGTCTGGAGCTTCGCTTTCAACGCTCTTAGCATCCTGGTTCTGCGCTTCAAGGACCGCCGCCCCCGCGAGTGGAGGGTGCCGCTCAATCCCCGTATCAACGGCCGGGAATACCCGGTCGGCCTCATCCTGATCGCGGCTTCTTTGTTCACCCTCGCCACCGTGAATGTTCTGACCAAGAAGATCGCCACCGTTTCCGGCCTGGCCTTCACGCTGAGCTTCTTTCTCCTCTTCACCATTTCCGAGAAACTGAACCGGCGCCGATTGGACCTCACCGAAGCCTCCCACGAGCAGTTCCGCCTGGACGAATCCGACGATCTCACGGATACATCGCTCGCAGTGCGGCCCGCCAGCGTGCTGGTCGCCGTCCGCAATCCCCACCACCTCCATCACCTGCAGCGCATTCTCGATAAGACCGACACGCGAAAGCTCGATATTGTCGCCGTCTCCGTTTCGGAGGAGGATGCCCCTTTCACGAGCCGCGAGGAGGAACTCTTCACGCATGTGGTCGCCAGGGCGGAAAAGGCCGGCAAGACCGTGAAGCTGTTGACGGTCCCCGGGAACGATCCCATCCTCGCCCTGGTTCAGACCGCCGCCCGGCTGAAATCCTCGCGCATTGTCATCGGCACTTCCCCCAAGCTCACCACCGACGAGCAGGGGCACGACGTTGGCCTGCGCTGGGAAACGCTGCCCGAGCCGCGCCCCGCGCTCTCGCTCGAGATCGCGCCCGAAGACCCTCGGAAGAAATCCACTTTCCTGAATCTCGGGCCGCATCCGCCCCGGCTTTGGCCCGAGGATATCGATCTGCTGCACCAAATCTGGCGCGATCTTTCCAGCACCGTGCCCGGCCGCAACCTCCATCACCGGGACGTGCTCAGCGTGGCCTTGACGCGGCTGAAGACGGAGCTGCACGGCCCCGCAAGAGAGGAGATCCTGGGCGAAATACGCCGCACCTCCGGCTCGTAGCACCCGGCACGGTCATTGTACGGGTCTTGTATAATGCCGTCTTGCTGCCGGGTAATCCATGATCGACGCGTCCAATACGAAAGCGCTCCCTGAGAATGCTTACAAGCCCCTCGCCGAGGGCGAAGTCTATACGCCGGTGATCCCCGCCGAAAGCCGGGTGCCGGAGTCCTCCTGGAGGGCCATCCTGTGGGGCACCTTCTTCTGCATCGTCTTCAGCGTGGCCGCCGCTTACTCGGGGTTAAAGGTGGGGCAGGTAATGGAAGCGGCCATCCCCATCTCGATTCTCGCCATCGGCCTGGCGCGAATGTACCGCAGGCGCTCGACGCTGCTTGAAAACGTCATCATCACGGCCATCGGCGGCGCCGCGGGAAGCGTGGTGGCGGGCGCCATCTTCACGCTGCCGGCCCTTTACATCCTCAAGCTGGACCCGCACCCGGTGCAGTCCATCTTCATCTGCGTGGCGGGCGGTTGCCTGGGTGTCCTGTTCCTCATTCCGTTGCGGCGCTACTTCGTCCGCGACATGCACGGGAAGTTTCCTTACCCCGAAGCCACGGCCATTACAGAGGTGCTGATCACGGGCGAGAAGGGCGGTTCGCAGGCCAAGCTGCTGCTGGAAGCGACGGCCATTGCCGGCATCTACGACTTTCTGGTCACCACCTTCCAGGTGTGGAAGGAGTTCATCGACTTTCAGTTCGTGCCCTTCATGCGGCAGGCTGCCGAGCGGGCGAAGATCGTGACCAGCTTCGATGCCATCGGCTTCATCCTGGGCCTGGGATACGTGATGGGCCTGCGCAGTTCGATGATCCTGTGCGCGGGCGGGGTACTGGCGAACTTCGTCTTCGTACCACTCATCTGGATGATCGGCAGCCATCTGCCCGACACGGTGGTGTATCCGGCGGCGCTGCCCATCGCCAAGATGACGGCCACGCAGATCTTTCGTGGGTACGTGCGATTCATCGGCGTGGGCGCCATTGCCACGGCGGGCATTTTCGGCATCGTGAAATCGTTGCGGATCGTGGCGGGGGCGTTCGCCATCGCCGGCCGCACGTTCCGTCACGGCGAGCCCGCGGGGACTGTGCGCACGGACCGCGACATGTCCATGATGACGGTCCTGCTCGGGGTGATCCTATCGGCGCTGGCGGTGGCCGTTTTCCTGGGCACGCTCCATGGCGGATGGGCTGCCATCGGTGTAGGCTTGTTGCTCGCACTGCTGTTTTCCTTCTTCTTCACGTCGGTGGCCGCCAACGCCATCGCCACCACGGCGCGGAATCCGATCTCCGGCATGACCATGCTCACCATCATCATTTCGAGCGTGGTGCTGCTTCGGTTCGGCATGTCCGGGGCGACCGGGATGTTCTTCGTGATGGCCATCGCCGGCATGGTGTGCACGGCGCTGGCGGTGTCGGGACAGGCGATCACGGATTTCAAGACCGGATATTGGCTTGGTTCGACACCCGCGGAACAGCAGAAAGTGAAATTCCTCGGCGTGCTGGTTTCGGCGGCGGCCGCGGGACTCACCATCGTGCTGCTGGCCAAGGCCTTCCAATTCGGCGAAGCCGCGCCGGGCGACCCGCGGGTGGTGCTGGCGGCGCCGCAGGCGTCCATCATGAAAGAGCTGGTCGTCGGGTTCATGGGACAGCAGCCTGTGGCCTACATCCTGTTTGGAGCCGGCGCCATGGTAGCGCTGATCATGGAGATGCTCGGCGCGCCTTCGCTGATCTTCGCGCTGGGCATGTATTTGCCGCTTGAATTGAACACGCCGGCGCTGGTGGGCGGCGTGCTGGCGCACTACCTCGGCAAGCGTAGCGAGAATCTCGGCGGCGCCCGCGGCGCTTCGGTACGGGAGCGCGGCGTGATCATCGCCAGCGGGCTGATGGCCGGCGGCGCGCTGGGTGGTGTATTCGGTGCCGCTCTGCGGCTGGTTCCCGGGTACGCCGAAAGCTGGATCAAAACGCCGTTCTACGACAACGACACCGTCGCCCAGCTTGTCTCGGCCGCCTTGTTCATCGGCCTGTGCGCCTACGTCTGGTACGGCGCGCAGCGCCGGGTTCCCGAAGGAGATAAGTCATGAAAGCGCAGTTCAACGAACTGATGGGGAACGCCATCCTGGGTATCGACACCCTGTGGGGCGGCGACGTGATGTCGGCCAGCGGCACCGGCCGCTTCATCGCGGACTGCTGGTTCTCGGACGAGGCCATGCCTCTCGCCTACACGCACCCGGCCGCGGGGCGTCTAAGGGAGAGCGGCGGCATCCTCGCGAGCAACACCGATCGCGAGGCCGTGCGAGCCTACATCGACGGTGTGGACGTGCCGGGTACGATCCAAGCGCTCACCGAGGAAGCACGGAGCACGCCCGGCCTTCGGGGAGAATACTTGCAGGGCCTGGCGCTGTGTTTCGAGACCATGTGGGAGATGGCTCGGGAAGCGCTCGGCGAGCGTTCCGCCGTTCCGTACAGCCAGTGCGTGCGCGCCTGCATCGGCGCCGACCCGTCGCCATCCGATCCCGGCCCGAAGCGCCAGCGCGTCGCCGGGTTGCTCGACAGGGCAGGGTATCGATCGGTGCCGGAATGGCGCCGGGACCATCGCGCGCCCCTGGCCAGCGTGCGTTTGCTCGGCGAAGCGTTCATTGCGCAGTTCGACCGGCTCGCCGGACGCCACGTCGCGGAATATCTGCCGGCTGAACTGCGCGCCGTTCCCCGCGCCAACATCGAGTTCCTGCCCATCAAGGACGCCTGGTTTTCCGGATCGATGAACTACCTGGGGCACAAACGCAATCCCGACGGCAGTCCCCAGTACGAGGCCAGTTACGAGATCAACTCGTCGCTCGAAATCTCGATCGCGGAGTTCGCGCAACTGGTGAGCCACGAAGTTGTGCCCGGCCACGTGACCACGTTCGCGTACCTGCAGAACCTTTACGCGCGCGGCGAGGCGGGCTTCGAGGCCTCGGTCCTCACCATGAACACGCGCGCCGCGGCGCTGTTCGAAGGCATCGCCAACAACGCCATCCTTATGGCTTACGGAGTGAAGGAAGTGTCCGAGTTGCCGGAGGAGGACCTGCAGATCGGCGTGCTGCTCGCGCTGCTGCAGGACGATGCCAAGAACCAGGCCTCGTACCTGACCTGGCAGGAGGGCTGGCCGCAGGCCGAAGTTGCCCAGGCGCTTCAACGGGATTACCTGGTGACGGAGGAACGCGCCAACAAGCTGTCCGGGGCCTGGGGTCGGCACCCGCTGCTCGGCCGCATGTACCTGCCGGCCTATCGCGCGGGAACCGAGAAGGTGGCTGAATGGCGGCGCCAGTACCCGCCGGAGAAGCTGCTTCCCACTCTTTACGGCTGCCGCGGCCTGGTGGACATCACCACGCTGCCTAGCGTTTTGCGATGAAGCCTACCACCGCGAGGTCGTAATCGGTGTAAGTGCGTAAAGTTCCTCGTAGCCAGAGTAGCGCGTAGCGTTTGCTCTTCCAGATGGGCACCACGGGCCGGATATTATCGGCCGTGGAATCCTTAGTGACCGCTGTCCATGTCCAGGTGGCTCCCTCGCTTTTGGACACCCCTCGGAATATCTCCCAGTGGCGTTTGCCGTCGGTTTTACTGACCAGCGGCTGGCCGGAGGCCGGGTGGACGTTCGTCGAGATATAGACGATGTCGGGATCCTCCGGGTCGAGAGCAATGAGGCCGGTGTAGTCGTCCTCGCCGCGATAGAGCTGACTGCCTGCGTAAGCGATCTCGTGGTCGACCCAACGCTTGCCGGTCCAGCGGGCGTAACGATAGCGATGATCGGCGCCCACTTCGCCTTCCGGGTCCTTCAACGTCCCTTTACGGACCGAATACGCTACCCAGGGGCGGCCCTTGCCGTCCAGGTGAATATCGGACATCCAGGCGACGTTCCGGCTGTTGCCGCGGTAGATGAGCGTGCCTTCGCCCGGGTGGCGCAAGCCCGGCGAGAGCGCGCGAATCGGCGCGCCGTCGCTTTTGTACAGCATTCCGTCGCGGTAATACATGTGGTAGACGCTGGTGTCGTAGCTGAAAGGCGTGCTCTCGCTGTAGAACATGTGAATGGTGTCGCGCCCGTCGGAAGCGTACTTCACATAGGGCCGGCGCGGCGCGGTGTCGGGAAAGTCGAGGAATACGCCGCCCATCTTCCAACTGGCGCCCAAGTCGTCCGACCAGGCATAGGAAGGTTTGTTCGAGGCGTTGTAGCCCCGAAAGAAGTTGTAAACACGGCCGATGCCTTTGTTCTCGCGCGACAGGAAATGCAGGTTCGAATAGGTGACGCGCGAAACTTCGCTGGGGATCAGAACCTGCTCGGGGTCCCAGGCCGTGGCGTCATGCGGGCCCGTGGAAATGCGGTACAGGATGCGGTTGTCGCGGCCGTGGTTGGTGTAGACGGCCAGGTAGCGGCCATCGGGGCGCACCAGCAGGGCCGGCGCGTTGTGGTCGTCTTGCGCAAGTTTGCCGCGGGAGGTGAGCAGCAGCTTGTCGTGAAGTTCAAATCGCGTGAGCTTGCCCGACTCCAGGTCGTAGCTCACCACCTCGATGTCGCCTTTCCGCGAGGGATCCCGGGCTCCGCTGGCCACGGATGCGATGAGGAGTCTGTTGCCGTCTACCACGGCACGTTCGTCCTGGAACCAACACCAGCCGCCGTCGTCGTTAAAGGTTCCAACGCCGGCGGCGGCCAGCGCTCCGTTACATGCCAGAGCCACTACGATCAATGCGCGCGTCGTCCACTTTTCCATCGACCCCCAGTATAGTCGACGGGCGCTGCCGGACTACTGCGGCAGGATCGAAGGCGGCTCTTCCGCCCAGCCGGTTTGCAAGAACAGAGTGAATAGCAGCGCCCCGACGATGCTAGCGTTCAACAGGAACGCCGAGTCCAGCCCTGAGATTTTCCACGTCGCCAAGTCCTTAACCGTGATGCCGAACAAAAGCGTGGCGGCGACGACGGCCGCCACAACGGCGGTTTTCGTGATCAACTGTTTCATTTCGTTTGCCCTCTTTGCGTTTTTCCTTAGTTCGAGTTTGGGCACACCTCCAGCGCCGGATATGTTGATCCTGCTTCGGAGTTGCGTCCCTCTCGATCCCGGTACTCGGCCGGAGAACTGCCACCCGCTTGCTGCATTCTCAAGCGGGCCGTTCCATTTGTAAAGACGATCCAGGATCGAGAATGGTTGTGGCCTTGAGGTTAATGTTGCGTAAACCAACACGGCGCTCTGCTATACTCACAAATCCGTGCGTTCGATCCCCTGTTTCACGCTGTTGTGCCTGCTTGCCGCGGCGGGTTGCCGCCGCGCACCGGAGTGGTACTCGATGCCCGAGCAGCGCCCGCCTTTCACCGGTGACGAACCTTCACCGGTTGCCGGCCGTATGTTTCGAGTGGGCGACCCGAACGCCGCCAGTTACCTGGTCAAGGACGTTCCCAACGGTCCGGAAGGGGCGCCATGGCGGTGGGTCTACGAGCGGCCGGAATTCCGGTTCCTGATCACCGATCCTCACGACTTGAGCTTCTTCATGGAGTTCGCGTTGCCCGAAGAGACCTTCAAACAGACCGGACCCGTGACTTTCTCCTTATTTATCAACGGGAAGGCCTTCACGAAGTTGCGTTTCACCAAGCCCGGCCAACTGCGACTGGAGGAGCCTGTTCCCCCGGAGTTGCTCAAAGCTGATGCCTTGAACGACGTGGCGATCGAGGTGAATCCGGTGTGGGTGGCTCCCGCCGATGGCGCCAAACTGGGTTTCATCCTGTCGAGCGCCGGGTTCAGCAAGTCAAAGTAGGCCGGCGATGCGCCTGGAGCAACTTTCTTCTTGCTAAGTGCCTTGCATTCCTGTAAATTGTGGGCTGTCGTCTTCAAACAGGAGGAAGGCACATGTTCTGTAGCCACTGTGGTGTCCAGACACCCGACGGAGTTCCTTTCTGCGCCAGTTGCGGTGCCCCTACCGGCGCTGCGCAACCCGTTCAAGAGCCTGCTCCCGGGCCGGGACCCGCGCCGGAAGCTTTCGCACCGGCCGCCGCGCCTGCGCAACCGGCGGCGGCAGGCGTCGCGCCTAAGTCAAAAATGGTTGCGGCGTTGCTGGGAATCTTCGTCGGCGCGTTCGGTGTGCACCGGTTCTACCTCGGCTACAATCCGATCGGAATCGCGCAACTGGTTCTCGGGGTGTTGGGCATCGTGACCTGCGGTATCACGACACTGATCTCGGCCGTCTGGGGTCTGGTCGAGGGCATCATGATTCTCACCGGCAACATCAACAAGGACGCCGCCGGGCGGCCGCTGGCCGAGTGACGCGCACGATGCGGTTCTGGCGCATGGCGGCCATCGTCTCCGGGCTTGTCGCGCTGGCCCTGGTGCCTACGCCGTGGCTGGAACATGCGCCAACGGTTTGCCTATACCGCAACCTGTTCGGGCTGCGTTGTCCGGGGTGTGGAATGACGCGAGCCCTGTCCGCGCTGCTGCACGGCGAATTCGCGCAGGCGTTTCTCTATAACAGGCTGGTAGTGGTGGCATTCCCGGCGATCCTCGGCGTGGTCCTTTTTGATGTGACCACTTGGGCTAGAAGCGGTAGAAGAATCCCTAAACTTTAGTACAGATTTTGCCGATATAGTCACACGTGGCGGAAGTGTCTCACCTCTCGCTAACGCGGCTCGACCCTGTGGAAGACACAGTGGAAGAATGGACCTCCGGATCGGGATCGCACTCGCAGGCCGTTCTCACGCCCGCTGAGATGTTTGCCTACATGGACCGGTCGCCGACCGTGCTGATCGTGGATTCCCAGGAAGTGAACCGGCGAGTCATGCGGGGCATGTTGAAGCAGGAGCCCTACCGCATACTGGAAGCCGGGCAAGCCATGGATGCCATCTCCATCGTGGACCACGAGCGGGTAGACCTGGTCATTCTGGACCTGATGATGCCGGGAATCAGCGGCTTGGAGTTGTGCCGGCGCATCAAATCCAGCCGGCGAACGCAACTGCTGCCGGTGCTGATGCTTACCAGCGTCCAGGGCATTGAAAGTGAAGTAGCCGGGTTGGCTTCCGGAGCCGACGAATTTCTGAATCGCCCGCTGCATCCCACCGTAGTGCGCACCCGCATTCGCGCCATGTTGCGCAATAAGGCTGCGGTGGACTCTCTCGATGAAGCCGAAACCATTCTGTTCGCGCTGGCGCAGGCCGTCGAACAGCGCGACCCATACACGGCCGGTCACTGCGATAGACTCTCGCGCTATGCCGTAGAATTGGGCAATGCATTGGGCCTGCCCCGGCCCCAATTGCTTGCATTGCATCGCGGCGGGTTTCTGCACGACATCGGCAAGATCAGCGTGCCGGACTCCATCCTGTTCAAGAAGAGCCGCCTCAACGAAGAGGAGTGGACCCTGATGCGTTCCCATACTGTGGGCGGCGAGGCCATCTGCCGTCCCATGAAAAACCTGGCTCCGGTGCTGCCCATCATCCGGAACCATCATGAACGCTGGGATGGGTCCGGCTATCCGGATCAATTAAGGGGTGAGGCCATCCCGTTGCTGGCACGGATCCTTCAGATCGCCGACATTTACGATGCGCTCACCACGGAGCGTCCATACAAGGCGGCCCTAAGCACGCACGAAGCATTGGAAATCCTCGGCGCCGAAACGCGCAACGGATGGCGTGATCCGGAACTGACCGCTTTGTTTGCCGAACTGATCGAGCGCGGCATTTTCCAGCACTCGACGCCGGCCGCCGCGAACGAGGAACTGCGCAAGATGGAGACATCGCTCCTCCACATGGGGCGCAATGTCATGGAGTGACTCGACGAGCCTTCAGGGCGATCCTCCGGCAGGCCGAGGGTCGTCCACGGCGGAGTGGGCATAAACGCAGGGGGCGCCCGCAGGCGCCCCGGAGGAGAGAAACCGAATTGATGTCGAAGAATCCTCAGGCGTTGACCACCCGAAGCCTGGAGCGCATCAAAGCGCTACTGATGGTTTTGCGGCGGCGCTTCATCTGGTACATCTTGTTGTCGGCGTCCTCAACTGCTTGTTTCAAGGAGCCTTCCAGCGCTTCGGCTATGCCCCAGCTGACCGAAATCTTTGTCTTCCCGTACTGTCGCAGATGGAAATCGGCCAGGCGGTGTTCGATGCGCGTCATCCGCTTTTGCGCGGCATCATGGCACTCATTCTTGAAGAAGATCACAAACTCGTCGCCCCCCCAGCGGCAGGCGAAGTCCTGCTCCCGGATTGAGCCACGGATGAGGCCGCCGACACCCAACAGCACCTCGTCGCCGGCCATGTGTCCGAAGTTGTCGTTAATCTCCTTGAAATTGTCCACATCGACGACGGCGGCTACGCCGGTCACCTTAACGCCGTTCTCGAGCAGTTCGGCAAGCACAGCACGGTTGTGCAGTCCGGTCAACGGGTCAACGTTGATGGGCACCGCCCCAGCTTCAGGCTGCCGGCCCCCCTTCTTGAGTTCGCTGTTGATGTGCCGCAACCGGTCGTTGTCGCGAGCCAGAAAGTCTACCACCAAGGCGACCCCGGCTATGCCGAAGACCTGCGCCCACATCAGAACGGTTTCGGGCTGGACGATGGGGTTTTGCATCGTTAAATACGGATTTTAAAGGGTCCCCGATGCGATGAAAATGAGCCGGAGGTCACATTTTGCGGTAGTACCTTCGGTCGGCTCCGGTTGGGAGGGAAGTACTAAGCAAGCCCCCGCATTGGTTCAAAAGAACCAACGGTTTATGCCGCCACGGCCGGGCATTGGAATGGAGTGGCGCTGCTGGGTGGTTGAAGGTTCGGCCAAGGTGCGCGGCGCGCTGCGGCGTGGCGCGCTGGAGCCGAAGTCGATTTCAGCCTCGGTGAAGGTGAGTGGACGATCCAGTACCATTTCGAGGGTTGTCCCTTGAGCCAGCACGGCATCCGGCCCGCGGGACAGCAACACGCCAACCAGTCCGGCGGCGGCTCCAGCGGCGGCGCCTACGCCCGCGCCCAAGCCGGCACGCCCGGCGGCGCTGCCTGCGATCACTCCGACCGACGCGCCCGCGGCAGTGGCCTCACCTACGGTGCGTGCGTCGCCGCTCTTGTTGCCCTCGCTCTTCACTCTGCCTTCGGTGCGGTCCAGTTCCTCGTTGGTGCGCCCGTCCAGGCTTCCGATGCGGGCCCGGAAATCACGGGTCACGCCGTTCGGCAGGGTAAGCGAATCGAAGCGCACGAACACCTCTCCGCGGCCCTTTACACGCCCGGGCCGCTTGACGTCAGTCACCGTCCCCGCCACGTAACTACCCGGAGGGATGACGACGCGTCCGTCAACCAGGATCGGGAAGGCGGATTCCAGGTACACTCTGTCGCCTTCGGCGGCGTGCTTGGTGCTGACGCTGTTGATCAGGCTCAGGGGAATGCGCGTCCCCTTCTCAACGACGAAGGGGGTGGCGGGAGCCGCCGGCGCAGCCTTCTGCTCCTGGGCCGCAAGGCATGCTGCGAAGGCGGACGTGACCAGAATGGCGAGCACTCTCATGGCAAACTCCTAGGGCTATTCTAACCTATGTAAGTTAAACGTATGTAAAGCATTCCGGGTTGCCTACAAGTTGCGGGGTCCGGGATGCCGCCGGCTCTTTTCGCGCCAGGCGCTCATGTTTTCGATGATCGCGGCGGCGAACTCGCTGGTCTTCAGCTTCGTCGCCCCTTCCATCAGCCGGTGAAGGTCGTAAGTAACCCGTTTCTGCGCCAGGGTTCTGGTGATCCCCTGTTCGATCACCGAGCTGACTTCCTTCCAGCCCATGAACTCGAACATCATCGACCCGCTCAGGATCAAGCTGGAGGGATTGATGACATCCTGGCCGGCGTACTTCGGCGCCGTCCCGTGAGTGGCTTCGAATACGCCGTGCTGATCGCCGATGTTGGCGCCCGGAGCCATGCCCAGCCCGCCGACTTGCGCGGCGCAGGCGTCCGACAGGTAATCGCCGTTGAGGTTGGGAGTCGCCAGCACGTCGTATTCGTCCGGGCGGAGCAAAACCTGCTGGAAAATGGAGTCGGCGATGCGGTCCTTCACCAGGACCTTGCCGGCAGGAACGGCGCCGCTGAGTTCGGACTCGATGACGCAGGTGTCTGCAAACTCTTCGCGCACCAGGTCGTAGCCCCAATCGCGGAAAGCGCCTTCGGTGAACTTCATGATGTTGCCCTTGTGCACCAGGGTGACGCTCTTGCGCTGGTTCGCGATAGCGTACTGGATAGCGCGCCGGATGAGGCGTTTCGAGCCGGTGACGCTGATGGGCTTGATTCCGATGCCGGAATCGGAACGGATGCGGCAGCCCATCTCGTCGTTGAGCCAGTTGATCACTTTCTTCGCTTCCGGGGTGCCCTGGCGCCACTCGATGCCGGCGTACACGTCCTCGGTATTCTCGCGGAAGATGACCACGTTCAGCTTTTCGGGCTGTTTCATGGGCGAGGGAACGCCGGGGTAGTATCGCACCGGCCGCCAGCACACGTACAGGTTGAGCAGTTGGCGCAGGGAGACGTTCAGGCTGCGGATGCCGCCTCCGACGGGCGTGGTGAGCGGCCCTTTGATCGCGATGCGAAACTCCTTGATGGCGTCCAACGAGTCCTGAGGCAGCCAGTTGTTGAATCGCGAGAACGCCTTCTCCCCGGCGAATATCTCGTACCAGGCAATGCGGCGCTTCCCGCCATACGCCTTGGCGACCGCGGCGTCGAACACCGCACGCGAGGCCCGCCAGATATCCGGGCCGGTACCGTCGCCTTCGATGAACGGGATGATCGGCGTATCGGGAATGACGAACCTGCCGTCTTGAAACCGAATGGGCTCCCCGTCCGCAGGGACGGGCACATTGTTGAAGGCTTTCATGCTTGCTCCAGAGCGGGATTTGGCCACTAACCCAGTTGGCCGCGCGGCTCAAGGCGGCGTAGCGGCATCCGTATCGGCCATCAGCATATCAAGGCGGGCGGCAGAGGGTCAATGCCCGAATGGTGAAAACAAGGGTAACCGCCCCGAAAGTCCCCATTGGGGGCGATGTTGCGCGCACGGGTCATTTAGATTATGTTTGGTTCGAAATCGGTCTGGTGCGCATCCAAATGGGGCGGGTACGGCCAGCCGGGAGCCGACTCACACGAGGGACTGCGATGCCGAACAACTCAATAACCGTTACCGACAACAGAACGGACCGCACCTATACGGTCTCGCTCTTCAGGGATACTGTGCGGGCGATGGATTTTCGCCCGATCAAGACCCAGCCTGATGACTTCGGCCTGATGACGTACGATCCGGCCTACATGAACACCGCCTCCTGCCAGAGCGCGATCACTTTCATCGATGGCGACAAGGGCATTCTCCGCTATCGCGGCTATCCGATCGAAGTTTTGGCCGAGAAGTGCACATATCTGGAGGTGGCCTATCTGCTGCACCATGGCGAACTGCCCAACAAGGCTCAACTGGACCAATGGGTGAAAGAGATCAACTCGCACATGATGCTGCACGAGAATACGAAGAAGTTCATGGAGGGCTTCCGGCACGATGCCCACCCCATGTCCATGCTCGTCAGCACCCTGGCGGCACTTTCCACCATCTACCCGGATGCGCGCCGCATTAACGACGCCGAATCGAGGCGGCTGCAGTGCGTACGTCTCATCGCCAAGATCCCCACCGTTGCGGCGTTTTCGTTCCGTCACACCCAGGGCTATCCGTACATCTATCCGGATAACCAGCTTGGCTACACCGAGAATTTCATGAATATGCTGTGGCGGATGGTGGAGCCCAAATTCCAGGTCAACAAGGTGATCGCCCGAGCCCTGGACATCCTGTTCATCCTCCATGCCGACCACGAACAGAACTGCAGCACCAGCGTCATGCGTGCGGTGGGCAGTTCCCAAGCCGATCCTTACGTGAGCGCGGCGGCGGCCGCGGCGGCGTTGTCCGGTCCGCTCCACGGCGGCGCCAACGAGGAAGTTCTCCACATGATCGACGAGATCGGCACGCGGGAGAACATTCCGGGCTACATCGAGCAGGTCAAGTCGGGCAAGTGCAAGCTGATGGGCTTCGGGCACCGCGTGTACAAGAACTACGATCCACGCGCCGCGATCATCAAGCAGGCCGCCTACGAGGTGTTCGAAGTCACAGGCCCGAACCCGAAGTTGGAAATCGCCAAGGAGCTTGAGGACATTGCGCTGCACGACGAGTACTTCATCAAGCGCAGACTCTATCCCAACGTGGATTTCTACTCAGGCATCATCTACCAGGCCATGGGATTCAATCCCGAGATGTTCACGGTGCTTTTCGCCATCGCGCGCATGTCCGGCTGGCTGGCGCAGTGGCAGGAAATGATCTCCGATCCCGAGCAGAAGATCGCCCGGCCGCGGCAGATTTACACCGGCTACCCCGCGCGCGAGTTCGTGTCAATGGAACAGCGCGGTTGATATAATGGCGCGGAGCGTTCCCGGCAAGGGCGCTCCGCGCCACACATGAACCAGTTCCTGCGCCTGCTACCGAGTCTGCTCGCCGGTGTGCTGTTCGGCGTGGGCTTCTTCACCTTCCACTTCGCGGAAGGACTGTCGTATTTCAGCAACGATCCCAACGCCTGCGCCAACTGCCACATCATGCGCGAGTATGTGGATTCGTGGCAGAAATCCAGCCACCACACCCGCGCCGTCTGCAACGATTGCCACATGCCGCAACGCCTGCCGGCGAAGCTCTGGACCAAAGCGGACAACGGCTGGAATCATTCCGTTAAGTTCACGCTGCAGACATTCTCCGATCCTTTGCGCATTCGCACCGCGAACTCCGAACGCCTGCGCGCCAATTGCATCCGCTGTCACGAGGAGTTTACGAGCGACATCCGCATGGCGCCGGCGCACATGCGATCGGCCGAGATGGATTGCGTGCATTGTCATGCTGGCGCCGGGCACGGCAGCAGAAGATAACTCACCATGAAATCAAACCGCTGGACATACATTGGATTGAGCGCCGCCGTGGCCGTGGCCACGTTCCTGGTGACGATGCTGCTCATAAACATCGGCCAGCGCAAGCAGGAAGCGCGCCAAAGCTATCTCGAACTGGCGCGGCTCACCGAGGACACCGTCGATCCGGCCGAATGGGGCAAGAACTTTCCCCGCGAGTTCGATGGCTACAAACGCACTGTCGACATCCAGCGCACCAAATACGGCGGCAGCGAGGCGTTCTCCAGACTCGATCGCGATCCACGCCTGCGGCGCATCTTCGCCGGCTACGCGTTCGAACTGGACTACCGCGAAGAACGCGGCCACGCTTACTCGCTCAAGGACCAGGACGAGACCGAGCGCGTCAAGCAGCGTCCGCAGACCGGCGCCTGCCTGCAATGTCATGCCTCCATCATTCCCGCCTACCGCAAATTGGGTGGCGGAGACGTCATGAAGGGATTCGCGCTGGTTTGCCCGATGCCCTTCGCCGAAGCGCGGAAGCTGGTTTCGCACCCGGTGGCGTGCATAGACTGCCACGATCCGAAGACCATGGCCATCCGCGTTACGCGTCCGGGCTTCCTGAACGGCATCAAGGCGTACAAGAAATCGCAGGGCATCGACAACTACGATCCGAACACCATGGCCACCCGCCAGGAGATGCGCAGCTTCGTATGCGGGCAGTGCCACGTCGAGTATTACCTTGCGAAAGACACCAAGCTGGTCACTTACCCCTGGGCGAAGGGGCTGAAGATCGACGACATCGAAGCCTACTACGACGAGATCAAGTTCAGCGACTGGAAGCACGCGGAGACCGGAGCGGACGTACTCAAGGCGCAGCATCCCGAGTTCGAGACCTGGAGTCAGGGCATCCACGCGC
>CAZLOS010000102.1:0-18087 GCA_964561215.1 uncultured Solibacteraceae bacterium | reverse complement strand
CCGCCGACTTGGCGGCCCGAATCTGGCTCGATGCGCCGCAGGCGCTGGTGCTCAAGGAACGGGAAGTCGGCTCCCACCGGCGCCGGAAGTTCGAGAGCTTTCGCGCCCGCGATCCGGAAGACGTGTTTCCGCCCGAGCAGCTCCCCATTCAGTTCAGCGACCTCGAAGCCGACCTCGAGGGCTGGTTCATGGCCAAGAAGCGCGGTGTCGGCTGCCGCGTCATCCGGGCTGATCTTCCCGGTGAGATCCGATTCCTGGTTCAGCACGGCCAGCTCTGCAAACGCGAGCCCAGCCGGAAGGGGCCGCAGTCCACCTGCACGTTCTTCCGGCCGGAGCGGACGGATCTGGTGGTCTACGATGCACGCAACAACGAACTGCGCATTAGCACCGGGACCATCGGCGAGCTGCGGCTCTACCGGGAGAAGTTCGGCCAGCACCTGTTCGGCGATCCGGAGAAGTTCGTTTACCTCCAGAAGTACACGCTGACGCCATTGAAGGTGGACGGCGCGCGGTCCCTGCAATGCATGGACGTGGACGGCATCGAGCGGGTCCGCATGACGGAGATCGAATACGCCTGGCCCTGCGCATTCGAGTACACCGAGCGCCACAAGGCGGACGATGTCTTCAAGGCTTTGGAGTTGAAGCGCCGTTCCATCGACACCGACGCGAAGCTCCTGCGTGCGCGTTTTGCGGTGAAGCTCTACGGCGAGCCCAACCCGCGCCCGGTGTTGATCCAGCCGCCGAACATCGCGGAGTACGGGCGCGGCGAGGAATCGGCGTTGATTGAGCAATGGCTGCGGGCGCGCGGGTTTGTGCTGGTGGGATCGGCGGCGAACGATGAGGAAGCTGAGTCATTTATGGCGGTCGCTTGAGACCGTACCCGGGCTGCAGGCCATCCCGGCATTCTGGGAGCGGTACTGCGGCCCGGACATCGACCTGGTCCGACCGCACCTCCGCGTGACGGACACGGCCGGCACGTTGTATCCGTGCCCCAGGCCGCGCGCCGGCCACTGCCCACGGAGGATCGTCGACTACGGCGACGGCCAGTTCGCCGCCATCTGCCGCGATCCCCACGAGATTTGCGAACGCGTCCCGCTGACACAGCGCGACGTCTTGCTGCAGGAGCTCGACATTGCCGGCTTCACCAAATCGGTCGCCGGCCCACTCGGGATCCGGTGCCAGCAGCCCACAGTTCGCGCCGACGGCGTCTGGTCCGTCGGCCTCTCGTCCCTCCGTGACGCGCCGTCCTGGCCGGTGTTCCTCGTACTGGCCCAGGAGGGCGGCCGCTTCCTCTCGGCCGTCCAGGACCTGCTCCTTTCGGTGCCAGGACCCTTTGTCATGCTGGCGCCCACCGACCGCCACCGGACCGTTGCCGTTCAGGAACTCCTCCAGTCCCGCGGCATTCTCTTCCTCGCCCTCAGCGACCACCTTCACCTCGAAGATGCGGGCCGCCTGGTCGCCACCGCTCCCGAGCCGCCCGGCGCGCTCCGCCCGACCCCAGTCGCCGACCGTCGCCGCGTGGTCAAGGAGTTCGTCGCCCGGAACCGCTGCAAGGTGAAGGATATCCAGGAAGCCGCCGGCGTCGACGAAGCCGATTACTACAAGTGGTTAAGGGGCAAGACGCCGGACCGCTATTCCACAAGCTGTGCTCTGGAGCGAGTACTTCGCTCCGGACTTATCGTCCGTGTCAGAGATGCGAGAGAATGAGCATTCCCAGGGTGCCTGGATGCGGCGCGTGCTTCCGCCACCGATCGTGTGGGCGCCGCCCCGCTCGCGACAGATGATGGCCTTCAAGAAATCAGAACGCCTACGGCTCAACTTCGCAGATTTGCGCGAGACCCCGCGACGGAATGGACACATGTCCCATTTGCGAACGCCTCCTATCTTATTGGTACAATTCAGGATTAGCGGACGGAGACTTGAAGCCCACGCCGGACAGATCGTGCGGCGGGAGCCAGCGGAGGCACGCGCTCACCATCCCGAAAAGGGATCCTGGCGACTACATTCCGGCCCGCACGCACCTAATCGGATTCAGCCGTGACTACAGAAAATCAGATAGAGCGCGATCTGATCGCGAAGCTGGAAGATCTCAAATACACGTATCGTCCGGATATCCGCGACCGCGCGGAGATCGAGAAGAACTTTCGTGAAAAGTTCGAAGCACTCAATCGCGTACGTTTGAGCGAAGCTGAGTTTCAACGACTTCTGGAGCAGATCACCACTCCAGACGTGTTTGCGGCGTCCCACGTGCTCCGGGAGCGCAACAGCTTCGAGCGCGATGACGGCACCCCCCTCAACTACACCCTGGTCAACATCCGGGACTGGTGCAAGAACAGCTTCGAGGTCGTGAACCAACTACGCATCAACAGCGATTACAGTCACCACCGGTACGACGTAATCCTGCTGATTAACGGCGTTCCCGTTGTGCAGATCGAACTCAAGGCACTCGCGGTAAGCCCAAGGCGGGCCATGCAACAGATCGTCGACTACAAGAGCGATCCAGGGAACGGCTACGGCAAGACGTTGCTGTGCTTCATCCAGCTATTTGTGGTCAGCAATCGCACGGACACATGGTACTTCGCCAACAACAACGCGCGCCATTTCAGCTTCAACGCCGATGAGCGCTTCTTGCCGATTTATCAGTTCGCCGGCGAGGACAACAAGAAGATCACCCATTTAAACGCCTTCGCGGAGAAGTTTCTCGCCAAGTGCACCCTCGGCCAGATGGTCAGCCGCTACATGGTGCTGGTTGCTAGCGAACAGAAGCTGCTCATGATGCGTCCTTATCAGATCTACGCTGTGAAGGCCATCGTAGAGTGCATTCATCAGAACTGCGGCAACGGTTATATCTGGCACACGACGGGTAGTGGAAAGACGTTGACCTCATTCAAGGCCTCAACCCTGCTCAAAGACAATCCGGATGTCGAGAAGTGTCTATTCGTGGTAGATCGTAAGGACTTGGATCGTCAGACCAGAGAGGAGTTTAACCGCTTCCAGGAAGGCTGTGTCGAAGAAAACACCAACACCGAAACCCTGGTGCGGCGAATGCTATCAGATGACTACGCGGACAAAGTCATCGTCACGACAATCCAAAAACTGGGCCTCGCCCTCGATGGCACGAATCGGCGCAACTACAAGGATCGCCTAAAGCCATTGCGTGAAAAGCGAATGGTGTTCATCTTCGATGAATGTCACCGCTCGCAATTCGGCGACAACCACAAAGCCATCAAAGAGTTCTTTCCCAACGCCCAGCTTTTTGGGTTCACCGGTACGCCCATCTTTGAGAAGAACGCGACCTATCAGCAGATCGAAGGTCAACAGGCCAGCTACCGGACCACCGACGACCTGTTCCAGCGGTGCTTGCACCAGTACACCATCACGCATGCCATCGAGGACCGAAACGTCCTGCGGTTTCACATCGACTACTACAAGCCCGAAGGCAAGAACAAGCCCAAGCCCGGCGAGGCGCTCGCCAAACGCAAGACAATCGAGACTATCCTGCTCAAACACGACGCAGCTACGGCCTCGCGCAAGTTCAACGCACTTTTGGCCACGGGTTCGATCAACGACGCCATCGAGTATTTCCACAAGTTCAAGGACATCCAGGAAAAGAAACAGGCTGATGCAGGCTTCCGTCCGCTCAACGTCGCCTGCGTATTCTCGCCGCCCGCGGAGGGCGACAAGGACGTACAGCAAATTCAGGAGGACCTGCCTCAAGAAAAACTCGACAACCAGCAGGATCCAGAGGTTAAGAAGGCCGCATTACAAGAGATCGTGAGTGACTACAATGCCCGCTATGGCAGCAACCACCGAATCAGCGACTTCGATCTCTATTACCAGGACGTGCAAAAGCGCATTAAGGATCAACAGTTCTCTAATGCTGATCTGCCGCACGACCAGAAGATCGACCTTGTGATCGTGGTGGACATGCTGCTCACCGGCTTTGATTCCAAGTACCTCAACACCCTTTACGTCGACAAGAACCTTAAGCACCATGGACTGATCCAGGCGTTCTCGCGCACGAACCGCGTGCTCAACGACACCAAGCCCTACGGCAACATCCTCGACTTCCGCCAGCAACAGCAGTCGGTGGAAGATGCCATTGCGCTGTTCTCCGGGGAGAGGCTCGATCAGGCTCGCGAGATCTGGCTCGTAGATGCCGCACCGAAGGTTATCGACAAACTGCAAACCGCCGTGCAGAGACTTTCGGACTTCATGCAGTCGCAAGGGCTTTCGAGCGAACCGGAGGACGTGCTCAACTTGAAGGGCGACGCTGCCCGCAGCCAGTTCGTCAACCTGTTCAAGGATGTGCAGCGTCTGAAGACCCAACTGGATCAGTACACCGACTTGGACGAAGAACAAGACGCTCAGATCGCACAGATCGTGCCACGGGACAAACTACAGGCCTTGCGCGGCGCTTACCTCGAAACGGCTCAGCGCCTGAAGGAGAAGCAGGACAAGCAGGGTGATGCAGCGGGAGCCGATATTCAGCAGCTTGACTTTGAATTCGTGCTCTTCGCTTCCGCCGTCATCGACTACGACTACATCATGGGCCTCATTGCGCGTTACACCCAGCAAAAGCCTGACAAGCTAACGCTAAACCGCGAGGAACTGATCGGCCTCGTTCAGTCTGACTCCAAGTTCCTCGACGACCGCGAGGACATCGCGGAGTACATCCGCAGCCTGGAAGCCAACATACCAATGGACGAAAAGACAATTCGCTCGGGTTACGAGCGATTCAAAGGCGAGAAGAAAGCTCGTGCGTTGGCTGCAGTCGCAATCCGGCATGGACTAGAGCCAGCGGCTGTCCAAACGTTTGTGGATCAGGTGCTGCTCCGACATGTCTTTGATGGTGAACAACTGAGCGAACTTGTTGCGCCGCTTGGACTGGGCTGGAAAGCGCGAACGGAAAAGGAGTTGGCGCTAATGCAGGACCTAGCCCCGCTTCTGCACAAGCTGTCTCAAGGACGCGAGATCTCCGGCCTGAGCGCCTACGAGCAATAGGGGAATCGATGTGGCTATCGAAAAGGACTGCCCGAATCATCAGATCCAACCCAGGTTGCGATTTCCTGACTTCTCCGGTGCGGGGGCGTGGGAAGCACAACCACTGAGGGAGCTCGCGGCTCTCATCGACGAACGAGTGGGCCAGAGAGCCTGCATCCCGCTAAGTGTTACATCTGGAGTAGGCTTAGTTACTCAGATAGATAAATTTGGTCGCACCATCGCGGGCAAACAGTACAAGAACTATGCTGTATTGCAGGCCGGTGACTTTGCGTACAACAAGAGTGCAACGAAGGACTTTCCTCAGGGCTTTATTGCGATGTACCGAGGTCACGAGGCTGGCGCCGTTCCCACCAGCATTTTCACTTGTTTCAGGGCAAACACGGCCAAAATCAATCTGGAGTATCTGAACCATCTATTCTCCGCTAACGTCCATGGAAAATGGCTGCGCCAATACATAACTGTTGGTGCCCGCGCCCATGGCTCGCTCAATGTAAATGACGACGATCTTCTTTCCTTGTTGATTCCCCGGCCCGCTGGCAACCACTCGTTGAAGGAGCAGACAGAAATCGCAGCCTGCCTCTCCAGCCTCGACGAAGTGATAGCGGCGGAAACCTCAAAGCTGGAGGGCCTCACGGAACACAGGCAGGGCCTGATGCGGCACCTATTCCCGGCACGGGGCGAGGCCCTGCCCCGGTTGCGCCTCCAAGCGTTTCAGAACGCGGAGGAGTGGCGTTCTGATCTCTTAGGCGAGATCTTCGAAACTTCCTCCGGTGGCACGCCGAATCGCTCAATTAAAGCATACTGGAACGGCAATATTCCGTGGATCACAACCTCCCTAGTTGATTTCAATGTCATAACTGAGGCCGAGGAATTCATTAGCCAGAAAGGGCTCGACGCATCATCCGCGAAGCTGTTTCCCAAAGGCACCATTCTCGTTGCGATGTACGGGCAAGGCAAGACTCGCGGAAAGGTTGCGATGTTGGGCATTGAGGCCGCAACCAATCAGGCGTGCGCAGCCATTCTTCCGCGCGATGGCATAGATCCCTCATTCGTTTTTCTGAATTTGGCGAATCGCTATGACGAGATGCGCGGCCTGAGCAACAGTGGCGGCCAAGAGAACCTGAGTCAGGCTCTCATAAGAATGCTACCGTTCTCATTTCCTGCCGACATTGCAGAGCAGAGAAGAATCGTCGAATGCCTTACGCCACTCGGCGAGCTCATTTCCGCCCAGGGTCACAAGATCATTGCTCTTGCAGCCCTGAAACAGGGTCTCCTTCAGCGGCTTTTCCCCTGCATATCTGAGGTAGAACGATGAGTGCTAACACATACCGATCACTTAAGCGGCTCGTTGTGCGCCTCCGTGACGACCTGAATGGAGGCGGAAAGAACTATGTGCTGCTTTATGCCTTCAATGGCACGGGTAAGACGCGGATTTCCATGGAGTTCAAGGACTGCGGCAAGCGGAAGAACCGCGGAAACCCTGACACCCTCTACTTCAACGCTTTCACGGAAGACCTGTTCAGCTGGGACAACGATCTTGCTGGTGACAGTTTGAGGGTCCTGCGCATTAACTCGGCTTCGCGCTTTTTTTCGGGCATTCGGGAGCTGGCGCTAGAGGAGAACATCCAGTCGTATCTAGGACGTTACGCCACCTTTGACTTCGATATTGATTATGACAACTGGACCATTTCCTTTACCTCCGGCGGAGCGGAGCATGCGAAGGTGTCGCGCGGAGAGGAAAACATCTTTGTCTGGTGCATATTCATGGCCATCTGCGAGAGAGTGATCGACTCTCATCCATCTTATGCCTGGGTCAAGTATGTCTATATTGACGACCCAATCTCCTCGCTGGATGACAACAACGCTATTGCTGTAGCGAGTGATCTGGCGAAGTTGCTGCGCAAGGGGAAGGATCGCTTTAAGGTTGTGGTATCTTCCCACCACGCCCTTTTCTTCAACGTGGTCTGCAACGAGCTGAAGAGGGAGGCTCACAAGAAGTACTTCCTGCATCGGGCGACTTCAGGCGAGAAGTACACACTGCGTTCGACCGACGACACGCCGTTCTTCCATCACGTCGCAATGTTGAGCGAGATCAAAAGGGCGGCTGACACTGGGGCATTATACACCTTCCACTTCAACATGCTCCGCAGCATCCTGGAAAAGACAGCCACGTTCTTTGGGCACGATGACTTTTCCGCGTGCATTCACGGTCTTGATGACGAACTTCTATATGCGCGGGCGCTTAACCTCCTTAGCCACGGAAAATACGCGATCTACGAACCTCGTGAGATGGTGGAGGATACCAAGCAGCTGTTTCGCCAGATTCTGAATGCCTTCCTGTCCCGCTATCAGTTCGCACTGCCTGCCCTTCTGGTCGAGACTGAGCAGGCCAACCCCGCAGCGCCCCCGCCGCCGAGCGCCACCGAGCCGGAGCGTGTTGCACCTGTCGTCGACGCAGCTAATACCTTCCCGGAGAATCCAGCATGACCCTACATGACAAAGAACAGCTTGGCAAGACTCTGTGGGCCATTGCAGACCAGCTGCGCGGGGCTATGAACGCAGATGATTTTCGTGATTATATGTTGGCGTTTTTGTTCTTGCGCCACTTATCGGATAATTACGAGGCGGCCGCGCAGAAGGAACTCGGGCGGGACTATCCGGCTCTCACAGGAGAAGACCGCCGTACGCCCCTTTCTGTTTGGTACGAGGCGAATTCCGATGACACTGCGATGTTCGAGAAGCAGATGCGCCGCAAGATCCACTACGTCATTCGCCCTGAGTATCTCTGGACCAGCGTCGCGGAGCAAGCGCGTACCCAGGATGGCGAGTTGCTCCATACGCTCCAAAAGGGCTTTGACTATATCGAGAATGAATCCTTCGATAGCACTTTCCGCGGACTGTTCTCTGAGATCAATTTGGGCTCGGACAAGCTTGGAAAGACCTATGTGGAGCGCAACGCACGCCTGTGCAAGATCATAGGCGAGATCGCCAAAGGCCTGGCCGACTTCTCCACCGACAGTGACGCTCTTGGCGATGCTTATGAGTACTTAATCGGTCAGTTCGCTGCGGGTTCAGGCAAAAAGGCCGGAGAGTTCTACACTCCACAGTTCGTATCGGACATTCTGTCCGCCCTTGTGACACTTGATGGTCAGGAACCTCTCGCCGGAAGGCGGTCCCACCTGGATAGTATCCTGGACTTTGCTTGTGGCTCCGGCTCATTGTTGCTCAATGTTCGACACCGCATGGGGCCTCATGGCATCGGGAAAATCTATGGGCAAGAGAAGAACATCACCACGTACAACCTGGCACGGATGAACATGCTGCTGCACGGAGTGAAGGATTCCGAATTCGAGATCTTTCACGGGGATACGCTGACCAACGACTGGGATTTCCTGCGCGAGACAAACCCGGCGAAGGTGCCCTATTTCGACGCAGTCGTTGCCAATCCTCCGTTTAGCTACCGATGGGATCCCGGCGAGGCCCTGGGCGAGGACGTGCGATTCAAGAACTACGGCCTGGCGCCCAGATCCGCGGCCGACTTCGCCTTCCTGCTCCATGGTTTTCACTACCTTAAACAGGACGGAGTGATGGCTATCATCTTGCCTCACGGAGTGCTCTTCCGTGGCGGGGTGGAATCCCGAATTCGAACCAAGTTACTGCAAGACGGGCACATCGATACTGTGATCGGCTTGCCTGCCAACCTGTTCTTTTCTACCGGCATCCCGGTGTGCATAGTGGTGCTCAAAAAATGTAAGAGACCGGACGATGTTTTATTAATCAATGCAGCGGATTACTTTGAGAAGGGCAAGCGCCAAAATAGACTGCTTCCGGAGCACATCGAGAAAATCGTTTCGACCTACCAGCACCGAAGAGAGGAGCCGCGCTACTCAAGACGCGTGGACATGGCGGAGATCGCCAGTCATGATTTCAACCTCAACATCTCGCGGTACGTCAGCACGGCGGTTGAAGAAAAGGAAGTCGACTTGGAAGCAGTCAATGCCGAGCTGGTGGAGTTGGAGAAGAGAATCACGAAGTCAACCCGGAAGCACAATGAGTTCCTTCGAGAACTCGGTCTGCCGCTGTTGCCCGAATAGAGTTATCCAAGGGTTGTTCTCCGTGTCGTCGCTTTCTGGCGTCAGGGAACAAGAGAGCACCGTCAGCACGGCCATCCGCGATGAGTGGAAGCACGGGAAACGGACCTCCTCGAACGCCGATCTGTACCGTCGGCTATAATCGCGACTTGCCGTAAGTCACAGATAGAGAAGGAGGATTCCGATGTCCGCTCGCGAAGCCGCCATTCAGGTTCTCAGCGAAGCTGGAGAACCGCTACATGCCGAAGAGATCACCAAGCGGATCCTGGAGAACCGGCTCTGGGCCACCAGCGGGAAAACGCCTGGTGCCACGATTGAGGCGCAGATCTGCACCGACATGCAAAAGCGGGGCGCCGCCTCGCCCTTCGTGCGAACCGCGCCGCGGACATTCGCCCTTCGTGCGGAGGTGCCTGTGCCGGATGCTTCTGCGAAAGTGCAGGATCCAACGGCCAAGCCGGCACCGGCCGGCGGCCTGTCCTTCACCGATGCGGCGGAGAAGGTGTTGAACGATTTCGGGCACAAATCGCCCATGCACTACCGCGCGATCACGGAAACCGCGATCGAGGAGGGTTGGCTCGCGACTGCCGGAAAGACGCCTCCGGCCAGCATGTATTCGCAGCTCATCACCGAGATCCGGCGGGACAAGAGCAACGGTCGGTTTCCGCGCTTCGTCCAGCACGGGAAGGGTTATTTCGGGCTCAGCAAATGGATGGGCCGAGGGTTGGCCTTCGAAATCGAGCAGCACAACCGGCGCGTGCGCCAGAAACTGCATGCCAATCTGCTCAAGATGGACCCGGGTGAGTTTGAGGATCTCGTGGGGCGGCTCCTGGCGGAACTCGGCTTCGAAGGCATCGAAGTCACGCGGCGCAGCGGGGACGGCGGAATTGACGTGCGCGGGACGTTGGTTGTCGGCGACGTGATCGCAACACAGATGGCCGTCCAAGTGAAGCGTTGGAAAATCAAGAACCACGTGCAGGCCCCGGTTGTACAACAGGTTCGCGGTAGCCTCGGAACACACGAGCAAGGCCTGATCATCACCACCAGCGGTTTCAGCGCCGGCGCAAAACGAGAGGCTGAGCGCTCAAACGTATCCGTCAGGCCAATCCACCTGTTCACGTCCGCCAAACAATGCTGAACTACGGCCATGGAAGAGCACAAGCAGGCTGTGGAGAGCCGGCGCCGACGAAGTGGCGAGGAAATCCAGGAGTTGGTGGCCAGATTTGAGGCCAGCAGCTTGAGTCGTGTGGAGTTCTGCCGAACCACGGGCGTGAGCCTGGCGAGTCTGGCGCGCTACCGCAAACGGCAGAGAGGCGCCGAACTGCCAACCGGCGGCCGCTTTTTGGCTGTGGAGGTGATGTCATCGACCGCGGCTGCAAACAGTGCTGGCCTGGTGGTGGCCCTGCGAGGCGGCCGCCGCATCGAGATCGGTCGCGGGTTCGATGCGCGTACGCTGGTGCAATTGGTGAGTACTCTGGAACGGCTGTAGATGTTCAGTTACGGTCCGGCGACGCGGATCTACCTGGCAGCAGGCACCACGGACATGCGCAAAGGCTTCGAAGGGCTCTACGGTCTGGCGCGCGACCGCCTGCTGAGCGAACCGCTGAGCGGGCACATCTTCGTCTTCGCCAACGCGCAACGCAATCGTCTGAAACTGCTCTTCTGGGATGGTAGCGGGCTGTGGGTCTGCGCCAAGCGTCTGGAGAAGGGGCGCTTTCGCTGGCCTGAAGCCAAACCGGAGCAGACCAGGGTAACGCTCACACATGAGGAACTGATGCTGCTGCTGGGCGGGATCGATTTGCGGCAGACCGATCGGCGGAAGTGGTACCGCACTCTAAGTCAAGGCGAAGAGACCACCGTATAAGTTACTCATAATTGGTACTTGTAAGTAGTAACACACCCAGTTAGAGTAATCCTTACTCGCGTGGACCTCTCTTCCAAGCCACTGTCAGACACTGAACGCATCCTCCAGTTGGAACAGAAACTCGCATGGGCCGAGTTGAAGATCCAGGTTCTGGAAGCGCGACTGCGCTTGCAGCGAATCAAGAAGTACGGCCCCGCCAGCGAGAAATTGGGTGCCGAACAGTTGGAGTTGCTGGAACTGGAGCCGGGCGTGAGTGCGGCCGAGGTGGAAGCTGAAAGCACGCGCGAGCCGCTGCCCAAAGCGCCAGCGACGCAGGCTCGAGCGCCACGACGCCACCCGGGACGGCAATCACTGCCGGCCGGTCTGCCGCGTGTGGAGCGGGTGATCGTCTGCACTCCGGCACAATGCACCTGCACGGCGTGCGGGCAGGCCAAGCCGGTGATGGGCTATGACATCAGCGAGCAGTTGGATGTAGAACCGGCCAAGTACTTCGTGCTGGTGACGAAGCGGGAAAAGCGGGCCTGCCGGCACTGTGGCAACGGTGTGAGCGCAGCGCCGCTGCCATCGCGCATCCTCGAAAAAGGCCTGGTCAGCGACCGGCTGGTGATCGACACGGTGGTGAGCAAATACAGCGATCACGTTCCGCTGTACCGCCAGAGCGCGATTCTGCAGCGGGAAGCGGGTATCGAGATCAGCCGGGCAACGATGGACGGATGGGTGATGCAGGTGGGAGAGTTACTCATACCGGTAGTAGAAGCCATGCGGCGGGAGTTAGTCGGGGGAAGTTACATCCAGGCGGACGAAACGACGGTGGATGTACAGATGCACGATGGGCGTGGGCAGAATCACCAGGCGTATCTGTGGCAGTACGGGCGGCCCGGAGGTAGCGTGGTATTCGACTTCCGGTTGGGCCGAGGGCGCGATGGCCCGCGGCGGTTTCTGGGAGAGTTCGAAGGCATTCTGCAGACGGACGGCTACAGCGCCTATGAAGGTGTAGGCGGGCCGAAGTTGGTGCATGCGGCGTGTTGGGCGCATGCGCGGCGTCAGTTTGTGGACGCGGTGAAACTCAACCCTGGTGACGTTGTGGCCAGGAGCATAGTGGCACGCATGGACGAACTGTTCGCCGTGGACGCGGTGGCACGTGCACAGGCAATGGATCACGCGATGCGTCACACGTTGCGGCAGGAGAAGGCGCAGCCGTTAGTGGAGGGGATCCGCGCGGAGGTAGAGGCGGCCCGTGCCGGTGCGCTGCCGTCGAGCGCGTTGGGCAAGGCGGCGAACTACACGCTGACGCTGTGGCGCAAACTGACGCGGTTCCTGGAGCACGCAGAGTTGGAGTTGAGTAACAACATTGCGGAGAATTCGATGCGGCCGGTGGCGCTGGGGCGAAAGAACTGGATCCACATCGGCAGCGAGCAGGCGGGGCCGAAAGTGGCTGCGATCCTGAGCGTGGTGGAGACCTGCCGACGGATGGGGATTCCGGCACGCGAGTATTTGGCAGCGGTGCTGCCGGGCCTGGCGGCAACGCCGGTACCGCGAGTGATCGGGCTCACGCCCACAGCTTGGGCGGCCACGCGACGTTAGCAGCATGGCGCGCTGTCAAGTGTGCGGTTGCTCGGACGGATACGCTCAAACGCTGTGCCGGTTGCCCTCATGAATGGGGACAAGCTGGTGGAGTTGCTCGCGGAGTACCAGGTGGGCATCCGCCGTCAGGCGCACGATCTGTTTGAACTGGAAGAGGAGGAGCCGGACGGCGACGCGGCCGCGGCCGGCGCGAAGGGTGCCAGTTCCTCCAAATAGGGTGGCTACGCGGCGCTGAGTTCTTTCCAGGCCCTTCGTTGCTCGGTCCATAAGGTGTGCTTCGTGATCGCCCGGAGGTCGTGCTCCGCAATGTCGGACGTGGCGGCTTCCGCGGTGTCCAGCGTCACCAGCGCCTCCTGGATGTCGGGCGCCAACAGGGTCAGGTTCATAATCTGCGACGCACGTGCCCGCGAGATGTACCCGAGACGGGCGATGTCGACGTAGTCCTGGATCTCGCCACGGTCGAGCATCTCCTGGAGCTTGATGGCCAGCGCCATCAGCCGCGTGATGTGCGGGATGCGCGGGCCCGGTTTCCGAGCCTCCGGCGGCCCTGCCGGACCGAGGCGATCCTCCATGCTACGCGCGCGCCGGGTGTGGCTCACCGGGATGGTCATCTCCACCTCAAAGCCGTGTCGGCCTCCGTCTACTCGTTCTTTCCTTGGCATAGCTCCTTCGCTCCCGCACTTCGAAAACTGATCGTCACCTTCCCGGTCACGCCGTCGTAAACCACCTTCGACACCAGCAGTTTCACCATCTGCTCCTGTTCCCGGACCGTCAGGGTGGCCCAGACGTCCTCGAACTCGCGGATGGTGCGCCGCAGGTGGTCGACGTCGAGAGGCTCTTGCTCAAGGTGCGCCATCTCCCTCGAGATCTCGTCCATGCGGCGCTCGGTGGCCCGGATCGCCTCCTCCAGACTCTTGATGCGCTCGAACCGAAGCCCGGTGTCGCTGCCGGTTTCGCCGGCGAGCTTCGCCAGATCCTGGTTCAGTTGCCGGAGGTTTCGCTTCGCCGCGGTCCGTTCGGCCACGAGCTCGTGAGTCCGTCCTTCCAACTGTGTCATCGCCTCGGCGAGCACCGCTTCTGCCAGCTCCCGGTCCGTGGCCAGCCGGCGGATGCTGGTCAGCACCGCGCCTTCGATGGATTCTGCACCGACCGACTTGGTCTGGCAGTTCTTCCACCCCTTCTGCTGTGCCTTGTAGCAGACGTAGTAGCGGTACCGGCGTGGCCCTTTATGCGTGTACGTGTGCATCATCGCCGTGCCACAGTGCTTGCAGAACAACACGCCGCGGAGTAGCGCGCCGTACTTGTTTTTGACCACGGCGCCGTTCGTGCGGCCGTTCTCGCGCAGCCCCTCCTGCACGCGCTCCCACACTTTCTGGTCGACGATGCGCTCGTGCTCGCCGGGATAGAGGACGCCCTTGTGGTCCACCATCCCGTTGTAGAGGGCGTTGGTCAGGATCCCGTAAAGCCCGCTCTTGCTGATTGGCTTGCCGCCGCGCGTGACGCCGGCCTCGGTCGTCCACTGCTTCGACCGCCAGTCGCGACGGCCGACCTCCTCCCAAACCGCGTTGAGGGTGCCCAGCTTCAAGTAGAGGTCGTACATGGCGCGGACGCGCTAGGCCTCCTCTGAGTTGACCAGGATCCGGCCGCCTTTCGGGTCGATGTCGTACCCGAGGACCGGGTGGCCGCCGATCCATTTGCCCTTCTTACGCGCGGCCGACAGCTTGTCGCGCGTGCGCTCCGAGATGATCTCCCGTTCGAATTGGGCGAACGACAGGAGGATGTTCAGCGTCAGGCGCCCCAGTGAGTTCGTCGTGTTGAACTGCTGCGTGACCGACACGAAACTCACGCCGCGCTTATCGAAGAGCTCCATCAGCTTCGCGAAGTCGAGGAGCGACCGGCTGAGGCGATCGACCTTGTAGACCACCACGCAATCAATGGTGCGCCGGTTGATATCGTCGATCAGCCGTTGGAGCGCGGGCCGGTCCATGTTGCCGCCGGTGTAGCCGCCGTCGTCATATAGGTCCGGCAGCGGTTCCCAACCTTCGTGCTTCTGGCTCTGGATGAACGCCTCGCCGGCCTCGCGCTGCGCGTCGAGCGAGTTGAATTCCTGCTGGAGGCCTTCCTCGGTCGACTTGCGCGTGTAGATCGCGCATCGCACTGTGGAGGGCTTAGCCAGTTCAACCGGGACCGTGGTACTCGCCAAGCCGCGGTTGACGGAGCTATTCCTGGGCATGATCCACCTCACCGGGGGCAGGAAGCCCAAAGAAGGCAAAGCCGTTCCATCGCCCGCCGGTCGCCTGGTTCACTGCGGCGGTCAGCGTCTTGTATATGCGGCCTTCGAACTCGAACCCATCGACGCGGACCCTGATCGCGATCCGCTGGCCTCGGTAGTTCCGCTCGAGCCAGGCCCCTGGAGGCGGCAGCCGGGAATCGTGCGGCTTGGGAAGCCTCGCCGTCACCTTCAGGAAGGTCTCCGGATCGAGGGCCTTCTTGTTTGGAGCGCGAACCCGGATGTCCGCATCGTTCGCGATCTCAAGGGCACGCCGGCGCGCGCGCGCGGAAAGCCCTCCTTCGGCCAGCGCCTGGATGCGCCAGCCGATTCTCCGGAACAGGAACTGCCGATTGTTCGACCGCGTTTCCTCGCCGAACACCTCGATGTATTTCTGCTTTAGCTGGCCGACCGTCATGCGGCTGAGTTCGGCGATCTGCTGCTCAATCGTGTCTTCCACGTGGTTCTCCCTTCTTGGAGGCGTCAACCTCGTGTACATGAGGGCTCGACTTCTCGGGAGTATCAAGTGGACATCTGCCGCGCCCCGGATAGCGCAACCGGAGATAGCCGGCGGCGAGAATGCGCGCGATGGTTTGGAGATCCTCGGCTGGGATCGGCAAGACGGTTCACCTCGCTGTGGATTGGGACCACGGCGAGAGTCCGCCTCACGGTCGTCTCGCAATCTGTCTGGTCTCGGAGGTCCGCGCGGGAAGCGCTGTTGCCCTCCGATGTAAACATACGCGAGGACCGCGAAAACGGTAAACCCGAGGTGCTGAATAAGAGACGGGAACGGAACGCGGAAACGCGCGCCTGTGTGCATTCCATGATGGGCGAGACGAACGCACTTGGTAAACAGGCGTCAGGAGTCGAAGGTCTGCAGACGATGCAAACGATTTGATGGAGCATTCTCCGGGCGGAGAAACGGCCCGCGAGAAATTGGCCGTCAGAGACGAAAAATGCGCCGCGCCGGCACGCGTCACGCTTCTCTGTAGCGTGAGGACGCAGAATGCCGGATCGGCGCAAATGGTTGGTTTTCTTTGGGATGTTCGGCAGGGTCGTGCAGGCGCACGAGTGGTGCCGGTGTCAACTACTGGGGAGGATCAATTAGGAGGAAAAAGGAATTGGCTCCCCGAGAGGAACCCTGTTACGTAATGGTTTTGGAGAATCGGGTTTCGAGGCGACGCAAGCCGGTACCAAACGCATCAACTTGTTGCCAAGCAGCCAGCCTGTGGTTTCAGTTTTCAAGGAACTGGACGGATGCTGTCATCATGCGGGGAAATCCCTGCGGTTCTGTCGCGCCGGAAATGGCACACCGCGAAGGAGCGTCAGTAGGCCTCGGAGCGAAACCAACGGTTCCTGTGACCGGCTCCGCCCGGGTCTTCTCCGGGGACCGTCGCGTGCCACCATGAAATCAAACCTGGTCAGGAGCCGGAGGCTCACATGTGGCGGGACCGCCACACTTTGAGCGCGTGACGCCCGTGGCTTCTGCTCCGATCCTTCGATTCCTACGTCAGGTCTTTCCAAGGCTCGCCAGCCTGTTCTCAAACATCGAGTAGTCCGCTTGCACCATTAATGCCATCTGTTTCGAAGTCATCGATTTTGTCTTGCCTTTAAATTCTTCCAGCGTTGGTCGGCCATGCCTTGGGTGTTAGTCTTGGCATTGTCAAGTCGCATAGCGATCCCTGTCGAGCGCGTCATCTCGACGGGCATCTTCGCAAAGCCATTCTTTATTCCGTCGGCAAAGAACTGGAACACACCGCACCACTGCTCGAACGTCAGATCTGTCGGCAGCGAATGAACATCGAATCCAAGATCATGTGCCAGCCTCTTCCACTGCAGGTGCGAAAACACCTTCTTATAGCTTTTGCCAAGATTGGCCCTTTGCCTGCTAAAGCCATAAGTTACAAACTGCCTGTAGGTATCAGCCTCGACACTAGCCACGAGAGGAGACTCACGCTTCTTGATGTCGAGGAGCACCACCTCGACCGCAGGTGCGGGGTCAAAGTCTGATCGATTAAATCTGTGTACTATCTGAAAGTCGTACCAAGGCTTCAGCAGTACTGAAGCCTGGCACTCCCTGCGCGCACCTGAATATTTCTCAGCGGCTTCACGCTGCACAATCAAATAAGCCCTGGCAGGTGGGGTTCTCCCATACAACAACCTCCTAAGTATGTCAGCGGTAATGTTGAAGGGAATGTTCGAGAAGACTTTGTAGGCCGTGTTAGGAAACTCAAACACTAACACGTCGGCGTTGATCACCTCGACATTCTCCGTTCCCGTGAACTGTCGTGTGAGCAGCCTTGCAAGGCTGGGTTCAACCTCGATCGCGATAACCTTACCGCACACCCTTGCGAGCGCTCGAGTGATGATCCCGCGACCAGGTCCAATTTCATACACAACGTCGTTGGCGGTGAGACGAGCACGTGAGACTAACGCGCTGACAAGTGAAGGATCCTTGAGGAAGTTTTGTCCGAAGCGGATACTAGGGCGCGCACGGGCTACCGGGCCGGAGTCAATACGGGAAGGTTCTAGAGCACGATAATTTGACATATACGAACTGGCCCGGGCAATGCATGGTACGCTACCACGTGGATAGCATCATGTCCAGCCACGACGCTGCTTCCACGAATCGTCCGCAACGCTCTGATAGAATTGTACCATTGCTCCTCGGCAAAGCCTCCCATGGTATCATGGCGCGGCAGATGGACGAAGCGCACCCCGAACCGAGGTTGTTTTGGCTTCCTGCTCTTGCACGGCGATCCGGTCTTGGTCGGCGCGGTTCGTACCGACACCCGCGGATTGCTTCGGCCCAGGGTGGCCTTTCGCCGTACCCTTGTAGAACAACGGAACCAAAGTCACAGACGAGAACCGGATTGATCTCACCAGCGCAAGCCGATCTACGGGTTCTGGCGAAGTGCCCCGGGCGATCCGGAGCGCCGACTATCACCGGGTTTACAGGCGGGTTCCGACCGACGGTTCCGCAGTTTCACCAAGTCGTCTGCACTACCGAAAACCTGCATTCCCCGCCGTCCGGAGTAGGGCTGGTGTACCTCAATCCGGAAGGCCAACCCGGAGGATTCCTGTGAACATCATCTCCAGCGCTCTCACGTCAGTTAAGAATCTCGTTCGGTCGCTGCATCGCATTGAACGGAGCGGCGAGATGACGGCGTCTTTGCTTGCACGGGCACGAATCGAGGCCTTAAGAGCAGAACAACTGGCTTTTGGTCACGACCGGCTCGCCGGTCACGGATTCAAAGCATACTCGGAAGGCGACCAGG